>JAPPFC010000036.1 GCA_028824015.1 bacterium
AAGCCACATCACCCGTAATCGCATTCAACGACCGAATCTGAACAGCCTCACCCGGCCCCACTTCAACGACACCCAGCGAACCATCGCCCAGATGGTCCATCATGGGCATCTCCTCATCCATGGGTTCATCCGGGGCTGCAGTGGTCGGCGCCGCAGTGGCGGTTGGCTCTTCGGTCTCATCGTCGCCGCAAGCCGAAAGGACCAGCGCTGCGCAAGAGAGCACGACCAGGAACTTGAGCAACCCCTTAGCCCTCGTTGTTGTTGGTAGGTGGAGCATGATTCTCTCCTTTCATCCGAACAGCGAAAATTCTTGACAGTTCACTCTTTTAATGAACGCTGAAGATAATACCCCCCTTCTCAACGAAAGAGAATTATATACCAAAGTGGCGAAACCGGGATTTGACATTGTAGACTCGCCTTGCAATGGGCGAGATGACGATAGGTCAAGAGTTCGCCATGCGATGGCTATACCAGAACCGTCCGGTGCGGTCACCTCGTGGTCAGCAACCTGAAGTGGACCCGTTTGAATTCGGCAACGAAGTCGCAGCGGCTGTTGATGCTTATGCCGACAAGAAGCGAGCGGAACTAGATCTGGTCTTACGGCGTGTGATCTGTGCCGCGTTGGATGACGAGGGACGTCCCAGCGATGTGAGAGTCAGCGCCAAGGAGTTACTTGAATCGGAGTGCATGACTTTTATTGCTAGGAAGGTCACGGGAGGCTTTGATCGTCCTCGTCGTTTCCCCACCAATTTGCATGCATAACCCCTAGTTGACCTGCGGTTTTGTCACAGGCCGCCACTATGCTTCCATATATGGAAGCTCGGATCAAAGCCCCCGGAAAGGCACACCGCACAGGCATCAGCCTGATCGACCTATTCGCCAAGTTCCCCGACGACGACACCGCCGAAGCGTGGTTCCGCGGGTTGCGGTGGCCGAACGGCATCACCTGCCCCCAGTGCGGGAGCGACAGGGTGCAGGACGGATGCGCTCACAAGACCATGCCCTTCCGCTGTCGGGACTGCAACAAGAAGTTCTCGACCAAGACCGGCAGTGTGATGCAATCATCGAAGCTGGGGTATCGGGTTTGGGCGATAGCGATTTATCTGTTCAACACGAGCATCAAAGGCACGTCGTCGATGAAGCTCCACCGAGACCTCGGGATCACTCAGAAGTCGGCATGGCATCTGGCGCATCGGATTCGGGAGGCTTGGGGAGACCAGCACGAGGTGTTCTCCGGGCCGGTGGAGGTCGATGAGACGTACATCGGGGGCAAGGAGAAGAACAAGCACGCTCACAAGAAAGCCAACCTCGGCCGCGGCACAGTTGGTAAGACCGCCGTGGTTGGGGCGAAGGACCGGGCTACGAACTGGGTGTCGGCTCGGGTGGTGGACCGCACCGACAAGTTGACGCTTCAGGGGTTTGCCCTGTCACACATGGACGGTGGGGCGGAGGTGTTCACCGACGACGCCAAAGCCTATCAGGGATTGCCGAACCACCAGACCGTCAAACACTCCATCAGCGAATACGTGAACGGGGAGGCGCACACGAACGGCGTCGAGTCGTTCTGGGCGATGCTGAAACGCGGGTATCACGGCACCTACCACCGTCTATCCCGCAAGCACCTCCAACGGTATGTGAACGAGTTCGCCGGGCGTCACAACATGCGAGATTTGGACACGATCCATCAGATGAGCTGGATGGTCGTGGGGATGCTGGGCAAGCGACTCCGCTACGAAGACCTCAAAGCGGGCGGGAGAACCCACGCAACCTAGAGTTCGTAGACGACTACCCGTTTCTGTCTTCGCCGACGCCGCCGTCTAACACGTTTACGTCCTGATCGGTGGTCTGCTAACGCGGCTTTTTGCAAGTCTGCGTCGGTGAGACTGGACGGGTTGCCTTGGAGTTTCTTGTGAATGTGATCCGCTATCAGTCTGTTGACTGCCGTGGTGGGATGGGTGACTCGCTCGTGTCGATGGGTGATCTTGACCTCGACAAGCGGCCGGCTATCATACGAGCCGTTCGGCATCGTGTTCTCCTTGGAGTGATGTTTTTGGTTGTCACGGTGCTGAGCGCAGTTCGGGTCTCGGGATAAGGGAGACCCGAACCGTCAGCTATCCACTCCCTGAGTTTAGGCCCTTCACTCGGCGGTACTGGTTCAGCAGTTTCCTAGCTGTTCTTTCACGAAGTCGTACTCTGCTTGGTCCATGGTGGCCTGGTAGCGGTACTTGACGTCCACGTGCATGTGTAGATACTCGCACCAGCCGGGATAGTTCGTGTTCTGCGGAGAAGCCGGATCGTCGCGGTTCCACCACTCCAACGGGTCGAAGTAAGCCTTGGACTCGTCCACCGACCCCACGACGGGCCGCGTGTTGTACGCATCCAACGTGAACATCCTGTTACGCACGCCGGAGCACCACGCCTCATAGGGAGACACCACAAAATCGACTGTCGTGTGTGTTCCGTAGCTCAGATAGCCCACGGTGTCGCCCCGGCGCCAGAACATGGTGGGCGGCAACTTCTCGAAGTAGGCACCCCCGGAGATCCATCCGTCGCAGTTCGCCGGTGCTATGTCGATGTGCTCCATTTTCGCCAGTGACGTTTGGGCGGTTTCGCCGGTGGTTGGAGCGTATTGCCCTGGGCGAAGGGTGTAGGTCGTGGAGGTAGTGGTCGGGGATGTTTGCTCTTGCAGGTGGTAGCGGTAGAGGAACGTGACGATCTCGGCGCGGGTGACCTTCTCGTCGGGGCAGAAGCGGTCGTCGGCGCATCCCTGGGTGATGCCCTGTTCGACTGCCCAGGCGATGGCGTCCTCGGCGTAGTGACCGGCAGGTACGTCCGTAAACCCGGTGGTGGATCTGGCCAGCACCACCCCACCGGTCAGCCCCAACACGAACGCCAGAACGATAAACAGATGCCTTGTACTCACAATGTCACCGCGTGAAGGTCTTGAAGGATATAAACGGTTTGGAATATCCAGTGAGAGTCACCACATTGCGTCCGGGTTTCAGATTGACTCTCTCGTTGATGCGGTCAACTTGGAACCCTTCTTCGTCATAGAACCGTACCTCGAAGTACACACCGTCCTCGGTCCCGCCCCAGTCAAGTTCCAAACGGCATGACACCTCCCAATGATCACCGGCGAAGTCGTCATCTATCACCTTGCACCGCTCCTCGAAAAAGTCCGGTGCCGATGTTGTGGAGGTAGTGCCTCTGGTGGTGGTCGGGAAGTCCGTTTCGACATTGGATAGGTCTGCGCTGAGTTCTTCTAAGGCTGTGCATCCCGCCACTAGCAGCAGAAGCAAGGCTATGGTGATGGTTCTGGTCATGGGGCTGTCCTTTCCACACCCAACTCTACCCGTCGCTCTGCTACCATGGTTGGTTATGACCACTACATTCCCTCTTTGCTAAGCTGGACCGGTCATGACTTCTCGCATGAAGCCACCTGCTGACGTCACCCGCCTTCCGCAGGACATCTACGACCATCTCAACCGCATCGAAGGCAAGCTCGACTCGGGGCTGGATCGTCTCGAAGGCAAGATGAATGCTGGGTTCGCCCGCTTGGACACGAGGATGGATCGCTTGGACACGAGGATGGATCGTCTAGAAGACAAAGTGGACCGTCTTCAGGACGGCATCAACGCCCTACTCAACGGACAACAATGACCACCACCGCCAAACCCGAACGGCGCCAGAGGGGCCGCCCAGTCGAGAAGCCCCTCCCCCCGCCTATCCCAGACACACCCGAGAACATCGCCCGGGCCGTGATAACCACCCCTCCGAAGCGGCGTAAGGACTGGAAGTACCTCAAAACCCAGACTTAGCTAGGCGAGCGCACCCCTCCTACTTTCGCCACTTTGGTATATAATTCCCCAACGAAATGTAAACGAATGGGGCCTTATTCTTAACACTCTTCCCTACCGGGCGCCCCCATCAGGGGTGTGGAGACTGCTAGCGGCCCTTGGGATGCCAGACGGTTTTGATCTCGGTGAAGGCCGAGATCCTGTAGAGGTTGGCGTCGGATCCCTCCCAGCGCCCGGTGCGTTTCAGGTTGTGGGACGCCGCCTCCTCAAGATCCGAGATGCCCTCGGGGTGAACTCCCGAAAAGTCTACGCCGTTGACGTCCATGTGGCCGGCCAGCCAGGGCGCCAGTTCCTCGGGAAAACCGGTGAGGATGTTCACCACCCCCGCCGGGACATCGGCCGTAGCCAGCGCCTCCGCCAGGGTGATGGCGATCATCGGCTGGGCGGGGGAGGCCACCACCACGGCTGTGTTCCCGCTCGAGACGACGGGAGCCAGCCCCGCCACAAGCCCCCGAAGCACCGGTGCGGAGGGAGCGATCACCCCCACCACCCCCACCGGTTCGGGGACGGAGATGTTGAAGAACGGCCCGGCCACCGGGTTCATGTTCCCGACCACCTGCATGTATTTGTCGCACCAGCCCGCATACCAGATCAGGAGGTCGATGGCCTCCCCGACTTCCCCCCGGGCATCCTCGGCCGAGGAGCCTCCCAACTCCAGTTGGGCGGCAAAAGTCGCAGCCCGGTCCTCGACCATCTCGGCGATCCGATAGAGGACCTGGCCCCGGTTGTATCCGGATCGCCCCTTCCATCCCGCCAGGGCGGCGCGGGCGGCGCGCACCGCCATCCGCAGATCCTTGCGGGAAGCCCGGGAGATGTGAACCACCTCCGAGCCGTCATCGGAGACAACAGGGAAGGTGCGGCCCGACTCGGACCGTGGAAAGCCCCCATCGATGTAGAGCTTGTAGGTCTTTCGAACGGCCAGCCGCTCACCCATCACCCGACTCCCCTCAGGTAGGCCGCCAGGCCGTGTCGACCCCCCTCCCTGCCGAACCCGGATTCTTTCACTCCCCCGAACGGGGAGGCAGGGTCGAACTTGTTGTAGGTGTTGGCCCACACCACCCCCGCCGCCAGGCGGTCGGCCATCCACAGGATGCGGGACCCCTTGGAGGTCCAAACGCCGGAGGCCAGCCCGTACGGGGTGTTGTTGGCCCGCTCCACCGCCTCGTCCGGGGTGCGGAAGGTGAGAATCGACAGCACCGGACCGAAGATCTCCTCCCGGGCGATGCGGTGGGACTGTGAGACATCGGTGAAGAGGGTGGGAGGGAACCAGAATCCTCTCTCCGGCAGGTCGCACGGCGGCTGGTAGATGAGGGCGCCCTCCTCTTGCCCGGATTCCACCAACTCGGTGATCCTCCGCAGTTGGGCGGCCGAGTTGATGGCGCCGATGTCGGTGTTCTTGTCCAGGGGATCCCCCACCCGAAGGGTGGAAAGCCGGCGGCGAAGGCGATCCACGAACTCGGAGGCGATGGACTCCTGCACCAGAAGCCTGCTGCCCGCACAGCAGACCTGTCCCTGGTTGAAGAAGATGCCGTTCACAACCCCTTCCACGGCCTGATCCAACGGCGCATCCTCGAACACCAAGTGCGCTCCCTTCCCACCCAACTCCAGGGTGAGCGCCTTCCCCGAGCCCGCCAGCCGTCTTCGTATCTCCTTTCCCACCTGCGTCGAGCCGGTAAACGCCACCTTGTCCACTCCCGGATGGCCCACCAGTTCCGCCCCGGTCTCCCCGGCGCCGGGAATCACGTTCAGCACCCCCGGGGGGAGACCCGCTTCAGCGGCGATCTCAGCCAATCGCAGCGCCGAGAGCGGAGTGGTCTCCGCCGGTTTGAGAACCACCGTGTTACCGGTGGCCAGGGCGGGCGCCACCTTCCAGGCCGCCATGAGCAATGGGAAGTTCCAAGGGATCACCTGTCCCACCACTCCCAAGGGACGAGGAGCGGCTCCCGGAAAGGCGTACTCCAGCTTGTCGGCCCACCCGGCGTGATAGAAGAAGTGGGCGGCCACCAGCGGGAGATCGGTGTCCCGGGCCTCACGGATCGGCTTTCCCCCGTCCCGTGTGTCCAGAACCGCCAACTCGCGGCTGCGCTCTTGGATCAGCCGGGCGATGCGGAACAGCGACTTGGCCCTCTCGATGGGGGGCAAACCGGCCCATTCCGCCGCCGCGTCCCGGGCGGCGCCGACCGCCCGGTCCACATCGGCCGGCCCCGCCTCGGCCACCATTGACAGATGCCCCTCGGTGGCCGGCTCGATGGTGGAGAACCACTTGCCGGAGAGAGGCTCGGTCTCCTCTCCGTTTATCCACAGCCCCGATCGGTCGCGGACCTCGGCCAGATCAGGATTCTCGCGGGATTCCTGGTACTCCCACATGGGCAGGCCCGCGTCAGGACGGGGCGCAAGAGTGTCGTCGACGCCCACGCGCTCAGGCCCTGGTGAAGTAGTCGGGGGACTGATACCTCTCCGTCCCCAGCCATCTGATCTGCATCAACAGGTCGTTGAGCAGGCTTGAGGCCCCGAACCGGAAGCGTTGGGGGGTCATCCACTCAAGACCGAGGGTCTCGTTGAGCAGGACGAGCCATCTGATGGCCTGTTTGGCGGAGCTAATCCCCCCGGCGGGCTTCATCCCCACCGCTCTTCCGGTATTGCGATAGAAGTCCCTGATCGACTCCAGCATCACCAGGGTCACCGGCAGGGTGGCAGCCGGGGAGACCTTGCCGGTGGAGGTCTTGATGAAATCGGCGCCGGCCGCCATAGCCAGCGTGGAGGCCCTTCGAACGTTGTCGTAGGACCCAAGCTCTCCGGTCTCGAGTATCACCTTCAGGCATGCATCCCCCGCCGCTTCCCGGACAGCCGCCACCTCGGCGAAGACCTTCACGTAGTCCCCCGCCAGAAACGCCCCTCGATCGATCACCATGTCCACCTCGTCCGCCCCGTCGGCAACCACCTGGGTGGTCTCGGCGATCTTCAGGTCGAGGGGAGCCTGCCCCGACGGGAAGTAAGTGGAGACCGCCGCCACCTTCACCGCACTGCCTCCCACAACCTCCGCCGCAGCCCCCACCAGGTTGGGATAAACGCACACCGCCGCCACCGGGGGAATGGAGAAGTCCGTGGGGTCCGGCCTGATAGCCTTATGGCAGAGTTGTCTTACCTTATCTCTGGTGTCCATCCCCTCGAGGGTGGTCAAGTCGGTCATGGATATGGCGGCCCGCAAAGCCCACATCTTGGCTTCCCGCTTGATCGAACGGGTGGAGAGTGCCGCGACCCGCTCCTCCACCATCACTTCATCGGTCGACGGCGCCGATCTCACAAGAGAGCGGAGTTCTCGCTCTGACAGTCCCGTCCACGCCCGATCCGGAGCAACAGTCAACACATGTTCGGCCATAGAGCCCCGATTGTAGGAAGACAACCCGCCCACGGGTCAGGGGCCGCAGGGCGGTGGCATGGCATCACCCACAATCCATGGATACCGATCGCAATCGCCTCGCTGGCCTGGGGAAGCTCCCCGGCCGCCACCAAAGCTGTACTGGTGAACGGGGTGAGTCCCTTCACCATCTTCCCTCTCAAGCAAACCGGAGGGGCCTTGATGGTGATCTCTGCCCTGGCCCTGGTGGGACGCCTGCCCAGGATCGACGCTGACACTCTCAAAGCGGGAGCGGTGATCGGCATCTTCAACATGACGGTGCCCACCATCTTGTTCACATTGGGGTTCGAGATAATCCCCGCCAGCATCGGAGCGGTGATCGCGGGCGTCATCCCCCTCACCACCATTCTCTTCAGCCACTGGGTCGTGCCCGGAGAACGGTTCCGGCTCGGCAGGCTGCCAGGTCTTCTGCTGGGGATGTTCGGGGTGGCGATCATCGGATGGGCGCCGGTCGGTCAACCCTCTTCCCGGTGGATTCTGGGTGTAGCCCTGACCACCCTCGGGGCGGCCTGCGCCGGGTTGGGAGGGGCGTTCACCCGTCGCTTCGCGGTCCGCTACCAGAACCGCTCTTTGATCGTCGTCCAGTTCATCACCTCGGCGGCGCTTCTTTCGCTGATCTCGATCCCCTTCAACGGCTACGCCGGCTATCTGACCATCGACACGGCCAGCCTGTGGCTGATCATCTACATGGCGGCGGTGCCCACCGTGATCTCGTTCGCGGCCTTCATGTGGGCCTCCCGGATCGCCACCGCCGCCCGGGCCGCCCTGATCGGGTACGCAGTGCCGGTGCTGGGAGCCATGGGCGGAGTGGTGCTCCTGTCGGAACCGATCACGCTGCAACTGACAGTGGGAGTGCTGGCGGTGGCGGTGGGCATCGTGTTCAGCGACCGCCCCGATCGCCAGGACGACCGACGGAGAGCCGCGGCCCGGACGACTCCCCCTTGCTAGAGTCGTCGGGGAGGGTCACCCCGAAGGGCTGAAGGAGTGGGCACGGAGAGAATCCGTTCCCGTCCCCGCTTCATTCTTTCCGGTGGGTCTCTCCAACCTGCCAAGCCATCTGAGAGAATCACGCCACCAACAGCCCGCCCCAATCCAGATCTGGAGAGACCGCCATCCATGTTCGGCCACAAGACCCCCATCCGCAACGGGCTGGGCCCGGCCGCGTTCGGCGAAAGCGGGCGTTGGTTCGCCTTCACCCACAACCCGTGGATACCCATCATGATCGCCTCCCTTGCGTGGGGAAGCGCCCCGGCCGCCAACCGGGCGATTCTCCTCCTCGGAGTCAACCCATTCACCATCTTCCCGCTCAAGCAGACGATCGGAACCGCGGTGATCGTCACCACGCTCGCATTGACCAGGCGCAATCTCAGAATGGACCGGGAGACGCTGGTGGCGGGGGCAGCCATCGGGGTGTTCAACATGACTGTTCCCACCATCCTGTTCACATTGGGATTCCTGGTGATACCGGCCAGCATCGGGGCGGTGATCGTGGGGATCATCCCGCTGACCACCATCCTCCTGACCCATTGGGTGGTGCCGGGAGAGACCTTCAGGATGGCCCGGCTACCCGGCCTGGCTCTGGCGATCGCGGGTATCGCCGTGATGGGTTGGGCGCCGGTTGGAGAGCCGTCTTCCCGATGGATTCTGGGGGTGGTCCTGATGACGGTGGGTTCGATCTCAGCAGGGCTGGGCGGTGCGCTGACCCGGCGGTACGCGGTACGTCACCGGAACGCACCCCTGATCGTCTCCCAGTACCTGACGTCTACGGTGATCCTGGGGCTGTTGTCGATTCCCTTCGGCGGGTACCAGGGGTACCTCACCATCGACACCACCGCGCTGTGGCTGATCGTCTACATGGGAGCGGTTCCCACGGCCGTCTCCTTCGCAGCCTTCATGTGGGCCTCCCGCATCACGACCGCCGCCCGGGCGGCCCTCACCGGGTACTTCTCGCCTCTCCTGGGAGTCACTCTGGGAGTGGCGCTGCTGTCTGAGCCGGTCACCCCGCAACTGATCGTGGGCATGGGGGCGGTGGCCCTCGGCATCGTGGTCAGCGACCGCCCCGATCGACAGGACGATCGGCGGAGAGCCGCATCAGCCGGTCCCCCCGCTGCCGGGTAAACTCGGAGGTCACCGGTGAACTCCTCACGTCACATACTGGTTGCGGTGGCGTGGCCCTATGCAGCAGGCTCCCGCCACCTGGGACACCTGGCCGGCGCATACCTGCCCGCCGACATCTTTGCCCGCTATCACCGCCTGGCGGGCAATCGGGTGCTGATGGTGTCGGGCAGCGATGTCCACGGAACACCCATCACGGTGTTGGCGGACCAGGAGGGCGTGGAGCCCCAGGCGATCGTGGACCGCTATCACGCCGAGTTCGTGGCCGACTGGGAAAAGCTGGGGATCTCCTGGGACCTGTACACGTCCACCGGCACCCCCAATCACTACGCCGTGACCCAGGACGTCTTCTCCCGCCTCCTGGAGAAGGGTTACATAACGGAAGGGGCCTCCATCCAGTTGTTCGACCCGCAGGCCGAGCGGTTCCTTCCCGACCGTTATGTGGAGGGGACCTGTCCCCACTGCGGATACCGCGACGCCCGGGGAGACCAATGTGACGACTGCGGCCGCACCCTGGACGCCGTCGAGTTGATCGAGCCTCGCAGCAGGATGTCGGAGGCCACCCCGGTGACCCGGGAGACCAGGCACTACTTCTTGCGGCTGGACGCCTTCGAGGAACGGTTGGGCGATTGGCTGACCACGCGGCAGGGCTGGCGGCGCCACGTCAAGAACTGGGCGATGGGCATGGTGAACGAAGGGCTGCCCCAGCGGGCCATAACCCGGGATCTCTCCTGGGGAGTGCCCCTCCCTCCACCCGCCGACCGGCTAGGGGACCGGAAGCGTATCTATGTGTGGTTCGACGCGGTGATCGGATATCTGTCGGCCGCCAAAGAGTGGGCGCAGATACAGGGGACCCCTGACGAGTGGAAGCGTTGGTGGGAGGACCCGGATGCCGAGTCCTACTACTTCATCGGCAAGGACAACATCCCATTCCACGCGGTCATCTGGCCGGCCATGCTGATGGGATACGGGGGACTCAACCTCCCCACCGATGTTCCGGCCAACCAGTACGTGACCTTCCGCCAGGAAAAGGCCTCCACCAGCCGGGGAGTGGGCCGTTCGATAAGCTGGTACGCCGACCGCCTCCAACCCGACGCTCTCCGCTACGCGCTGGGATCGGTGCTCCCCGAGCAGAACGACACCGACTTCTCCGACTCCGAGTTGATCCGAAGGGTGAACGACGAGTTGGTGGCCACCTGGGGGAACCTGGTCCACAGGGTGCTTTCCATGGCTCATTCCTGGTACGGCGCCAGGATGCCGGAGGGCGGTTCCCCCGCCACCGGGGACGTGGCCCTACTGGCCAAGATCGACGCCGGTCTGGAGCAGGCCGGGAAGCTCTTGGAGAGAGTGGAGTTACGTGCTGGACTGCGCCAGGCGATGGAAGGCGCCCAGGCGGTCAATGTCTACCTCAACGCCCAGGCTCCTTGGTTATTGCGCAAACAGGATCCTCGACGGGCCGAGACGGTGCTTCACACCGCTCTCTCCTCGATCAACGGACTGAAGACAGCTTTCTCTCCCTACCTGCCCTTTTCCTCCGAGAGGCTCCACGCGATGCTCGGACAGCCGGGTTCGGTGTCGGATGGAGGCTGGCGCCGGTCTCCGTTGGTCCCAGCAGCCCTGGAAGCGCCCCGGCCGCTATTCGCCAAGCTGGACGAGGATCTCTTGGATTGAAACCTGTGCAAAGCCGACGCGCATCGCCTCGGTTCGGGCCGGGCTGAGTTGTGTCCCGGATGTAACGACAGGGCAAGCAAGTGAAGGGCAAGTCGCCAGGCTGGCCGGTCAAACCGGGATACGTCTACCAAAACGGGAACTCGCGAAATTCCCGGCCCCTATTTCGGGAAGCCCACCCCCGCCACCACCTTTCCATGAGCAAACAGGCTCCGTCCAGCCTGGCGCGGGGCCTCTTGATCAGATCGATTTGATCCCTTGACGTGGTCCGGGCGACGCCTGGGCGGACCGGTCGTGGTGTTTAGCTGGCGTCAGTATGGGATGCCCGGTGGGACAGGATCAACCTCCCCGGCACAACTTTTTTCACAACCTCTGGCAAAACCCACGGTAGGTGTCGACCCAACCCCGCGACAAGCCCGGCTACGCGGGCGGGTAGACCCCCGCGGCCTTCGACTCTTCGGTCTGCCAGAAAATGCCGGAGATCTCACCGATCAAGTCAACCAGACCCTGGGAGACAGCTGGATCCATCGACTTCTTGGCATCACCGGCGGCTTTGAGAGCCCGCCAGAACAGGTCATGCAACTGGGGGAACGAATCAGCGTGATGGGGCTTGAAGAAGTCCGACCACAGCACCGAGAGGTGGTGCTTCACCAACTCGGCCTGCTGCTCTTTGATGATGACGCACCTGTCCCGGAACACCGGATCGTCGGATTCGGCGTACTTGGTGCAGGCGTTGAGCACCGAGCGAGCCTCGATCATTGCCTGGGCGGGGTCATAAACTCCACAAAAGAGGTCGCAGTGGGCATGAACGACGGTGGCAGGCCTGAATAGCGGCATGGTTAACTCCTCTCTGGGGTAAACAGGAATCCTGTAGTAGCCAGAATAGCGATGATGAGCAGACTCAGCCTCAGACGCTTCGCGGTCTCCGGCGCCTCGATGAGCCCTGCGCTGCCCGACGGCGCCCGGTTCATCGGACGCCTGCCCCGGCGGGCAGGGTCCATCCGGCGGGGGAGCATCGTTGCCTTCCCGCATCCCCACCGAGACGGATTCTGGATGGTCAAACGAGTGGTGGGTATGGGCGGAGAGATGATTAACATCGAGGGGGGAGAAGTTCTGATCGACGGGAATTCCGGTCTCGACCACTGGGGAATTGGGTTCTCCACGCCCGATGGGCGGTGGGCAGTGCCCACGGGAAGGGTTTTCGTCCTCTCCGACCAGCGGCCACTGACCCGCGACGACTCCCGGACCTTCGGGCCGGTCGGCACCGACTGCATGTACAGGATGGTCCTTCGGTACCCGCGCCGGAGTCTCCCCGCCGACCCGCCGTCCGGGGACCGTCCCGGCTAGACGGTCGTAGAAGGAAATGCACCCCCCGCCCCCGCCCACCAATCGCCTGGAGAGATGGCAGAGAAACCTGCTGGTGACGCTGGGGACACTGGTGGTGATCATGGCCGTCACCGCCGTGGTCCTGGTCATTCGAAACGCTCTGGGAAGCTCCGGGCTGACCGGCGGACCGACCGGCGCCGACACCACCACCGTCACCGCCGGCGCCACGACTCTATCGCAGAGCCCCGGGACCGAACCCACCCGGCCCGAAACCAATCCGGTTCCCGAGACGTCCTTGCCCGAGACCACTCTTCCACCTGCCACCTTCGTGGAGGATCCCATCGTGGCGGCGGATCTCTACCTCCAACCCGAGGGACTGGGGCCCCTTCCGTTCGGGAGCGACGCCGAGAGGACCGTCGCCGTTCTGACCGGGGCCCTCGGGAACCCGGACAACGACACGGGATGGGTGCCGGCCGACCTCGATTTCCTCCGGTGTCCGGGGGTCAGGGCGCGGGTGGTCAACTGGGGAAGCCTGACGGTCTATCTCTCCGACGGGCCCACCGAGTGGGGTCCGGACGGCCATGAGCACCTGTTCTCTTTCACCTATTCACTCCTGGAGGGCCAGTCTTTGCCCGCCGGACCGGAACTCCGGACCTCCGAGGGCCTGAGACTGGGCACAACCCTGTCGCGTGCCTCTTCGATCTACGGCCAGGCCGCCATTTCCCACAGTGACACGCCCGTCCCGCCCGACGAAGCCTCCGAGGAGGTCGTTGTCGCGCAGGAAGCCGTGCTGGAAGTGGATGTCCCCGGACCCGGATACCTGACGGGAACCTTCAGCGGACCCGGACCGGACGACACACTCGTGTCCATCTCCGGTGGAACGGGTTGCGAGGAGTAAAGCAACAGAACAACGCAGCCGGTGGTTTAGCATCCCTTTTCATGCGAAGAGTCCTGACCGCGACGGCACTGGCCGTCCTTGCAATGGCATGCGGCGGAGATTCAGGAGAGGAACCGGTAACCACCTCCGAGCCGCCCACCACTGCAGCCTCAACAGCAGCCTCGGAGACGACAGCCTCGGAGACGACGGCATCCACAGCAGGCGAGACCACCACCACGACCCCCGACACCACAACCACCACAGCAGACACCACCACCGAGACGACGGCTGCCGAAACCACCGACGCCGCGACCCCCGACACCACAACCACCACCACAGCAGACCCCACCACCGATGCCACCCCCGACACCACGACCACCACCGTTCCCGGGCCGCCGCTGACGCCCAGTCCGCTGACCGGTTTGGGCGTGGCCGACCCGGATTCCTTGAGCCGACGGACCATGGCGGTGAAAGTCGACAATCACTGGGACGCCCGTCCCCAGGTCGGCATCGGCGAGGCCGAGGCGGTGTTCGAACTCTTGGTCGAATCGGGGATAACTCGCTTCATAGCCTTGTTCCACTCCGTCGACTCCACCTACGTCGGGCCGGTGCGTTCGGTGCGGCCCACCGACCCCCATTTGCTCCGACACTTGAACACCACCGTGCTGGCCAGCGGGGGCCAGGACTGGATCATCAACACGTTTCCACGCAACGGGGTCGGGGTGATCGGAGAGATCGGCGTGGGAGGGTATCGGGACGAGTCGCGTCAGGCGCCTCACAACTACTTCGTCAACACGGCCGATTTTCGGCCCACGGCCGACCAGAGGCTTTATCCCAACACTCCCCCACCCCCCCTGTTCGAGATCGGAGACCTACCGGTCTCGGGCATCCCGGGCGGCGTCTCGGAAGTGACCATGGAGTGGGCCCCGACCAACACCGTCACCTGGAAGTGGAACGGAAGCACCTATGAGCGTCACCTGGAGGACGGTCCCCACACCTGGACCCACGTCGAGGGGGGCGAGGAAACAATCACCGCCGACGTCCTGGTGGTGATATTCTCCCGGCTGTTCTACACCACGCCTCCCCAGGGAGGGGTGACTCTCCCCACCATGGAGACCACCGGCCAGGGACGGGCGCTGGTGTTCGCCGAGGGCCAGGTCGCGGCGGGAGGATGGGAGCGGGCGGACACCGCCCAACCGTTCTCGCTCACGCTGACCGATGGTTCTCCCATAACGGTCCCGGCCGGTCGCCCCTGGATCAGCCTCTTTCCGGACGGGCGTCTCGTCTCCTGGTAGGCGTTGGAGACCCCCTTGGTAAGCGCCCGGTCCCTGGCCCGGCAGGTTCGAACCGGCGAGCGTTCGGCGCGAGACGCCATCGGAAAGGCCCTGGCCGACCTGCACGACTCCCAGGATGCGCTTAATCTCACCACCTTCATAGACGAGAGAGCGCTGTCGCGCGCCGATGAGTTGGATGGGCGGGTGGCGGCGGGCGAGGACCCCGGCCCGCTGTGCGGAGTGCCGGTGGTCATCAAGGACCTGATCGATCAGGCCGGGGTGCCCACCACCTGCGGATCGGCGTTCTACAGGAGCCTTCCCCAACGGTCTGCGCCGGTGGTCGAACGGCTGGAGAGGGCCGGCGCGGTGATCGTGGCCCGGGCGAGCCTGCACGAATTCGCCTTCGGTTTCTCTTCGGAGAACCAATGGTTCGGCCCGGTGCGGAATCCCCACGACCCGGCCACCTCCCCGGGAGGATCGTCCGGCGGGTCCGGCGCGGTGGTGGCGGCCGGATTGTCTCCTATCTCAATCGGCACCGATACCGGCGGCTCCATCCGGGTCCCCGCCGCGCTGTGCGGCATCTTCGGCCTCAAGGTGACCCACGGGCGGGTACCGCTCACCGGAGTCTTCCCGCTGGGCCCTTCCCTGGACAGCGTGGGACCGCTGGCGGCCAACACCGGAGACCTGGCCCAGGCCTACGCCTCCCTGGCAGGATGGCATCCCGACGATCCCTGGTCGTCGCCCCGGCCCACCGATCTGGACCGCCTCGACGCCCCGATGGAACCCCGGAACCTCCGGGTGGGCCTTCCTGAAAAGTGGTTGGCGAAGGCTCCGTATGCGGCTGGATTCCAGGAGCGTTTCGGCGCCGTCATCGGCCAACTGGAGAGCCTGGGTGTGGGTGTGGAACAGTTCGACGATCCGGTCCTGTCACCTCCCGGAATGATCAACGACATCCTCTATCCGGAGGTGGCCGCGGTGCACCGCGCCTGGTGGGAGGGGGGAAGACCGTACGGCAGGGAAGTGGCGGGACGGATCGAAGAGACCCTCGAGGTGGGCGGTGAACGCCCAGCCGAGGCCCTGCTGGACGCCAAACGCTGGCAGGCCCATCTGCGGCACCGGATGAGCGCCGCCTTCCAACGCTTCCACCTGTTGGCCCTGCCCACCTCCGGTGCGCTCCGCAAGGTCATCGGCGACCAGGAGATGAACACCGTCACCCACGGCAGACTTGCCTACCGGGCGGTGCTCTCCTGGTTCACCTCCCTGGTCAACGTATCCGGTTGTCCTGGCATGAGCATCCCCGTTCCCCGCTCCGACCAGTCCTCCGGGGTCCCCTTCTCACTGCAATTGGTCGCTCCCTGGTGGAGGGAGGACCTGCTGCTCAGGGTCTCGTCGATCCTGGAGCGGGAGGGCGTCGCCCGCTCGGTCCTGGCGGTTGGGCCTCGGCCATCCCATCAGGCCCGGTAAGGTTGAGATTGCCGTCCCGGTATGGTTGTGATTGCCGGTAAGGTTTGCTATTAGAGGTTTGAAAAGTCGCGGCCCAAACTATCATTGGCTGCCTGACATCGAGGTTCTGAATTTCTGACGTGACATCACCAACGGCCCACGCCGAGGCGGGCGTTTCCGACCCGTCACCCAACGGGAATATCACCCCACTAAGACAAGTAACCGTCCGATTCGCCGGCGACTCCGGGGACGGGATGCAGTTGGCGGGCAACCGTTTTGCCGACACCTCGGCTGCTTTTGGGAACGACCTGTTCACCCTGCCCAGCTTCCCGGCCGAAATCCGGGCGCCGGCTGGCACCCTTCCCGGAGTCTCTTCCTTCCAGATCCAGATCGCCGACTGGGACATCTCCACTTCCGGTGATCGGCCCGACTGCCTGGTGGCGATGAACCCCGCCGCTCTCAAAACAGACCTCGCCGATCTTCGCCAGGGAGGGACCCTGATAGTCAACAGCGAGGCTTTCGACGAGCGGGGCCTCGCCAAGGCCGGATACGAGGACAGTCCCCTGATGGACGGCAGCCTCAATCAATACGACCTGATAGAAATCCCCATGAACACCATCACCAAGGAGGCGGTGGCGGACAAGGTCAGCGGGCGATCGGTTCTCCGCTCCCGCAACTTCGTGGCGCTCGGGTTCCTGGCGTGGCTGTTCCAGCGGCCCCTCGAACCGATCATCACCTGGACCGAGAACAAGTTCGCCAAACTCCCGATGGTCGTCGCCGCCAACCTGGCCGCCCTGAGAGCGGGGTACAACTTCGGAATCACAACCGAGACCTCGCGGAGCATCTTCCAGGTCAAGCCGGCCAGCCTTCCCGCCGGCGTCTACACCAGCATCACCGGCAACACCGCGCTGGCGTGGGGGTTGATCGCGGCCTCCTACTGCGCCAAGCTGCCCCTCTACTACGGGTCGTACCCGATCACCCCGGCCTCCGACATCCTCCATGAACTGGCGCGCCACAAGCGGCTGGGGGTGCGCACTTTCCAGGCCGAGGACGAGATCGCCGCGATCGGCGCGGTGATCGGCGCCTCCTTCGGGGGAAGCCTGGCGGTCACGGGCTCTTCGGGGCCGGGCGTCTCCCTGAAGAGCGAAGCGATCAGCCTGGCGTTGACCGCCGAGTTGCCCCTGGTGGTCGTCAATGTGCAGAGGGCCGGCCCGTCGACGGGAATGCCGACCAAGCCCGAACAGACCGACCTGCTGTTCTCCCTGTTCGGCAGGCATGGAGAATCGCCCCTCCCGGTTCTGGCCTGCGCCACTCCCTCGGATGTGGTGGAGACCACCATCGAGGCGGCCCGGATCGCACTCAAGTACATGACCCCGGTGATCCTCCTCTCCGACAACCACATCGCCAACGGCTCCGAGCCCTGGAGGATCCCGGCGGCGGCGGACCTGCCGGACATAAGCGTTCCGTTCGCGTCGTCCCCCAACGGTGCAGGAGGGCGCTTTTTGCCCTACCTGCGGGACTTCAACACCTTCTCCCGACCCTGGGCCATCCCCGGCACCAAGGGCCTGGAACACCGGATCGGCGGTCTGGAGAAGGAGAACATCAGCGGCGACATCTCCTACAACCCCGACAATCACCAGTTGATGACCGACTCCCGGGCCTGGAAAGTCGCGAACATCGCCAACGACATCCCGCCGGTGGAGGTACATGGAGAGTTGGACGCCAACCTCCTGGTACTGGGCTGGGGCTCCAGCAAGGGCACGATGGGCGCCGCCTGTCGCAACCTGAACCGGGAGGGTTACAAGGTCGCCTACGCCCATCTTCGATACCTGAATCCCCTCCCCGCCAACCTGGGGGACGTGCTGCACTCCTACGAGAAGGTGTTGATCCCGGAACTCAACACCGGCCAGTTGCGCTATGTGATCCGGGCCAACTTCCTGAAGGACGCCTACGGTCTCAACAAGGTGACCGGTACTCCCTTCTACATCGGGGAGATAAGGGACAGGATCCTGGAGGTACTCGAGTCGTGAGCAATTTGACCTACACCCGGTCCGACTTCCAGAGCGACCAGGAGGTCCGCTGGTGCCCGGGGTGCGGCGACTACACGGTGCTCGCTTCGGTGCAGAGCTTCATGACCCAGATGGGGATACCGCGAGAGAACATCGTGGTTGTCTCGGGGATAGGCTGCGCCGCGCGCTTTCCCTATTACATGAACACTTACGGCTTCCACACCATTCACGGCCGGGCGCCGACCATCGCCACGGGCTTGGCCACCTCCCGCCCCGACCTGTCGGTTTGGGTGGTGACCGGTGACGGAGACGCCCTCTCCATCGGGGGCAACCATCTGATTCACGCCTTGCGTCGCAACGTCAACATAAAGGTCCTGTTGTTCAACAACCAGATCTACGGGCTCACCAAGGGTCAGTACTCACCCACCTCCGAGGTGGGGAAGCGCACCAAGTCCACTCCGTTCGGCTCGATCGACTTTCCATTCAATCCGGTGAGCCTGGCCATCGGATCCGAGGCTTCCTTCGTGGCGAGGACCCTGGACATGGACCGCAATCACACCCAGTACGTCCTGGGTGAGGCCGTCAACCACACCGGCTCGGCGTTCATCGAGATCTACCAGAACTGCAATGTCTTCAACGACAAGGCATTCATCGCCCTGACCGGCAGGAGCGAGCGGACCGTCAACCGGATCAACCTGCAGGAGGGCAAGCCGATCATCTTCGGCGGGTCGGGGGAGAGTTGCGTGGTGATGGAGGATGGCGAGGCGCGGATCAAGCCCACTGCCTCCGTCAATCCCGACCAGATTCTGGTTCACGACCCGTCCCGTGAGAATCCCAGCGTGGCGTTCACGATCAGCCGGCTCTCCCACACTCCCCACGGCCCCACCCCCCTGGGGGTCTTCCGCAATATCTCCCGTCCCACCTATGGAAGCGAGATGCAACAGCAGATCGTCGACGCTCAAAGCCGGGGACCGGGGGACCTGGACGAACTGTTCAGTTCGGCAGGGACGTGGGAGGTCACGTGAAAGGGACCGGCGCGGCAGACAGGGGCGCATGACCATGGTGAACGTGCTCGGCGGTGAGCTGGAGCCCTGCTCCTTGCAGCCTCTCACCGGGTACTACCGGACCGGCTCCTGTGAGACCCGGGGCGATGACATAGGCGTGCATGCGGTGTGTGCCGAGATGACCGAGGAGTTCCTCGAGTTCAGCAAGTCCCGGGGCAACGATCTCAGCACCCCGATGCCTCTCTACGGGTTCGAAGGGCTGGCGCCCGGTGACTGCTGGTGCCTGTGCGCCTCCCGTTGGCAGGAGGCCTTCGAAGCCGGGATGGCCCCACGGGTGCGGCTGGAGTCAACCTCGGTGGCCGCCCTGGAGTGGATCAACCTGGACGACCTGAAGAAGCACGCCCTCTAGGGAGACGCTATTTGCTGGAGGCGGCTGCCGCGGCGGCCACCGCCGCACTGATTATGGGATCGGCCAAACGGGAAAAGGGAAGGGACTGAACCCAGACCCGTCCGACGCCGCTGATCGTGGCCAGGAAGATTCCCTCGCCTCCGAAAGCCATCGTCTTGAGCCCCCCGGCCCGCTCGATGGAGTACTCCATTCCCTCCTCGAAGCCGACCAGGCATCCCGTGTCGAGACGGATGGTCTCTCCCGCCAGATGGCGCTCCACGACCATCCCGCCGGCGTTCACGAACGCGATCCCGTCGCCCTCCAGTTTCTGGAGGATGAAACCCTCGCCGCCGAACATGCCGCTTCCGAAGCGGCGATTGAAATGCATGGAGACCTTGGTGCCCAGGGCCGCGCACAGGAAGGCGTCTCGCTGGCAGATCACCGGCCGCCCTATCTCGGCCAAGTCAAGGGGCACGATCTTGCCCGGCACCGAAGCGCCGAAGGCCACCTTGGCCCGTCCGCCGCCCGAGTTGGTGAAGTGAGTCATGAACAGTGACTCGCCGCTCAGGACCCTTCCGGCCGCGCTCCTTGCCTTCCGGAAGAAGCCGCCTCCTCCCTCGGGTTCGGACCCGTCCCCCATCTTGGCTTCGAACGTGACGCCTTCGTCCATGAAGATCATGGTTCCGGCCTCCGCAACCGCCGTCTCCTCCGGATCCAGGTACACCTCAACGAACTGCAGATCGTCTCCCCGGATCTCGTAGTCGATGTCGTGGCTTCGCATGGCGCTCCTTACCGATAGCTTGGTCGTTAAGTCTGGCGGATCCGGGGGGTTTAGCGGGGGAAATACCGGGAATCGGGGAGGGGCGGTCCTTACTAACGTCATGGCCAAGTGAGCAACCTCAAAGTGAAGCCCTTCGACCGCCTGGGCCGGACCCTGGCGGACCTGCGCATCTCGGTCACCGACCGGTGCAATTTCCGGTGCACGTACTGCATGCCCAAGGAGATCTTCAATCGCGACTACAAGTTTCTGGAGCGCTCGGCGCTCCTCAGCTTCGAAGAGATAACCCGCCTCGCCCGGATCTTCACCGCCCTGGGCGCCAGGAAGATTCGGCTCACCGGCGGGGAGCCTCTCCTGAGGGCCGGGCTGGAGAAGCTGGTGGGCATGCTGGCCGAGGTGCCGGGCGTCTCCGATCTCACTCTCACCACCAACGGCGTGTTGCTTCCCCGAAAAGCTCGGGCGCTGGCCGACGCCGGACTCGACCGGGTGACGGTGAGCCTCGACTCTCTCTCCGACGAGGTCTTCTCGGCCATGAACGACGTGGGAGCCAAGGTGTCGGACGTGCTGGCCGGGATCGAGGCGGCAGCCGACGCGGGACTCACCCCCATCAAGGTCAACATGGTGGTCCAGCGGGGGCTCAACGATCATTCCATCCTGGAGATGGCGGAGCACTTCCGGGGGACCGGCCACATCCTCCGCTTCATCGAATACATGGACGTCGGGGTCACCAACGGCTGGAGGCTGGATGATGTGACCCCGGCGCATGAGATCATCAGCACCGTGAACGCCGTCTTTCCCATCGAGCCCCTCGAACCCAACTACCGGGGCGAGGTGGCTAAACGCTGGCGATACACCGACGGTCAGGGAGAGTTGGGCGTGATCGCATCGGTGACCCAGCCCTTCTGTGGCGACTGCACCCGAGCCAGGCTCTCGGCCGACGGAAAGCTCTACACCTGCCTGTTCGCGGTGTTCGGAACAGATCTCCGGGAAGCGGTCCGCTCCGGGGCTTCCGACCGGGAGATTCGGCGGCAGGTCTCCTCGGTCTGGTCGGAGCGGGTGGACCAGTACTCGGAGCTTCGCTCGGGCGAGACCGCTGGCATCGGGCAGAAGGTGGAGATGAGCTACATAGGTGGATGAAAGTGCTGTCCGAAACGGATGAAGTCCGCCGCTGACGCGCCAGACTAAGGGGCATATGGGTTCCAATCAGAACGAAGCGACCGAATACAAGGTGTCCAATGGCTGGCGGGTGGGCCACGTCCCGCAGGAATCCACCACCCGCTCGGGACTCCTGGTGTCAACCGGCACCAACGGGCAGAACGACGCCCTGTCATTGATCGATGTGGTGACCGGCCGGCACTTCTGGGCGGTCCCCACCGGCGCCTGGCGTTTTCTGTGGCCGCCTACCGGAAAGCCCGTGGTGGCGGTCCGCCAATCGCAGATCATCGCCGAAGAGGAGCCCGAGCAGGCTCTCGACGAGGGACAGTATCTGTAGGTTCCCAACCCTTCGGACGAACAAATGACCTATCAACATCTCGGCAGGGAACGCCGCAGGCTCACCGCCACGGTCGAAGACCTCGAGGTACCCCGCCAAAGAGCATTCCTGGTGGGGGTGCGTCTCGGGCGCAACTCGTTTCTGGAGGTGGAGCAGTCCCTCGAGGAGTTGGCTCTCCTGACCGACACCGCAGGGTCGGAGCCGGTCGACCGGGAGGTGTTCAACCGGTCCGCTCCCGACCCGGGACTGTTCATCGGCAAGGGCCAGGCGGCGTCGGTGGCCGACATCACCAAGGCAGAGGACATCGACGTGGTGGTGTTCGACAATGCTCTCACCCCCGCGCAACAACGCAACCTGCAGGCATTGTTCGAATGTGACGTCGTGGACCGCGAGGCGGTGATCCTCGACATCTTCGCCCAGCACGCCACCTCCCGGGAGGGAGCGCTCCAGGTGGAACTAGCGCTGCTCCGCTACCGGCTGCCCCGTCTCCGAGGCACCGGCGAGGAGCTTTCCCAGCAGGCGGGAGGGATCGGGACCCGGGGACCGGGAGAGACTCGCCTGGAGAGCGACCGCCGCCGCATCCGTCAGAGAATCACCTCCCTCGAGAAGGACCTCTCCGCCCTCCGGCGGCAAAACCGCACGCGGCGTCACTCCCGCGTCCAGGCCGCCATTCCCATCATCGCCCTGGTGGGTTACACCAACGCCGGCAAGTCGACTCTTCTGAACCAGTTGACCGGAGCCGGGGTGCTCACCGAAGACCGACTGTTCACCACCCTGGATCCCACCATCCGCCGCCTCCGGCTGCCCGGAGGCCGGGAGATGCTTCTGGCCGACACCGTGGGATTCGTGCGGAGGCTCCCCCACCGCCTGGTGGAAGCCTTCCAGTCAACTCTGGAGGAGGTTCGCGACGCCGACCTGATACTCCACGTCGTGAACGCCGCCGACTCCGATCCGGAAGGCCAGATCACAGCGGTCCGGGAAGTCCTGGCCGAGATCGGGGCGGACTCGGTGCCGACCATCATCGTGGTGAACAAGATCGACGAGGCCTCACCCACTGCTGTCAGGCGCCTGGTGGGAGCCGGCGAGACCGCGGTCGGCGTGTCGGCCCTGACCGGCGAGGGAACCGAGCAACTGATGGAGACACTCATCCGCTGGTTGAACTCGCGTTCCTCGACCATCTCGGTACGGGTGCCCTACGACAGAGGGGATGCCCTGGCGGCCCTCCACCGGACAGGCGAGGTGCTCTCCTCAAATGGGGGCCCCGACGGAATGGATCTGGTGGTCAGGCTCCCTCCCGACCAGGTGATCCGGTTCTCCGCTTTCATGAGCGAAGAGACCGGCGGCCAGGCGTCCGACACGACCACTCCCCCTTAAGCCAGAGAAGCCTTAATGCCTTAGCGGGTCAAAGTTTAGCGAGCCGACGAAGCACTAACCGATAGTGCTGAACGAAATCGTCGGGTTCGGAATCAGCTTCATAGAACACTTTAGAATCAACACCGTCCCGCTCCTGCAATTTGAGATCGGACCTGATCTTATTCAAAGTGTTTCTCTTCACCGTCGTCCCATCACCGGCCCACGATACCCTCGACACCAGCAACCTAGACTTTGTCCTCTGTCCGAATCGAGACCGATTCTCAATACGCCGAGTGATCTCTATGCGATTGCCCCCACCTGACACAGGTGTGCTTTCGCAGTTAAATCTTCTGCTAAGAATGCGCCGCAGCCTGTGCCAAGGAATCGGTCGCTCTCCTTTCTCCATCCTCCGACTATTACTCCTAACCCATTGAGCGATTTGCATGACTTCCCTATCACTACGTTCGTCATAATGAGACGGAACCAATCTGTGCTGTGCAACACGTAGGGTGAACTTAAACAACTCGTCCTCGTCACACGTCGCGATTACTGAGTTGAGGTCAAGAAAGACAAGAAGTGCCACGAGTCCCGTGCGTTTATTGCCGTTGTGAAAACAATGGTTTTGCACAACAGAGTGAAACAATGCTGCAGCCGCCATCTCAATCGTCGGGTATTTGAAGACGTTTCCAAGAGAGGTCAGTGGCCTATTGATAGCAGACCCCAAGAGATGCGTGTTTCTGACTCCTGGCGGTTCTATAGGATCTTCGGAGAGGAGGAAGTCCTTTACTAAAGCATGATGTATAGCTAGAAGATCATCCTCACTAAGAAACCTATTCGGTTGTCGAGTCCCTACGATGTCCCAGTGAAATGGCGGAATTGGATCCAGCTTTGGCGTTTTCCTCTGATCGTCGTCGTTCAGTTTAGGGGGAACGGCCCCTTTTACTCCATAATGCTTGCGGATCTTCTTCAAGGCACCTTTAGGCAAGGTCCGAACATTATCTCTAATGGATACTCCTATTGCTGCCATCTCCTTTACAAAGACTTCTCTACCTAGACCAGTTCTCTTCAACCAGTAGTCAATCCGCGTTTGTCTTTTCGCATTTTCGATCTCTAAAGCGCCCTCTGCCGATCTCATCTGACGTGCAGGTATCCTGTCCCCTGGGTTGTTGATGTGATCAAGTCCAGCATCCCAGAGTCTGACCAAGGCTTCATCCAGATCTAAACCGGCACTCGATGCAAGTTCCTTGACCGTTCGTGTCTTGCCTATGGCGACGACTCTCCTATTCTTGTCAGGCAACCCGTGGTTTTGCCTCCCATGGAAGCTCTTCTACTTTTGGTTTTGCCATCTGTTCTCTCTACTTTATTCACTGGAGAGGGAGGTGTTGCCCGTTCCACACCGGGACCGGTGTTCTCAGGCGGGATCTCCCATTAGAACGTCCGGGTCCACCGCGGCCAGCGCGGCGCCGACGATGCCGGCATGGTTCCCGAGGTGAGCGGGAACCACATCCACCGGTACGTCCAAGCGGTGGCCGAAGCGGGACCACTTGTTCACCCCTCCTCCCCCGAGAACAATCAGGTCCGGAGCGAAGAGCGCGTTGACGTGGCGTAGGTAGCGGTTCAAACGTTTGGCCCACTTCTTCCAACTCAGGTCCCGCTGTTTGAAGACGCGGTAGGCCACCCGGTCCTCGATGGGGTGATGGCCGCCCAGTTCCAGCATGCCCAGTTCGAAGTTGGGGACCAACCGGCCGTCCCGGAACATCCCGCTCCCGATCCCGGTGCCAAGGGTGATCATCAAGATCGTGCCGCTCCGATTCTTGGCCGACCCGAAGGCGATCTCGGCCGCCCCGGCAGCATCGGCGTCGTTGAGGACGGTGACCGGGCTCCCCAACGCCTCGGAAAGAATGGCGACCACATCGGCGCCCAGCCAGGCCTTGTCCAGGTGGGTGGCGGCGCTCACGACGCCCGATCTGATCACCCCCGGGAACCCGCACCCCACCGGCAGGGTTTCATCCCCGCACTCCCGCCGGAAGTGGTCGGCTATCTCCGCCACCACCGCGCCCACAGCCTCGGTGGACCCCGAACGGGGAGTGGCTATGCGTAGACGCTTGGACAGGAGCGCTCCGGTGGCGGTGTCCACCAGATTGCCTTTCACTCCCGATCCTCCGATGTCGATTCCCAGAGCGGTCACGCCTGTTCCTCCTGGCGTCCGTCTCGTCCCAACACATGATCGATCTCGAGCAGGCGTCGCCGGACTTCGGCCTCGAAACCGCTCTGCGTGGGACGGAAGAACACTTGTGGATTCATCTCCGGCGGGAAGTATGCCTGGGAAACGATGTGGTGTGGGTGGTCATGGGGGTATACGTAGCCTTCCCCGTGTCCGATAACGTCTGCTCCACGATAGCCACCGCTGCGAAGATGGAGGGGGACGGAGGGACTGGGCCCCTCCCGGACCGCGGACCGCGCCCGGGCCATGGCCGACATGACCGAGTTGGACTTGGGCGCCTGAGCCAGGAACAGGGTGGCGTGGGCCAGGTTATAGGCGGCCTCGGGCATTCCCACGTAGGAGAGGGCCTGGGCGGCGGCAGTCGCCACCGGAAGCGCCCAGCGATCAGCCATACCGACATCCTCCGATGCGAGAATTACCAGCCGCCGGGCGATGAACTCAGGATCCTCGCCACCCTCGAGCATGAGAAACAGCCAGTACAGAGCGGCATCGGGATCGGAGCCGCGCACGCTCTTGATGAAAGCGGAGATCACATCGTAGTGGCGGTCCCCCGCCTTGTCGTACCGTACTATCCGCCGACCCAGCGCTTCGGAGACGTCATCGGTCTCGATGACGCCCGACCCCCTCCCCTTGGCCAGACGCGCCGAGACCTCCAGGGCGTTCAGCAGTCCCCGCGCGTCTCCTCCCGACCTGGTCACCAGCGCATCCCGGGCGTCCCCGGCGATCTGCAGGTTGTCCTCCCCCAGTCCCCGGCGCGCCTCCGACAGAGCCCGACCCACCAGCACTTCCAGGGCCTCGTCGGGGATCTTGTGAGTACGGAACAGCACCATCCGGCTCATCAGCGGACTGTTGATCTCGAAGAAGGGATTCTCCGTGGTCGCCCCGATCAGGATCAGGGTCCCGCTCTCCACCCCCGGCAACAGAGCATCCTGCTGGCTCTTGGAGAAGCGATGTATCTCATCGAGGAACAACACCGTGCGCCGACCGTCGCCCTCCAGCCTGCGACGGGCGGACGCCAGGATCTCCCTCACCTGCTTGACGCCGGCGGAAGTGGCGCTGAGGGTCTCGAAAGCTGCCGAACAGTGCAGGGCGACCAATCGGGCCAGGGTGGTCTTGCCGCTTCCCGGGGGGCCCCACAACACCATCGAGACGGGTCGGCCGGACTCCACCAGGACCCGGAAGGCGGATCCGGGGCCCAGGAGACCGGGCAGGCCCACCACCTCGTCCAGACTCCTGGGACGCATGCGTTCGGCCAGGGGCGCCACCTCCGCCAGGACCTCCGATCGCCGGGCGGCGAACAGGTCATCGGCGCCGTAGCTGGCCATCGTCCTATACCGGCGGAGAAGCCTTGATCCGGCGGGGGTCGACCGCGATGCCCAGTTCCTTCAACTGGCGGTCGCTGACCGCGGCGGGAGTGCGACTCAGCGGTTCGGCGCCTGTCTGGGTCTTGGGGAAAGGAATGATCTCCCGGATGCTCGCCACCCCACGGAGCACAGCTACCAGTCGGTCGAATCCCACCGCGAAACCGGCGTGGGGCGGCGTGCCGAAACGCAGAGCCCGGATGAACCATCCGAAGCGCTCTTCTGCCTCGTCGTCGGAGATCCCCAGGATCTCGAAGACTCTCCGCTGGATGTCGGAGTCGTGGATGCGGACGCTCCCCGAACCCAACTCCACCCCGTTCAGGACCAGGTCGTAGGCTCGCGCTGCGGCTTCCAGCGGACGGTCCCTCATCATCTCAACGTCCGCCGGAGATGTAAACGGGTGATGGAGGAAGGTGATATCTCCGTCCCGTTCCTCGAACATGGGGAAGTCCACCACCCACAGGAACTCCAGACGCCCGGGATCGTCGGGCTGTCCCAACTCGGTCCGGAGACGGCCCAAAACCTCAGAGACCGTCCGCTCGGCGTCCGCCACCAGCAAGAGCGCGTCGCCCGGATTCCCCCCCAGGCCCCGGACCACGCCGGTGAGTTCCGCGTCGGACAGGAACTTCGCCACCGGAGAACGGACACGTCCCCCCTCCTCCGCCACCATCCACACCAACCCTCCCGCTCCGAACTGCCGGGCCTTCTCTATCAGGGCGTCGGCCCGGGCCCGGCTCATGGGGATCGGTCCGGCGTTTATGCCCCGCACCACCCCTCCCGCCGCCAGGACGTTGGCGAACGCCCGGAAGCCGGTGTCGGCGAACACGTCGGACAACTCGACGATCTCCATGCCGAAGCGGAGATCGGGCTTGTCGGTGCCGTAGCGGCTCATGGCCTCTGAGTAGGTGAGGCGGCGGAAAGGGAGATCAAGCGGCTGATCGGGTCGAAGGGCCGCCGCCACCGCCTCGATCACCTTCTCCACCGTGGCCAGCACATCCTCCTGTCCCCAGAAGGACCCTTCGATGTCGATCTGGGTGAACTCGAGTTGCCGGTCGGACCGGAAGTCCTCGTCCCGGTAGCAACGGCACATCTGGTAGTAGCGACTGACCCCCGCCACCATCAGGAGTTGCTTGTAGATCTGGGGTGATTGGGGCAGGGCGTAGAAACTGCCCGGATTGTGCCGGCTGGGGACCAGCAGATCCCGGGCTCCCTCCGGGGTGGAGCGGATCAGGGTCGGGGTCTCCACCTCCCAGAAACCCAGGTCCTCCAGCGTCCGCCGCACCGTCCGCAGGGCCTCCGAGCGGGCCCGCAGGTTGCGGGCCATACGGGGGCGGCGCAAGTCCAGATAACGGTATTCCAGCCGAAGCAACTCCTCGGCCGTGATACGGTCCTCTATCAGGAAGGGGAGTTCCTCCGAACGGCTCAGGATCGTCAACTCCGAGGCCTCCACCTCCACCATCCCGCTGGCCATGTCGGGATTCTCCGAGCCCTCGGGGCGACGCACCGTCTTTCCCTGTACCTGGACGCAGAACTCGCGCCGCAACTCGGCCGATTCCCGAATTGCCGCAGGATCCAGCACCACCTGCACCATTCCGGTGTGGTCCCGCAGGTCCACGAACACCACCCCACCGTGGTGGCGTCTCCGGTCGACCCACCCCGCCAGGGTGACCGTCTCCCCCACCGTCTCCAACCCTATCTGGGAGGTGGTATGGCTCCTCACGCCCTTGCCTCCGTTCCGAGCGTCTCTCTTCCCCACTCTTCCAGGTCTTCTCGGTCCAGAGGCTCGCGATCCCGTCCCTGCCGCATCTCCAACCGCGAACCGCTCACGACCCCCACATACCTGGCCCGCGAACGGGTGGCGGCCCGGAACTGCGCCTTGACGCTCCTTGCATCCAACTCGAACCCCACCCGGAGTCCCGCTCTGCGAAGCGGAGCGGCCCATCCCATCAGGTCGATGGCCGTCACCCCTGCTTCTCCCACCAGGAAGACATCCAGGGCCGCCGCCTCTCCGGGTGCGGCCAGGAGCATCCGGTCGATCCCCCCGGCAAACCCCACTCCGGGAACCGGGCGGCCGCCCAGCGTCTCGGCCAGACCATCGTACCGGCCTCCCCCCAGCACGGTCGACTGGGAGGTCTCCAGTGCGGTGGCGACGTACTCGAACGCTGTCCGGGAGTAGTAGTCGAGCCCCCTCACCAGCCGGGACGACCTCCGGTAAGCGATCCCGAGGCCGTCAAGGCCCTCTGTGACCTCTCCGAAGTGATCCCTGCACGCCTCGCACCAGTAATCGGCGATGTCCGGTAGGGACTCGGGATCGGGCTTGCACAGCGAGCAGTCCAGAATCCGGAGCGGGTTCAATTCCACCAAATCGCGGTGGCTGGGGCACAGGTCGGCAATCGACCGCTTCATCGCCGCCTTCAGATCCTCCAGATGGGCCCCGCGACACTCCCCATCCCCAAGGCTGTTGATCAAGAGTTCATTCTCCACTCCCACCGCCGACAGGAATTCTTCGGCCAGGGCGATCACCTCCACATCCGCCGCGGCCGACGCCGACCCCACGCACTCCACCCCGATCTGCCAGAACTGTCGTCGCCGCCCCCCCTGGGGCTGCTCGTAGCGGAACATCGGCCCCGAATAGGCGACCTTCCAACGCCCCGTCCCTCCCTGGGCGAGGTACGCCCTCATCACCCCGGCGGTGCCCTCGGGGCGAAGGCTGAGGGATCGTCCCCGACGGTCACCGAAGGTGTACATCTGCTTGGTGACCATCTCATTGGTCTCGCCGACGCCCCTCTCGAACAGTTCGGTGAACTCGAAGACCGGAGTGACTATCAGCTCATACCCGTAGGAGCCGGAGAGGTTCTCCCACAGGGTCAGCACATCTCTCCAGCGAGCGGAGCGAGGCGGACCGATCACGTCGGTCCCCTTGGGGGAGCGGATAATCATCGTCTAGAGAAGGGAAGTCAGAAAGGGGTTGTGAAGACGTTCCCGACCGAGGGTAGTGGTCTCTCCGTGCCCGGGATACACGGCGGTTTCGGCAGACAGACCCAGGATCTTGCCGCGCATGCTTTCCATCAGGGTGTCGAAGTCGCCGCCGGGCAGGTCGGTGCGTCCTATCGAGTCCCGGAAGAGTTGATCCCCCGAGAAGAGTACCCCCTCCTCCTCGAGGTGGAAGCAACAATGCCCGGGAGTGTGACCGGGGGTGTGCAGCACGGTCATCTCCAGCCCGGCCAGGGCCAGGACGTCGCCGTCGGACAGCGGGCGTCGAGAGGCCGGAGGACGGTATTCACCGGGCAGCACCTCCCCCATGAGGGCGATGATCTGACGGAGGGGATTGAGCGACAGGAAGTCGTCGTCGGGATGGACGTAGGTAGCCACTCCCAGTTGTTCCTCCACCACCCCCGCCCCTCCGATGTGGTCGACATGGCCGTGGGTGACCACCAGGGCGACCGGAGCCAGATCGTGCCTGGCACATAGTTCGGCCACGCCCCGGGGATCCGGAGGGGCGTCGATCACCACGCACGGGCCGCTTGCCTCGGGGGCCACCACGTAGCAGTTGGTCTGCGTGAACCACAACGGGACACCGTCGATCAGCATCTAAGGACTGGTCAGGACGGCACGTCGGAGGTGATCCGGAAAGCCTTGAACACCCCGTCAACCCCTCTCAGATCGGAGAAGAGGCGGCGCAACTGGTCGGCGTCGGAGAGTTCCACCTCGTACTGCAGAACAGCCACCCGGTCGTCGCCCACCGCCGAGGTGGCCGCCACGATGTTGCCCCCCATCTCGGAGATCACCGCCGTGACGTCCCGCAGCAACCGGTACCGGTCCAGCGCCTCCACCTGCACCCAGACGGTGAAGGAACTGATCAGGTCCCGGGACCAGGCCACCTCCACCATCCGTTCCATTCCCGGGGTGCGGACCTTCAGGTTGGTGCACTCGGTCCGGTGCACCGACACACCCCGGCCGGTCGTCACGTATCCGATGATGTTGTCGGAGGGAACCGGAGCACAGCACCGGGCAAGTTTCACCATGGTGTCCCCCATTCCCTCCACCAACACCCCCGGACTGTCGGCATCGGTCTGGCGTCGGCGCACGGGAGGCGTCAGCAGACTCACCTTCTCCTTCTCCTCCGGGAGGGTCGGCCTCACCGCCCTCTCCAGCCGCTGGATCACGGTGGACGGAGACATCTCACCCTGCCCCACCGCCAGGAAGAGATGATCGACCTCGGACTTCCCGAAGTCCACGGCGATGGAGGCCAGCAACCGGTCCCGCCCTGCCGCGGTCAGTCCCAGCTTGGCCTTGCGAAGCTCGGCAAGCAGCGCCTCCCGACCCTCGGCGATGGAGATCGACCGGCGCTCCTTGGAAAACCACTGCTTTATCTTGGACCGGGCCCGGGAAGTCTGCACCGTCTTCAACCAGTCCCGGCTGGGCCCGCCGCCCTTGGAACGGGAGGTGATGATCTCCACGACGTCACCGGAGGCAAGCGGCGTGGACAGAGGCAACAGCCGGCCGTTGATCCGCGCCCCCACACACCGATCGCCCACCTCGGTGTGGATGGCATACGCAAAGTCCACCGGGGTGGCGCCCGCCGGGAAGGACTTCACCTCGCCCCGGGGAGTGATCACGAAAACCTCGTCCCGGTAGAGATCCAACTTGAGATGATCCAAGAACTCGCGGGGGTCTTCGAACTCTTCCCGAAGTCCCCCCAGATCACCCACCCACTCCAGGTCCATCGCTCCGGACCCCTCCTTGTAACGCCAGTGGGCGGCGATGCCCCGCTCCGCCAACTGGTGCATCTCCGTTGTGCGGATCTGGATCTCTATCGCCTTTCCGTCGGTCCCCACCACCGTGGTGTGGAGGCTCTGGTAGAGATTGATCTTGGGCATGGCGATGAAATCCTTGAACCGCCCGCTCAACGGCTGCCAGTGGGAGTGAATCTCACCCAGGGTCGCGTAGCAGTCCCGGATCCGGGGGACCACCACCCTGATCCCGATCAGGTCATAGATCTCCTCGAATTGCTTGCCGGTCTCCATCATCTTCCGGTAGATGGAATAGTGGTGCTTCGGCCTCCCGCTCACCTCGGTGGGGATTCCCGCATCCGAGAGGACTCCGGAGACCTCCTCGATCATCTTGTCTATCACCACTCCCCGCTCGGGGGCCAGGTTCAGCAGCTTGGCGTCGATCTCGGCGTACGGGCCCGGGTGGAGGATGGCCAGGCACCGGTCCTCAAGTTCGTGCTTTATCTCCTGGATGCCCAGCCGGTGGGCCAGCGGGGCGTACACATCCAGGGTCTCGGTTGCCACCGCCTTCTGCTTGGAGGGGCGGAGAGCGCTGACCGTCCGCATGTTGTGAAGACGGTCGCAAAGCTTGATGACCAGGACCCGAACGTCCCGCGCCATGGCCACCACCATCTTGCGAATGGTCGCCGCCTGTGCCTCCTCCCGGTTCGGATAGGTGATCCGGTCCAGCTTGGTGACTCCGTCTATCAGGTCGGCTATCTCCGCGCCGAATGCCTTCTTCACATCCCGGTAGCTGAGGTCGGTGTCCTCGAGGGTGTCGTGCAGCAGGCCGGCCGCCAGGGTGGCGGTGTCCATCCCCAGGTCAGCCAGGATCCGGGTGACCGTCAGAGGGTGAATGATGAACGGATCACCCGATTTGCGGAACTGGCCCCGATGGGCCTTCTCGGCAACCCCGAAGGCCCGGCGCAACAACTCCACGTCACCCTGGGGATGGTGGTCCAGAAAGCGCGTTACTACTCCTGCCAACGGGTCATCCGACCCGGGGAATTGACTGGAAGCGGGGCGCTGCGCCGAAGTCTCGGCCACCCTCGATAGTCTAGCCGACCGCCGTCGGGGAGGTCCTATCTGCGGCACCGCCGGAGTGACCCGCGCTCAGTTACCGAATCCTTGAATGTTTGTCCTGCACCTCCTAAACGATGTGATCACTCTTTTGCCTGTTGCAGTTTCCGCAAAGAATCTGAATGTTGTCGATTGAATTCCCACCTCCCTTCGCCACTGGAATCACATGGTCAAACTGCAACTCTTGCTGTGCTCCGCACTTGGTGCATCGCCCCTCGTCGCGCTCCCACACAAACGCACGGACTTCATCGGGGATACGCTCGCGACGTGCGTTGTCGAGTTCCTCCTCGCGAGCGCGAATTTTGCGGAGGCGTTGCAGTTGCGACTCCTGCTTTCTTTGGCGATTCCAAACCAGCAATTCAACATCTTCATGAGACAACTCAAAGGCAGCCCAATACAGTCCAGACTCGGCCCACCACAGCACCCGACTTCCATCACAGTCAATCCCGCATTGATCCCTTTCTTCACATGTCGCATTGATTCCAGGAGCCCCAGAGCGAGCTCCACAGTTAGGAGAATTGCATCCAATCCTGTAGGGCACGGCGTTCTCAACCTGATCTTGGGCACACCTGTATGCGCTTTCTGACAATGCAAACCATCTGTATCTCTCGTAATAGAATTTTATTCTGTTCGACAATCCGAATCCGCCCCGCTTAATAGGCACCTCACGCATCACAGAGGGGTTAGACATGTCGGCTGCAGCCCAGAAGAATCCAGAGTTCGTCCACCACAACACCCGATCCCCGTCACAGGCTATGTCGCTATTCTCGCTAGCACGGGGGCAAGTGGTTGAATCACAACCTATCCTGGCGACACCAGACGTACCTCGTTGTTCTTCAGCCTGCTTAAACTCGCTGGCATACAGTTCAAAGTACTTCGTCTTGGTGAAGAAAAACCTCCACCGTTCAGGAGAGGCACCTGTGGGGCGAATGCTAGAAGTGGCAGCCTTTCGAAGACTCACATGGCTAGCTTAGGTCTCCCGTCCTAGCCGTTTTAGGACTCGCCAATGTGGGTCCTACCGGCGGCGCCGCCGGCGGGGCGGGCGAGGTGAGGCTCCTCCCTCCATGGAGAACAGCTCGGGGGTGGTGGGCGCCTCGGAGGGCTTACCGGGTTCCTCGGACGGATCGTCGCCCGACCCGCCTCGCTTCCTCGCCACCCTGCGTCGCTGATCGGACCAGGCCACTTCCCTCTCCCTCCACAGGGCCAGCAGTGGGGAGGCCACGAAAATGGATGAGTAGGTACCCGCGGCGATCCCCACGAAGAGCGCCAGGGAGAAGTCCCGCAATGGGGCGGCGCCCAGAATCAACGAGCCCACGAACAGGATGCTGCCCACCGGGATCAGGGAGGTCAGGGAAGTGTTAATGGAGCGGGCCAGCACCATGTTCATAGACCGGTTGACAATCTCCGAATAGGTGAGAATGTCCGAGAAGTCACCCTCCAGTTCCTTCACCCGATCGAACACCACCACGGTGTCATAGAGGGAATAGCCCAACACGGTGAGCGCCGCCACCACCGTGGCGGGAGTCACCTCGAATCGGGTGATTGCATATATGCCGATGGTCAGCACCAGATCATGCAGGAGGGCGACGATTCCCGAGAGGGCCATCTTCCATTGAAGGCGGATCGAGATGAAAATCACCACCGCTCCCAGGAACACTCCCAGGGCCCACAGGGCCCGCCGGGCCACCAGGGCCCCGAAAGTGGGGCCCACCGCCTGACGGTTGACGTCTTCGGGCGGAGCGCCCACCAGCACCGCCACGGAGGCAACCATCTCATCCTCCAGTGCGGAGGAGATCGGCCCGGTCTGGATGCGAATCGCCTGGCCCTCGTCTATCTCCTGGATGCGGGAATCGACAACTCCCAATCCCGTGATGGAGCTCTCCAATTCCCCCACCGTCACTCCGCTCCGGTTCTCGGTCTGGACCTGCACGCCCCCGGTGAACTCCAGACCCAGATTGAGGCCGAGCGCCGTCACCGTCGCCACCGACACCAGCAGCAGGACCGCAGAGATATAGAACCACCGGCGTCGCAGGCCCACAAAGTCGATGCGGGTCTCGCCCCGGGAGATGTTTCGCCAGAGACTCATCGACTCTCTCCCGCGGCGGCAGGCATGGAGAACCAACCCTTTCTACCCAGGGGGCTGTGCGCCAGCACCCAGGCGGCTCGGCGGGTGAAGGTCCGCGCTACGAATATGTCCAGGACGGTGGCGATCCCCAGCGACAACGCGAACCCCCTGACCGCTCCGACCGTCAACAACCATAGGAGCGTGGCGCCCAGGATGGAGACCGTGTCGGCGGTCAGGATGGTCCGAAACGCGGTGCGGAACCCCTGTGCGGCGGCGGAGGGAACGGTCCGTCCCGCCCGGAGTTCGTCCTTGATCCGCTCGAAGTAAACGATGTAGGAGTCGGCTGTTATACCCACCGCCACGATTATTCCGGTCACCCCGGCCAGGGTGAGGGTGACCCCCTGGTAGTGACCCAGCAGGGCATAGATGGCGATCAGCAGGGAGCCGAAGACCGCGATCCCCAGCACCGCCACCAACCCCAGCGCCCGGTAATAGAGCAACAGCACCACCGCCACCAGGACCAGCCCCGCTATACCCGAGATGAGGCCGATCTGCAGCGAGTCGGATCCCAGAGTGGCCGAGACCTTCTCCACCTGGCTCCTCTCGAAGGCAACCGGCAGGGAGCCGTAGCGGAGGATCACCGCCAGGTTCTGTGCCTGGTCCTCGGCGGCGGGATCGGCCCCCAGGGTGATGATCGCGTCCCCTCCCGTTATGCCCACCCCGGCGGCCACGTCCTCGGCGACCTGGGGAGAGGCGATGATCTGACCGTCCAGCACGATGGCGATCTGGCGGCGGGGATCGCCGATCGGGTAGGCGGCGGCCTCGCCGGTGAGTTCGGCGAACAGGTCACCCCCCTCCGAGTTGAGGGAGAGGTTCACGACCCACTGGGCCGAGACGCTGTTGAAACCGGGAAGCGCCTGCGAGACATCGGACCCGGTCATGGCGGCCGGGCCGACGGTCAACACCTCCATCCCGAAGATGGTGAAATTCGGCAGATAGGCGATCGTGTCGGGATCATCGGACACCGTGAGCCCGGTGATCGGGTCCACACCTTCCGGGACGTCCGGCAACGTGGTGGTGGTGACGGGGGCGGTGGAAGTCGTAACCGACTCTTCCGCGGCGGCTTCATCACCCTCCGTCGGTGCAATAGTGGTGGTGGTCACCGTGGTGGTGGTCACCAAGGGTCCCTCAAGGCCGGGGGTGGACTCGAGCACCGGGCGGAACGACAGGCGGCCGGTCCGGCCGATGGCGTCAAGCGCCTGCTGCTCGTTTTGAACCCCGGGTAGCTGCACCAGCACCGTGGTGCCGCCCGAGATGGAGATCTCCGGCTCCTGCACGCCGCCCACGTCCTCGATGCGGCTGCGCATGATCTCCACCGCATACTCCATCACATCGGGATCCGTGTCGTCGGGTGCGGTCAGCACCACCGAGGTACCGCCCTGCAGGTCCAGTCCCAGCTTGGGCTCGATGCCCAGCAGGTAGACGGCAGCCAGGCCTCCCCAGGCGATCCCTGCGACAATCAGCAGGCCGATGACCCGCCGAAGCACGGATCAGCCTTCCACGGCCTGTTTGGAAGCTATGGCCCTCTTGGCGATGCGTATCGACCCGTACTCAAGTTCGATCACCACTGAGTCCTCCTCCACGCTGCGAACCTGTCCCATGATTCCCCCAATGGTCTGCACCTGGTCGCCCAAATTCAGGTTCGCCACCAGTTCCTGCTGCTGGCGTGCTCGCTTGCGTTGGGGCCTGATGAGCAGAAAATAAAAGAACAAAAGAAACCCGCCGAGGACCAGCCAGGTGAAAATCGGGCTTCCTGCCGACTCTTGAGCGAAAATCATTACCGACAACTCCTGTTTAAGTGCGCCTGAAAGCTATCAGATTAGCGGGCCGGGTGCGTCGCCGGAAACTCTCAGTTCTGCGAACCGGCGACAGAACCCGGAGAAATCTCCCGCAACTATCGCCTGGCGGGCGGCGCTCATCAACCCTGTCACATAGGCGAGGTTGTGAATGGAGATCAGACGCTGAGAAGACATCTCCCGCACCCGCAGCAGATGTCGCAGATAGGAACGGGTGTAACGACCGCAGACCGAGCATTCACAGTCGGGGTCGAGAGGCCGCTCGTCGGTGGCGAAGGGTGCTGAGCGCAGGTTGTAGTCGCCCCTTCGTCCCAGGACCTTCCCGTGCCGGGCCAGGCGGGTGGGCCAGACGCAGTCGAACATGTCCACGCCCCTGGCTATGCCGTCGAGGAGTCCCTGCGGGTCCCCGACGCCCATCAGGTAACGAGGACGCCCCGGGGGGAGTTCCTCCATGGCCGCCTCCAACGCCAGGTTGCGCTCCGACGCCGGCTCGCCCACCGAGAGGCCTCCGATGCCGAATCCCGGAAAGCCCAGTGCGGCGGTGGCCGCGGCGCTGGTCCGGCGGAGTTCCGGCGACACGCCTCCCTGCACGATCCCGAACAGGGCCTGGTCGGGACGGCGATGGGCGGCCAGGGACCGCTCCGACCAGCGGAGGGTGCGCTCCATCGCGCTCCGGAGATCGGGTAGCGGGGAGGGAAGACCCAGGCAGATGTCGAGCACCATGGCGACGTCCGATCCCAACCTCTCCTGGTGTCGCACCGCCTGCTCGGGTGTGAGGCTCACCTCCGACCCGTCGTAGACGGAGCGAAAGACCGCTCCTTCCTCGGTTATCCGGGGACCGAGGGAGAAGACCTGATACCCCCCGGAATCGGTGAGGACCGGACGGCGCCACGACATGAAACCGTGCAGACCGCCCATCCGCTGGATCAGCTCCGACCCCGGTCTCAGCATCAGGTGATAGGTGTTGGCCAGCACCATGGTGGTCCCTATCTCCTCGAGGTCCGCGGCGTCCAGGCCCTTGACGGAGGCGCGGGTGCCGACCGGCATGAACACCGGAGTGGGGACGTCCCCGTGCGGGGTGTGAAGCGTCCCCGCCCGGGCTGGGCCGTCAGTCGCCTCCGGCGTCCAGGAGACCGGGGTCATTCCCGGCCCATCCCGGGGTGGCGCTCGGCCAGCATCGCGTCACCGAAGGAGAGAAAGCGATACCCGTGCTCCAACGCCCTCCGATACGCCTCCCTCCACTCTTCGCCCATGAAGGCCCACACCAGGGCCAGCAAACTTGATCTGGGGGCGTGGAAATTCGTGACCATGAGATCCACTACCCGGAACTGATAGCCCGGCGTCACGTACAGACTGGTTTGCCCTTCCCGAGCAGTCACCAGCCCGTCGGAGGTGGCGCAGCTCTCCAGGGTCCTGACCACCGTGGTGCCCACCGCCACCACCCGGCCACCCCTGGCCCGGCAGCGTTCCACCGCAACCGCCGCCTGGTCGGGAAGCCGGAACTGCTCCGCTCCCATGGGATGGTCCTCGATCCGTTCGGCGCCGATCGGCCGGAAGGTGGCCCACCCCACCTCCAAGTCGATCTCGGTTCGCTCCACTCCCTTCTGGGACAGGGCCTGCAGGACCCGGTTCGTGAAGTGCAGTCCGGCGGTGGGGGCCGCGGATGATCCGAGACGGGAGGCGAAGACCGTCTGGTAACGCTCGGGGTCTTCGAGGGACCGGCTTATGTAGGGGGGAAGGGGCACCTCTCCTTCCCCTTCCATGAGTTCCTCCACCTCTCCGGGACCGGACAGTTCCAGTACCGCCACTCCATCAACCGGCCCGGAGACCACCTCCGCTCGAAGCGGGCCGAACCGTAGCAGGACCCCCGGACGGAGCCGCCGGGCCGGACGCAGGAGCGCCTCCCACCTCTCCGCCGAGAGTCGGCGCAGGACCAACGCCTCCACTCTTCCTCCCGTCCCCGCCTTCACGCCCCGCAGGCGGGCAGCCCGCACCCTGGTCCGGTTGACCACCACCAGGTCTCCAGCTTCCAAAAGGTCGGCCAGTTCCAAAAAGGTCCGGTGCGTGAAGGTCCGGGTGTCCAGCAGACGCGAGGCATGCCGCGGCTCGACCGGGGTCTGGGCCACCGCTTCCGGTGGAAGGGGATAATCCAACTCGACGGTGAGCATCTCCGGCCGGAGTCAGACCAAGCGGAGTTGAGGATCGGCCGGAGGGGTCAGGCCCAGATGGAGGTAGGTCCCCTCGGTGGCGACTCTTCCTCTGGGGGTCCGCTGCAGGAGTCCCGCCTGCAGGAGAAAGGGCTCGTAGGCCTCCTCCACCGTCTCCGGTTCCTCGCCGACCGCGATCGCCAGGGTCCCCAAGCCGACCGGACCGCCGCCGAACTTGTGAACCACCGACTCCAGGATCGCCCGGTCCACCTTGTCCAGTCCCATCTCGTCCACCTCAAGCATCGCCAGGGCCCGGTGCGCCACCTCGCCGGTCACGGACCCGTCCGACCGGGCGATCGCGTAGTCGCGCACCCGGGCCAGGAGCCGGTTGGCCACCCGGGCGGTGCCCCGGCTCCGCGCCGCGATTATCTCGGCCCCCGCACCGGTGATCTTCACTCCCAGAATCCCTGCGGAGCGCACCACAATCTGGCGGAGTTCCTCGGGCGTGTAATAGTCGAAGCGCTCGATGATCTGGAAACGATCCCGCAGGGGGGATGAGATCATCCCCAGCCGGGTCGTGGCGCCCACCAGCGTGAAGGGCTGGAGGTTCAGCCGGTAGGTGGTGGCGCCTGCCCCTCTGCCGACCACTATGTCCAGCGCGTAGTCCTCCATCGCCGGGTACAGGACCTCCTCCACCATCCGGGACAGCCGGTGAAGTTCGTCCACGAAGAAAATGTCGCCTCTCTCCAGGCCCGACAGGATCGAAGCCAGGTCTCCCGGCCGGTCCAGGGCGGGGCCGGAAGTCCTTCGCATGTTGGCGCCCAACTCCTGGGCGATCACCCCCGCCATGGAGGTCTTGCCCAATCCGGGCGGACCGGAGAAGAGCACATGCCCCATGGGAATGCCCATCTTGGCGGCCGCCTCGATGGAGACCCGGAGCCTCTCCTGCAGGAGGGGTTGGCCGATGAACTCGCCCAGGAACCGGGGGCGCAAGGAGGCTTCCAACTCGGCCTCCCCCTTCACCGGCTGCTGGGCGACCACCCGTTCCTCTCTCATCTCCCCAGCTCCGCCAGCGCGGCCTTCAATTGGTCCTCGAAGGGAGCGCCGGCGTCAATCCTCTCGGCCGCCCGGCGGATCTCGTGACTGCGATAACCCAGACCGGAGAGGGCTGCCCATAGGTCGGCGGACCGGGAGGCGCCCTCCAACACGTTTGCGTCCGATGCCTCCAGCTTGCCCTTGAGATCCAGTATCAGTCTCTGGGCGGTCTTCTTCCCCACTCCGTTCACCCTGGTGAAGGCAGCCACGTCCTCCTGGCGCACCGCCTCTCGAACTTCGTCCGTGGCCAGGGTGGAGAGGACCGCCAATGCCATCTTCGGCCCCACCCCCTGGGCGGAGAGCAACACCCGGAACAGGTCCCGCTCCTCGGAGTGGCCGAACCCGTACAGTCTCATCCCGTCGGCCCACACATGCATGTGAGTGCTTATCACGATCTCCCTCCTTTCCCCGGGGAGGTTCTCAACCGCAGAGGGCGGCATGGTCACCTCGTATCCCACACCCCCCACATCGATGACGATCCCCTCCGGTTTTCTCTCGGCCAGCGTTCCCCGTAATGATCCTATCACGTCACGATTTCCAGGTGCAGGTGCTGGAGGTGACAGATCGCCACCGCCACCGCATCGAACGCGTCATGAGGCAAGCCGTCCTCCGACAGCCTCAGGGTCTTCCACAGGGATCGTTGTACCGCCTCCTTGGTGGCGCGCCCATCACCGGTCACAACTTTCTTTATGGTGCTGGGAATGTACTCCCGAACGGGTATCCCCGCTTCGGCGGAGGTGAGCATCACCACGCCCGTGGCTCTCTCCACCGCCGATGCCGCGGAGCGGTTCCCCTTTATGTAGACCTTCTCCAAGGCAAGAGCGCCCGGTTGGTACCGCCGTATCACGTCGGACAGATCGCCGGCCAACTCCTTCAGCCGGTTTTCGAGCGGCCACTTCACCGGAGTGCTGATCACGCCCATAGCCATCACCCGATGGGGGCTCCCCCGGCTTACCACCGCGTACCCGGTGCGGGCCAAACCAGGATCTACTCCCAATACCAACACCTAGTTAAAGTGTAAGGAAAGGCGAACAATCATCCCGGCCTTTCCCCTCTCCGCCGCCCTCCCCGGCGCCCGTCACAGGCCGGCCAGCGCCTCCAGGATCTGGTCGCTGATCTCGAAGTTCGAGAAAACGCTCTGCACGTCGTCGAGGTCCTCCAAGGCGTCCACCAACCTGAGCACCCGGGGCGCCGTGCGTTGGTCCACGGCCACCTCCGAGATGGGGAGTTGGGTCAGTTCCGCCGACTCCACCGCCAAGCCCGATTCCTCCATCGCAGCCCGGACTCCGGCCATGTCCCTCGGCGGGGTGATCACCTCCCAGGAGTCACCCGTCTCCCTCACGTCCTCCGCGCCTGCCTCCAGTGCGGCCAGCAGCACATCGTCCTCCTCCCCGGCTGCGGCGATCAGGCCTTTGGGCTGGAACAGGTAACCGACCGATCCCGGCTCACCCAGGCTCCCCCCATTGCGGGTGAACGCCGCCCGCACGTCGGCCGCGGCCCGGCGACGGTTGTCGGTGAGGACCTGCACGTAGACCGCCACTCCCCCGGGGGCATACCCCTCATACCACAACTCGTCGTAGGCCACCCCCCCACTCTCCCCGGTCCCCCGGTTGATCGCCCGGGCGATGTTGTCGTTGGGCATGGAGAACGCCTTGGCCTTGGACACCGCCGCCGCCAATGCATAGTTGGCGTCGGGATCACCCCCGCCCTTTCGCGCTTCGGTCTCGATGGCCTTGGCCAGCTTGGCGAAGAGCTTCCCGCGGGCCGCGTCCTGTCGCCCCTTGCGGTGCTTGATGTTCGCCCACTTGGAATGGCCGGCCACGGTCCCCTAGCCCCCTCCCCCTTCCATCCACAGCCGGTGGATGCGGGAGTCGTCCGTCAACTCCGGGTGAAAGGACAATGCCACGATGCGGCCGGAACGGACCATCACCGGCCGGTCCCCGACCCGGGCCAGCACCTCGACCTCGCTGCCGACCTTCTCCACCCACGGCGCCCGGATGAACACGCCGTGAAAGGGCCGGTCCAACCCCTTCACATCCAGATCCATCTCGAAGGACTCGTTCTGCCGGCCGAAGGCGTTACGCCGCACCACCACGTCCAAGCCTCCCAGCAGTGGCTGGTCTCCCTCGACGATGGCCCCCGCCACCAGAATCATCCCCGCGCAGGTCGCCAGGGTGGGGAGTCCGTCGGCCAGGGCGGCGCGCAGGGGGTTCAGCAGCCCGAAGCGTTCGGCGAGGCGGCCGATAGTGGTGGACTCGCCCCCCGGAATGACCAACCCGTCCAGTCCCTCCAGCTCCTCCGGTCGCCGTACCGGTCGATAGGAGACTCCCAGCCTGTCAAGAGCCACCCGGTGTTCCCGCACGTCACCCTGGAGGGCCAGCACCCCGATGGCGGGCGGCATGGTCACCAGCCCCGTGCGGCCAAACGCTCTGCTGGTTCCAGGGTTCCTATCTCTTTGCCTCGCATGGGCTCTCCCAGACCCCGCGACACCTTCGCCACCACCCCGGGGCTGTCCCAGAAGGTGGTCGCCTCCACGATTGCGGCGGCGTAGGCGGCGGGTTGGGAACTCTTGAAAATGCCGCTGCCCACGAACACCCCGTCACAGCCGAGCGCCATCATCAGGGCCGCGTCGGAGGGCGTGGCGATCCCACCCGCGGCGAAATTGACCACCGGCAGGCGACCCAGGGAAGCCACCTCCTTCACCAGTTCGACCGGGACCCTCATCTTCCGGGCCTGGTCGGCCTGCTCCTCGTCCGTCATGTCGGCCAGCGCCTCCATCTGGCTGGTGATGGCCCGGATGTGTCGCACCGCTTCCACCACGTTGCCGGTACCCGCTTCTCCCTTGGTGCGGATCATCGCGGCGCCCTCCGACAGTCGGCGCAATCCTTCCCCCAGATCACGGGCGCCGCAAACGAAGGGAGTGGTGAACGGCCACTTGTCCACGTGGTTCTCTTCGTCGGCAGGGGTGAGCACCTCCGACTCGTCTATGTAGTCCACCCCCAACTCCTCCAGGACCCGGGCCTCGAGGAAGTGCCCGATCCGACACTTGGCCATCACCGGAACGGTCACAGCCCCCATGATCTCGGTCACCTTGGCCGGATTGGCCATCCGCGCCACTCCCCCGTCCTTGCGGATGTCGGCCGGAACCCGCTCCAGCGCCATTACGGCCACCGCCCCCGCATCCTCGGCGATACGCGCCTGCTCGGCGTCGACCACGTCCATGATCACCCCGCCCTTCAACATGTCGGCCAGTCCCCGCTTGACCAACTCGGTGCCGGTCTTCATACCGTTGCTCTGGTCCATGCCCCTTATCGTAACCACTTTTGCGCCCCGGCGGGCCGCAATAGGGACGGTTTACCCGGAGGCCTTCGAAGTCATGCGCTCCGGCGAATTACCTTTTCATAGCATTCCCGGTAAGCCGGGCCCACCCTGTCCCAGGAAAACCTGCCTGCACGTTCGGTACCGGCATCCGAGAGCCGATCCGAGGCGGTCCGACACTCCAGTACCTGGTCGACCTGTTCCACCATCCCGGCGACGCTTCCCGGCGCGAAATACCTCGCCGCCGAACCGGCCACGTCCCGAAAGGACGTCAGGTCGGAGGCGATCACCGCGCAACCTGCCGCCATCGCCTCCACCAGCACTATCCCGAAGCTTTCCCCACCCAGGTTGGGAGCGACATAGACCTCAGCCGACCGCAGTGTCCGTTCCTTCGCTTCGGTGTCCACCCTGCCCAAATAGACCGCCCCCTCGGGCGGATCGGGCCGCTCGGCGCCCATCACCACCAACTCCGCATGGGGATGGCGACTCCTGATCAGCGGCCAGGCCTCCAGCAGGACGCTCAGTCCCTTGCGAGGCTCGTCCCGGCCCAGAAACACCACCCTCCCCCTCTTCCGATCCACCCCGTCCCCCCCGATGGTCGTCTCCACCCCGTTGGGAACGATCCGCTCCGGTTCCCATCCCGACGGCAGCGCGGCCGCCGCCTGACGGCTCACTGCGGTGACCAGGGTCCGGGGCGCTTTGAGGGAACGCACCCAGGGATGCAAACCCCGGTACAACCCGCTAACCCATCGGGGAGGGTCAGCGTGGAAAGTAGCCACCGCCGGACCCCGCATCCGCAGCGCAGCCACTCCCACCATGGGCATGAGCGGTTCGTGAATGTGCGCCACCTCACCCCAGCCGAGGGTCTCTTTCATCCGGACCGAGACTCTCGGCGACAGACAGATCGGCGCCACCGACCGGTTGGCCCGGACACGCACCACCCTTCCCGCCTCCACCCCCATCAGGCCGCCCGGCAGACGGGGCGCCACGACCCGCACTTCGTCTCCCTGACGCGCCAGCCACTCGGCCAAGCCCAGCACCTGGGCCTGAACGCCCCCGTCCTGGGTCAGGTCATACGGTGAGACCAGGCAAACCCTCATAGGACCGGGTCACGCCCGATCGGAGGGCCAGTTGGGCTGGAGAAGGTGCCACTGCTCCGGGGCCGCTTTGATCAGGTCCTCAAAAGCATGCGCCATGAGCTGCGCGCCTTTGCGGAGCCTTTCGGAGAGGGTTCCTTCCCGGGGAATGGCCAGTGGCGGCCTCAGGGCGGCCCGGTAACGGCTCTTCTTCTCAAAGTAGACGGCCACCGGGATCACCGGACGCCCGGAGCGAATGCCCAACAGCAGGGGGCCGGCCGGCAGGGTTGTCTCTTCGCCGAAGAACTGCACCGGGATGCCTCTCCCGCTCAGGTCGCGATCAGAAGGCAGGCAAACCGCGGTCCGGCTGTCGAGCTTCTTCTCCAGTTCGCCGAGAAGACCCCGGTGGGCGAACACGACGTTTATGCCTGTCAAACCCCGCATCCGGGAAAACCAGTCTCGAATGTAGGAGTTAGCCAGGTTTTCGGCCACCGCCACCACCTCCACATTCAGATCCCAGACGGCTGCGCCGGCCATTTCCCAGTTACCCAGGTGGGGCAGCACCACTACCGCGCCTTTCCCGTCTTCCAGGGCGTCCTCCAGCACTTCGACGCCGTCCAGGTCGAAGCGCCCGGCGATCCGCCTCACATTGCGGGGAGCCGCCCAGAGGGACTCCCCCCAGTACTGTCCGTAACTGGCGAACATCTTTCTCACCGCCCGGGAGCGGCTGCCGAGCTTCTCGTCCAGCCCTGTCCTACCGGCGTGCCGTCCGGCCATGCGCCGACGCCGCGGCAGAAGCAGGGAAGCCACCACCCCGGCGGCGCCGCCCAGGGGTTGCACCACCCGCAGGGGCCAGATGCGCATGAATCCCGAAGCGGCCCTCACCCCCCAGTAGGCGAACCGGGACTTCACCGCTTCAGTTCTCGGTAAGCCACCACGAAGCGGTGCAAGGCCGAAATCCAGCAGAGACCCGTCATGGCCCACAACATGGGCTCGACCCATCCGGTCAGCAGCCCCAGGGCAAAGAGAATCACCCTTTCGGCCCGGCCCATGAAGCCTCCGGTCCCTCTCAGTCCTTCCGCTTCGGCCCGGGCGCGCAGGTACGGGATCATCAACGCGCCGGACACCGACAGGACGATCAGCATCAGCGTCCGCGGCTCCCCGGCGCGGGCCACCGCCAACCCCGAGAAGCAGGCGACCTCGCCGAGCCGGTCCACCGAGGCATCCAGGAACGCCCCTCTCTTGGAGACCTTGTCAGCCGCGCGCGCAAGCGACCCGTCCAGACCGTCGATCGCCGAACCGGCCAGGGCGATCAAGGAACCGGTCACCAGAAACTCCAGCGAAATGATCACCGCTCCAACGATGGTCACCCCCAAACCGAAGAAGGTCAGGCCGGCGGGGTTGATCCCACACCGGTTCAAGAAACGCCCGATGGGATCAAGCACTCTTCTCAGATGAGGGCGTACCCAGATGTCGATCACGGCTCTATCACGCTAACCGCTCCGCCAACCAGCGGCAACTGTCCATCATTACCAAACGGGCCATGCATCCTTAGAAATTACCGTGTGCCCCGGCCAAACGGTGGGCGGGCGGTTTGCGCTATCCTGAATTGACCTGCCGAATGTCAAGAGGAGCCCGCTTGTCACCTGATTCGATTCGCACCATAGCCCTGATAGGCCACGGGGGAAGTGGCAAGACTTCCCTCGCCGAAGCACTCCTGTACACCGCCGGGGTCACCACCCGGCTGGGGTCGGTGGACCGGGGGACCACCATGTTGGACCACGAGCCGGAGGAGGAGGAGAGAAAGCTCTCCCTCAACCTCTCGGTCGCCTCTTTTGAGTGGGACGGATGCAAAGTAAACCTGATCGACACCCCCGGATACGCCGACTTCTCCGGTGACGCCCGTTCCGCCATCCGGGTTGCGGATCTCGCCCTCTTCGTGGTCTCGGGAGTGGACGGTGTGGAGGTACAGACCGAGTTGATGTGGAAAGTGGCCGCCGAGGAGGGGACTCCTCGGGCCGTGTTCGTCACCAAGCTCGACCGGGATCGCTCCTCCCTGACTCGAACCCTGGAGGAGTTGCGGGAAGCGTTCGGCAAGGGGATCGCCCCGCTGGTCATCAACGTGGGCGAGGAGGCCGACCTGAGGGGCGTGGCCCGGGTCAGTTCGGGCCAGGTGGATCTCTACGAGGAGGGGAATCCCCGGGGAACTGTGGCCACCAGCGCGCCTGCTGAGGTGGCGGGCGTACTGGAAGAGGCCCACCTGGAGTTGGTCGAGTCGGTGGTGGAGACCGATGACGACCTGATGACCGCCTACTTCGAGGGAGAGGAACCCGAACAGGCAGTGATCGTGTCGGTGATTCGGGAAGCCATGCTGGCCGGAGAGATCTTCCCGGTGCTGGCGGGCTCCTCCAGCCAGATGATCGGAATCGATGTCCTGGCCGACTTTCTGAAGAGTTTTGCGCCAACCCCGCTCGAGCGTCCCGCTCCCCCTCTCTCGGAGGGCTCCGTGGAGATCACCGAGGACGGCGCGGCGGTCGCCTACGTGTTCAAGACGATCGGGGACCCATACGTGGGACGGATCTCCATCCTGCGGGTGTTCAGCGGGTCCATCCAGTCGGACGACACCCTGGAGTTGGCTGGGGGGCCGGCGGTACGGGTCAGTAACCTGTTCTTCCTCCAGGGTCGAAACCCGATCACCACCGACCGGATCCGCTGCGGGGACGTGGCCGCGGTGGCGAAGGTGGACAGGGCCACCACCGGATCCACCCTGCGTTCTCCCGGATCGGATGCGGTCGTACTTCCCGCCGTCTATCCCAAGCCGGTGATGGAGTTGGCGGTGTTTCCCCGCTCCACCCAGGACGAGGAGAAACTCTCCACCGCGCTGCAGAGGGCTGTCGAGGAAGACCCCACCCTCGCCGTGGAGCGCCGACCCGAGACCGGCGAGACGATCCTGGCGGGGCTGGGAGACGTCCATCTGGACGTGACCCTGGCCCGCATCAACCGCAAATTCGGGGTGGAAGTGGACACTGCCCTGCCCAAGATCCCCTATCGGGAGACGATCAAGGGAAGCGCCGAGTCCGAGGGGAAGCACAAGAAGCAGACCGGAGGACGCGGGCAGTTCGGCGTGGCCTTCGTGCGGTTCGCCCCCAAAGCCCAGGGGGAGGGTTATGAGTTCATCGACTCCATCAAGGGAGGGTCCATACCCCGCCAGTACATTCCGGCGGTGGACAAGGGGATCCAGGAAGCCTTCGCCCGCGGAGTGCTCGCCGGATTCCCGGTCATCGACGTCTCCGCCGAGGTCTTCGACGGGAAGTACCACTCGGTGGACTCGGACGAACTCTCCTTCCGCATGGCGGGAATCGCCGCGGTCCGGGCGGCCGCCCAGGAGCTTCGGCCCGTCCTCCTGGAGCCGATCACGCAACTCTCGGTGAAGGTGCCCGAGGAATACACCGGGGACGTGATCGGGGACATCAACTCCAAGCGGGGCCGTGTGTACGGAATGGACACAGACGGATCGCTGCGGATAATCTCCGCCGAGGTTCCCATGGCGGAAATACAGCGCTACGCCGTGGACCTCCGCTCCATGACCAGTGGGCGGGGCACCTTCGAGGTGGCATTCGACCACTACTCCGAAATCCCTCCCCAGGAGGCTCAGAAGGTGATAAGCGCCTCCCGGAAAGATGACAATTAGGCGCATGGGTGACGATGCAAGAATCCTGCTAGGAGACCGGGAGCTGGAGCTACCGGTGATCAGGCCCACGCGCGGCGACCGGGGGCTCGACATCTCCCGGCTTCGATCCGAGCTGGGAGTCATCACCGTCGACCGGGGGTTTGCCAACAGCTCGGAGAATCCCAGCGCCGTCAGCTACGTGGACGGCGAGAACGGAGCTTTGAGCTACCGCGGCTATCCGATAGAGGAGTTGGCCGGCCGGGTCGGCTTCCTGGAAGCTGCCTGGCTGTTGCTGTACGAGGACCTTCCCGACCGCCCCGAGATCGACCGCTTCGAGGAGGAGATCGGACGTTACGCCGTCGACCGACCCTACATGGATGACTTTCTCGACACCTTCCCCGCCACCAGCGATCCGATGGCAATCCTGGCGGCCGGCGTCCTGGCCATGGGCGGACTTCACCCGGAGTTCTCCCAATCGAGCAGGCCGGAGGCCGTCGAGGAGGCGGTCCGGATCCTCCTGGCCGACATTCCCACGCTGGCCGCCCTCATCAACCGCCGCCTGCTGGGACTGGGACCCATCAGGGTCAGGGAAGACCTCCCCTACACGTCCCGGTTCTTCCACACCGCTCTGGCGGAGTCCGACTCGTCCCCCCTTCCCGATCCCGAAGAAGTGGCGGTCCTGGATTTGCTGCAGATCCTCCACATCGACCACGGTCAGAACTGCTCCTCATCGGCGGTGCGGCTGGTGGGCTCGGGCGGAGCCAGCATCTTCTCGTCGATTGCCGCGGGGATCAGCGCCCTCTCCGGACCGCTTCACGGAGGCGCCAACCGGGCGGTGCTGGGGATGCTGGGGGAGATCCAAGCCGAGGGGGGAGACATCGAGAAAGCCCTGCATCGCGCCAAGGACCGCTCCGATCCGTTCCGGTTGATGGGGTTCGGGCACCGGGTCTATCGAAACTTCGACCCCCGGGCGAGAATCATCAAGGCAACCGCCGGAGAGGTGTTGTCTCGTCTGGGCAGGGACGACCCCCTTCTGCAGTTGGCCAAGGACCTGGAGGCTGCGGCGTTGGCCGACGAGTACTTCGCCAAGCGGCGCCTCTACCCCAACGTCGACTTCTACTCGGGCTTCCTGTACCGGGCGCTGGGGTTCCCAACCGAGATGTTCACCGTGCTGTTCGCGATCGGCCGTCTGCCGGGATGGTTGTCCCACTGGAGGGAGATGGCGTCCGATCCCAAGGGACGCATCTTTCGGCCCCGCCAGGTCTACGTGGGCCGGACCGAGAGAAAACTCTCCGAGGGTCGCTGAGATCCGCCGGAACTAGGCCTGCGGAGGTTCCAGCACCTCTAGGTAGACATCTTCGGAGGACTCCCCGGTCACCCCGTCGATCTCCACCAGCGCCCTGTGCTTGGGCGGACTCTCCGAGGAGTAGACGATCACCTGCCAACGGGGACGGGATCGGATCCCGCTGAACGTCACCGCCACTGAGGCATGCCCCACCCCGAAGGGCACCCTTGCGGCCGCGGTCTGCAGGGCGCCGGCTTGGTCGAGAGCCAGGGGCCAGGACGCCCACCATTGGTACGCGGCGATCGCGGCCAGGAGAAGAGCCGTGATCCACAACCCCGGCTCCGAGAAGGCCAATGCGGCCAACAGCGCGGCCACCGCCATATATATCCAACTCGCCCACCGCCGGCGTCTGGGGTCCGGAAAGCGATAGGGGCCCCGAGTTCCCGCGTCGAGGTCGTCAGGCACGGCCTCGGCGCGCGCCGTCTCCTCGGGGATGACGATCCCGTCACGTCCCCCGTAGCTCATGGACGCCCTTCAGGCAGGCCGCTGGGAGGACGGGCTTCCTCCGCGAGGCTCCGGACGACCTCGGTCACCGGAACGGCCCTTTTCTCTCGCTTCTCCCCGTAGCGACGCACACCCACGGTGGCGTTCTCCACATCCTGGTCGCCCACCACCAAAACCAGGGGGTGCTTGGCGGTCATTGCCCGCCGGATCTTTTCCCCCAGCCGATCGGACGAAGCATCGACCTCAGCCCGTAGACCTGCCGACTCCAGGCGGGCTCCCACCTCCCGGGCATAGTCGAGGTGCCGGTCGGCCACCGGCGTCACCGATACCTGAACCGGCGCCAGCCACAGAGGAAAGGCTCCGGCGTAATGCTCCACCAGCACACCGAAGAACCGTTCAATGGATCCGGCTTTCGCACAGTGGATCATCACAGGGCGACGGAAAACGTTGTCTGAGTCGGCATACTCCAGGCGGAAGTTCTCGGGAAGGGCAAAGTCGACCTGGATGGTGGACATCTGCCAGCGTCTGCCAATGGCGTCCCGCACGTGGATATCGATCTTGGGTCCGTAAAACGCGCCCTCGCCCTCCGCCACCCGATGGGAGACGCCTCCTTTTCGTATCGACTGCAGGAGAGCCTCCTCCGCCACGTCCCACATCTGGAGGTCTCCCACGAACCTCTCCGGCCGGGTTGAGAGGTCAGCCTCGAATTCCTCGAAACCGAAGTCCCTCAGCCAGTTGAGCACGAAGAGAAGATGCATGTCCAGTTCGTCGGTGAGTTGCTGGCGGGTGCAGAAGGTGTGGGAGTCATCCTGGGTGAAGCCACGAGCCCGCAATGCGCCGTGAATCACTCCCGACCGCTCGTACCTGTAAACCGCGCCCAACTCCGCCAACCGCATGGGGAGGTCGCGGTATGAGCGGCCCCGGCTTCCATAGATGAGGACGTGAAAGGGGCAGTTCATGGGCTTCACCAGGTACTCTTGCCCGCCGTCCATAGCCATCACCGGATACATGTACTCGGCATAGAAGTCGAGGTGGCCGGAGGTCTCCCAGAGCTGGCTTCGAGCCAGGTGCGGGGAGAAGACGAACTCGAACCCGTATTGTTCATGGAGCCTGCGGCTATGGTCCTCGATCAGTTTTCTGACCATGCCGCCTTTCGGGTGCCAGACCATCAGCCCGGATCCCAGTTGTCGGGGGAAAGAGAACAAGTCCAGACCCGGTCCGACCCTCCGATGATCGCGCCTTTCTGCTTCTTCCAGCCTATGCAGGTAGTCCGCCAGCGCCTTCGGCGACTCCCAGGCTGTTCCATAGATTCTCTGCAACTGCGGGTTGTTTTCATCGCCTCGCCAATAAGCCCCTGACGACCGCAGCAGTTTGACCGCTTTCAGCCGCCCGGTGGAGGGGACATGTGGACCTAGACACAGGTCGAAAAACCCGTTGTTGCTGTAGATGGTTACTTCTTCTCCCTCCGTCACCTCCGAAGATTCGACCGATTCGATTATCTCCACTTTGAAGGGATGGGAGCGGAACTTTTCGAGAGCCTCCTCCCGACTCATCGAATGTCGCACGAAGGGTTGGTCGGCAGCTATCAACTCGGCCATTCTCTCTTCCAACCGCGACAAATCCTCAGGGCTGAAGGGTCGCTCTATCCCAAAGTCGTAGTAAAAGCCGTCCTGGATGGCCGGTCCGATCGCGAAAGTGGAACCCGGGAAGAGATCCAGTACCGCCTGTGCCAGGACATGGGCGGCCGAGTGTCGCAGGACCCCCCGGCCCTCCTCCATTCGGTCGGTGATTATCCGGAGCCTTCCCGACTCCTGCAGGGGCCGGGTCAGATCCAGCAACTCGTCGTCCAGTTGTACCGCCACCGCAGCCCGGGCAAGACCGGCGCCGATCCCTCGGGCAACCTCCCAGCCGGTGACGCCCGCCTCGCCCTCTATCCGGCCGCCGTCGGGCAGCTCCCACTGCAACTTCAATCGTGTCTCCTCACTCGACAGAAAGGGTACCTTAGGAGTCTTCCCGGTTCTCAATTCGGAGTTGACCCAGGTAGGAACGGTCGGTGTGGTGGTGACGGAATCCCATCGAACGGTACATGTTCACCGCGGGGCGGTTGGCGGCGTCCACGTACAGAACGCAGGCCAGAGCATGGTCGCGGTCATGCATGTGGCGAATCCCCTCCAACAGCAAAGCCTTTCCGAGTCCTCTCCCCTGATAGCCGGGGAGAACGGCTATCACGTAGATCTCCCCGGCTCGGGACGATGGGACCTTGGTCCAACAGAACCCGGCCAGAGTCTCGCCGTCCCAGGCCATGCGCAAGCCCGCTGAAGAGAACCAGGGACGGCGGCGACGGCGATCCAGGTCGGCGATTCCCCAATTGCCGTTCTCCGGGTGGCCCGCAAAGGCCAGGTTGTTCCCGTCCAGCCAAGCCTGCTCGTCAATCCCCTCCCGGAACCCCCGGATCGTGATCTCGGGAGGAAAGTGCGGCCGTTCGGCAAGCGGGAGAGGCAGCCTCATGTGATCGAGCTCCCGTTCCAGGGTGAAACCGGCCCTCTCGGCGGCCTGGGTGAGTTCGGGAATGTAAGCCCACAGCCGAATGCTCCTTCCCCCCCGGGTCCCCACGGCTTTCCCGGCTTCCGTTAGGAGAGCCGGCATGTGGCCGCCACTGCGGTAATCGGGACGGACGGCGACCTCCACCGTCCAAAGCCGGTTGCCCTCCTCCAGCATGGCCACGTATGCCACGATCCTTCCTGCGCCGTCCTCGGCCACTAGGCCCGGTGGGGAGGGATCGGCATGAGAAGGGGGATCGACAAGGTGGAAGTACTTGCGCTCCCCCATTGCCGGATGGCCGTCATGCTCTTCGATTCGAGCGACCAGATTCTCCAGGGCGGCCAGGTCGCCTGGCAGGTCAACCCAGCGTAAGTTCAACATTGATCAACTACTTTAAGGGGCGCCGCGGGTGTTCCGGCGACTATCCACCCGCTCCGCAACGGAGCCCTTTGGTTATCGCTTCGAAGTGGGCGCTACTGGGATCGAACCAGTGACCTCTGCCGTGTGAAGGCAGCGCTCTCCCGCTGAGCTAAGCGCCCTTCCCACACCGGCAATGGTAGCCGGAGGGAGTGGCTAGCCGCGGGTGCGGGCTATTCCGCTCCTGCTCAGTACCGCTGCCGCGACTCCCATCTCCCGCCATGCCTTGTAGGAGATACCCTTCCGATCCGAATAGGACCTGGCTACCGTGACAAATTCAGACTCCAACGCCTCTATGTCGATGGGATCGGAAGACTCCGCCAAACGGCGCTCGGCATCGATTCGCCTTTGAATCAAAGCGAGCCTCTGAATCTGGTCTGACTCGACATCCAACTGCGCCTGCACTGCCTCGAGTTCCTGCTGGGGAGACTTGCGACGACCACGACGGGCGGAAGTTGCCTGCAAGCCTTCCAAGTACTTTCTCACGGCTCTGGTTTCTGCCCGAGCGGCGGCTCTGGCTTGTTTTACTTCAGGAGATAAGTTACTCCGCTTGTCCATTTCCTTTACACCTTTTCTGGCGGGTAGTTCTCACTATAAACAACCCCCTAAACGTACACAAAACTACAGGCGACGGACAATAACCATCCTGATATAACTATTACACCCCACCACTAACCCGTGACAACTCGACTTTCAAACCCTTTTACCACGGCTTACAAGATCTTCTAGAAACCTGGAGGAAGTGACTTCTCCTGATCCTCAAACGGTACGGCAACCAGTAGGGACCGCATCCTGTGCCAAGCCGTCGAATTGCTGCTCCGAACTCGCGAAAACACATGCTTGTTCGCGAAAGTCCCCAGCCAAGGTCATGTCCGAATAGCTTTGGAACATCCCTCCCGTCTTCTGCCACCTACAGCGGGACGCCGTAATGTGATCCAGAGGAAATCAGGGTGGGCCCTAGTGGAATTGAACCACTGACCTCTTCCGTGTCAAGGAAGCGCTCTCCCTCTGAGCTAAGGGCCCCATCGGAAGCCCCCGATCCCGGAGGCGACGTCCGGAATCGAACCGGAGTAACGGGTTTTGCAGACCCGTGCCTAATCCACTCGGCCACGTCGCCGTGCCTCTTCTCCTGCCTCAGCAGAAGAAGCAGTGACGAGCGGAAGACGGGGCTCGAACCCGCGACCTCAACCTTGGCAAGGTTGCGCTCTACCAGCTGAGCTACTTCCGCGTCTCGGGGCCATTATAGTCGTCCCCTCGCCAACCGGTCGAGCCGAATCCGGCCTCACCCCGCTCGGTCGAGTCCAGGCGGTCCGCCTCGGCCAACTGGACCGAAGGGACGCTCACCACCATCAACTGGGCGATGCGGTCACCCTTCGAGAAGCGAACAGTCTCTCGGGAGAGGTTGACCAGTATCACCGAAATCTCGCCACGGTAGCCGGAGTCGATCAACCCCGGGCTGTTCACCACTCCGATGCCCAACCGGTCAGCGAGACCGCTCCGCGGCAACACCAAGCCGGCGCACCCCTGAGGGATGGCCACAGCAAGACCGGTCGGCAACTTGACTCTCTCCCCGGGCAAGATCTCCACATCGACCGCCGTGGGTAAATCGAAGGCGGCGTCTCCCGGATACGCAGCCCGCGGGAAAGGTACTTCGTTGTCCAGTCTCCGAACGCTAACCTTGATACTCTGCATAGTGGAAGTCGGGCGGACAACCACAAAAGTAGGTCCGCTTGTCCAACCGAAACTTTACACCGCGGAGACAAAAGCCGCGCGGGAGGCACTTACTACCCAGCACCCAGCGGAGCCTTGGGCACGCCCGCAGGTCGACTCCCCGCCGTAACTCCACCCCGCATAAGACCCTCGACTCGGATCCCAACACTAAACCTGCCGACTCGGGAAATCGCCAGAACCGCGCACAAGGCTCTCCGCGAGAAAAACCCGATCCCAACCGAAACGGAATAGACCAGTCGAAAAAGGGCACTAGCCCGGTCGCGAACGGAGCCCGTCAGGATCTGATCACCTCACAGAGTCCCGTTCTCGGAAACGGTTACCGTGGCGACCACGACGGAACAGCTACCCACACCCTGGCCTCTGCCACTGCCACCGGTGTGCTCTCCCGCCCCGAGGCCGAGGGCTATGACCTGACCGAGGCTGACATCCGGGAAATGTGGAATGCGCCATCACCCCCCATTTCACTTCCCCGTCTCCAGCCCCGTTCATCCCATTCCCTCCAGCAGATAACGGGACCCCCGTCCCGCACGACCATGTGGGTCACGATCGCGCTGGCGACGACCGCCGCAATCATCACTGCCGCCATCCTCACGCTCATTCGGGGAGCGGAACAGGACCAGAACGAAGTGCATGCCGCTGTGATAAACGCAGCCTCCCTCGCCGCCGGTTCCGTGAACGACAGCATCCACACCCTGGAATCCCTGCGGGAAGGCAGTGCTTTCACCCCGGAACTGGTCTCCGCTATCTCTGCCCTGGGAGACTCCTCACGAGGCTTGGTGGAATCCGCCGCATCCCTTCCCACCGATGGGTCCTCGCTGGCGGAGGTGCGACTCTCGGCCACGGCCCTGGCCGGACGTATCTCCCGGCTGGGAGAGACCTTCGGGGCCACGTTCTCCTACCGGGGGCAGATAGCCCCGAACCTGATGCCTCCCTCCTTGACCGATCCCCTGGAGATAGCCAACCTGGCGGACAACACGGCACTGCTGGCCGGTTGGCAATCCCGCCTCGAGCAGGCCGCAGCCAATCCACCCAGCCAACCCCGCCTCCTTCAAAACCATCAAGCCCTGGAGGCAACGCTGCCATACCTGGCCGTTCATCTCCAGTCTTACGCAGATGCGGTTCAAAACGGCCGGCCGGAACAGGCTTCGGCCGCGCTCGGTCAGGTGGCGTCTCTGCTTCTGGCGATAGGCCAGGATCTTGACCAGGCCGTCTCCGAGATCACGGAGATAGCCGAAATCGAGATCCGATCCCTAACGACCGATCTTCAGAATCTGTCGGCCGGGACCTGAAGGACCTGACCGGGCCTCAACACCTTGGACTCCAGCCTGTTCAGGTCCACGAGTTCCTGCACGACCAGGCGAAGGTCCATGCTCTCGGGTGAGAACCGATCGGCTATCTCCCATAGGGTTTCTCCGGGCGCCACCACCACCGACTCTATTTCATGTTGGCCCGGAGCGCCCACCGCTTCCCCTTCAAGCATCAACAGCAGGGCCCCGGTAAGGGTCACTACCAGCAGCCCCAGGAAGAGGGCTCGCAAACCTGCTTGTGGGTCCGTAGTGGTCGAACGCATGTTCGATCAGTATATAGAACATCTGTTCGATAGCCAAATCGAACAAATGTTTGGTTTTGTCAGGACCCCGGAGTAGGGTCTAGGGACATGACCAGCCTGACCGACCGCCAACGCCAGATACTCGACCTGATCAGGGACCGGATTGCCGATCGAGGATACCCGCCTACGGTGAGGGAGATAGGTGAGGCGGTGGGCCTCGCTTCACCGTCCTCGGTCCATGCGCAGATCTCAGCCCTGGTGAAGGCCGGCAGGCTTCGCCGGGACCCCTCCAAGACCCGCGCCCTGGTGGTGATCGACGAAGTCCGCCCAGCGCCGCGGCCGATCCGGCCGGACCCAACCAACCTCCGACCGGTTCCCCTTCTCGGGGCCATAGCCGCCGGCGCGCCCCTGCTTGCCGAACAACACATCGACTCGGTGATGACACTCCCCGGCCAACTGGTAGGCCAGGGCGAGTTGTTCATGCTGGAGGTGCAGGGAGATTCCATGACGGGAGCCGGAATCCTCTCCGGTGATCGGGTAGTGGTCAGGGCACAACCCACAGTGGAGAACGGCGAAATAGCAGCCGTGCTCGTGGACGAGACGGAAGCCACCATCAAGCGGGTCCGGTTCCGGACCGACGGACGGATCGAACTCCTCTCGGAGAACCCCCAATACCCACCCCTCGTCCCCGATCATCCTCGCATCCTGGGCAAGGTGGTGACGGTCATCCGCTCCCTCAAATAGCCGGACAGACCTCCTCGGGCCCACCCGTCCCCCCGGGCATGTCCTGCTCTTCCGAAGTGAAACTGTGAAAAAACGCGCGGCAGGGGATTGACTTTTGTCCCACCAACCGTTCATATTGACAAGAGCCAAACACAAAGCCGGTCCGATCAGACGTCGTGAGGACCGCGCCGAAGGATCAGACTATTTCCAATCAGCAAGCCCTACCCCCGGCTGGACAGGGCCTGCTCAACCCTGGAAAGGCGGTGGTGGGGGAGGGTCCCGAAAGGGGGGGAATTTCGCGACTTTGTGGCGGGCCGTCGGGGACGGGTGCTTGCTCGATCGCCACGCCGGATGCCCTCACCGCTGCTGGGCCTCTCCCCCATGGCCGCAACGCAGAGACGCCCGTCATCCTAACAGAGCGGAACTCTCAGCCGGGCCACTCCCCCCGGTAGACCAGCCGGGCGGGACCGGTGATCCACGATGTCCCGCCTTCCAGAGTCACCTGGGCGGCGCCTCCCACCAAGTTCACCTCCACTTTCTCCCCGGTGAGACCCTGGGCAAATCCGGCTGCAACAGCCGCCACCGCGCCCGTGCCGCAGGCGCTGGTCTCCCCAATACCTCGTTCCCAGACTCGCATCGATATCTCCGCAGGGGTATCCACCCTGACCATCTCCACGTTGATTCCCTCGCTGAACACATCCTGCAGCGCGCGACCGGTGGACCCCAACCGAATGCCCTCCAGCCCCTCCACCCAGGAAACGGCATGGGGGTTCCCCACCGACACCAGATGGAAGTCCCGGTTCCCGATACGCCGCTTCTCCCCGACCGTCACCGGACCCAGTTCGGCGGTCACCTCCGATGAGGAGACCTTGACTCTCCTGGGACCTCCGGGCGTGTCGACCGAGAACTCCCGCCGGTCTGTCATACCCAGGTCCACAGCCAGTCTGGCTACGCATCGCAGCCCGTTCCCGCACATCTCGGCCTCGGACCCGTCGGCATTGAAATACGACATGCCCACCCGATCCCGGTCTCCGGACACCACCAGCACGCCATCCGCCCCCACCCCTCTTCGTCTGTCGCAGAGGGCGGCAATCTCGCTGGTGGAAAAGGCATGGGAGCCGACTACCACCACGAAGTCATTCCCCAGCCCTTCCATCTTCCAGAATCTCATCTGACCACCCCCGAGAAGGCTTCCCACGCCATGGCCAGCCTCTCATCGGGGTCCTGCGACCAGGGCAGCCAACGGATGCGGGGATCCCGCCGGAAGAACGTCCTCTGTCTCTTCACCAGGTCCAATGTAGCCCGCTCGGTCTGCCGGAACCCCTCCTCTTCGGTGATCTCGCCCCGGACCACGGCCAGCAACTGGCGATATCCCACCGCCTGTGAAGCGGTGGCGCCCATCCGGCCGGCCAGTCCGGCCACCTCCTCCAGCAATCCCTCTCTTCGCATCACCGCCAGCCGGGCCGCCACCCGGGCCCCGATGTGTTCGGCCGGATCGAGCCCCACTGCCCGAAAGGGGATCAGCGGTTCATAGCCCTGCACCTGTAGCCGACGGCCCTGCTCCGCCGGTTCCGAGGGAGTGCGCCCGCTCAGACTCAACACCTCCAAGGCCCGGGCTACCCGCCGGGGATTGTGCAGGTCAAGATGGACCCCGGCCTCCGGATCGGCCTCCAGTAACCGAGCGCTGGCAACCGCGGGGGGAAGCCGGTCCAGAACCGACCGTATCCGGGGGTTGTGCGGCGGGAAGGAATAGGGGTCCACCACCGCCCGGAAGTGAAGGCCGGACCCTCCGCAGACAATCAAGGGGACCGGCGAGCCGGCGATCAGGTCACGAGCCCTCCTCTGGAACTCGGCCACGGTGAAGTTCTCATCCGGCTCGACCAGATCGATCAGGTGATGACGGACCCGGGCCTGCATCTCCTTCGAGGGCTTGGCCACACCGATGTTCATTCCCCGGTAGACCTGCATGGAGTCAACCGAGATGATCTCGGCCCCCATCCTCTCGGCCAAGCCCATAGCCACCTCGGTCTTGGCCGAGGCAGTGGGCCCCACCACCGCCATCAGAAGGCTCAGTACAACTCTCCGATCATGTGATGCCTCCTGGCCACGGTGATCTCCGCCTCGAGGAACGTTCCCGGCGGGAATTCTCCCCGGACATGGACGATCTTTCCTCCCCGGGTGCGGGACTTCACAACCCTGGGGTCCTTCCGGGAAGGTCCCTCCACCAGGACCTCCACCCGCCTCCCCACCATCTCGGCGTTCCGTTCCTCCGAAATCCGGTTCTGGATCTCCACCAGCCGTTGGAAGCGCCGTTTGACCACGTCGGGGTCTACGAACAGGTCGTTCATGCCCGCTGCGGCAGTCCCCGGCCGGGGAGAGAAGATGAACATGAAGGCCTGGTCGAAACGGGCTTCGGAGACCACGGCCAGAGTGTCTTCGAAGTCTTCTTCGGTCTCCCCGGGGAACCCGACGATGATGTCGGTCGAGACCGTCAGGTCGTCGATCGTGTCTCTGGCCATGGCCAGGCGGGCCAGAAAACGCTCGGCGTTGTAGCCGCGATGCATCCTGGCCAGGATCCGATCGCTGCCGCTCTGGAGAGGCAGATGCAACTGCTCGCAAACCGCCTCGGTCTCGGCCATGGCCCTGGCCACGTTCTCCCTGAAGTCCGCGGGGTGAGGGCTGGTGAACCGGATGCGGCGAATCCCCCGGACCTCCCCCACCCTCCGCAGCAACTCCGCGAAGATGGGGCGGCGGCGTCCGTTCAAGGCAAGATCCCGCCCGTAGGTGTCTATGTTCTGCCCCAGGAGGGTGACCTCCACCACTCCCTCCGAGACAAGTTGCTCCACTTCCCTCACTATCTCACCGGGTCGACGGCTGACCTCCGGACCTCGAACGGCGGGAACGATGCAGAAGGTGCAGGTGTTGTTGCAGCCCAGTTGGACCGTCACCCAGGCAGAATGCTGAGACTCGCGCCGGGTGGGCAACTGGGAAGGAAGGTCGTGCAGCGATTCGTAAATCTCGGTGACCCCTCCCCACTCCTGGGCATGGTCCATGAGATCCAGAATCCGACCCAGATTGTGGGTGCCCATCACGACATCCACCCACGGCGCCCTCTCCCTCACCAACTCGCGATCTTTCTGGGCGGCGCATCCACCCACCACCAGCAGCATGTCGGGCCGCTGGTCTTTGAGGACCTTCAGCTGTCCCAGGTTTCCGTACAGACGGTTGTCGGCATTCTCGCGAATGGTGCAGGTGTTGACGAACACCAGGTCGGCCCCGGTCGGCGAGGCAGTCCTCGCCATCCCGTCCGACTCGAGCAGGCCTGCGATCCGCTCCGAGTCGTGTTCGTTCATCTGACACCCGAAGGTGCGTATGTAGTAGGTCTGGCCCTGCCTCCTGGGCTCCCGGGTAGACCGAGGTTCCTTGCGAACCGGACTGGCGAGCATGGTCAAGCTCATCGGGCGTAGTCGGTGTAGCGGCTTTCTCTGATGACCGTGACTTCGACCCTCCCCGGATACTGCATCTCGTCCTCCACCTGGCGGGCGATCTGGCGGGCCAGGGCTCCGGCAGTCAGGTCGTCAACCTGCCGGGGGTCCACCAGCACCCTCACTTCCCTCCCAGCCTGGAATGCGTAAGCCTTTTTGACCCCATCGAAGGATGTGGCGATATTCTCCAGACCCTCGAGTCTCTGGGTGTACTGCTCATAGGACTCCCGCCGAGCGCCGGGCCGGGCCGCCGACAGCGTATCCGCGGCCTGCACCAGCACGGCCAGGACCGTGCGGGGCGCCACCTCGTTGTGATGGGCTTCGATGCCGTGCACCACCTCCGGGTCCTCCCCGAGGCGGCGGGCTATCTCGGCGCCTACGTGAGCATGGGACCCTTCCAGCTTGTGGCTCACCGCCTTGCCGATGTCATGCAGGAGCGCCGCTCGCTTCACCGGGACGGGATCCACTCCCAGTTCGCTGGCCAGCAGACCTGCGGCGTGGGCCGACTCCACCAGGTGGTCAAGGACACTCTGCCCGTAGGAGGTGCGGTAGCGGAGCTGGCCGAGCAACTCGATCAGTTCCGGTCTCATCTTGCTCAGATTGACCTCCAGCAGCGCCCACTCCCCGGCGTCCCGGATGGCGTGGGAGACCTCCGATTCGGCCTTGGCGACGGACTCTTCGACAGATGTCGGATTGAGACGCCCGTCGACAATCAGGGCTTCCAGGGCGATGCGAGCCACCTCCCGTCGCACCGGGTCGAAACTGTTGAGAACCACGGCCTCCGGAAGCTTGTCGTCGATTATCAGGCTGACCCCGGTGGCGGCTTCAAAGGCGCGGATGTTCCGACCCTCCCTACCGATTATCCGGCCCTTCATGTGCTCGCTGGGCAACTTGATCACCGTGGAGGTGGCGTCTTTCACCACCTCGTGGGACATGCGCTGCACCACCCCCGCCAGGATCCTCCGCGACCGCCACTCGGCTTCCTCCCGGGAGCGGATCTCTATGTCGCGGACCAGCATCATGGCGTCTCGGCGAGCCTCGTGCTCCACCCTGTCCATGATCTGGCGGCGCGCATCTGCCCGGTCAAGGCCTGCAAGGCGGGTCAAATCGCTCCAAGCCTGGTCCTCCACCTCCTGTGCCTCTTCCCTGAGCCTCTTGGCTTCGACTTCCCGATCCAGGAGGAGCCTCTCCCGCTCGTCGAGGTTGGCGGCCTTTTGCTCCAGCCTCTCCTCCCGTTGGGCGATCCGCGTCCTCTGTGCCTCCACCAGTTCCTGCCGGCGGCCGAGCGTCTCTTCCTCGGCCACTCGCAGTTTCTCCGCCCTGGCCCGCGCCTCCTCCTCTGCCCGGGCAAGGATGCGCTGGGCCTCCAGCCGGGCTTCTGCGACCTTGTCCTCCACATGAGCCGACCCGCCACCGACCCTCACCCTGATCAAGGCAATGATCAGGCCGACTATGACTACGACGACCGTGACCACCAAGGCCACGACCCAGGCAATTTGAGTTACTGGCATTCGGCGAGTTATCCAGACCGAGTCTTGACCGGGCGGTCACCTCGGGGGAGATGCCCGGATCTCGGTTCACATTGTTAGCAAGATTCGAAACCTATTTTAGATGCTCTCTCGGGCCTTGGCGGCCGATTTACCCAACCGGCCGCCTCCGGCCCGGATCATCGAACCGTAGCCGCGCCTTCCATGGCGTCCAGCACCGCTCGCACCTCGCGGTCGGAGTCCAGACCGGGCACGCCGAATCCCACCCGTTCATAGATCTTGGCCTGCAACTGCATGGCGACCTCGGGGTTTTCGCAAAGGAACTGCTTGACGTTTTCCCGGCCCTGCCCAAGCTGGTCGTCGCCGAGGGAGAACCAAGAACCGCTCTTTCGCACCAACCCCATGTCCAATGCGACGTCCAGAAGACTTCCCTCCCGGGAAATCCCCTTGCCGAACATGATGTCGAACTCCGCCTTGCGGAAGGGGGGCGCCATCTTGTTTTTCACTACCTTCGCCCTGATGCGGTTGCCCACTTCCTCGCCACGGTGCTTGATCGAACCGATGCGGCGCACATCCACCCGCACCGAGGCAAAGAACTTGAGCGCCCGACCCCCGGGTGTGGTCTCCGGAGAGCCGTACATAACCCCGATCTTTTCCCGCAACTGATTGATGAATACCGCTGTGGTCCGGGAGCGATTGAGCGATCCGGCAAGCTTTCGGAGAGCCTGTGACATCAACCGGGCCTGCAGACCCACATGTGAGTCCCCCATCTCACCCTCGATCTCCGCTCGGGGCACCAGAGCGGCCACCGAGTCGACCACCAGCACGTCGAGGGCGCCGGAGCGGATCAGCATGTCGGCAATCTCCAGAGCCTGTTCGCCGGTGTCCGGCTGGGAGATCAGCAACTCATCCACATCCACTCCCAAAGCCGCGGCGTAGGTGGGATCAAGGCAGTGCTCGGCGTCCACGAAAGCGGCTATCCCCCCGTTGCGCTGCGCTTCCGCCACCACATGGAGAGCAAGGGTGGTCTTCCCCGAACTCTCGGGACCGAAAATCTCGACCACCCTCCCCCGCGGCATCCCGCCTATACCAAGAGCCACATCCAGGGACAGGGCGCCGGTGGAGATAACCTCCGGCCTCCCGTGGGCCGCCTGGCTCATTTTCATAACAGCCCCTTTCCCGTACTGTTTGGTGATCTGGCCCACCGCCATCTCCAAGGCTTTTTCCCTGTCCATCGTTGGTTCCTTTCTTTTGAACGGTCCTAGACAAGCTATAAGACCGCTGTGACAAAACTACGTGATTGTGGTCCGGTTTCGAAGCATTTTCAAGCGATCAGGGCCGGAAACTTTCCCAACATTGTAATCGAACATTCGTTCGATGCCAAGCATTCTTTCGACCCAGCCCCCCGTACCCCCGCCCAGCCTCAACTCAGGGGGATTCTCTCCAGCGCCTCATAGCGGGGAGGGCCGCCGCCCAGGTGACTGCGGAAGACCGTCACCTCCCTCACCGTCATCTCCACCTCCGCCGAAGGGGCGGACCCCAGGAGTGCCCGGACATCCCGGGGCGGACGGATCCGGGACAGGGTGAGATGAGGGGAGAAGGGCCGCTCCGACAACGGTATCCCCGCACCGGCCACCGCCTCCTTCGTCGCGGCAGCCAGAGCGGAGAGGGATCGGGATCCCCGCGACACCCCCACCCACAGGACCGTGGCCCGCCGGGCGCGGGGAAAGCTCCCCAACTCCCCGAAGCGGCACCGGAAGGCGTCGCCGAGGGGAGTCTCGGACAGGTAATGGGACATCATCTCGTAACGGTCTCTGGCGACATCGCCGAGAAACCAAAGGGTCATGTGCCAGTTCCGGGGCGGAGTCACGCGCCCGGGGAGCTTTCTGTCGCCGGCCATCTCCATCACCCGCCGGCTCAGAGCCTGCCGGGCCTCGGACGTGAGGTCCACCGCCAGAAAGATCCGGCCTACCGATTCCACCATACTCCGGTGATGCCGAGCCGCGCCAGGTGGAGGGCGGCCGTGGTCGTGTAGACCCGCACCCGTTCGCGGTCCCCAGGCATCTGCAGCCGCCGGGTCTCCACCCTCTCGGGCGTCGCCACCCCGACATAGACGACTCCCACGGGCCGGTCGGCCGGTGCGGGTCCCGCCGATCCGGTCACCGCCAGTCCCACGTCCACCCCCAGGGTCCGGCGCGCTCCCTCGGCCATCTCGCGGGCGGTACGGGCGGACACCACCCCCTCCCCGAGCGTCTCGGCCGCCACGCCCAAGAGCCGCTCCTTGAGGTCGGATGCGTAGCTCACCACCGATCCCCGGAACACCCGGGACGACCCGGGCGTCAAGGTGATGCGGGCCGCCACCAGCCCGGCCGTCATGGACTCGGCCGTCCCGATGGTCCACCCTCTCTCCTCCAGCAACTCCAACAGCCGCAACTCGATGGTCTGATCATCGAAGCCGAACACCGCCGGTCCCAGGCGTCGACAGATCTCCGAGGACAGGGGAGCGATCATTCGCTCCGCCTCCCCCACATCCGCCGCCTTGGCCGTTATCCGCACTTTGATCTCTCCGGCCGAGGCCAGGTAGGCCAAGCTCGGGTTCTCCGACCGGAGATAGAGGTCTTGCAGCAACTCTGCGGTGCGGGACTCCGAACGTCCCCAGGTCCTGATGATCCTGCTGACCAGTGTCTCGGAGGTCCCCGCCGCCTCGGCCAACCTGGGCAGGACCTCCTCGGAGAGCATCCCAGCCATCTCCCGGGGCACCCCGGGCAGCGCGAAGATCCATCTGCCCCGGTGAGAGAGGGCCAGGCCGGGAGCGGTGCCTCTGGGGTTGTGGATCAACTCGGCGCCCTCGGGATACTCGGCCTGCCGGAGATTGTTGGAGGGCATCTCCCGGCCCATCCCCGAGAAACGCTCTCGAAGGACCTCCGCCCACTCGCTGCTGAACCGCAGAGAACGGCCGGTCACCGCACAGATCGCCTCTCGGGTGAGATCATCGGGGGTGGGGCCGATCCCCCCGGTGATGATCACCGCGTCGGCTCTCTCCAATGCCGTGGCGATCGCAGCCTCCATCCGTGCGGGGTTGTCCCCCACCGTCACCTGGAAGTGGGCGTCGAAGCCCTTGCCGGCCAGGGCGTCCGCTATGAAGGCGGCGTTGCCGTTGACGATCTGTCCCAGCAGCAGTTCGGTGCCCACGGTTATGACCTCCACGATCATCCGTTGCCTCCTCCTCCCGCCGCTGCTCGAATCTCGGGTAGCGGAACCTGGCGGGAGACTCCTCCCATGCCCAGGTAGACCTCGTATCCGGCCTCCCGGGCGGCCTCCACGACCTGGTCCCGGCCCCAGGCCACCTCGGAGACGGCGTGCCCGTCGCTGGCCAGGGTGATCGGGATCCCCGCTTGACGGAACATCTTCAGGAACACCGGAGAGGGATAGACCTGGCGGGCCGGGTTGCGGAGGCCCTGGCTGGAGACCTCCACCGCCACGCCCTTGCGGGCCGCGGCCTCCACCACCTGTTCGTAGAGATGCACCGGCTCCCGGGAAGGCCGGTAACCGTACTTCTTGCACAGGTCGACATGGGCCACGACGTCGGCGACCTCGGAGGCGATCATCTCCACCACCAGCCCGAAATACTGTTCCCAGGACTTCTCGACGCCCCGCCGCTCGAACTCGCCGGCGCACTCCGAGGTGTCTATCGCCCATCCTCCCACCCAGTGAACCGCCCCCAAGAGATAGTCCCAGGGGTAGGGAGCCAGCAATTCCAGCACCGCATCTTCGGTTCCGGGTATGAAGTCGACCTCCAGTCCCAGCAGCACCGGAAATCCCCGATCCTTGGCCTCCAGCACGGCTTCCACATACTGCTCGATCCGGAAGACCCGGTCCAGGTCCACCATCCGGGCCGTGAAATCGGCCAGGGCCCGGTATGCAGGCCCGCCGCCGCGGTCGGCTTCCCAGAATCGGCCCAAGGCTTCATCCGACTCCTCGAACCGGTAGAGGTGTTCGGTGAATCCCAACTCCGCCACCCCCAGCGCCCCGGCGGCCTCGCAGTACCTCTCGATCAGATCGACCGGGAACCCGTCGGGAACCGGATCGGAGGGATGAAGTCGATGGGGGTACAGATGGAGGTGATAGTCAGACATGGCCTGAGGCGAGCGGGAACCGCTCCCTAATGTCGGACCGCCTCCACCAGCGCCTGCAGGGGTCCGGGTCCCACCGCGTCAGCCAGGTGGCTCCAAGCCTCATCGCTGACTGCTTCCTCCCGCTCCAGCATCCCCGCCGCCAGGTCGACCGCGTCGGCCATTCCCACATATATCCCGGTCTGGTCCCTGTCCAGGGCAGTTGCGATCGCCATCCTGGCCGATACGGGATCGCCCCTCCCCAATGCCTGGATGGAACGCTCCACCGCGGTGAGCGCCTGACGCTGCAACCGTCCGGGGTTCGCCATCAGACCTCCCGGAAGAGGTAGCGCCGCAATACGTTGATGCGCGGTTCGATCTCGCCGGGATACAGGTACCAGAGCATGGCGGCCACCGTGGACAGCAGCGGATTCCCGTCCTGGGGGGTGAAGGCAAACCCCACGACCTGGTTGCCGTTGCGCACCGAGAGAGAGGACAGCGCCACCACCGCGTGCGAGAGAAGCCTGCCGTAGTAACCGTGGTCCCTCCCGAAGGAGAACACCTGGTTGGCGGAGCTTTTGTGGGTGACTGCCACCCATGGGTTGGTGTAGAAGCGATCCACCACCTCATCCACGTCTATCTCCCGGTCCAGGGTCACCGAGAAGTGGGTGGTGTGCATGTACTGGGTGTTGAGCTTGATCGCCGAGGAGTAGAGCGGCAGGTCGTGGCCGAGTGTGGCGAAAAGAAGATGGGCATCGCGGGCGTGATGGGTCCCGAACCTCTGGTCCTTGTGGGAGTCGACGGTCGGGCTGGCCACGAACCCTCGATCCTGGCTGATGTCGTTGGCTCGCCGTATGCACAGGAACTCCCCGTTCTCCAGGTGGGACGTGCCGTCGGAGTCGAATGCCAGGGAGTTGATCATGGCCGAGATGTTGTGGGTGTTGCACGACACGATGTGGAGGTAACGGTCCCGATCGGGGTTCAGGGCCGCGTCATTGATCCCCCGCGCGTACATCTTCCCGAAACCGAATTCCGATCCCTGCGCCAGAAAACCTCGGGGACCCGTCACCGATTCATACAGTTCGGCCTTGTTCAGGTTGCCGGCCGGGGTGCAGTCGATCACCACCGTGGCGCGCTCCAGGGCTTCCCACTTCTCGTATTTGGGGTTGTGTCCCAGGGACTGGAACTCGACACGGCGGTCTTCGTCAACCGCCAGGATGGCCCCCCTGCTTACCAGGTCCTCGACCTTGCCCCGCTCGGCAAGGACCGGGGTGCGCTTGTGAAAGGTGACTTCGTCTATTCCGAATGCCTCCCGATAGTCGGCCAGCAGGCCGATCAACGGTTCGCCGATGGTGCCGGTGCCCACTACATGGACGATCTTGCTATCTGCCAAGACTCCTCTCCTGGTACGGGTCGGTACCTAGGTTAACCCGTCCCGGCAGCCCTGCCGGACACCTTGGGCGAGAGAGCCGTTGCTTCGGGAGACCGAGGTTGCGCTATTGTTGTCCGCGCGTCTCACCGGAGTACACAGCCACGCCACAGACCCTCTTCGAAAAGGTATGGAACCGCCATCTGGTGCGGGAGGTCGAGGGCGAACCGGCCCTGCTCTATATCGACCTGCACCTGGTCCATGAGGTCACCTCGCCTCAGGCCTTCGACGGGCTCCGGATGGCCGGACGGACGGTGCGCAGGCCCGACCTGACCCTGGCCACCATCGACCACGGCGTGCCCACCACCGGGAGGGGGCTTCCCATCCGCGACCCCCTGTCCAAGAAGCAAATCGACGCCCTGGTTCACAACTGCGGCGAGTTCGGGATCACCCTCTACGGTCTGGATGACCCTCGCCAGGGCATCGTTCACGTGATCGGCCCCGAACAGGGAGCGACCCAGCCGGGGATGACCATCGTCTGCGGCGATTCCCACACCTCGACCCACGGGGCGTTCGGCGCCCTGGCGTTCGGGATCGGCACCTCCGAGGTGGAACATGTCCTCGCCACCCAGACCCTTCCTCAGCCCAAGCCGCGCTCGATGGCCATCACCATCGACGGGGACCTCGCCACCGGGGTGACCGCCAAGGACATCATCCTGGGGATTATCGCCCGGATAGGCACCGCCGGCGGCCAGGGACACGTCATCGAATACCGGGGGTCGGCCATCGAGGGGCTCTCCATGGAGGGGCGGATGACGGTGTGCAACATGTCCATCGAGGCGGGCGCCCGGGCGGGGATGATCGCCCCCGACGAGATCACATTCTCCTATCTGGAGGGGCGTCCCCACGCTCCCCGGGGCCCGCGGTGGGATGAAGCTCTCTCGGAGTGGCGTTCGCTCCCCACCGATCCCGGCGCCGCCTTCGACACCGAAATCCGCATCGACGCGGCTGATCTGAAGCCGTATGTGTCGTGGGGCACCAATCCCGGCCAGACCGCGGCGGTGACCGATCACATACCCCATCCCGACCAGTTCGACGATCCCTTGGAGCGGGACTCCACCATCCGCGCCCTTGCCTACATGGATCTGGAGCCCGGCACACCCATCACCGAGATCACCATCGACCGGGTGTTCCTGGGCTCGTGCACCAACGCCCGCATCGAGGATCTGCGCGACGCCGCCGCCGTCGTCCGGGGAAAGAGGGTGCACCCATCGGTCTCGGCAATGGTGGTGCCCGGTTCCGGGCTGGTCAAACTCCAGGCCGAGGCCGAAGGCCTGGACGCAGTCTTCGTCGAGGCCGGATTCGAGTGGCGAGACGCGGGTTGCTCGATGTGCCTGGGAATGAACCCCGACATTCTTCTGCCGGGCGAGCGGTGCGCATCCACCTCGAACCGCAACTTCGAAGGCCGCCAGGGCCAGGGCGGACGCACGCACCTGGTCTCCCCGGCCATGGCCGCCGCCGCGGCCGTCTCCGGCAGGTTCGTGGACATACGGGAGTGGGAGGGGCAACGATGAGACCGGTCTCCGTGATAAGCGGCTCCATGCTCCCCCTGCCCCGGGCGAACGTCGACACCGACCAGATCATGCCGAAACAGTTTTTGAAACGAGTCGAGCGGACCGGCTACGGAGAGTTCCTGTTCTGGGACTGGAGACGGACGCCGGGAGGAGAGCTCGATCCGGGTTTCGCCCTCAACCAGCCCCGGTACCAGGAGGCCAAGGTGCTGGTGGCCGGGCCCAACTTCGGGAGCGGCTCCTCTCGGGAGCATGCCCCCTGGGGTCTGCAGGACTGGGGATTCGAGGCGGTTATCGCCCCATCCCTGGCCGACATATTCCGCACCAACTGCACCAAGATCGGCCTGCTCCCCCTTCAGCTCTCTGCGGCGGAGGTCTCCACCCTCACCCGGCTCGCCACCGAACGCCCCGAAAGCCGGATCGCCATCGACCTGGAGTCGCAGACCGTGGAGGCGCCGGGCCTCTCCACCACCTTCGAGATCGAGCCCTTCACCAAGTGGCGGATGCTCAACGGCTACGACGACATAGGCCTCACGCTCCGCCATCTCGGGGAGATAGACGCCTTCGAGTTGACCCGCTCGCGGGTGCTGCCCACTCTAAAGTAGAGACCGCGTGGAAGAACTGCGGACACGAATCCTGGAAGCGGGACGGGTGGAATCCGATCTGGTGATCGTGGACAGCTTCCTCAACCACCGGACCGACCCGGCGCTCATGAGCAACGTGGGAGAGTGGCTGGCGGAACGACTCGGAGACTTCGACCTGGTGCTGACCGCCGAGGCATCCGGCATACCGGCCGCCTTCAGCACCGCCCGGGCTGCGGGGGTGGACTTCATCTACGCCAAGAAGCAGAACCGCCAGCTCGATCGGAACCTCCACTTCATCCGGCGGGTGAGTTCGCCCACCAAGGGCGGGGAGACCTGGATAACCATCCGCAAGGAACTCCTGGGAGTCGGGCGGGACATCGTGGTGGTGGACGACTTCTTGTCCCGGGGCCGCACGGCAGAAGCGCTGGGAGAGATGATCGAGGAGTCGGGCAACCGGCTGGTCGGGTTCGGATTCGTGATAGAAAAAACATTCACCGGGGGGAGGTCCCTCCTGGAGAAGCACGGATGGGACATCCAATCGGCGGCCATCATCGAGTCCATAGAGAACAGTCGGATCACCATCGCGTGATTGCCGGTAAACCAGCTCGGGCGACTAGCCTGAGGCGCACGTACTGATTCCAAGGGAGCCCGTCAATGGCAGTGAAGTTTCTGAGCCCCGAATGGCTGTCGGAAGTTACAACGGCGCTGGAAAACCACCAGGGCTTTCAGGAAGCCGCCCGCGACATGGAGTTGGCCATCCAGTTCAACGTCCTGGACTCACCCTTGGGCGACACCGGCTACCACCTGATGATCACTCCCCAGGCCATCACCATCGCCCTGGGCGTCCGTGAGGACCTCGACATAACCATCAGCCAGAACTACGAGACCGCGGCGGCCATCATGAAGGGAGACCTCAATGTGCAGTCTGCCTTCATCACGGGAAAGATCAAGGTGTCGGGCAACCTGGCCAAGCTGATGGTGCACCGCAACGGGATCGAGCAATGGCTGGCGGCCGTCTCCGACATAGAAGTCGAGTACTAGGCGGCGCGTAGCCCTCACCGAGCCTCACCTGCCGGTGTGGTTCAGACAAACCCCATCTCGACCACGGCGTCGCGCTCTTGCACCAGTTCGTCCACGGAGGCCTGGATTCGTTGCCGGGAGAACTCTGAGTGTTCAAGGCCCCACACGATCTCCCATCGGCCGTCTCGGCAAAGGCATGGGAAGGAGGAACATAGGCCCTCGGGCACTCCGTAGGACCCGTCGGAGATAACCGCCATGCTCACCCAGTCGTCGGGAGGGGTGCCCATCACCCAATCCCGTATGTGGCTGACCGCCGCGTTGGCGGCCGAGGCCGCCGAGGATGTGCCTCTCGCTTTGATGACGGCCGTGCCCCGCTCGGCCACCGTGGGGATGAACTGGTTCTCCACCCAGTCGCGGTCACCCACCATTCCGAATGCGTCCCTTCCCCCGACCTCGGCGTGGAACAAGTCGGGGTACTGGCTGGCGGAGTGGTTCCCCCACACGCTCATCTTGGTCACCATGCTGGTGGGCTTGCCCACCTTGGCGGCCAGTTGACCGATGGCGCGGTTGTGATCGAGCCGGGTCATGGCCGTGATCTGGGAGGGATCGATGTTCGGTGCGTTGGCGGCGGTGATGTAGGCGTTGGTGTTGGCCGGATTGCCCACCACCAGCACCTTCACATCGGGGTCGGCCGACTCTGAGAGGGCCCGGCCCTGCTCGGAGAAAATCGCACCGTTCGCTTCCAGCAGGTCGGCTCTCTGCATATCCGCCCGGCGCGGCATGGCCCCCACCAGCAACGCCACGTCGGCGTCCGCGAAAGCCTGCTCGGTGTCGGTGGTCAGCACCACTCCCTTCAGGAGGGGGAAGGCGCAGTCCTCCAACTCCATCGCGACTCCCTCGAGAGCGGGAAAGGCCGGTGTTATCTCGAGTAGCTGGAGAATGACCGGCTGGTCTGCTCCGAGCATCTCCCCGGCGGCGATCCTGAACAACAAGCTGTATCCGATCTGCCCAGCAGCGCCGGTGACGGTCACCCGTTGAGGTGCACTCATGAAACTAAACCCTTCTGGTCGGCTGTTCGTCAAATGCTATATGAGGTAAGGGACCGGGCATGCGCGCCGGTGCGCTGATCCGGTCACCGGGACAGCCGGGAGCGGGCCCCCTCCAATCTCTCCAGCGTCCTCTCCCGGCCGAGCGCGGCGAGCGACTCGAAGAGGGGCGGGCTTATGGAAGATCCGGTCACCGCCACCCGGATCGGCTGGAACCCGCGCCGGGCGTTCACCTCCAGCCGGGCCAGCAACCCGCGCAGGGTCTCCTCGATGGTCTCCGTCCGCCACTCCCCCAGCTGTCCCAGGGCCGAGATGGCCTCGGAAAGGACCGGCGGAACGCTCTGGGCTCTCATCACCTTGCGCCAGGACCGCTCGTCGTACTCGATCCCGGCCTCCAGGAGGAAGGACAACTGCGGTCCCACCTCCGACAGGAGCTTCACTCTCTCCTGGACGAGGGGGAGCACCGGGCTGGCCCGCTCCCATTCGGAATCGGACACCGGGACGCCCAGGTGCTGCTCGGCATAGGGACGGGCCCGGGCCGAGAACTCCGAGGCCGAGATGTGGTTCCGTATGTACTCGCCGTTCATCCACTCGAGCTTCACGGGATCGAAGACCGCCGGGCTGGAGGAGACATCGGCAAGGTCGAATGCCTCCACGGCTTCCTGAGGGCTGAATACCGTCGCCTCCGGACCTAGCGACCATCCCAGGAGCGAGAGGTAGTTGAACAGGGCCTCGGGAAGGAATCCCCTGTCACGGTATTCGCCCACGTCGGTGGCTCCGTGGCGCTTGGAGAGCTTGCGTCCGTCCTGGCCGTGGAGCAAGGGAAGGTGGGCGTAGACCGGTTCAGGGGCGGACATCGCCCTGGTTATCTGGATGTGCCGGGGCGTGGAAGGGAGGATGTCCTCTCCCCGGGCCACGTGGGTGATTTGATAGTCCACGTCATCCACGGTGGAGGCAAGGTGGTAGGTGGGCGATCCGTCGCTGCGGAGGATCACGAAGTCGTCGATGACCTCGTGGTCGAAGCGGACCTCGCCCCGCACCAGGTCCTCGAAGACCGTCACGCCCGGGCGCGGCATGGCGAATCGCACCACGTGGTTCTCTCCCGTTTGCTGCCTGCGTTTGGCTTCCCGGACATCCAGCGACCTGCAGCGTCCGTCATACCCGGGCGGCCGTCCCGCCCGCTGAGCCTCTTTTCTGCGTTGCGCCAGCGCCTCGGGGCTACAAAAGCATCGATAGGCGGCCCCGTTTTCCAGCAGTTGCTCCGCGACCTCCCGATAGCGCTCGTACCTTCCGCTCTGGCGGTAAGCGCCGTGCGGACCCCCCACCTCCACCCCCTCGTCCCAGTCGATTCCCAGCCAGCGGAGCGCTTCCAGGATCTTCGTCTCGAAGTCGGAAGTGGACCGTTGCCGGTCGGTGTCATCCACCCGGACTATGAAGACGCCGCAGTGGCGGCGGGCAAACAACCAGTTGAAGAGGGCGGCCCGGGCCGTGCCGACATGGAGAAGCCCGGTCGGCGACGGCGCCACCCTCAGCCGGGGAGTCATCCTCGCACCACCGGGTTGACCAGCGACCCGATCCCTTCGATCCGCACCTCCATGAGGTTGCCCTCATAGACGGGGCCCACCCCGTCGGGAGTGCCGGTGAGAATCACGTCCCCGGGAAGCAGAGTCATCATGGACGACACGTAGGAGACCAACTCTCCAGGGCCGAACATCATCTCGGAGCTGAAACCGGACTGGCGCAGTTCACCATCGACCAGACACTCCACCACCTGCTGCTCCAGCGGATCGAACTCGGTCTCGATCATCGGTCCCAGCGGGCAGAAGGTGTCGAAGCTTTTGGCCCGGGTGAGATTCAGGGGGTCGTCGAGAAGTTCCCGGGCGGTTATGTCGTTGGCGGCGGTGTAGCCGAGTATGTAGGCTCCGGTGTCCTCCACCCGGATGTGCCTGGCCACCCTCCCCATGATCACCGCCAACTCGGCCTCGTGGCTGATCACCGACACGGCCGGGGGAATCACCACTTCGGCGCCCGGACCCACCACCGACGTGGTGGGCTTCAAGAAGACAAAGGGTTCCCCCGGGTACGGTGCGTCAGGATCGACATAGTTGCGGCCCACCCCCACCACCTTGGTGGGGAGCACCGGCGACAGCACCCTCACCTGATCCCAGCCCAGCATCGTCTCGGTCGGCTCCCACACCACGAAGGGAGAGCCCCGATAGAGGGTGACCCCCTCCATCTCCGCCACTCCATAGGCTATGTCGTCGCCGTGGCGAAACCGGACGATCTTCGCCAACGAACTCAGCCCCCGGCGGCGAGGGCTGACCGGAGATCGCCAGGCGACATGACCAGAAGATCGGATCCGACCTGTTCGGCGGCGGCTGCTCCCGGGACCGGCTCGTGGCGGGAATGCTTGAGCCACCGGCGCCCGCGCTCCACCACCTGCTCCGATGCACCTTCTTCGTAACCCATCAGGATCCGGGCCACCTCCAGGTCTTCGGGGACCGGCGCCCGACCGAAGAGAGAGGCCCGGGCCGCCATCAGGGTCACCAGGACCGCCTCTCCCCGCATCTCGTCGGCGGGAAGGCCGGCCCGGCGGACGATCCGAAACGCCCAACCGGTGTCGGGACCGGGGCGACCGAACAGACCGCCCGGTGTGACCTGGTCGGGTGCGGTGATCATCCCCGGTCGGGTGGGGCTCCACCGAGCAGGCGCGGCAGGAGCGAGAACCGCCCGCGGGAGATCCTGGTCGGGAGGATCGATGTTGGGTTGGCGAGGCATCTAGGCAGAAGGCGCCGAGGACCGCTCAGACATACTCGAGCCATTCTCCCAGGTCCGGGTCGCCGCCCGAGGTGAGCCGCTCGAAGAGTTCCTGGGCGCGCCGGGTAACTGGTCCGGGACGACCGGTCCCGATCGGCCGGGCGTCGATCTCCCGCACCGGGGTCACCTCCGCGGCGGTGCCGGTGAAGAAGACCTCGTCGGCGTTGAAGAGATCGCCCCTGGTGAGAGTGGCCTCCCGGATCTCGATGCCGTCCCGGGAGAGCAGGGTCATCACCGTGTGGCGGGTGATGCCGTCCAGGATCCCCGAGGAGATCGGAGGGGTGAGCACCACGCCGTCTCGCACCAGGAAGACGTTCTCTCCGCTGCCTTCGGAGATGTTCCCGTCGCCGTTGAGCAACAGGGCTTCGTCGTAGCCGTTGCTGAGCGCCTCCATCTTGGCCATCACGCTGTTGAGATACTGCCCGCATCCCTTGGCCACCGGCACGAAGGCCGCCGGACTGATCCGCCGCCAGGAGGACACCCCCACCCGAATGCCGTTCAAGACCCCTTCCTCTCCAAGGTACGCACCCCATCTCCAGGCTGCGATGGCAGTGTGGGAGGTGGCGCCGGTCGGGTTGAGGCCTATCGCCCCCAGCCCGTAGTAGACCAGGGGGCGTATGTATCCCGCCTCCAACTCGTTCTCCCTCATTACCGTCCGGCAGGCCTCTGCGAGATCTTCTACCGACCATTCGAGGGGCACGCGGTAGACCCGGGCCGAACGATGGAGCCGCTCGAGGTGTTCGGTCAGGCGGAAGATCGCCGTCCCGTTGTCGGTCTCGTAGGCCCGGATTCCCTCGAACACCCCGGTTCCGTAGTGGAGGGCGTTGCTTAGCACGTGGACGTTAGCCTCGTCCCAGGGGACCAACTCACCGTCCATCCAGATATACATTGAGGGTTCCATGCGCCTCTAGTTTGGCACACTCGGAAGGCCGATTAACCGAACGTTTCGGATTGTCCGTTCTGTTCCGGTCTCGACAGCCCCGGTAACCTGGGAAACGATGCGCAGGACTATCGCCTCTCTGTTCGGGGTGGGTCTGCTGGTTGGCAAGGTGACGGGATCCGACGCCGGGTCCGGAACCCTGGGCGCCGCGGTGGGGCTGGCTGCGGGGATGGCGGCCGGAGGGCTGGGGTGGCCGGCGCAACTCCTCCTGGCCGGCGTGGTGGCGGGAGTCTCGGTGTGGGCCTCGCATCCCTTCTCGGACGATCCCGGCTGGGTGGTGATCGACGAGGCGGCCGGGGCGACCCTGGCGGTGGTGGGTCTGGGTCTGGCCGGAGCCGTGGCCGGATGGGTGATGTTCCGAATAGTGGACATCACCAAGACCGGCTTTCCGGGCGTGAGGTGGGCGGAACGGCTTCCGGGGGGCTGGGGCGTAACCGGCGACGACGTGGTGGCCGGAGCTTACGGATTGGCGGTTGGGTGGATCGTCCAACTCTGGTTAGGCTGATCGCGGCCCCGCCCGGGACCACCGGCGTAACACCAGGCCGCGGCAGGAAGCAACCATGACCGAGTACCTCTTCGACACTGACACACGAGAGGCGCTGACCCAGATCGGCGACGGTGAGTGGGCCGCTCGGGTGAGTCCCCTGTGGAACATCGACGGAATTCCCAACGGTGGTTACCTGATGGCATTGTGCCTGGTGGCAGCAGGACAGGGGGTGGCCCACCCCGACCCGCTCTCGATGACCAGCCACTTCGTGGGACCGACCATGCCGGGTGAGGCGACGGTCGCAAGCCGGGTGATCAAGCGGGGTCGCAGCGTTTCGGTCAACGCCGTCGATCTGGTACAGAACGGCAGGGTGACCGTCACTTCGCTGATCACCTGGGGCGACCTGTCCACCCTCACCGGTCCCAGCGGTCCTCTGCGTCCCCCTTCGAGCCTGCCGGAGAACTCGGAGTTGCAGGGCGGCCCTCAGAAGAGAGGGGCATCCACCTTTATCGAACGATTCGACTTCCTGATGCCCCACGAGATGGCCATGGGGGCCGCAGGCCGGCCTACCGGAAGGGCGGAGGCCCGGGGCCGGATGCGTTTTGCGGACGGCCGCCCACCCGACCTCATGGCTGTTCCGGTGTTCGCCGACGGCTTCCCTCCCGCCGTCTTCCAACTGGGCTACTACGGATGGGCGCCGACGCTGGAGCTGACCATTCACTTCCGGGCCCGCCCGCATCCGGGATGGCTGACCATCGATCTGGCCTGCAGCCACCTCCTCGAAGGAACCTTCGAAGAAGACTGCTACATCTGGGACTCCCAGGGCAACCTGGTCGCCATGTCCCGCCAACTGGGACGCACCCTGGTCGGATAAGCCAGCCTGCCGGTGAAGGGTGGGATGGGGGCTCATTTTCTTTGTTTGAAAGGGCTTCGGCGGTTTCGGTAGTTGCTGTTGCGCCGACCGCTTGTAGGCCGATCGTGTTTCAGGGGCGGTTTGAGGTAGTACTGGCCGGATGGTTTCCTGCGTACTTGCCACCGGTCGTCGTGAACCTTGTGGTGGCACCTGCTGCATAGGAGGCACATGTCGTTGAGGTCGGTGTTTCCCTGCACCGCCCAGGGGATGATGTGGTGGGCTTGACACCAGTTGGCATTGGCGCCGCATCCCACACAGTTCTTGTCCCGGGCTACGAGAGCGATCCGTTGGGCCGGTGAAGCGGCCCGTCGTGACCGTCCCAGGTCCATCGGCTGTGACATGCCCCGGAATATGGCGGGGAGGATGTCCGATTGGCAGGCCAGGTCCCGGATCTTCTCCACCGGGATAGGAGTCCCGTCACCAAGACGCCCGTTGCGAAGCTCCCGGGAGACCACGTCGTAGTCGGCGATCAACAACAACCTGGGACCGCGGGGAGGCTTACCATCTTCGCCGGTGTCCTCTCTGGTCACCAATCCCGCCAGGGCATCTGCCATCTTCTGACCCGGAGAGCACCTTGCCCGGGGGTCTTCCTCCCGCCACAGTTCGTTCATCTTCTGCGACAACGCCGTCTCCAACAGAGCACCGGTGATCGGATCGAACCGACCGTACAACACCGTCATACCGTCTGTACGGTCGGTCTTGATCTTGGCGAACCTCTGCGAGCGTTGATGCTCCAGGCGGGACATCCCATCATCCTCGGAGCGTTGCTGTTGGTACTTGCGAACCGTTGCTGCGAACTTGTCCGGAGACTGGGTACGGGCCTTGCCCACCAATTCTGTCTCGTCTATCTCCCCTTCTTGGGAGGCCTTCGCCAGGATCCGGGCGTTCTCGTAGGGAATCTCACCGTCCCGCAGACCCTCTGACGTCTTGGGCAGCTCTTCCAGTTCCACCGCGGTTTCCACTTCCGAGCGGGCTTTGCGGCTAGGCCGCAAACCCTTCTCCCGCAGGTTGATCTCGGTGATGTGGATCCCTTTCCTACGGGTCAACTCCGCCAGCGTCTCGGCACGCACGGCTGCGGCTTGGTTCTCCACCCGGATGGTGGACTGCAAGCGGTCCTGGAGTTGTTCCAGGGTCGCGTCTCCCACGGCCAGATTGGGTAGAACCGAACCCATCTCGTTGATGACCGGCCGGCCGTTAGCTGTTCTTTCCATGTGTACCATTATACCACGGGGGGTGCGACAAAACAATGCATTATATCGCCGAAGTTGGCAAAACAAACACCAAATGCAAGAGAACTTCGCAAGCAAGTCCCGCGAGGACGGCTAACACATCACCATCATCCAAAGATGCGGAAGCCCGGTCCAGCAGGTCGCGAGAACTACATTTCGCGACTCAGCAAGTCGCGATGCTTACAATGTCCTCATGTTCAGGGCAGAGATCATGGAGCATGCCAGCCGTGTTTCCAACCTTATTCAGGCATACCCAGAGATCAAGAACAGCGAGGCACAAACCAAGAACAGCCTGATAGAGCCTTTCCTGCGGTGCCTTGGATACGATCCCAGTCATCCAGAACAGGTAACACTGGAGGTATCTACCGAGTTGGGTGGAAAGATTGACTATGTGTTGTCTGGACAGGCAGATGTAAAAGTAGCAGTGGAAGCCAAGAAGGCAGGAGTCAAACTGTCCGAAAAGGAAACCAACCAGTTGCGGTCATACTTCACTTTCTCAGAAGCGGCGGCGGCCCTCCTTACCAACGGAGTGGAGTACCGGCTTTTCACAGACCTGGAAAAAACCAACGTCATGGATGCTACGCCTTTTCACCGAGTGGATGTAACACACCTCACCGACAACGACATGCACCACCTTGAGACCCTGACAAGGAGCCAGGTGCAGCAGGATGGAGTTCACCAACAAGCCCAACGGGAGCGATACAGAAGGATGGTCAACGAGATCGTTACGCAGGAATTGCACTCTCCCTCTCAAGATTTCCTGAAGTTGGTCGGCAGGAGAGTCGGAATCAAGCCCCTTACCAAGTCCCACCTCGAGTTATTGGCACCCCTGGTGAATGAAGCGATCCGGCGTTACCGCGGAGTGACATCGCCTCCCAAACCAAAGCCACCGTCGTCTACGCAAACTCCCAAGAAACCCGTTTCCCCTACTACGTACAGCTCCCAACCTACTACAGCACCTACGAGGGGCGGCTCCGGGAAGACGACTCACCTGACATTGTCCAGGTACCGAGGTGCAACACTGTTTGGGAAGGCCCTTCCCGGCAATTCCTACAGACAAATGCTGATAGCAGTGGTTGCTGCACTCCAGGCCCGGCATCCACACGATTTCCCGGACCGAGTCCGCAATGAGAAGGCCTTCCGAGGTAGACAGTGGTGGTACATCAGCAAAGACGCAAGCGACCTTAGCCCCAAACTTGATAGAGCCAAGGTGGGTGAGTATCACGTAAATGTGAATTTCGGCCGTCTGGAGTCGGTTAAGCAAGCCCACCGTTTCCTGATCGCTTTTGGCTACAGTGCCGACGAGCTGGAAGTCCAGACTTCTGACGATTGATCTACAGGTGGCTAACCCACGTATCTGGAAGCTTCGGTAGCTGGGTCGCCCACTGGCCTCCAGGCATAGCGGTCCAGGTAGGGGTTGGGGGTACCTTCGACTGTGTCTGCGATGAGCCGGCCCAGTACGGGGCCGAACTTGAATCCGTGGCCGCTGCCGCCGCTCGCCACTGTCAAGCCCTCGACTCCCGGATGGCGGCTGATCAGGAAGTCTCCGTCGAAGCTGTCGGTGTAGACGCACATCTTCAAGGCATCGAGCGGAGCATCCGCCAGGGCCGGCAGGGAATGGGATAGGAATTCTCGGCAACGTGCTTCGTCCTCATCCCCGGGCGGCACGCGGGGTGCGTTCGCCGACACTGCATACCCAGGACCGTGGACGCCGATCTTGACTATCCCCTCCCGATTGGCGGGGAAACCGTACCAGCCGGTGGTGGCGATGTCTGCTCCCCAGGGCGGGAATAGAGGTGGTCGGAAGGCTTCCGGGTCGGCCGGTTTGAAGTAGAGGATGGGCTGGCCCGACAGTCGGAGGAAGCCGTCCAACTCCGGAAGAAGTGAGGGAGTCCACACTCCGGCCGCCACGACCACACGATCGGCTCGGATCTCCGTCCCGTCCGCGGTAACCACCCCCGAGACACGTCCGTTCCCACGGCTGATCGACGACACCTCCGCGGTCTTAACACAGATGCCCCTTGCCTTGGCCTCCTCGGCCAAGAGGGAAACAACAGTTCCTGCCTCTGCCCACCCACCTCTGGCATTGAAGTAGCCGTCGACGTAGTAATCGGCGTTCCACCGGGGGTACCGAGTGGCGATCTCAGCTGAACCCAGTCTCTCCGGCGACCAACCCTCCTCGGAGAGGGTGCGGTAGGAATCGCCCTCGAAACCCTCGTCTTCCAACGGTCTGCTGCTGAGGAACAGAAGGCCGTCCTGGTGGTACAGGTCCCGTCCCCAACGTTCATTCCACCGGTGCCAACCGCTTATGGTTTCATTGCCCAGACGACAGTGCAGCCGGTCGGTCCCGTAATCCATTCTCACCATCCGGCTCACGTCGTTGGAAGCGGCGGAGGGATGCGGTATGGGACCGGCGTTTATCAAGGTGACCCCGTATCCCCTCTCCTTCAACTCCAAAGCTCCGGCCAAACCGAATATGCCCGCGCCGACAACGACAACCGACTGTTTGCGGCCAGTATTCGAGGGCGATTGTCCCATGGCTAGGGCCAGGTGACCATTGCCACGCCAGTTGTCCTGGCGTAGAGAACCCGCCTCCCCCTGACCGCGCTCAGGAACATCCCGGTGGCAACCCGATCGATCAACTCACCGTGGCAATGTCTATGTCCGGGTCGGACCACCGTTGCCGAGACGGGCCTGCTCCTTCCGTTTCTTCGGCTTCTTGGTCTTTGACCCTGGCTGGGGTACATAAAGATCGGGAACGAAGGCTTGTTCGGTGATGGGCGGGCGAACGTATTCCTGCCCGCTTTGGCGATCCGGAAGACTGAGTTCAGGAACGTCCACCGGGTGATAAGGGATGCTGCTCAACAGATGCCTGATGCAATTGAGCCGGGCGCGCCGTTTGTCATCGGCGTTCACCACATTCCAGCGACAGTCGATGATGTCAGTGTGTACGAACATATTGTCCTTCGCTCTTGAGTAATCGACCCAACGCTTCCTGGACTCCAGATCCATTGGACTCAGCTTCCACCGGCGCCGGGGATCCGTGAGCCGCGCCTGGAACCGCCGTTCCTGCTCCTCGTCACTCACCGAGAACCAGTACTTGATAATCTGGATGCCGGAACGGATCAGCATTCGCTCGAATTGGGGACAGGTCACCAGAAACTCCTGATACTCCTGCTCGGTGCAGAACCCCATCACCCGCTCCACCCCCGCTCGGTTATACCAACTCCGGTCGAAGAGCACCATCTCTCCCGCCGCCGGCAGGTGAGCCACGTATCGCTGGAAGTACCATTGGGTCTGCTCGCGCTCGGTAGGAACCCCCAGCGCCACCACCCGACACACCCGGGGATTGAGTCGTTCGACTATGCGCTTGATCACGCCTCCCTTGCCGGCCGCGTCTCGTCCCTCGCAGATCACCAGGACTCTGAGACCCCGATTGACGATCCATCTCTGAAGCATCGCCAACTCTTCCTGGAGTCTGCGCAACTCTCGCTCGTAGTATTTTCGTTCCAGCCTGCCCTTTGCCGTATATAGGGGCGGACTCACTGACGAATACATCGGACCCATTCTTCTCTCCTCTGGCCGGCTACCGCGTCTCCTGTCGGCTCGAAAGGGAACACTACGTTTAGTTCTAGGAAGATAACACGGGATTGAAGCTCGGGCCTGCGAGGACAGGAGGTTTTTACTCGTCTCGGTTGAGCATCCGGCGAGGGACCCTCTAAGGAATCATGACTTCCAATCCCCAACTGCTCCACCCCTCGACCCTGGTGCGGGCGAACAACTCGATCTTGGTCTGAGTGGGAAACATGTCTTCGATTCGCTTTCTGACCTCCTCAGGCTTCTCCGAGTGGGAACCCCGCCTGCGGCGCACCAATTGCCGGACGTTCCTCGCCCCCCGCGGCGCGGGGATCCGACCCCTTTTGAAGACCAGGCACAGCTCACATTGGCTCAGGGTGTAGAACCCGGGATTCACCCGCTCCTTGTCCCACACGAATGCCACCGTGGCCCACTTGAAGTCCCAGGCCTTTCCCAGTTCGATCGCCTGGTCGAGATGGGGATTCGTCGCCCACATGAACAGCAGGCAGTCGTCTTCGGCGATCCCGGCCACATCGAGCTTCTTCAAGTCGGAGAGACCGACGGTGGGATAGTGCCGGACCGCGCCCCCGGTGTCTCCCGAACCCACCCCGGCGTGCTGGAGTTGTCCCCGGTAGTCCCAGGGTGGGTCCGCATAGATGATCCCGAACCTGCGGTCCGGGAGTTCGGGAAACGCCGTCATCGTCGCTAATCGACTTTAACTGCCGAGGGCTTGCGAGAGCCGCATCCTCCCAACTCGGCCATCGGGCCTTGTGGCCTCAACCGGCGCGCATGGGCATCACCAGATTCCAGGCCTCGGAGTGGCGTCCGTCGCCGATCCGGACCGGCTTGGGGCGAGCCAGGGGATCCTCGGCCAGACAGATCTCTGTCGTATCGGAAACCAGGTTCGCAAGAGCATCGGACAGAAACAACGAGTTGAATCGGAGTGTCACCTCCCCGGGCAGCGCCGCATTCTCAGTTTCGAGGAAACCGCTGACCATCCCGGCCGGCGACTTGGCGGTGAACTCGATCCCCTCGGAGGAGAACGCCAGCTTGACCGGGGCGGGTGACTTCCTGTCCAAGGCCACCACCCGGGAAGCCAGGTCTCGAAGCGGGGCGCGTTCGCACAGGATCCGCGCCTCCCAGGGCGGCGCCCATCCTCGATAGCGGGGATACTCGGACCAGTCGCATACCACTCCCATCTCGCCGATCCCCTCCACCGAGAACCAAACGTGACCGTCCGCCACCCGGATCCGGTATTCGGAAGCCTTCCCGAAGGACCGCAACATCCGCTTCAGGACCCGGGCGCTCACCGAAAAGACCCCCGGGGAGGCAACATCCGGCAGATCCCGGACCGCCAGCCGGAAGGTGTCGGAGGCAACCAACCTCAGGTTTCCCTCGGACTTGTCGAATCGCACGGATCCGAAAATGGGATGATTGTCGGTGGCGGCAGCGGGAACGACCCCGTCCAGGGACGCCCGCAGAATCTCCCCGTCGATCGTCACCCCGCAACCCCCCGGCTCGGGAGGAACAAACCCGCACAGTTCGTCCCCTTCGTTTATGACAACCCGGGTGCCACCACCCGAGATGACCAATCCCGGGTTCTCGCTTTCCAGGTTCACCTCCCCGTTGGGGAGGGATTTCACGACCGAGACGAACTGTCTGAGAGTCACCTCTGCGGCGCCGGGGTCCTCCACCGAGGCATCCAACCTGCAGTACATGATCGCGTCTCTTCCAATCGCCTCGAGATCGATTCCTTCCTCTGACACCGTCACAATCGTGGGCGCGGCCGTGCCCACCGCGGCCGAGACTTTCCTCAGGATGCTGTTGAGCCTGTGTCGTTCGAGCGTTGCTTTCATGATTCCCTCTCCTTTTGGAGTCCAAGATGGCCATACCTGACTTCGAGGCAAGGCTCATCAACAGGCGATAGCCATCGGCCGCTATCGCGTCCTTATCCAAGGTGAGGACCACGCACCAGTGAACTCCCTATCCGGACAGCCCGGTTTGTGCCAGGTCAGCTTTTATTTCCCCACTCTGCTCTCCTCATGCTCCCACTCCCCCGCGGGCTTCCTGGGAGGCCTGGGCGATCAACCGCCCAACGGCTCTTTGAACTCTCCTCAGCTGTCCTCGGCTCTCGACCGCGCCGCCACTAGGCCGGCGAGGCCGAGGATCACCCCTGCCAGGTACCACCATCCCCGGTTCGCCCACCCTCCGACCGACCAGAGAGGGACAATCGATCGGACCGCAGCAGCCCATCCCAGCGCCACGGCCGCGGTGGCGCCCCTCCACGGGAGGGGCCGGACCAACAGCCAGACCGCCGCAGCAGCGAACAGCACCGAGGCGTACAGGCCCACCGGATGGCGGGTCAGTTCACTCCCGGGCAGAGCCATCGCCCACCACAGTCCCGACGGCGATCCCAAACAGGCGCCCTGCCACAAGCATCCCGCCTCCCACACGGCGACTCCGGCCAAAGCGGCGGGGGCCAGGTAATCCATCCGGTTCGCCAGATCGGAACGACAGGTCCAGGCCAGGAAGCCCACCGCCCCGGCCGCGGCCGGAACCGGCGAGATGCCCCCGCGCACCAGGATCAACTCGATCGGGTCGGAAAACACGTTGACTCCCTCCGCCCACAGATAGGCAACCCGTCCCACACCGATCGCCACCAGGACCGCGCCCAACAGATCGTTGAAGGGATCCCCCACCGCTGTCGGGCGGGTCCTCCTTAGTACCCACAGCACCAGGGCGGCGGCGGCCATCGCCCCTACCGACCTTCCCAGAACAGTCAGGTCCATTTCAAAGCCCCGCCTCTCCAAGCCTCCCAATCCCCGCGAAAACCATCACTAACACGCGAAAACCCGGCAGGCCCTCCTCCCGCTAGGGCCCCACCCCCACCGCCACCGTACCGTTGGATCGAGACGCGCTCCGCCAGGCCCGGCAGAGGTGCGGGTCTCGAGGATTTGATCCCTGACAGCGGACCGAGCGACGCCGGATCGGGCCGAGAGGTGATGCGACTGCCTAACACCGTGCACCAGGGGTGAGACACCGACAACCCTCAAGCATCGGTTGTTTTCCCGACATCGGGTTTGTTTTGGCAAGGGCCGGCCCCGCCACCTTCGAACCGAAGCGTTTTGCGATTGGCTTCGTCCCTCAGCCGAGACGGGAGAGTTCATCGCTCCAGAGACTGAGAGTGCCCTCATCAATGATCCCCCGGTGTACGTAGAGGACCTCCCCCACGGTGTCGGTGAACACCGTGAAGGGAATCCCAAAGGCTTCGTACTGGGCCATCATTTCATTCCCCTCCGACAGATAGTTCTCAAATGCAATGCCATGTGACTCCATGAAGGCGAAGGCGTCGGAGGGAGCGTCGTCCACCGCCACTCCAATGAACCGGACCTGACCACCGTATTCCTCATGCGCGCGGCGCAACACCGGGGCTTCCGCCCGGCAGGGTCCACACCAGGAGGCCCAGAAGTTCACCACCGCCGCGCCGCCCGCCGAGAGTTTCCCGGCCAGTTCCTCCGGGGTGATCCACTCCAGGGTGTCGGGAACGGTGGCCGAAGCCGGATCCGGCTCTCCGCCCGAGCCACAGGCGGCGGTCAGCAAAATCATCACCGCACCGAGAATCGCCAGTCGTTTGCTCATTGACAATCCTGATGTTACGCGCCGAAACACCCTATGGGGATTTCCTTTTCTCCGGGGGCCGCCCACCAGGACAAAGGGAGACTTCCTCGTGCCCCATCCGTCTACACTTGACTCGGCAGGTCGGTGTTTGTCCGGCTTCTGTGACCACTCTTTCCGGGGTAGCTCAATTCGGCAGAGCGGCGGGCTGTTAACCCGAAGGTTGTGGGTTCGAGTCCCACCCCCGGAGCGAAGAACCAGAGCCTTGCCCCAGGTCAGGGCGTTTTCACCCTTGCTTGGGCATCATCTGTCGCCCCAAGATTCAACCACGGGCGATCCTCGCTCATCCAGACCTCGGTGGCCCACGTCCTGGGAAGTGCACCCCGGCGCCGGCGCTGAGCGCTGTCTGGAACTGCTCTTATCGGGTAGGCTCCGTTAGCGTTTGCTTAATAGGTGAGTAGAAGGCGCCCATCACGTCCCCGGCGCCTCGGCCTTTGGGCGAATCCATAAGACCACGAGGGCGACGAAGAGAGATGCAGTGACCACGACCGGCACCGATGTACTTGAGGTAAGAAAGGCAGCGCGCCGCATCAGGCGGCGCGCCCAGATTGCCTACGTGTTCTATCTGGTACTGGGGATAGTGCTCTTTCTGCTGTCCTGGCAGTTGGTGGCCGCGCCCTTCTCGCCCCTTTACTCTCTGGTTCCGGCTCCGATCGACGCTGTCACCCACTTCGGGGAGAACCTGTTCTTCAGTGAGCGGATGAGGGAGCGGTTTGTTCACGCCTGTCCGGACCTGCTGGAAGAGGTGGCGTTCCAAAGGGGTAGGATGTCCGCCCTTCCCGATCACTGCTTCGGGTACGTTCTCCACCTGGTGCGGACCACCCGCAACATCCTGATCGCAGTTGGGGTGGGGACCATCGTCGGCTTGGGGGTGGGACTGACCAGTCTGCTCATACCGTGGATTGCCGACTTGGTCACGCCCATAGCCGGATTCTTCGGGACCACGCCTATTTTCATCGCGGCGCCATTCTTCGTGATCTGGTTCGGGATCGAGTATCCGCTGTTGACCACCATCGGGGTGGTTGCCTTCTACACCATCCTTCTCATGTATTTCTTCAGCAGACGGGCGGCCGAGAACATACCGGCGGAGATCATCGAGTCGGCCCTCACCCGGGGAGGAAGCCGCCGCAGTATTTTCCGATGGGTCTACCTGCCGGGAACGGTTCCGGAGATCGCCGCGGGTTTTCGGATCGCCTTGGCAGGAGCTTGGGGTTTGGGGACGCTGGTGGAGGTCCTGGGACCACAGATGGGAGGAGGGTTTCTGATCCGCATGTGGAGCTACGCGATGGGCCTCTCCGACGGGCCAACCGCGGTTGTCTCCCTGATTGTCTTTTTCGCCGTGATGGCTGTGGTAGTCGACGGGATCCTGGTACTGGTGATACGTCTTTTCACCAGGTGGTCCGACGCCGGTCGCCGACTGGGTTTGTAGGCATGAAAGAAAAGGTGCTGACTCCTTCGTGTGTGACCGGTGAGGAGGCGACGACGGTTTGAAACGGCCTGCCCTCTTCCGAAGCCTGTTCTGGATTGGTTGGCTGGTCTGGGCTGTCCTGATCCCGTGGCTGCTTATTCAGTTGCCTGAGAGTCTTCCCTTGGTTACCTGGACCCATGGTGAGGGTGTGATCAACGTCACGTGGTCTTACATCGTTTTCGGGCTGGTGTTGTTCTGGGCCTGGCCGACTGTGTTCCGCACGAGCCGGGTCAAGGACCTTCTGGCCAGGGCAGGACGCGGGATCGCGGCGGGGCCGCCGATGCTGTGGGCCGGAATGCGTCGCAGCCCGCTCTTCTTCGTCTCCTGGGCGGCGTTGCTGTTGGCCTGGCAGGTGGCGTCTTACGTCGCGCCTCCGGGAATTCTCGAGCATCCCATCGTTCCCGGATGGGACTACGTGTTGGGTGACACCTTCTTCGAAATGTCCCGGTTCTGGACCGTCCGCGCCCTGGACCTGGGGCCCGCCACCTTCGCTCTCGAGGGACTGGCGCCCCAACCCATCTATGGTGGGGAGGGGACCTGGCCGGCCGTGTTCCTCGCGATCGCTTATCACTCCGGTTTGACCCTGATCAGGCTGCTGTGTGGACTGGTGGTCGGCATGACGGTCGGTCTTGTGACCGGCCTGGCCCTCCCCTACTGGCCGGCGGTGCGCCAGACCGTGTGGGCGCCCATGAACTTCATGCGGATGATCCCCCTCCTGGTGGCGGTTCCCTGGTTGCAGTTTGTCGTGGGCTCCAACCTCTTCGGCATCACCATGTACGTAGCCTTCGGAGTGTGGACGGTGCTGGTCGTATCCACGATGACGGCGGTAGCCAACGTGCCCGACCGGTACGTCGAGAGCGCCCGTACCCTGGGCGCCTCCCGGCTGTACACCTATCTCAGAGTGATAGTGCCGGCTTCGCTTCCGGAACTCCGCACTGCCATGCTGCTCTCCATGGGAGGGAGTTGGTCGCTGGCGATCGCCGCCGAGTTTCTGGGTTTCTCAGCCGGGCTGGGGTACCTGGCCAGCGGGGCGGTGCAGAACACCAACACCGCCCTGCTGCTGATCGTGGCGTTCATCGTGGCTCTCTATTCTCTCACCACCTTTTTCCTGGTCAACGAGGGATTCAAGAAGGCGATTAGGTGGATGCCGAAACGAGTCACCAAGAAGACGGACATCAGAAGGGTGGCCGGGGCGGCGGGAAGAGCCTGATCGCCAGGTTCACCGATCGCGGTTAAGGAAGCCGGGGACTATAGAACGTGTCGCGTGGTCTCGTATACGGTGCGGATCGCGAAGTTGGAGCGGAGGCGGGCCACGCCGGGAAGACGAGACAAGTGGCGGTTGTGAATCCGTTCGAAGTCCCGGTGGTCCTTCACCGCCAGGTGCAGCAGGTAGTCGGCGTCACCGGCCACCAGGTGGCACGACATAACCTCGGGACAGCCTCTCACTGCCTCCTCGAAGCGCCTTAGCCACTCCTCGCTCTGGCTCACCAGCGACACCTCTACGAAGACATCCAGGTCGCGGCCGATCGCCTCCGTGTCGAGGATCGCCACGTATCCGTCGATGACACCCTCGGCCTCCAGGCGACGCACCCGGCGATGGCATGCCGACGTGGAGAGCCCGACCCGCGATGCCAGTTCGGACCGGGACAAGCGCCCGTCCGCCTGGAGTTCGTTGAGGATTAGGCAATCGATGGAGTCAAAAGAGTACATAAAACGATGTGATGCCTAAAGCCTAGCTTTGACGCAAAATATTGGCGTGGATTGTCAAATAAGGGTCACAATTCCCTCCCTTTATTCAACATGACGCATGTATCATTGCATACCAATCTCGGAGGCAAGAGGGCTCTATGCGAATAAGCGTGCCCAAGGAGATAAAGAACGAGGAGCGCCGGGTTGGCCTCACGCCCGAGAGCGTCGCAGAGGTGACGGACCGAGGCCACGAGGTGTTCGTGGAGCGCCGCGCCGGCGTGGGGGCGGGGTTCAGCGACGCGGAGTACGCTGCCCGAGGCGCGCGGATTCTCGACACAGCGGACGAGGTGTTCGAAGCCGGAGAGCTCATCGTGAAAGTCAAAGAGCCTCTAGCAGTAGAGCGAGCCCGGCTGCGGCGCCACCACACCCTGTTCGCCTACCTGCACCTCGCCCCCCAGCCCGAGCAGGCCCGCGACCTCGTGGCCAGCGGAGCGACGGCCATCGCATACGAGTCGGTGACCGACCGCGCGGGCCGACTGCCGCTTCTGGCGCCGATGTCCCAGGTGGCGGGGCGGATGGCCGTCCAGGCCGGGGCTCGATGCCTTGAAGCCTCCGCCGGCGGTCGGGGCGTGCTGCTGGGTGGCGTTCCCGGAGTGGCCGCCGCCCATGTGGTGGTGATCGGCGGAGGGGTCGTCGGGCGCAACGCGGTGGAGATGGCGCTCGGGCTGGGCGCCGACGTGACGGTCCTCGACCGCGACGCCGACACCCTCGAATCCCTGGCTTCCCGGTTCGGTCCGGCGATCCGGACCCTCTACTCCACCCCGCGCACCCTGGCTCAACTGGTTCCCACCGCCGATCTGGTGATAGGGGCGGTGTTGCTCCCCGGGGCCCGGACGCCCCGCCTGATCACGGACACGATGGTCAAACAGATGCAGCCCGGCGCGGTGATCGTGGACGTCGCAATCGACCAGGGCGGCTGTGCGGAGACCTCGCGGCCCACCACCCACGCCGATCCGACCTACGTCGTCGACGGCGTCGTGCATTACTGCGTCACCAACATGCCCGGGGCCGTGCCCCGCACCTCCACCCAGGCCCTCAACAACGCCACGCTCCCCTACGTGCTCAAGTTGGCGGACTCCGGGCCGGTCGAAGCCATCCGAGCCGACCCGGGCCTGCAGAACGGCATGAGCGTGCGGCGAGGCCACATCACCGAGCCTGCCGTGGCCGACGCTCTCGGCCTCCCCTACACCGCACCCCTGGAAACGCTCGACTGAATCCGTCCCCCGGCCCCGGGATTGCCGGCGGTCAGGCCGTCCTCAACCTGTGATCGGCTGATCAATCCCCCAAGCCCGGTTGATAGGCGTCCAGGAACACCTCCCTCCCTTCCCGGGAGGAGTCGTAGATGGCCATGATGATCGCCAGCGGCACCCGGGCGTCCTCCCCGGTGAGAACCGGATCGCGGTCTTCACGGATCGCGTCCACCATGTCCTGGAGTTGGATCCGGTGACGCGACTGGGGATAGGCCCAGGGATCGTCGATGTCGCTCAACTCGAAGCTTGGCTCCACATCGACCCGGCCCTCGTCACCCTCCACATCCCAGAGGAGAAACTTGTCATACTGAGCGTTGGCAACCACCGTTCCCTTGTCGCCGTGGAGTTCCACCCGGGATTTGAGGGCGGTCCGGACCGACGAGGTGCTCTCGATGATCCCTGTGGCTCCGCTCTCGAAGGTCACCACGGCAGTGGCGGTGTCCTCGATCTCGATGTCGTGGACGTGGGTGGCGACCCGTCCCATCACCGAGCGCACCGGGCCCATCAGGTACTGCAACAGGTCGATGATGTGGATCGACTGGGTCATCAGGCAACCGCCCCCCTCCAGTTCCTTGGTACCCCGCCAGGCGGCGGAGTTGTAGTAGGCGGTGGTGCGGGCCGACTTGTCGACCGCGTCGCCCAGGAAGACCCGCCCCAGGCGACCCGAGTCCACTGCCTCCTTGAGGGTCCTGGCCACTATGCCGAAGCGCATCTGGAAGATCACCCCGAGCTTGGTGCCGTTGGCCCGGCAGGCGCCGATCATCCGGTCGGCCCTCTCCAGGTTGATCTCGATCGGCTTCTCCACCAGGGCGTGTTTTCCGGCGTTGGACGCCGCGATGGTGACGTCGGCATGCAGACCGGAGGGAAGGGAGACGATCACAACATCAACGTCGTCGTGCTGAACCAGGTCCCGGTAGTCGGTGAACCAATGCCTGACATCATTGGCTTCGGCGAAACCCCGAACGTTGTCCTCGTTCCGGCTGCACACCGCCACCAGTTCCCCGCCCTCCACATGGTTCATTTCCTGGGCCATGAAACCGCCCGACATCCCGGTGCCCACCAGGCCGAAACCGATCTTTCCATTAGCCATCGCTGTCCCTGCGCTTTCCTAGCCGAAATCTCCGAGAGGACGGACAGGACTCAGAGTCACGCCCTTCACGTCCTCTCCTGACGATTGACCGTGAAATCTACAGAGCTCCATGCACCGTGTCAAGGAGTCCCGGCCGAGCACGGCCGACCGTTTCAGGGGTTCGGCAGCCACCCCCATACACTCAAAGCGAGTGACCCTTCCATCAGGCGCCCAACCGCCCTCCCCGATCCGCCTCCTGGTTGAACTGGTCGATCTCTCCGTTTCCCTGGGTGGCGTACCGGTGCTGTCGGGCTGCCGCCTAACCCTCCAGCCCGGCGAGTCGCTGGGGGTGGCCGGGCCGAATGGCGCCGGCAAGTCCACCCTGCTGGCTGTGGTGGCCACCTTCATCACACCGACGGGGGGCTCCGGAGCGGTGCTCGGGACCCCCCTCGGAAGCCCCCGAATCCCGGCGGTACGCGCCGGGATCGGCTGGTCAGGACACCTGCCCGCCCTTTATCCGGACCTGACCTTGGGCGAGAACCTGGCTCTCGCGGCCCGGTTGGGCGGCCACCCGGCCTCGCAGGGCCATACGGTCCTGGAGCAGGTCGGCCTGGGCGGTGCGGCGGGCATCCGGGCGGAGCGCTGCTCGAACGGGATGAGACGGAGGGCCGACCTGGCCCGGCTGCTGATCGGCTCTCCCCGGCTGGTCCTACTCGACGAGCCCGACGCGGGTCTCGACCAGGACGCCGCCCCGATCATCGACCACTTGGTCAGGACCACAACCCGCCGGGGAGGGGGTGTCCTGTGCGTCTCCCACGACGCCGCCAAGTTGTCGGGTTGGGTAGACCGGGTGGTGGAGATGCGAGACGGGAGTATCACGTGAGTGCGGGGTTCTGGCGATCGGCGGGCCTCATCGCATTGCGGGACCTGCGGGTGGAACTCCGAAGCGGGGAGGCGCTCACGGTGGTGTTTCCCTTCGCGGTGGTGGCGAGTTGGATTGCCCCCCTGGCGACCAATGCCTCTCCCCTCCTGCTCCGGGACCTGGCCGCTCCCGTGTACTGGCTGATCACCCTGCTGTTCGGCATGATGGTCGTGCTGCGCCAGACGGCTCTCGAGACCCGTGCCCAGCGCCGCGCCCTGGCTCTGACCGGTCTGGACCCGGCGGCCCGATTCGCCGGCCGGTCCGGAGCATCGGGGTTGGTGCTGGCGGCGGTGGCCGGGACCCTGGTGTTCCCGGTGATCATCTTCTATGACTACCGGCCGCCGTCCGGCGCCTGGCTCATGGCGCCCGTGATCATCCTGGCGGCGGCTGGGCTGGCCATGCTCGGCACCCTGGCCGGGGACGTGACCATCGGGCTCCGGGCCCGCACCAGCCTCGCTCCCCTGCTGATGGCGCCCCTGGCGGTGCCGCTGGTGATGGGGGCCGCCCAGAGCCTGGAAAGTCTGGTGGCCGGCAAGAGTATCATCACATGGGTATTGGTGCTGGTCATCGCCGACCTCGGACTGGCGGCCGCGGGAGTGATGTCGGCCCGGGCCCTGGAGGAGATTTCCTTGTGACAAACAGGTTGTTGGCGGTCTTGACCGGCGCGGCGATCGGAATCGGTCTGGTCCTGGCGTTCACCTCTCCCCCCGACCTCCTTCAGGGCGACTTCGTTCGCATCCTCTACATCCATGTCCCGTCGGCCTGGCTGGCATTCCTGGCCTTCGGGGTCACGGCCGCCGGAAGCATCGGATGGCTGTTCACCCGCCGGATGAGCTGGGACCGCGTGGCCGAGGCCTCCGCAGAGATAGGAGTGCTGTTCACCGCCATCGCCCTGGCCACCGGCATGATCTGGGGAAAGCCGGTGTGGGGCACCTACTGGGACTGGGGCGATGCCCGTCTGGCAACCACGGCCATGATGTTCTTCGTGTACCTGGGTTATCTGGCCCTGCGCCGCACCACCACCGACCCTCGCCTGCGAGCCCGCCGCTCGTCGGTGCTGGGCGCCATCGCAGTGGTGCAGGTGCCGCTGGTCTACTTCTCGGTGAAGCTGTGGCGCACCCTCCACCAGGGGCTGACGATCCGGCCCGACGGCATCCAGATGGACGGCGGAATGGTCTCCGCCCTTCTGGTGAACCTGGCGGCCTTCACGCTTCTCTACGCCACGCTGCTCTCCTTCCGGACCACTTTGGCCCGCATGGAAGAGGCTGCGGCGGCTGAGAGAATCCCGGTGCGGAGCCCGGTGACGATCCCCCGGTTGGGAGAGGCGGACGCATGAACATCGGCTGGGTGTGGGCAGCCTATCTGGCCACGGCCGGGCTTCTGGCGGGCTACATACTCCGCCTGGCCATCCGGTGGCGAAGGGCGACGAGCCGCCCGGACTGATGAAGTCACGCCGCTGGCCGTTTTTGATCTTCGTGGGGGTGGCGATCCTGGTGGCCGGAGCCTTCCTGATCCGCAACATCGACAGCGACCTCGTCTACTATCTCACCCCCCGGGAAGCAGTGGACCAGCGCTCCGACTTCCCCGACGGGCGGCGCTTCCGGCTGGCGGGAATCGTGGTGGAAGGCTCTCTTGAGAATGGATCTGACCCTCTCCGGTTCCAGGTGACCGACGGCGCCTCCACCATTCCGGTGGTACTTTCCGACACGCCGCCGCTGCTGTTCGACGAGGACGTCAACGTGCTGCTGGACGGGGCCTGGCTGGGTGATCACTACCGGGCCGACGGCGCGCTCATATCCCACGACGAGAACTACCAGGCGCCTCCGGTAGCCGACGACGGCTCCCGCTGATGCTCTCTCTCGCCGGAACCCTGGCTGTGTGGACGGCGCTGGTGGCCTCCGGATGGCTGGCGGTCGGCGGATGGCGGGCGGCGCGGGACCCGCTTGGCGCCTCTCCTTCCATCGCGGCTCTCCGCCGATCCCTCCTGGTGATGGTTCTCGCCGCACTGGGGGCGATGATCGTCCTGGAAGCCGCCCTTCTGGCCAACGACTTCACCGTCTCCTATGTGGCGAACCACCATTCTCGCCACACGCCCTTTCCCTTCAACATCGCCACTGCCTGGGCGGCCCTCGAGGGCTCGATCGTGCTATGGGGATTGGTCCTCGCCGCGTATGCATACGCGGTGTGGCGCAGGGCGACCGCCGGGGGAACCGGACCGGACTCTCTCGACTGGGGCGCCCTGGCGGTGATCGGAGCGGTCGGCGTCTTCTTCTTCGGACTGATGGTGACCGTTGCCAACCCCTTCGAAGTCTGCACGGAGGCCACCGCCCGTTCCTGCACGGCTTCAAGCGCCTTCCCCTTCTCCCGGGCGGTGGGTCCCTCCGACGGTTTGGGGCCCAACCCCCTCCTCCAGAACCACCTTCTGATGGCGATCCATCCCCCACTCCTGTACCTGGGCTATGTGGGACTGACCGTCCCCTTCGCATACGGGATCTCGGCCCTGGCCCTCCGCAGATCCGGCCCCGCATGGCTCCGCCGCAGCGGGCTGTGGACCCGGGTGGCCTGGGTGTTCCTCACCGCGGGCATCACCCTGGGCGCCTGGTGGGCCTATGAGGTGCTGGGCTGGGGAGGCTATTGGGCCTGGGACCCGGTGGAGAACGCCTCGTTCATGCCCTGGCTGGTGGCCACTGCGTTTCTCCACTCTTCCCTCGTGCAGGAGAGAAGGGGGATGCTGGAGGCGTGGAACTTCGTGCTGGTGATCGGCGCCTTCTCCCTGACCATCCTGGGCACTTTCCTCACCCGGTCGGGAGTGATCGCCTCGGTTCACTCCTTCACCCAGTCCGCCATCGGTCCCGCGCTCCTCGGGTTCCTGGTGGTGGTCACGGTGGGCTCCTTCACCCTGTTCGCGGCCCGCTCCCAACAGATCTCCTCCCCTCCCCGCTTGGAGTCCCTCTCCAGCCGGGAAGGGGGCTTCCTGCTCAACAACCTGCTGCTGACCGTATACGCCATGGTGGTGCTGACCGGCACCCTCTATCCGCTGGCCCTGGAGGCGTTCACCGGGTCGGAGGTGGGCGTGGGACGGCCTTTCTTCGACCGCATGGCCGTCCCCATTAGCTTCGCCCTGCTGTTGGCCATGGGCGTCGGCCCTGCCCTCCCCTGGCGGGTGGCCCGCGCCCGGGTGGTCTGGCCCCGCATCCATCTTCCCCTCCAGATTGCCCTGGCCGCGGGCGTGCTGGTGATCATCACCGCCACCCGGGTCGGGTACGTGGTGATGGCCGTCATAGCCGGAACCTGGGTGGTGGCCGTGGCCGCATTTCGCCTCTGGTCCCAGGCCCGCCGGTTCTCCCGGGGGCGGGACGGGAGGACCTGGAAGAGCCTCTCGAGGGTGGTCAGGTCGGATCGGGGTTTCTGGGGCGGACAACTGGCCCATGCCGGCGTGGCGCTGGCGGCGGTGGCCATCGCCTGTACCGCCAACCTCTCTCAGACTCTTGACCGGGTGGAGATGGCGCCCGGAGACCGGGTGGAGTTCGCCGGATACGAGTTGATCCACACCGGGGTCTCCACCACCAGGACTCCCAACCGGCTGAAGAGCTCCGCCCATGTGGAGATCCGGAAGGACGACCGGCGGGTGGGACTGGCGGAACCCGCCCTCAGCCAATTCGAGACCTCGGCGCTGCCCATCGCCACTCCCGGTGTCCACCACACGCTCGCACAGGACATCTACTTGAGTGTGACGCGCATCGACGAGCAGGCAATCACGCTGCGAGCGGCCACGGCTCCCCTCCAGTGGGTGCTGTGGCTGGGCGGGTTGACCTGCGCAGCGGGAGGCCTCTATTCCCTGGTGGGCAGGAACCGACGCAGATCGCGGTCCGTCCGCCCCACTGAAGGAGCGCGACCGGGTGGCTGATCCCACCGGTATGCGCAGCCTGCTCCGTTGGGCCTCACCCCTGGTGACCGTGGCCCTGGCCGCTTTCGTGGTCGTCTCGCTGACCACCGCCGACCCGGTGGACCAGGACCGCGCCGATCGGATCGGAAAACAGGTCCGCTGCCCGGCGTGCGAGGGGGAATCCATCGCCGAGTCCCCCAGTTCCTACGCCGCCGACATGATGGGCTATGTCCGGGAGATGATCACCGAAGGCCGATCCGACCAACAGATAATTGACCGGCTCATGGCGGCCTATCCCCAATCACAGATGCTCGATCCCCCGTTCCAGACCAGAACCGCCCTCCTGTGGGCGCTCCCCGCCGCCGCGTTGGTGACCGGTCTCCTCCTGGCCTATTACCGCCTCAGAAAGCCCGTACCCCCGGAGTCGGTCAGGGAGTCGCCGTGAGCGAGGAAAGCCACTGGCAGGCGCGCCTCGATCAAGCCACCCGGGACCTGGAGGAGTTGGAACAACAGCTCGCCACCGATGAGATACCTCCCTCCACCGCCCGGCGCCTCCGGCGGGTCTACACCGAGGAGATAGAAGAAGCCCGGCTCAGGCTGGCCGGGGAGGCGTCGGTCCCGGCGGACCCCGAGTCTCCCGATCGGGACTCCCGGTCCCGATTCTGGACACCCGGGAGGGTGACGGTCGTCGCCATTCTGGGGACCGCGGCGGCGGCACTGGTGATCTCGGTTGGATGGTTCGTCCAGCCCGAAGACCAGGCCGACGCCGACGGGGGGGAGTTCGATCCGTCCCAGTACTCCAATGAGACCATGGAGGCGGTGATCTCCGCCAATGCCGACCACCCCCAGATCAACGGCATGCGCCTCGCCCTGGCCGGACGCTACTTCCGAGCCGGTGACTTCGCGCGGGCCTTTGCCCACTATCGAGGCGTCCTGGAACACGACCCGACCGCGGCGGAAGAGGCTGAAGCGCTGAGCCGCCTGGGATGGATGGCCTGGGCGGGGTCGGGAGAGGTCCAACTGGCGATCGATACCCTGGACCGTGCCCTTCTGGCGGCGCCCGGCTATCCCCAGGCGCTCTACTTCAAAGCCATCGTCCTGTGGTGTGGGGCCGGACAGACTACCGAAGCCGTCCCCCTTCTGGAGGAGGCGAGTGAGGCGCTTCCCTCCGAGGAGGCCTTGGTCGCCGAGTTGGCCTCGGCCCGAGCGGGAGAGGAGTGCTCGTGAAGAAGCGACCGGGGCGGGCCGCACTGGTGCTGGCGGTGATGGTGGCGGCGGCCACCGCCGTGTTCGCCGGGGTGTTCGCCACCCGCCTCTCCGAGGACTCCCGGCTTTCCGATTCGCCGCTGGTTGGTGCACCATCCCCGGTGATGACCCTCCCGCTTCTGGATGGATCCGGCGAGATCGAGATCCCCGAACCGGACGCCCGGGTGACCGTGATCAATTTCTTCGCCTCGTGGTGCCTCGAGTGCCGCATCGAGCATCCCGACCTCCTGGCCGTCGCCGAGGCATTCTCGGATTCGGGGGTCCGCCTCATCCAGATCGCGTACCAGGACCGCCCCGACGACTCCATCGCATTCATGAACGAGTTGGGCGTCTCTCCCCTGATCAGATACGCCTCAGACCCGGGCAGCCGCGCCGCCATCGCATTCGGGGTGTTCGGGATCCCCGAGACCTACTTCATCGGACCCGACGGGGTGGTCACCGGAAGGATCACCGGTCCCGCCGACTCCCTCTCCCTGGGCCGCCAGATCGACCTGATCCTCGGGAGAGGCCGACCGGAGTGAGCCACAGCCTCTGCTAGGGGATCAGTTCGAACAGGACCCCGGCGGGCGGCGCCTCGGTCAACTCCCTCCCTCCCACTCCCAGGAGGTGCCGATCGAAGAACTCCACCAGGTAGTGGTCCACCACCGCGAACACCTGGGCGGCGGGCATGGAACCTCTCAATCCCAGGCGACTTCCCAGAGGGGAGAGCAGCGGCGCGATGGTGAAATCGCTGTGAACGGCGTTCTGGATCCCTATCCAGTAGGTCCGGCGGTTGCTCCGCTCCACCAGTCCCCGCAAGACATGATCGTTCTCCAACTCCCGCCAGGGGTCGGAGCGGATGAACATCGACGGCACGTCCAGTTCGCCGGAGAGCTCCGCAGAGGTGATCGGCTCCACCCACCCGTCCAGGGCCGCCACCACCCGGCAGACAGGCTCCAGGAGACAGGTCCTCACCGCCGCGCCTCCCCCCAGGGAGTGGCCGTATATGCCCAGCCGGTCCAGGTCCGCCATCCCGGCCAGCCAGCCGAAGGGCCCGTTCACTCCCTGTTCCAATCCCCTGATGACCATGCGCACATCCTCCGAATAGGTCTCCAGCAGCCGGATGGCCGCCTCCTCGAAGGCCTCGTCTCCCACCACTTCGGAATCGGGCAGGGCCTCGGGATCCAAGCGGGCGATCTCGCCGTCTCCGAAGACGGTGGCCACCGACCCGTAGGGGTGATCAACCGCGATCACCAGGTAGCCATGGCTGGCCAGGGACTCCATCTGGTGTACCGCGGCATTGCGGAACAGCCGCCAGCCGTGGGAGTAGATGATCACGGGAATCTCTCCCTGGTAGGGGACGGCCTCCCCGTAGCTGTGAGAGGGGGTGTACCGGGTGTGATCCAGGAAGAATCCCGGGATCCCGAACGACTCGGCCATCGCCGGCCCGACCACATCCAGGTCGGCCACCCAGGGACTGAGCGGTTCGGCGCCCTCCGGCGCCCTGGCCGGAAACCAGGCCTGGACCATCAGCCGCCGAAAGGTCCCCGGGTGTGGGCCGTACTCCTCGATGCGATCCACCCCCGACAGCTCCAGGCTGGTGGTGCCGACCTGATAGGGGCCGGTGGGAGGGGGTATCTCCACGATCGGCAGAGCCCAGACCGGGGTAACCACCAGCAGGATCCCCAGGAGACCCAGGGCGGCTCTCCGGATGCGCTGGTAGGACACCAGTTGTCGCTCCCCCGTGAGAACATCCCCCAAAGCCATCCCCAGGGCCACCCCGTACAACCCCCAGAGCTGCCAGCGGAAACCCTCCGCCAGGAACTGCCAGGCAAGGACGGCCACCAGGACCGTGGCTGCAATTCCCCGGCGAGGTCGCCGGCCCTCCAGGGCCGGCCACAGCACCGCCAGAACGCACACGCCGGTCAGCAGCCATTCCCAGAGTCTCATCAGAACGCAATTATGTCTCGGTCAAACGCCGGGACCGCCACACCGGATCCTGAGCGAAGCTAGCCGGAGATCGACAGCAGTTCTTCGATCGCCGCCCGTAGTGTGGAGGATCCCTGAGCGCCGAACAACTGCTTGACAATCGTCTTGTCGGCGCCGATCATGATGGTCACCGGCTGGTATCCCACCCCGTAGGCGGAGAAGATCCGCTGCGGCGCGTCCAGACCCCACATCACTACCCCCGACCTGAGCAACTGGTCGGCTCTGCTGGAAGTGGCGCTCAAAGACGCCTTCCAGGCCGGCGCCACGAACGCCACCCGGTCCTGGTACTCGACGGCCAGAGCATCTACGGAGGGCAACTCCCCCCGACACGCCGGTCACCATTCCGCCCAGAACACCACCACGACGGGGCGGGGCTCGGCAGAGAGCGTGAAGGTCCCTCCCGATCCCAGCTCCAGGGTGAAGTCGGGGGCGGATTCCCGGTTGTGCGGCTGGGTGGTGGTCGTGGTGGTAGTCGGCGCCGCGGTGGTGGTCGTCGTCGGAACTGTCGTGGTGGTCGTGGTAGTCGTGGGAGGTCTGGGCCGGGTCGTGGTGGTGGTAGTGGTCGGCGGCCTTCTGGCAGTGGCAGGGGCCCTGGTGGTGGTAGTGGTGGGCGCCCTGGTGGTAGTGGTGGTGGGCGCCGTGGTGGTGGTCGGAGCCTCCGTAGTAGTTGTGGTGGCGGCGGTTGTGGTGGTCGGTGCCTCCGTAGTGGTGCTCGCGGCCTCCGTGGTGGTTGTGGGGCTCTCCGTGGTCTGAGTCTCTCCGTCCACCTCCTGTTCCCCGGTCTCGACCTGCACGGGGACCGTCGTGGTGGTGGGAGCCTCGGGTGCAGCCGTGGTCGAGGGGACGTCATCGGCTTCACCCTGTTCCAATGCCGCGGTTTCGACATCGGATGATGGAGCCTCCTCGGGTTGGGCGGTGGTGGCCGGCGCGGCGGTAGTCGGTGGCGGGACGCTCTCGACCTGCGAACCCTCATCCCCCGATCCACAGGCACCCAACAGAAGTCCGCCCAAGACCCAGAGTGTCAGTAAAACCCGCCCCGAAACCGACCTCCAGGTCGGTATTACGTCATTCACCCGGGACTCGACAGGGTGGCTGAACCAACCGAATCGGAACCGATCGAGAAAGAGTTGCTCCCGCTCAGAAGCGCGTCCAGGTCCGCCCGGAGATCCCCACCGTCTCTCACCCCCGGCCAAGTGACGAGCAGGGACCCATCAGCGGTAACGATCGCACCGGCGGGCTGGCCGCCTATCCCGTAAGCAGCAAAGATCTCCTGTGTTTCATCCAGCCCCCAGAGCACCTTCCCCGACGGGATCAATTGCGCCGCGGCATCGGCGGTGTCCTCCAGGCTTGACTTCCAGGCCGGCGCCACCACGACGACCCGGCCCTCGTACTCCTCAGCCAACCGATCTACAGCGGGCAACTCCCGCTGACACGCCGGTCACCACTCCGCCCAGAAGAAGATCAGCACCGGTGTGGTCTGTTGCGAGAGCACAAAGGTCCCTCCCGTGCCCAATTCCAGGGTGAAGTCGGCCGCCGGCGGCCCGAGAGGCTCCGACGGCGGCACCGTGGTTGTGGTGGTGGTCTCGGGCTCCTCGGCCGGCGTCTCGGAGGCGGCTTCGCTCTCGGTGGGAGCGGGCTCGGGAGCCGCAGTGGTGGCCGTCGCCGCAGTGGTGGCCGTCGCCGCTTCGGTCGTAGCGGTGGACCCCGCGGTCGTGGTGGCGGGCGCCGCGGTGGTAGTTGTGGGAGCGGCCGTCGTATCGGGAACGGCGTCGGCGGCTGCGGGGGCTTCCGTCGTTTCGGTCCCGCCCGTGTCCGACCCTCCGCCGCAGGACGCGGCAACCAGAGACACCAGGACCACCCCGACTATCCCCGACCAAAGACCGCGACCCTTCATCTTGGGAAAGTATAGGTGTTGGCAGGTATAAAGCGCCTTGGATCAAGCAAGCCCTCCCGCCAGGCTCGGACGACTCGACATGAGCCCCTGCCTCCTGGTGCTAGGAAACAGTATCCCTCCCCGCGGTTTCATCGGGCATCGGCAGTAGATCGTCCAGGGCGTCCTCTATCTCATCGATGTCCCTGGATCCCTGCCAGGTGTCAATCAGGGTTCCGTCGGAAGCCACAATGGCGCCGGCAGGCACGCCGCGGAACCCGTATGCCGAGAAAACCTCCTGGTCAGCATCCAGACCCCAGGGCACGAGGCCCGAGGGCAAAAGCATCTCGGCAACCCCGGCAGCGCGATCCAGACTCGATTGAACTGCAGGAGCCAGGACCGCCACCCGACCCTGATAATCCGCCCCCAGAGTCTCGATATCCGGCAACTGCCGCTTGCACACAGGTCACCACTCCGCCCAGAAGAACAGCAGCACCGGGGTGCTCTGCTCGGAGAGAACGAACGTGCCTCCAGTTTGCAAATCCAGGTTGAAGTCTTCAGCCGGTTCCCCGATTCCAGAACTACACGAAACCGCAAGAAACGCCAAAAGGGTTGTCACGGCCAGGACCAACCAACTGCGGCGGTGTTTCATGCCGCAAACTATAAGATCGACCGAACCCTACGTTCCCTCGACACTCCTGGTGTGCCTATGCAACCCTGGACTAGCGGCTCAGGTCGATCACCCTGTCGAGCACCGCCGCGGCCGCTCCCGAGTCGATCGAAAGTGCAGCCGCAATGGCGCCTTCGGCCGGGGTCCCGGCCATGCCGGCCACCATCAGGGTGGCCGCCGCGTTGACCACGGCCGCGTCCCTACGGGGACCGGTCTCACCCGCCAGCACGGATCGCAGGATGGCGGCGTTGGTCTCCGCGTCGCCGCCGGTCAACTCCGAGACGTCCGCCGGGTCCACGCCGAAGTCCTCCGGGGTGAGCACAACGGGCGTCACCTCGCCGTCCGCCAGGTGGAACCCCCGGGTGGGGCCGGAGACCGAGACCTCGTCCAGTCCGTCATCGGCATGGACCACCAGTGCCCGCTCGGTCCCCAGGCGTAACAGCACCCCGATCATGCGCTCGGCCATCCGGCTGTCGTAGACGCCGATCAACTGCCGTGTGGCGCCGGCAGGATTGGTGAGCGGCCCCAGGAAATTGAAGACGGTGGGGATGGCCAGTTGCTGCCGGATGGGCACGACGTACTTCATTGCGGGGTGATACCGCGGCGCGAAGAAGAACCCGAACCCCGCTTCGGTGACCATCTCGGCGGTGTGTTGGGGGTCCAGTTCGATCCCCACTCCCAATGCCTCCAACACATCCGCCGACCCGCACTTGGAGGAGGCCGACCGGTTTCCGTGTTTCGCCACTTTGGCTCCGGCCCCGGCCGCGATCAGGGCGGCCGTGGTGGAGATGTTGAAGGTGCCGGAACGGTCTCCGCCGGTCCCGGCCGTGTCGACCACCGGTTCCCCGATCGAGACCCTCACCCCCACGGCGCGCATGGTCTCCACCAACCCGGCCATCTCTTCGGTGGTCTCGCCCTTGATACGGAGCGAGACCAGGAATGCCGAGGTTTGGGCGGCTGTCGCCCGCCCGCTCATGATGTCGTCCAGCGCCGCCCGAGCCTCCGACCGGCTCAGATCCTCACCGGCGGTCAGCTTTCCGAGTACTTCGGACCAATTCATACAGGAGTCTTCCGCTTAGGCGTCGACCGGACCGGTGCGCGCCACCCTGGTGACCACCCAGGCCACGACGGCTCCCACCAGTGGCGCCACGATGTACAGCCAGATGCCGCCCAGTTTGCCGGTCACCACCGCCGGGCCCAACGAACGGGCCGGGTTCACCGAGGCGCCGGAAATCGGGATCCCGGCCAGATGGATGGCGACCAGAGCCAGTGAGATCACGGTCCTTGCGTGACCCAGACCATGGCCGGCGACCACCATGATCACAAGCACGAAGGCTCCGGTGAGGAGGATCTCGGCTCCAAATGCCGGCCCGGTGTCCTTGTATTTATTCATGGTGTCGGCCACCGCATCGGATCCGACCATGGCGAGGACCGCCAACGAGGCCAGTATCGCGCCCACCACCTGGGCCACCCAGTAGCCGATCATGTCAGTGGTGCTCAGGGACCCTCCCAAACGCATTGCCAGACTCACCGCCGGGTTGAAGTGCCCACCCGAGATGTGACCTACCGAGTAAAGGGCGATCATCAACGCCAACCCGAACCCGAAGGCCACGATCAGCAGGTTCCCGTCCGACGAGAGAGCAGCCAGCGACCCTATCGACACCAGAATGAAGGTCCCGATCAACTCCGCGATATACGACTGCTTCATGGTGCTTTCCTCCTGGCTATGCGATGAATACCCGAAACTCTACCCTTTTCGACTTACAGGCAGAGGGTCAACGTTCAACCGAAAGGCGACAACCTTGAGAATTCCGAGGGTCCGGTTGCGAGCGCTGGTGATGGGGACCGCGGTGGGACTGCTGGCGGTAGCCCTCGTGACCCTGATCGAGTGGTGGATGGGAGCGCTCGGCTGGGAGATCATCCCCGGTTTCGGCAGCCCGGACAGCCGAGGGGGCGGCGCGGTGGCGGGCCTGGTGGCGGGAGTGCTGGTGGGAGGATGGGTGGCCGGGAGGACCGTCGCCATGGGACAACGTTTCCACGGCTCGCTCACCGGGCTGCTGATAGTGGGGATCCTGGTGACGCTCGCCTCCCGGGGAGGGGCCAACACCACCTCGCTCCAAGTCCTCTCGGCTGCGGCCCTGGGAGTGGTCCTCGGCGGCCTGACCGGATGGTGGGCCGGCCGCCGCTGACAACCTTGCCGAACGAGTCGGCTCCCCCCCCCACAAGGACCTGCCCAAACCCATGGCACCAGTGGCGACCAAAGCCATAACATACAGGGAAAGAACGAGTTCGCCGGGTGGCCGCGGGCGGAGGCGAATGCCTCCGCTTGAGGAAAGTCCGGACTCCACAGGGCAGGGTGCTGGGTAACGCCCAGGCGGGGCGACCCGACGGAAAGTGCCACAGAGAACAGACCGCCGATGGCCTCGGGAGAGGCACAGGCAAGGGTGAAACGGTGGTGTAAGAGACCACCAGCGCCCCGGGTGACCGGGGCGGCTGGCAAACCCCACCTGGAGCAAGGCTAAGCAGGGACGCAATGGCCCGTTGATCAGTCCCGGGTGAGCCGCAGGAGGTCACCGGCGACGGTGATCCCAGATGGATGGTCACCGGGGACCGGAGACGGTCCCCACAGAATCCGGCTTACAGGCGGGCTCGTTCTTTTCCGTTTTCCGACCGGCGACGGAGACCTGCTATGCCCCCTCAGGTGACAACGATCTCTATCCTGCAATGGTTGCTGGGCCCCCACTCCTCAACGCCGTTCAGCGCTCGGACTTGTACGGAATCCGCCATGCTCCGGGAGGCGAACACGTAGTCAAGCTGGTCTTTCGCCTCGGCGGTGGATTCCCCGATTCTTTGGAAGGTGGGAACGTTCAGGCTGTCCTTAGGCAACCAGGTTGGCCAAGGATCGGCCTGTCGTCCATATGGATGCCGTGGCCCGACCAGAGGAAGCCCTATGGCCTCCATGCGATCGAAGACAGTGTCGTTGCGCTGCTTCCAGTAGTCGTTGTTTCCGTAGCCATGCCAGACAGTAAGGTCGCCGGCAGCCACAATACGGTGTCTCCTTATGTTTCCGATCAGCAGCGATAAATCAGAGATGACCCGATGCACGGAAGCGTCCACTATGGACGACTTGCCCACGGATCGATGGACCTTGTCATATGCCGCACAGATCGAGGCGGCGATGAAGGGTTCCACTCCCGGTGCTGAAATGATGGCGGCAGCAATGGAGCCCGGTTGGCTCTCTACGAAGTCGCCTCCCCGAGCCTCGTGGATCGGCACCGGCTTCAGCCATTCCACCTGAACTCGATCGGAGAGCTTCACTATGGCCACCCGCGAAGTCTTGTAGCCATCAGCATCATGGAACGGCGCCGGGTCCACCTTGACCTGCTTAGCTACATCGTCAGGAGGCGGCCCCGCCTCCTGTAGGAGGGCAATGTCCGCGTTGCAGCCGAGCAGGAACCGCCAAGCGGCATATCGATGTGCAATGTTCCAGCAGACGATCTTGACCATCGTCTTCGCTAGTTTACAACGATTCGCTACTCGGTGAGATACTTCAGCGCCGCAAGGGCGTAGATGCGGGAGGCCTCGTACACTCCCCCGGCGGCCAGGTGTTCGTTGGGTGAGTGGGCTCGGGGGAGGTAGCCGGGGCCGAAGGCCGCCACCGAAGGGATGCCTGCCGTGGCCTGGAAGCTGTAGGCGTCGGTGGCGCCGGGGAAGATGACCGGTTCTAGGCGCTTTCCCAGCACATGGGAGGAGGCGTGCTGGAGAGCGCTGACCACCGGGTGGTCGAAGGGAATCTCGGTGGCTTCAATGCCGCCTATGATCTCCAACTCCGCCTCAAGCCTTGGATTGTCGGCCCTCGCGTCATCCAGGAAGCGCTCCAAGTCGGCCGTGACGCTTTCGGGGGTCATGCCAGGCACCAGACGGATGTCGCAGCCGAACCAAGCGTTTCCCGGGTACACGCCGTAATAGACCCCTGCCTCCGCCAGCACACCCACATTCACCGTGGGGCCGAGGCCCCCCAGATGGTGCGGCTCGTAGGTGAGATAGCCCTTCATCCGGGCGTGCATCCGCTGGATGAGCCAAGCCATCTCAACCGTGGCATTGACCGGATCGAACCGGTCGGAGACACTGGAGTGCATCTGGGTGCCTTTCACATGGATGTTGAAGAGCAACCCGCCCCGGGAGACCACCCCGATGTGCTCCCACTCGGACAGCACCCCGCAGGGCTCGCCGATGATGGCCGCGTCTCCGTGCAGGTAGCCTTCGGCCGCCATCCACTTGGAACCCAGTGCCGAGCCTGCTTCCTCGTCGGCGGTGAACACCAGTTGGAGTTGGCCCGGCCATCCCTCGACGCGCGACAGCGCCGCCGCCGAGTACACCATGGCGGCCACCGCCACCTTCATGTCCCCCGAGCCCAGTCCGTAGAGGTCGCCGTCGCGTATCACCGGGTCCCAGGGATCGGTCTCCCAGCGGGACATGTCCCCGGCCGGCTTGGTGTCGAGATGGCCCGACAGGATGAGGTTCCTGCCCTCCCCGGCACCGGGAATCCTCACCACCAGGTTGGGGCGTTCGGACACCGCGGCCAACTCGGTTATGTCCGTCATGCCCAACCGCTCAAGACGCTCTTTCACCAGGAGGGCGACCGCTCGTTCATCGCCGGGCGGGGTGGGGCTGGGCGTGGCTATCAATTCCCGGGCGAACGCCAACTGTTCATCGGCGGTGTCTTCCAGGAATGTGAGGACGCCGATTTCGGAAGGAGTCAGATCAGTCACGACCAAGACATTAGCCCAGGGACCTGCCGACCTCAGATCAGGGCGGGATCGATAGGGTAGATGGGTCGCGGGACGTGATGGAAGCGGAGGCTCTCCAAACGGGGGGTACTGGCGCCGGGAAGGTCGAGGGTGATGGCTTCGGGCGCGGAGGCCGGATAGTTCGGCCGGTAGTCGCTGCACGATCGCACCACCAACACATCCGTGAGGTCGGGCTCCAGACCGGCGTGACGCCAGGTGGCGGGATCGGCGGTGATGGAAGGTTGGGAAGTTACCAGCAGATGGTGGGAACCGGAGATCACCACCGCCCACTCCCCCATCGAGACTTCCATTCCCGTGTGGGAACGACCTGAGAGCCGGTAGGTCCCCCCTCCTGCCCTGGCAACGGTGCCCTCCAGGGTGACCGGGCGGGCCGCCGGGTTGAAGGCCCCACCCACCTCCAATCGCACCGGATTCCCCACCTCGCCGGCGCAGTGGCGCGCTGCCCGTGGATCAAGCAACGAATGCATCACCTTGAGGTCGGCGGCGTACTCGGCGGCTTCGGTCACCATGATCGGATCGTCCCCCGCAGCACCGGCGGTGGGGCAGTCGGCGGTGTGCGCCATCACGAAGGGCCTGGTGGAGGAGAGACGGGCGGTGGCGAAGGCCGCCGACGGCGTCATGATCCGGGGCGTGACCATGCGGCCCCGCCTCCGCCAGACCTCGTATGCCAGCTCCTCGGCGATCAGCAAGGCGCGGTCGGGATCGTTGTCGGTGACCACCAAGACCCCAAGACCCAGTTCCGGCACATCCAACCAGGGTTGAACCGGGAAGAGCGATATGTCAAGCACCCGGCCGACGGTCAGTTGGTCGGCGAGTTCCCGAACCTCCGACATCGGACCCAGATCGGTGCGCATCCCCTCGGCGGGAATCAGCAGAGCCCGTTTGGCCAGTGCCATTACCGGGGATATCTCATGCCGGACGGTGGCGGTCAGGAGCCGTGCGATCCGCTCTCCTGTCGACCCCATGTCGACGTGGGGCTCGGTGTGGTACCCGACCACCACATCCGCCACATTCACCATCCGGGCGGTCATGTTGGCATGCAGGTCTAGGCACACCCCCACCGGCGCGGGGCCCAACCACCGGCGGGCGACCTCCACCAGCATCGAGTCGGCGTCGAATACCGACTCCGACGTCATCGCCCCGTGCAGGGCCAGCACAAGCCCGTCAAGCCGACCGGCTTGCCCCAGGCCGGCGTCCAGAAGCCCAACAAGCCGCCGGAATGCCCCCTCCGTGACGCGTCCCGACGGGAGGGCATAAGCCGAGACCAGGGGAACAGCTTCGGCGCCCTGTCGCTCCAGTTCGGCCATCACCCCCGCGAATTCGGTGTTGGTCCCCGCCAGAGCCTCCACCGCTTCGTCTCCCACCAGCACCTTGAAGTCCTCCCACACTGTCGGCTTCGGGCTGAAAGTGTTGGTCTCCTGGAAGACCGAGGCGACCCCGATTCTCGGGCTGGATCCGACCATCAGCCGATCACTGTCACAAAGCTTGCAGGACCCGGGTTACGGTGCTTCCCCACGCCGCCCCCGTCAGAAACAAGATGCGCCGAGTTTGCAGATTGGTTTCGGACCATTGCCCCTAAGTTAACCGATTGGAAGGTGGGATGTGATCGTTAGCCGCGGTGAGGCTCGTGGATCTGGTTCCTGATCCCGCTCCGGGCGGAAGGCGACGCCAGGGCGGCGATCACCTGCTCTCGCCCGGGGCCGATCCTCCGCTCGCCACCGAATCCTGAGAGGGTAAGACTCGGGCCCTGATCCGGGGTGGATGCGATTCAGCCGGGAGGAGGGGTGAGTTCGGTCGGGGCGTTGCAGGCCGCCGACCGTTTGGCGGCGTCCACCATCGCCTGGGCGTGCCTGGCCTGATCGAGAGTCAACTCGGGGGCCACGCCCGCCCTCACCGAGCGGATGAAGTGGTCCAAGGAGGCAGCCAGGTCCCCACCCACACGGTCCAGGATCACCGGCCAGTGGGTGAGGTCGGGCTTTGAGTACGCCTCTGCGTCCATGATCGACAGCCCATGATTGGAACCGTCGACAAAGACGGCCCCTCCGGTTCCGACCACCTCCAGGCATGCGTCCAGACCGGCCGGGAGACGGTTGGGCATGACCCAGCTGGTTTCAAGAACGCCGATCGCGCCGCTGTCGAATCGCACCATCACCATGGCGGAGTCGTCATGTCCGTATTCGGCCAAGCGGCGAGAGATGGTCTCTGCATACACGCGAGTGACGGGCGAGTCCGCCAGCCAAGCCATGGCGTCCAGATCGTGGATGCCGGTGGAGATCAAGAGATCTGTCCACACTCCGTATATTTCGGCTCCCAGGTATGACCCGCGGCGGCGGGTGAACATGGTGTGGATATCCCCCAGCCTGCCACTGGCGGCCGCCGCTTTGGCCTCCGAATAACGAGGGTCGAATCGCAGGATGAAGTTCACCATGGTGAGGACGCCCGTCTCTCGCAGGTCGCCTATCAAGCGATCCGCCTCCGCCAGGCTGGGCGCCAGCGGTTTCTCCAACAGCAGGTGCTTACCGGCCCTCGCCAGGGGCATGGCGCTCTCGTACCGAAAGTGCTCCGGCACGGACACGGAGGCGGCGTCGAATTCGCAGGCCGACAGCAGATCCGACACCTCAGTGAACCAGGGGACTCCCAACGGTTCGGCCACGGCCGCCGCCGTCCGGGGGTTGACGTCCACGATCCCCACCAACTCCGAGTAGGGATGCTCGGCGTAGATTCGGGCGTGGAGTGAACCGATCGCTCCGGTGCCCACCACCGCGGTTCGCAGCGCGCCCATTTCAATTCTCCCGGGGAGCGAAGGCCCGGTCGTGACCGGGCATCACGGTATTCGGGGCGAGGGCCTGGAGCCGGTCCAGGCTGGAATGGAGGTCCCGAAGCTGACCGCTGGTGTACCAGTGGGAGAAGGTCCGATCCGTGTATTCCCCACGGGTCATCACCGTGTCTCCCGCCACTATCACCCTCTCTCCCTCCTCGTTCTCGGCCATGACGCTGATGTGACCCGGGGTGTGTCCGGGAGTGGAAACAGCCACCACCCCGGGCATCAACTCCAACTCCTCTCCCCTTCCCACCTCGATTAAACGACCCATCACCGAGAGCCTCGCCTCGGTATCAGCGGGACCGTACAACTCCTCGCAGAAGTCCGCTTCTCCCTCACCCAGCACCATGTCGACGCCGGGTATGCAGACGGCGCTGCCCATGTGATCGTGGTGACAGTGCGTGCAGACAACCAGGTCTATGTCTTCGGGCGTCACCCCGAACCTCTTCAGACCTATGCCCAGTTGTCCGTAGAACCCGGTGTGGGTGTTGCCGGGGTCGACCAGGATGTTCTTCTCCCCCCTGATCAGCACGGTGGTGGAGACCGGCAGGAACCCGAGATTGGAGTCGAACAACATGTCCTTTTCCGGATTGATCCCCATCATCAACTCCATCTCATCCAAGACGGCTTCGGTGTCTGCTGCGAAGAAGTAGACCACCTCGTCATCCAGGAGGGTGAATCTCAACACCACCGGTTGGATGACTACATCTATCTGATTGCCCATTGTTCAACTCCTCTCATGTCCGGGGCGTGGAACTCCCGGACGGCTCTCTCGGAGGCCGGTCACATCATCTCTCCACCCCGGCGGTAACCACCTCGGAGATGTTGCGCTGGAAAATGGCGGTGATGAGGATCACGGGCAGGGCGGTGATCACCGTGGCGGCCGCCAACTGCCCGATGGCGATGTCCATTGTCGAGCGGAACAACCCCAGGGTCACGGTGAGGATGGAAAGGTCGCTGGTGAACAGCAGCGGGGTCAAGAACTCCACCCAGGCGAGAATGAAGCCCAATAGCAGCCCGGCGAAGATCCCGGGCCGAAGCAGGGGGATGATGATGCGAAACATCAACTGGCGAAGCCCGGCGCCGTCGATCCGGGCCATCTCCTCCACCTCCACCGGTATGGCCCGGACGAAAGATCCCATGATCCAGACCATGAATGGCAGAGTAAAAGCCGTGTAGGGAAGCACCAGCCCTATGTAGGTGTCGTAGAGGCCCAATTGCACCACTGCGATGAACAGGGGAAGGACGAACAACAGAGTGGGGAGGACGTAGATAGCGGCGAACCCTCCGAGAATGACTCTCCTTCCCGGAACCGACATCCTGTGGAGTGCGTATGCGGCCGGCACCGCGATCGCCACGGTCAGGAAAGCGGTCGCCAGCGCCACCACCAGGCTGTTCACCATCGACTCGGCCACCGGAATGCCCGAGGCCTCGTCGAAGATTCTCTGATAGTGCTCTGTCTCGATGTAGGTGGGGACGAACGCCACGTCCCGGGACCGGATATCGGGTTCGGTCTGGATGCTGGTGAGGATGATCCCGTAGAGGGGGAAGGCCGTCACTATCAGAACCAGCACGGCGGCGGCGTACATCAACACCCGTTTGAGGCGGCGTGCCAAAGACGTGCCCACCATCGCTACATCCCCGCCAGTCTCCGGGATCGGGAGAGCATCCACCCCAGACCGGCGATGGCCACCACCGTCAGAGCGGACAGGAGGTAGGCGGTGGCCGCCGCGTTTCCGAAGTCGAACTGTACGAATCCCTGGCGGTAGGTCAAGAAGTTGAGGGTGGTGGTGCCCCGGGTGGGACCGCCGCGGGTCAGAACGAAAATAGTGTCGAACACCTTCATCGCCCACACGAACAGGAAGATCACCACCGGCACCACCACCGGCAGCATCAGCGGGAAGGTCACATGGCGGAACCCACGCCATGGACCGGCGCCGTCGATGGCGGCCGCCTCCCGGACAGACTTGGGCACTATCTGGAGGCCGGCCAGGATGAACAGCGTGGCGAAGGGAATCCATCTCCACACCTCGGTGACCAGTACCGAGTGAAGGGCGATGGTCGAACCGCCCAACCAGATTATTCCCCCCTCTCCACCGAACGCCCTGATCAGTCCGTTGAGGAACCCGAACTCGGCATGGAACATCTGCACCCACAGCACCCCGGACGCCACGGGCGGAACCGCCCATGGGAGCAGGACGGTCACCCTGAGCAGACCCCTGCCGAAGAACGTCTTGTTCAGGAGGAGGGCTATCAGAAAGGACAGCACCACCGTAAGCAGACAGAGCATCACCCCGAAGTAGACGGTTATCCAGGTCGCCTGCCAGAAGTGAGCATCGGTCAACTGGTTGATGAAGTTCCTCAACCAGACGAACCCCTCGATCCGGAATCGGGGGGACAGGTCTATCTTGGAGACGCTGTAGGCCAGGGTCGAGAGAGCCGGGTAGGCGTACACGGCGCACACCACCAGCACGGCCGGGGCCGCCATCGCCGCCGCGACCAAACGACCGCGGCGGCGAGTACGGCCAGCCCGAACCTCGACCACCTGCGCCTGCGGGGTCATGGAGTCGGGCGCGGTTTTACGCCTCGTCCTGCCTGCGAGCTTCCAGGGTGGCCGCCGCGGCATCGTCCAGCGCCTGCTGCGGCGACTTGCGTTGCGCCAGTACCTCGTGGATCTCGTCCGAGAGGAACTGCGTCCAGCGGGGACGGTCCTCGGACCATCCTCCTTCCACGGGATACTCGTAGGCCTTTGCCAGAGCCGGGTAGAACGGGAAGGCTTCCACGATGTCGGGCTCGTTCAGAACCCCGCTGTAGATGGAACCCCATCCGCCCAGCGCCACCACTCTCTGTCCCTCGCGGGAAGAGATCAGGTCCAAGAGGCGCCAGGCCTCGTCCTTGTTCTCGGCATAGACCGGGACTCCGAAGAACTCCGATCCGTCCACCGAACCGCTGGTGACCACCGCCGGGTTGGGCGCGAAGGCGCTGTGGCCGGCGATCCCGGGCGCCGCTTCTGGAATGGCCGCCACTCCTGCCACGAACGGCCAGGAGATGAACATGCCGCGGGTGCCGTCGAAGAAGCCGGGCGTGGCGTCGAACACCCAGGTGTAGGTGCCGACCGCGGGATCGATGCACTTGTGAACGTGAAGCAGGTCATGCAGCTTCTGCAGGGCTTCCACGCCCGCCTCGCTGTTGAAGGCCGGCTGCTGTTCCTCGTCGAGGAAGGTGCCGCCGTGCATGTGAAGCATGCCGCCCCAGGTGAACAAGACGTGCTGGTCGGCCCAGGCGTCGGTGAGTCCGTAGTACTGGACGCCGTCGCGCTCCCCGGTCATCGCTATGGCGTATTCCACGAAAGTGTCGTAGGAGTTGGGGGTGGAATGCCAGTCGAGCGGCGCGTCGGGATCGAGCCCCGCATCCGTCATGAGCTTCTTGTTCCAGTGAAGCAACTGGCTGCCCATGGTCCAGGGCACCGCCCAGGTCTCCCCGCCGAACTCGACCGCGCCCATGCCCCGGGTCAGCAGGTCCGGTTCGCTCCTCACCCGCTCGTCCATGAACGGACCGGCGTTGGTGAGCCATTCTCCTTGCTGAAGTTCGGCACCCAAAGTGGCGGTGACGAACACCGCGTCCCAGGGCGAACTCTGGGCCAGGAAAGAGGTGGTCAGCTTGGTGCGCAGGTCGGGGCTGGTGACCTCTTCGACGTTGGGAGCGAAGCCTACGTTGGCTTGGTGCTGCTCGAGCAGTTGCTTGATCGGGTCCATGTGGGTTCCGATCAGCACCCCCAACTCGCCGGTGAAGTCATCACCGGGCTCCGCCCCTTCATCGGTGGGGTCCCCTCCGCCACAGGCGGCCAGCAGGCTTGAAAGGCCCCCCATTGCCGCGAAGGCCATGAGCGCTGATGTCCCTCCGAGGAACTGGCGACGGGTCAATCCGGAACCGAATTTTCTGGGAGTCAAGGTTTCCTCCTTGTTGAGACGAATTGTTTGCCCACTACCTTAGCAACGGGATCCGCCGGGTGGCGAGGAGTCGGGAGAGTCCCCGGAGCCTTCGGACCACGGCCCACACGTGGCCTCCCCGCCAGGAAGAGACTTGTCGCCTCGGGCTCTTCACTCAGGGGGTCGGGCCACCCAAGGTGGACCGATCCCCCACCGGCCTGTCAGCCGTCTGAGGGTTGTTCGCAAGCTTCGCGGAACAACTCGTCTATCTGCTCGAAGAAGTCCTCCAGGCTTTCGGCGTCCTCAGGACCATCCTCTTCGTCGGGAAAGTTCTCGAAGAGATCCGGGAGCTCCAGGGAGTCAAGTTCGCAGTCTTCCAGGAACGCGAAGCCGGGAAGGAACTCACCGAATGGGAACCCAAAGCCCCCGAGTGGTCCATCCTCTTCACCCCAAAAGCCCTCGTCTTCACGCCCGTCATCCCATGAGTCCTGGTCATCGTCGCCGGAGCCTTCGGGGAAGCTCCAGAACCCCCCATCCCCCCTCCGGTACTCATCACCGAACAGCGCCCCCTCAAAGTCCTTCCAGAAGTCACCTTCGAAGAACCAGGCGGGCCCGAACTGCCTGTCCCCGGAGCGATCGAAGCCTCCCTTCTCCAGATAGTCCCCGACCTCATCAATCAACTCCTCGATGGCGTCGATGAACCGCTCCACCAACGCCAGTTCCGCATCCGAGAGGTAGGAACCCCTCTCACGAAGTCCGTCATTCGGTGAGAAGTCGTCCTGTTCGAATCTCCATTTCTCACTCCGCTTCCTGTCCTCCCAGCCTTCCGTCCAATCCCCCGGTTTTCCGGCAGGAAAGCGGAACCGGAATCGCTTTCCCCCAGGCCACGGCGGATCTTCCCTGTCCCACTCGCCGGAGGGATCCATGCGGAAGGCGTGGACTGCGAATTGCCCGCGCTCATCAGCGTCTCGTTTTCGGTCATCGTCCATCCAGCGGTCTATCCCCAATCCGAGCCCCACCCCGACACCGAGAGCCACCAATCCAACCGCCAGTCCTCCCCAGAATGCGGGTGCGCGCAGGAAGCCGAACGCCCCGCGGATCCGGTTCCTCGCCTCGGGTGTGCCGGCCTCCGCCGTCTCCTCTACAGACGGCGTTTCTTCCAAACCTTGATCGGACGGCTCTTTCATGACTCTCCTTCAGGTAACCTCGCTCCCCTTTTACCGCATGCCCGATAAAGAAGGCGTAAAACAATCCTATTGGCTTGAGGACGGGGTTGTCCCCGCCCCTGGCCGACAGTCCATCCGTTGAATCCGGCGGGACATTTCTCCAATCCAGAGGTGGATATGAAGGACCGCGACGGTGATCAGGGGCATGGGCGGGCCTTCCGAACCGGAAGCGCCGGCATGTCGTCCGCCGGTCAGGCCCGTCTGCGTCGACCGGCCGACGGTTGCGACTTGATTCATATCGCCGCCCGCCGCAGGACCTATTAACCTTGCACCTATGAATCGCATCTCAAACCGGATCGGAAGCATCGCCCCTTCGGCAACCATGGCGGTCTCCGCCATGGCTCAACAGTTGAGGGAGGCAGGCCACGACGTCGTCAGCTTCGGGCCGGGGGAGCCCGACTTCCCCACTCCCGACCACATTGTGGCCGCGGCCGCCAAAGCCTGCGGCGATGTCAGGAACCATCGCTACACATCCACTCCCGGGCTGGCGGACCTGCGAGAGGCGGTGGCGGACGCCACCAACGCCAATTCCGGAGTGAACGTGTCCCCGTCGCAGGTCCTGGTGACCAACGGAGGCAAACACGCGGTGTTCGCCGCCTGCGCCACCCTGTTGGACCCCGGGGACGAGGTGATCGTCCCCGCCCCCTACTGGGTCTCCTATCCCTGGACCATCCAGCTGGCGGGTGGAGTCCCCGTGCCGCTGCTGGCGGATCAGACCACCGGGTTTCAGGTGACCGTAGAGCAGTTGGACAAGGTAGTCACCGAGCGCACCAAAGCGCTCATCTTCGTCTCACCCTCCAACCCGACCGGCGCCGTTTACAGCCCCGAGATGGTGAGGGAGTTGGCTGCCTGGGCGTCGGACCGCGGCATCTGGGTGATAGCCGACGAGATCTACGAGCACTTCGTCTATGACGGAGCGGAGTTCTCCTCCATTGCGGCCTCCATGGAGGACCGGTGGGTAATCGTGAACGGAGTGGCCAAAGCCTATGCCATGCCTGGCTGGAGGGTGGGATGGATGGTCGGACCACCCGACGTCATCAAAGCCGCCAGCGGCTTCCAGTCCCACTCCACCTCCAACGTGTGCAACATAGCCCAGCATGCCGCTTTGGCCGCCCTCACCGGACCGCAGGACTCGGTGACCCTGATGAGAGAGGCCTTCGACCGGCGGCGGCGCGCCATGTACGAGGCGCTGTCGAACATCGCCGGAATGGAGTGCATCATTCCACAAGGCGCCTTCTACGCCTTTCCCGACTGCTCGGATCTCATTGGACGGAGCATCGGTGGCCGCACGGTGAGCAACACCATAGAGTTGGCTTCAGCCATTCTGGAAGAGATCAAGGTGGCGATAGTGCCCGGAGAGGCGTTCGGCGCCCCCGGTTTCGTTCGTTTCTCCTATGCCCTCTCCGACCACGACCTGGCCAGGGGAGCCCGGCGCCTCGCCGACCTCCTGGGATAGTCAGCCCGCGCGGGAGATCGGAGGCGCGGAACCAGGACGGAAGCCAACCGGGCGGCAATCCGGTCTGGGCGGCCGGTTCCCCCTCGTCCGGAGCCACCCGGTTCGGCCCCCTCCCGCCCGATTTGGGTGCCGGGGGAATCCCATGTCCCATCGACCTTCATGGGGGATTTAGGCGGATCCCGTTCGTAAATGTACGCTCTGATGAACAGCAGAGAGGGCGACAATGAGCGGAGTCAGCGTCAAGGCGCAGATACTGGTCGAACCCCACACCCTGCGCGCCACCACTCTTACCCGACGCCCCATCAAGGAGGGCGGATGGCTGGCGGTGGAGGCCACCACGCTCTCGGGGATTGACGCCCAAGCCTGGCTGGGGGAGATTTCGCGACTGACCTATCCGCTCATTCTGGGGCGACAGGTCGTGGGAAGGATCGCCGACAGCATCAACGGGGACCTCCCGTATCCGATCGGCTCCCGGGTGCTGGTGGAGCCGGTCATTCGATGCCGGAGTTGCTCGTCCTGCCTGGCCGGCTTGTCCTTCTGCTCCCGGCGCTACCCGGTCAACACCTACGGGTTGCTCCCCTCCACAGAACATCCGGGACTGTGGGGTGGGATGGCCGAGACTCTCTATCTCGATCCCAACGCCCGGCTCCATCACATCAGTGACGACATCCCGGCGGTGACGGCCACCATCGCCCATTCCCTGGCCGACGGCTGGACCTGGGCGGTCGAAGTCCCCCGTCTCAAGCCGGGAGAGAACGTGCTCATCCTGGGTCCGGGTCCCCGTGGGTTGGCCTGTCTGCTTGCCGCCAAAAGCGCCGGCGCCGGATGGGTGGGAATCAGCGGACTGGACGTGGACTCCGACCGACTGGAGATGGCCCGCATTCTGGGTGCGGACCTGACCATCAACGCCAGCGCGGATGATCTGGCGATGGCGGTGGGAAACAGCCTCGGGCAACGGCCGGACCTGGTGGTGGACGTGACCTCCAACGATCCGGAAGCCATATACGCGGCTCTGGAACTGGTGCGTGCGGGAGGGCAGGTGATACTCGCTTCAACCAAGGGCGGGCGTCCCATCTCCTCGCTCTATTCGGATGTGATCGTGACCAAGCAGTTGCGAGTGGTTGGCGTTCTGGGGCCATCCCGGAAGGGGTTCGAATGGGGAGTCCAGCAACTGGAGACAGATCCCCGCCTCGACACACTGGTAAGCCATCAGTTCCCGCTGGAGGAGTCCCACGTGGCCCTGGCCGCCACCGCCGGCCGGTTGGGACATGAAGAGCTGATCTCGGTGGCAATCAGCCTCTGACACACCGGTCGGCAGCCGAGTAGTGAACCGGGACATGCCTTCGTCCGGTTGGCAACCCTCCCGCTCGTCGGTCTGGGCATGGGTCGGATACGACCTGGCCAACACCATCTTCGCCCTCGGGGTGATCGGGCTCTACCTTCCCCAATGGATCGTGGAGAACGACCTGCCGGACTCGGCGCTGTCGGTGGCGACCGGCGGCGCCGGCCTGGTGGTGGCGTTCCTGGCGCCCTGGGTGGGAACCCGGACCGACTACCGGGGAAACAGGATCCACGCCCTGGCGGTCACCACCGCGATGGCCGTCTGCGGAAGCGCCCTGCTGGCGGTGGGTCCGGTGCTCCTGACCATGTTCATCTTTGCGGTGTCCCTGATCGGTTTCCATGTCGGCTCCGCCGTCTACGACTCTCTGCTGTTGGATGTCAGCACGCCCGAAACCCGCGGCCGCGTCTCAGGGATGGGCGTGGCGCTCGGTTATCTGGGGTCTTTCATCGGACTGGGCATCGGGACCCTGGTCCTGGGCATGGGTGGAGGCTACCCGGCGGTGTTCCGCTCCCTGGCGGTCGGCTTCGCGGTGTTTTCCCTGCCCGCCTTCTTCCTGATCCAGCCCGCACCCCGACCTCCGGTCCAAGGCGACCCTCCTCCTCTGCGGAGGATCATCGGTGACCTGGTCAGATCGTGGAAGGCCACCCGACAGTATCCCAACCTGACCAGGTTCCTGGTGGGCAGGTTTTGTTACACCGACACCGTCAACACCCTCATCGGGGGCTTCCTGGCGATCTACGCCACCGAAGAGGTGGGACTGACCACCTCCGAGGTGACGGTTCTCCTGGGCGCCGCCATAGCCGCCTCCATGGGCGGGGGGTTCTTGGGCGGCCGGTTGGCCGAGCGCTTGGGACCGGGCCGGGGCCTGCGATTGATTCTGGGACTCTGGGTGGTCACTATTGCTTTGGGCGTGACCGCCGCGCTGTCGGGCGCCGCCTGGTTGATCTGGGTGGCCGGGTTGTCAGGCGGCGTCTCGCTGGGAGGACTGTGGGCCACCGACCGGGTAGTGATGACCGGGCTCTCTCCGCCCGAGCGGGTTGGCGAGTTCTACGGCCTGTACGCCACGGTGGGCAGGTTCGCCGCGGTCCTGGGCCCCTTGCTGTGGGGCTTCATCGTGGATGTTCTCGGGATGAGTCGCCATGCCGCCATGGCCTCTCTGATGCTCATCGGCCTGACGGCCCTCTGGGTTCTCAGGGGGATAAACCCCGGGGCTGCTTACGAGGCAGCATCCTCGGACGGGGACTCGGAGGGAAACACGATCGAGACCGACCCTCCCAGGGACCCGTTGGGCACGTAGTAGGTGTTCCCTTCCTCATCGCGGAGGATGGTCACCCGGGGCCGGATATCGATCACCTCACCGGTAGCAGCCCCGCTCTTGATCCTGTCGCCGATGCGGTACTGATCCTCGGCCAGGATGAAGAACCCGGCGATGACATCCTGCACCAAGCCTCTGGCTCCCAAGCCGATCGCCACACCGCCCGCCGAGGCGACCGCCAGGAAGGGCGCCAGCGGCAACCCCCACACCGAGATGATCATCAGCCCCCCGGTGACGATCAGACCGATCATGACAATCCTCCGGACCAGCGACCACAACGTGGCGGCCCTGGCGGCGTGTTCCTGCCCGCGTTCTGTCATCTCCGCCAAAACCCTCACCCCCGCTCGCTTGACAGCCGCGTAGGCCACCCACAGTCCCACCACGGTGAACACCGTCCCCAGCGTCTCTTCGATGAATCTCCATTCGGTGATGGCTTCCATGATCCGGGCGCCCTTCTGGTTGGCGGGTTAGGGAGACCGGATAGTCTCTCCTGCTCTCTACACTTTACCGGGTTATCCCCTCCTCCTTCCCTTCGCGATGTCCCGTACTTCCCGGTTACTGCTGATCGCCCTGATCTGCACAACCGCCCTGATCATGGCCGGTCTGGGCAGTTACGCGGTCTGGAGCCGGTCCAACCAGGGAGTCGTTCTCGGATCCGTGACAGTCTCGGGAGTGAGCCTCGAGGGCCTGGAGAGAAGCGAAGCTGAAGCCGTTCTGTCGGAGATGGAGTCACGGCAGGGACAAGCAGTGATCGAGATAGTGGTCAACGGCGAGCCATCCACCGTAACGGCATCCGAATTCGGCTACAGCTTGAACATAGGGGAACTGGTCGACCGAGCGATGCGAAACGAGAGAGAGGGAAGCTTCGTCACCAGGTGGAGACGGTGGCTCAGGAGTCCCTGGGACGACCCCGTCCCCCTGGTGCTGGTTCCCACGGCCACCATCAACCAGGCCCTCGTGGAGGACTTTGTCAGGGACTTGGACCAACAGCACGGCACGCGGCCCATAGAGGGGACCCTGGAGTTCGTGAACGGCCGGCCCGCTCCCACCTACCCCTCCCCGGGATGGCTCCTGGACAGTTCGGAGGCTGATGTGGAGATCCGGGCCGCAGCTCTGAACGGGGGTGGAACGGTGAGGTTGAACACCGTGTTGGTGGAGCCTGACACCGACATCGAACAGATCACCGCCGCCGTCGAAGTAGTGGAGCAATGGATATCCGCCCCGGTGGTCCTGAAGGATCCCGACAGTGAAGCCGAGTTGGTGTTCACCGCCCAGGAGATCGCCGACGCCACCATATTCAGTTTCGACCTGAACCGGTCGCCTTCCGTAAGGTTGGGCATCGACCGAAGGCTCGTGACCCGCAAGGTGTCTGCGATAAACGATCAGGTGGGTACCCCTCCCGTCAACGCCTACTACGAAATCGACGAGAACGACCAGGTGATTATCCACCCGTCCGAGACGGGCATCGGAATCGACGCGGACGCAGTGGGCGCCCTGCTGGAGACTCTCGCCGGGGGCAGCGAGCGCCAGGGTGTGCTGACCAAGGTCGCCGGCACCCAGCCCCACGTGACCACCGAGGACATCGAGAATCTGGGGATCCGCCACCTGGTGTCCCAGTACACGACTTACCACGACTGCTGCGCACCCCGGGTTGCCAACATCCAACTATTCGCCGACCGGGTCAACGACGCTCTCGTGCCGCCCGGGGAGACATTCAGCCTCAACCGGCATGTGGGAGAGAGGACCGAGGAGGACGGTTTTTTGGAGGCGGGCACACTGTTGCGCGGAGAGTTGATCGACACGGTGGGCGGCGGTGTGAGCCAGTTCGCCACCACGTTCTACAACGCGGTGTTCTGGGGCGGGTATGAGGACATCACCCACAAGACCCACAGCTTTCATTTCTCCCGCTACCCGGAGGGCATCGAAGCCACCATCAACTGGCCGGAGGTCGATCTGGTTTTCCGAAACGACTCTCCCTCACACGTGCTGATCAGGACCGAGTACACCGATACCTCCATAACGGTGAAGTTCTTCGGCGACAACGACGGACGCATAGTGATCGGGCGTTGGAGAGACGGGGAAGGCCGATTGAGAATCGTCGCCCAGGGAGGACCGCAGGCGCGGGTGGTTTCAGCCATGATCTCGGAACGCACCGACGAACGGGAGCCACCCGAACCGCTGTACCGCGCCAACCCGGAACTGGCCCCCGGGGAGGCAGAGGAACTCCAGACCGCCAGAGTGGGATGGACTGTGCGGGTGACCCGGACCGTCAAACAGGGAGAGGAGACCAGCAACCGAATCTGGACCGTTCGCTACATACCTCGCCAGGAGATAGTGGAGATGCACCCCTGCTTGATGGCCTATCTGACCGAAGCGGGAGTGCTGGCCCCACCCGAAGATGAGGGAACGGGACCCGGAGCGGGAGCCGGGGCGGGGGAAGCCCCCGCCGACGGGGAGGAAGTGGTCTGTCCCGAACCCGAGGAGGAGGATGTGGCGCCCGTGCTTCCCGAGGAACTCACCGACCGCTTCCCCGAACTGCTGCCCGAAGAGGAAGGGCAACTCCCCATCGAGGAAGAGAACGGCCAGGGCCCCATCGAGGAAGAGGAAGGGCAGGAGCAGGCGCCCGTGGACGACACCGAACAGGAAGGACAATCATCCCCAAGCCAGGGATGAGCGGGCCTCTGCCTGCTCGGCGTTCAGCAGCGGTGAGTCACCTACAGAGGGTTTCGATTGGCGGCTGCGGCTGCGGCTGCCTTGGCAATGCGCCGGGCACGGGTCTCCGGTCGGCGGGCGCTGGCGATCCACCACAGGATGTTCTTTCGCACAGAGACGCTGAACCCCTCGAAGTTCCCCATTGACCCGGTCTCGGTGTCCAGGGCGGCCGCCAGGTCGTCGGGCACGACCAGGTCCTCGATGGCGTCGTAAACGGTCCAGGCGCCGTTTCTCTTGGCTTCCTCGATCCTGGCCAGCCCCGCGGGAGTCATCAAGCCCCTCCCAATCAGCTTCTCCACCCGTTCCTTGTTGGACCGGGACCATGGACTCTCCGGTTTGCGAGGGGTGAACATCAACGCATAGCTCTCGTCGTCAAGGCGTTTCTTGCGGCTGTCCACCCATCCGAAGCACAGTGCCTCCTCAACGGACTCTTCGTATTCAAGACCGGGCTTCCGGGTTGCCTTCTTGTAGAGGATCATCCAAATCCCCGGTAGGCTGGCATGGTTTTCCTCGAGCCACTGTCGCCAGGACGCCCGGTCCGGCAGACAGACCTCGGGACGGTCTCCCGCCGGTGGATCTGGAGAGGCCACCGGCACGGCCTACTCCGTCGAATAGAAGAGAAAGAACTCCCCGATCGACTCCGACACCCGCTCCACCTGCCCTTGCGTCCACCCACCCGAACGGCGCAGGGTGAGGGTGTTGGAGAGAGTGAAGATCCGGTTGATGTGGGGATCGAGGTCCATCAAGCGGACCGAAAGGAGGGCAGGGAAGGTCTTCTGTGCCCGGGCGGCGTCCGGGTCGCCATAGCTCTCCCCGTCCTGGCCCCCCAGGGTACGGTTGGTGTCGACCACCAGGACGTCGCCGACCATCTCTGTGGAGAGGATCTCTATCTGCTGTCCCAAGGGTCCCCTTTCATCTTCGCCCGGGAGATTCTAGCCGGGGACCCGGCCGGCTCCGGGACCCACTGTGATCGGCCCGGGCAAAGCGCCGACCCCGGCGGTCTGCTCACCCGCGGCGACCGACCGCCCTCGGCTGTGGAGCGAAGGAACGTCGATGCCGTTCTCCTATGGATTGGACCTTGAACAGATTGGTGGAAGCCTCCTGGTTGGGAGGGGTCCCCGCCACCATCACCACCAAGTCGTCCCTCTCACAAATCCCCTCCCTCTCCAGGATCTTCTCGGCGGCCGCGAACATCAGGTCGGTGTGGTCCCTCCGGCTGAACTCGATGGGAGTGACTCCCCGGTAGAGGGCCGTCTGCCGCAAGGCCCGGATCACGGGGGTGAAGGCAATGATGCGGGCCCGGGGACGGTACTTGGAGAGTATCCGGGCCGTGGACCCGGACTCGGTGAAGGCCACCACGGTGTCGATGCCGAGGTTGTGGGCCGCGTCCACCGCAGAGCGGGCCACCGCCGAGGCAGTCCCGCCGCCCGCGGTGATGTAGGGCACCGCCGGATCGCCCTGCTCCTTCAGAAGCTCCTTCTCCATCTCGGCACAGATCTCCGACATGACCTCGGTCGCCCGGATGGGGTAGTCTCCCACCGCCGTCTCGGCCGAGAGCATCACCGCGTCGCTGCCGGCGGCCACTGCGGTGGCCACGTCGGTCACCTCCGCCCGGGTGGGTCGCGGAGAGCGGGTCATGGACTCCAGCATCTCGGTTGCAGTGATGGAAACCAGCCCTGCGCGGTTGGTCCGGCGCAGGATGTCGGCCTGCACGATGGGAAGCCGGGCCAGGGGGAGTTGCACGCCGAGGTCGCCGCGGGCAACCATCACCCCGTCCGCCTCGGCCAGGATCTCGTCCAGGTTCTGGTAGGCGGCCGCCAACTCCACCTTGGCGATCACCGGTGCGGTGCCGGCCAGTTGCTTGATCGCCCGGACATCGTCGCCGGTCCGTACGAAGGAGGCGGCCACGTAGTCCACCTCTAGCTCGGCGCCCAACCTCAGATCGGCTCGGTCCTTCTCGGTCACCGGAGGCAGCCGCAGGAGGGTTTCGGGGAAGGCCACCCCCTTGCCGCTGGCCAGATCGCCTCCCCACCTGACCTCGGCCACCAGCCGGTCCGGATGTCTCTCCATCACCGTCATCCTGATCAGCCCGTCGGCCATCACCACCCCGTCTCCCTCCTCCAGGTCTTCGAGCAGCCTCGGGTAATTGATGGGAATGGTCCGGCGGCCCCCCGCCGATGCCCGCCCGGGTACCAGGCAGACCCGCTCGCCGGCGCGCAGGGAAATCCCCCCGTCCGCCACCTCGCCCACCCTCAGCTTGGGACCGGAGATGTCCTGAAGGACCGCCACCGTCTTCTTCTCCCGCTGTCCGGCCTCTCTCACCCACTCCACAAACCGGCGATGGAGATCATGATCGCCGTGGGAAAAGTTGAGGCGGGCCACGTCCATCCCGGCCGCCACCAACGCTCTGACCTTCTCCGGGGAAGCCACCGCCGGCCCCAGGGTGGCCACGATCTTGGTGAGTCTCTCCATCGACAAGCGCAACCCTACCGAATCCGTCGCATGACTAAGGCTCGAATATCTGAGCGCCGTACAACTCCAGATTCGCCCTTCTCACAGATTCCCGCCCACTCTGGGATCCCAACCATCCGACGAAAGCCAGTGCCTCATCCGATACCGGCGAGCCCTTGACCGCCATGGCCCGATACGGGTTCGCCAGCCCTGCGGGATCCAGGGCCGCGTCCACCAGCCCCGTGGCCTCCCCGGCGGTCAGGAAGACGCTCACCTCCACCAGAACGAAGGCGTCCCTCTGGGAAGCCACCTGCAGGGTCAGACCCATTCCCTGCCGTGTCTCCACATACCACTCCCTCTCGGCCGGATCCACCCCCGCCCGATCCCAGATCTCCCTCTCCACCTGGTAGGTACCGGAGCCGTCAACCCGGCTGACGAACGAATGACCCTGTTCGGCGATCCTTCGGAACGCCTCAACCGCCGACACTCCCCCCAACGCACCGGCCCTCTGCGGGGGGCCGGCCAGGATGAACCGACTCGAAAACACTTCCGACGCCAACTCCGCCCTTCCTTCGGAGATGAAGCGCTCCTCCAGGGCAGGGTCGTGGGTGATGGTCACATCTGCCGATCCCGCCTCGGCCAGAGCCAACGCCCGGGCAGTCGGGGCGCCCACCACACTCAAACGCACGCCCGGACGCCCCGCCTCATAGTCGGCCGTCACCCTTTCCAAGAGTCTGCCGTCCACCAAGGTCGTACCGGCCACCACCGTCACCCTGGTCCGGTCCGGCGAGCATCCCGTCAGGGCTCCCGCTGCCAGCCCGGCCGCCAGGACCGCCGCCAGCCATGACCGGCGTCCCATCTCAGCCGCCGGGGAGCAGCCGCACTGCAGATGCCTTCACCCCGGTGACGACCCTCGATCCGACCTGCAGGCCCATCTCGTCCATCGCTCCCGGAGTGATCACCGCGGTAAGCTCCACTCCCCCCACATCCACCTCCAACTCCACCCAGCGACCGCCCTGACGGACTTCAGCCACCCTGCCCGCCCACCGGTTGCGCACCGAGCCGGACCCTTCTCCGGCGCCCAGCATCGCCACCGACTCTCCCCGGAACAGCACCCGGCAAGGAGTCCCCACCTCGACGTTCCCCACACCCCGCACCTGCACGGATCCCACCTTGGCTATCGCAAAGCCTCCCCTTCGAGCCACCCCCACTCCCTCCCACAGGTTGGAGACCCCCACTATCCCCGCCACCCGGGAGTCGCTCGGGTGAGACAACACCTCCCCGAGAGGTCCCTGCTGACGAATCCGACCCTCCACCAGCACGGCCATGTGGGTGCCCAGCGCGGCGGCTGTCTCCAGGTCGTGCGTGACGATCACCGCTCCCCGTTCTCCCACCCCCTCGGCGATCAGCCTGGCCACCGCGGCCCGGTCCTCGGCGTCAATGGGCGCCAGGGGCTCGTCCAGCAGCACCCACGGTTCCGGCCGGGCAAGAACCCGGGAGAGGGCGATCCTCTGTCTCTCCCCGCCGCTCAGAAGGCCGGCAGGCTCTGACAGCCGGTCCCCCATCCCCAATCGGGCGGCGAGTTCTGTGGCGAGGGCGGATCGGCGCGCGTCCAGGCCCAACCCCAGGTTCCAACCGGTCCCTCCCCGGAACAGATGGGGGGTCTGGGGCAGGTAGGCGCAGTCCCAATCCGGTCCCCCGGGGAGGGTCCCCGCCAGCAATCTCAGCAGGGTCGTCTTGCCGGCGCCGTTGGGCCCGAACACCACCGTCCGGCGACCCTTGATCAACTCCAGTCCCTCCACGTCCAGCACAGGATCACGACTCGGGTAACGAAACGAGACTCTCATGGCCCATCTCCTCCCAGCCGGCCCACGGCTATGTTCACCAACAGGGCGATGACCAGCAACACCGCGCCGGCCGCCACCGCCGCCCCGAACCGCGCCTGGCGGGACTCCTCAACGATCAGGGTGGTCAGCACTCGCGTCTCCCCCACGATGTTGCCACCCACCACCAGCACCGCTCCCACCTCGGCCACCACCCTCCCGAAGGAAGCCGCCACCGCGGTGGCCACTCCTGCTCGCGCCTCCCGCACCGCGACCATCCCCCGCGCCACCCGCCCCAGGCCCAGAGCGGCCAATTGCTCCATCGGGACCCTGCCCAAGCCTCTGATGGATCCGGAGACGACCCCGGCCGCGACCGGGGTTGCCAGGATCACTTGGGCAATCACCATCGCGGCTGGGGTGAAGATCAGACCGAGGCCCCCCAGCGGACCCGAACGCCAGAACACCAGGAGGAGGAGAAGTCCGGCCAGCACGGGTGGAAACCCCATCCCGACGCTCACCGCCAGTCGCAGGACTCCTCTTCCCCGAAACCGGCCGAGCGCCAGAGCCGCTCCCAGGGGAACCCCCAGGAGCGCCCCTATCGCGGTGGAGGCGGCGGAGACCGCGAGAGTCAGAGCCACCACTGTCCAGAGTTCGGGACCGGCGCGGGAAAGAACCTCGACCGCGTCCGCCAGTACTTCCCACAGGAACTCCATCCTGCCCCTGCCTCAACGCCGCTGCAAAGACCGACCCGACGAGCTGCGCCGGGAGTAAGCCAGGTAGCAGAGTATCCCGACGGTCGTCACCGGAACCCCCCAGACCAGAAACAGGTATACCCCGGTGCGCATACCGTTGATGCTAGCTTTTTCGGCGGTTTCGGTTCCTCGGTCCCAGTTAGGTCGCTAATGGAAACCTAAAGGAGGGACCTTGAGGATCCAGGTTCGTAGTCTTAGGGATGGCATCGACCCTGGAGAGTCCTTGGCCCGCAACACAACATCAAAGACCTTTCCCAAGCGGACCGTGGGGTTGGCGGTCTTCATCCTCGTGCTGGTCGGGTTGACCGCCAGGGAAATGCTCTCGGAACCGGCTCCGGAGACCTCCGATGACGCAAGCCTGGTCATAGGAACATTGTTCCCGATCACCGGAGACCTGGCCTCGTTCGGCCCGACTCTCACCGCCGCTGCCCGGCTGGCGGTGGAGGACCTCAATGCGGCCGGCGGGGTACTGGGCGCCGAGGTCACCCTCTACGAGGCCGACTCGGGAGATCTCAGCCAGGATGTGGCCAATCCCGAGGTGGACCGGCTCCTCGCCCTGGGTGTGGACGCGATCGTGGGTGCGGCCAGTTCCGCGGTCTCCAAGCTGGTCATCGACAAGATCACCGGAGCAGGCGTCATCCAGTTCGCCCCATCCAACACCTCTCCCGACTTCACCACCTACCCCGACAACGGGCTCTATTTCCGCACGGCTCCTCCCGACCTGCTGCTCTCGGCGATGACCGCGCAACTGATGGCGTCGGAAGGCGTGGAGACGGTGGGGGTGATCTACCGGCAGGAGTCCTACGGGACCGGGCTGGCCGTGGCTTTCCGCGACAGCTTCGAGGAGTTGGGAGGCGTGATCGATCCCTTCATCGCCTATGCCCCCGGCACCGACAGCTTCGACGCCGAGGTGGACCTGCTGGTGGCGGCCGATCCCGACGCCGTGTTCGTCATCGGCTTCGAAGAGGCGGCCGCACTGGTTACCACCATGCACGAACGAGGAATCGGGCCCACCTCCGACACCAGAGTCCATGGGACCGCCGGCCACATCGCCAGCATCGGCGTCTCCGTCTCCGATCCCTCCATCCTCGCCGGGATGCGGGGCGCTGAGAACTCGGTGGACCTGAGGACCATCCGCCACTTCACCGACCGGCTCGAGACCGCCTACGAAGGGGGCGTGCACGGAATTTACGGCTACGGGGCCGAGACGTACGACGCACTCATCATCATCGCACTCGCGGCGGAGGTGGCCGGCACCACCGACCCGACCGTCATCGCCCGGGAGATCAACGACGTGACCCGGGCGGGGACCAAGTGCCGCAGTTTCGTCCAGTGCCGGGACCTGATCGCCGCCGGAGAGGATCCCGATTACGTGGGAATCGGGGGAGACTACGAATTCGTGGATGTCGGGGAGCCTTCGATGGCCAACTACCGGATTCTCACCTACAGCGGGGACTCTCGCCCCGACCAGAGCCTCGACGAATACATCATCTACGGCGGATAGCCGCGGTCGCCGGCGAGGTCGGCGTAGTTACAGGCGAGCGGAGAGTATCTCGTTGACCGCCCGGGGGTCGGCGCGACCGGAGGTGGCTCTCATCACCTGGCCCATCAGGTACCCCCGCACCTTGCCCTCCCCCGATCGGTAGCGTTCCACCGCCTCGGGATTGGCGGCCATCACCTCTTCCACCACCTCCTCCAAAGCCGTCCGGTCCGAGAGCTGCAGGAGATTGCGCCGCGTGGCCACCTCCGACGGGCTCCCCTCCCCGTCCATCACGCCCTCCAGGACCTCCCGGGCGGCGCCGGCGGACACGCGCCCCTCGCTGACCATCCGGGTCAGGGCGGCGATCTGATCTCCCCGGAGCGGAAGCTCCCCCACCGACGCCTCCCTGCGCCGGAGGGAGGCGGTCACCTCCCCGGTCACCCAGTTTCCGGCCGCCACGGGATCGGCGCCGGACTCCACGGCCTCCTCGAACAGGCTCCTGAGTCGTGGGTCTGAAGAGGCAAGTACCCGGGCCGCGGCGGGCCTCACTCCCATCCCGCGGTAGCGATCCCGGCGGAGAGCGGGAAGCTCGGGCAGGAGAGAGCGGGCCTCCTCCACCCAGGAGCTGTCGAAGGCCATGGGGGCCAGGTCCGGCTCGGTGAAGTAGCGGTAGTCCGAGCTCCCCTCCTTGGTGCGCATCCCGTGAGTGACCTCCGCCTCCTCGTCCCAGTGCCGGGTCTCCATGACCACCCTCTCGCCGGCTGTGACCAGCGCGGTCTGCCGCCCGATCTCCGAGCGAATGGCCTTCTCCAGCGACCGGAAGGAATTCATGTTCTTGATCTCCACTTTCACGCCCAGCCTCGGGCTCCCCTCCGGACGGATGGAGACATTGGCGTCGAAGCGGATCGAGCCTCTCTCCATCCGGGCGTCGGAGACCCCCGTCTCGACCACGACGGCTCGCAACTCCTGGGCATAGGTTCGAGCATCGGCCGCGCTTTTCAAATCCGGGCGGGAGACGATCTCCACCAGGGGGGTGCCGGCCCGGTTGAAATCCACCAGGGTCTCCGCCGCGGAGTGGATCCTTCCCCCCTCACCCACATGCACCGACTTGCCGGTGTCCTCCTCCATGTGCACCCGTTCGATCCCCACCCGGAACCGGGTCTCATCCGATTCCACGTCCAACCAGCCGTCCACGCACACGGGAACATCGAACTGGCTGATCTGATAGTTCTTGGGCAGGTCCGCGTAGTAGTAGTTCTTCCGATGGAAGACAGAGTCGGGGTTGATCCGGCAGTTGAGGGCCAGTCCCAGCCGGATGATCTCCTGGATCGCCTTCCGGTTGGGCACCGGAAGCGAACCGGGCAGAGCCAGGCACACCGGGCAGACATGGGTGTTGGGGGGATCGCCGAAGGAGACCCGGCATCCGCAGAACATCTTGGAGTCGGTGTCCAACTCCACGTGGACCTCGATGCCGATCACCGGTTCCCACTTCACAGGGGCACCCCGGGCGGCGGGGCCAACGCCGGTGGAGGCAGGGCGTCAAAGCCCGCCAGTCTCTCCACCTCCGCCGCCACGGCCATCATCAACCGCTCGCCGAGGGCGGGCGCCATCACCTGAAACCCGATGGGCAGGCCCTCCGAGTCGAGGCCGATCGGTACCGAGATGGCGGGATGTCCCGACAGGTTGGAGGGGATGGTGCAGATGTCGCTCATATACATGGCCAGGGGATCCTGGGTGCGCTCGCCCAACCGGAAGGCTGTGGTGGGACTGGTCGGGGAGACCAGAACATCCACCTTCTCGTATGCCTCGGAGAACTCGTCCAGCAGCAGGGAACGCACCTTTTGGGCCTGTCCGTAGAAGGCGTCGAAGTAGCCGGCCGAAAGAGCATAAGTCCCCAACAGGATCCGTCTGATCACCTCCGGGCCGAATCCCTCGGCGCGGGTGTCGGACATGGTGTCCGAGGCCGTGGAGCCCTTGACGGAGAGCCCGTAGCGCATCCCGTCGAACCGGGCGAGGTTGGCCGAGCACTCGGCAGGCGCGATCAGGTAATAGGCGGAGAGCGCCACATCGAACAGCGGGAGGGAGACTTCCGTCACCTCCGCGCCCCGGGCCGCCAGCTTTTCCAGCATCATCTCGGTCGCTTCCGAGACCTCGGGCTGGTACCCCTCCCCTCCCAACTCCTTCACCACTCCCAACCTCAGCCCGTCCACACCCCGATCCAGGCTTCCCGCGAAGTCGGGAGTCTGTCCGGCATAGGAGGTGGCGTCGGCCGGGTCGTGCCCCGCCACGGCGGACAGCAGGAGCGCGGCGTCCCGGACGGTACGGGTGAGCGGCCCGATCTGGTCCAGTGACGAAGCGAACGCCACCAACCCGTACCGGCTGACCAGTCCGTAAGTGGGCTTCAACCCCACCACTCCGCACAGGGAGGCCGGCTGGCGAATGGAGCCGCCGGTGTCCGAGCCCAGGGCCGCGATCGCCGAACCCGCCGCCACCGCCGCCGCCGAACCTCCCGACGATCCGCCCGGGACCCGGCCGGTATCCCAGGGATTACGGGTGGGCCCGTACGCCGAGTTCTCGGTTGAGCTTCCCATGGCGAACTCGTCCAGGTTGGTTTTGCCGACGATCACCGCACCAGCCTCCCGCAACCGGGCCACCGCCGTGGCGTCGTAGGGAGGTCGATACCCGGCCAGGATCTTCGAGGAGCAGGTGGTCTCCAACCCCCGGGTGCACATGTTGTCCTTCACGGCCACGGGGATTCCGTGGAGGGGTCCCCGGTCCTCCCCTCGGTCCAACTCCCGATCAGCCCGTCGGGCCGCGGACATGGCGCCCTCCCGGTCGAGGTTGAGATAGCAGTGCAACTCCGACTCGGTCATCTCGGCCCGGGACATAACAGCCGCCAGCAACTCGACGGAGGTGGTCTCCCCGGAACGCAGCGCCGCGCCGGCGGAGGTGATCGAGAGAGGCTGGGAAGGCATGGTCGGGTCAGTCGAGAGCCGGCGAGGTCACGAAAAACCCGTCCCGGCTCTCGGGCGCCATCTCCAACACCTCGTCGCGGTCGAGCGAGGGGCGCACCTCATCGGCCCGGAACACATTGGTCTGCCCCAGCGGGTGAGCAAGGGGGAGAGCGGACGAGGTGTCAACTTCCTGCACCCGGGCGGCGTGGTCCAGGATGACCCCCAACTCCTCGCGGTATCGGTCCAGACGGTCCGGCGAGAGTCCCAGCCGCGCCAGGGAGGCGACATGGGCGACATCCACATCAATGGGCATAGGAGAAGGAGTTTAGGAAAGGCGCCATCGGGTTGTCCGCTAGCTTGATGGGTATGAGCGAAGACCTCCCCGCCTCCGCCGATTACCGCCGTCTGCTCCTGGGAGTGGCCGTTCTGTGCCTCACCGCGGGCGCCGCGGTGACGTGGTGGCAAGGCTATCCGGAAGCCGCGGCTGTCCTCCTGAGGGCCGACATCCTGCTGGCCGCCGTGTGGCTGGCCTATCCGGCTCTCCGCTCTGTGAGATGGGGAGTGTTGCTGGCCGTTGCCGGAGGGGCTTTGCTGCTCCTCACCAGGTGGCGGGTGGTGGCAGCGTTGATATTCGTTGTCCTGTTTCTGGCTCTGATGTGGGGAAGAATCCGAAGGAGGGGCGTACCCTAGCGCCACCGCCCGACTCCCCCGGACCCCTCGGGACGTTTTCGTGAACACGGGGGCCGGTCGCCTGTTGCACAGGATCGCCGGGCGGACCCTCTAACCTAGCCCAACATGGCGAACACCACAGCACAGCCCACCCCACCCTCCTATCCGGTCTGGTTCGAGCGGGTCAACTGGCCGGGGATGGACAAGGTGCACCAATCAGGAATCAGAGTCTTGGGCCCGGGAGATCCCGAGGACCCCTACCGCGGTATCGAAGAGGCCACCGCAATTCTGGCGGGGCACAGCCGATTCGACGGAGAGGTGATGGACAGGGTGCCGAACCTGGCGATCATCGCCCGCACGGGGATCGGATACGACGCCATAGTGGTGGCGGACGCCACGGAGCGAGGGATCTGTGTTTGCAACTTTCCGGAGGGTCCCACCATCCCGACCGCCGAGCAGGCGATGGCACTGATGCTGTCAGTCGCCAAACGCCTTCCAATTCTCCAGCGCCAACTGCGAGAGGGCGACCTGGCGAGCATCAAGAACCACAGGGCGGTGGAACTGAACCGAAAGCTATTGGCGCTGGTGGGATTCGGCCGGATTCCTCGCCGGGTGGCCACCATGGCCGCCGCGATCGGAATGGAGGTAACGGCATTCGACCCGTATCTGACCGATGAGCAATTCGGGTCCGTGACCCGGGCGCCGGACCTGGCGGGGATGGTCGCCTCCGCCGATGTCGTCTCCATCCATGTGCCCCTCACTCCCGATACTCGGAACCTGTTCGACCGGACGATGCTCGGTTTGATGAAACCGGACGCCATCCTCATCAACACCTCCCGAGGACCGGTGGTCAACACCGACGCGCTGGTGGAGGCGGTCTTCTCGGGCCACCTGCGGGCGGTCGGCCTGGACGTCACCGATCCCGAGCCGCTCCCGATCGGCCATCCGTTGCTCGGCTTCGATAACGTGTTGGTCTCCCCTCACGTGGCGGCCTGGACCACGGAGGCCAAGGGACGGATGCTGGCGGAGGCGATAAGCCAGGTCCTCTCGGTTATGGCGGGGCGCCGCCCCAGCTACCTGGTCAACCCCGAGGTTCTGGAACGGGCGGGTCTCAGCGCCTAGGATTGAGCGTTGTCGCACAGATCGGCCGCGATGAGATGAGCAGGAAAGCCCCAGGGATCGGGCTGATCGGGTTCGGATGGATGGGCCAGTCCCACACCCGCGCCTTCAGGAACATCGAGGTCTACTTTCCCGAGAGCGACATCCGCCCGAGGCTGGTGGCGATGGCGGATCCGGTCTCGACGCGGGTCGCCACTGCGGTCGAGGACTTCGGTTATGAAAAGGGCGGCGCGGACTGGAGAGAGGTGGTTCACCACCCCGACGTGGACATCGTCGACATAACCGCTCCGAACGCATTGCACCGGACCATCGCCGAGGAAGCCGCTGCCGCCGGCAAGACCGTGTTCTGCGAGAAGCCGGTGGGGGGACATCCCGAAGACACCATGGCCATCGCCCGCGCCATCCGGACCGCCGGGGTGCTTTCGGGATGCGGCTACAACTACCGGTGGGTACCGCTGGTCCAGCATGTACGCCACCTCATCGAAGAGGGCCGCTTCGGCAAACTCACCCATTACCGGGGACGGTTCTTCTCGATGTACGGGCGGGACCCGCTCTCCCTACTCACCTGGCGATTCACCGAGAAGTCTCGCTATGGGACGCTGACTGACATCATGTCCCACGCCATAGACATGGCCCTGTTCCTGTGCGGACCCATCCGACGGGTGGTGGCCACCAGGGAGACCTTCATCACCCATCGTCCCATTCCCATGCCCGGAGAGGGGACTCACTATGACGTGGGCTCGATCAGCGATCCCACCGGTCCGGTGACCAACGAGGACTACGTCGGCGCCCTGGTGGAGTTCGAGAGCGGAGCGCGGGGGACCCTGGAGTCCGACCGGACCATCGTCGGTCCGCAGAGCGACATGGCCTTTGAACTCAACGGGACCAAAGGGGCCGCATCCTGGACGCACGAGAAGCTCAACGCGCTGGAGTTGTACCTGCCCGAAGAGCAGCCCGTGGACGGGTTCATCCGGGTGCTGGCGGGAGACTGGCTCCCCCACCAGGGCAACATCGTCCCCGGCCATGGGAATTCCCTCGGCTACGAAGATCTGAAGCTCATCGAGTTGTACGAGTTCTTGCAGGCAGTCGGATCGGGGGCAAGGTTCTCACCCGATTTCGAAGCGGCGGCGCGGGTGGCCGAGGTCCAGGCAGCCATGGCCCGATCCTGGGAATCGGGCGCGTGGGAGAGCGTCGAGACCCTCTGAACCTCAGAGAGCCGGCACCCCGAACAGGACACCCCCGAAGAGCAGCCAGGCCACCGCCAGCGTCCAGAGGATGTTGACCCCCTGGGCAACCAGGAACCCGGCGGCAGGCCGGCCGCCATCCATCGACACCAGGTCCCGGAAACGAGTCTCGAGGCCGATGCAAAGGAAAGCCAGGGAAAACCACCAAGTCCGTATGCCCCTCAGCAGGCCACCGGTGGCGTCGACCACATCGGCGCTCAGCAGGAACGAGAACAGGAGGGACACAACCATGAACCCCAGAACGAACTTGGGAAACCTCTCCCAGATCATCGCGGCCGTGGGTCTGTCCTGGCGCTCACCGGCGCCGCGGAAGGCCCACCACAGTGAAATGCCAAAGGCCGCCAGCCCCAGCAGGGCGTTCTGTGAGAACTTGACGATCACCGCTGCGTTCAACGCCGAGTCGCCGAGGATCTCCCCGGAGGCCACCACCGCTCCGGAGGTGTCGATGGTCCCTCCCAGCCAAGCCCCCGCCACGACCGGCGCCATTCCCACTCCCTCGGCTATGGCGGGCATGAAGATGGCCATCGGAGCGGCCACGATCAGCACCAGGGAGGTTACATAGGAGAGCTTCTTCCGGTCACCCCCCACCGCACCGCAGGCCGCGATGGCGGCCGAGACCCCACAGATCGAGACCGCGGTGGCCAGAATCACAGAGAACTCCCTGTCCACCCGGATCCGTCGGCAAAACCAGTAGCAGAATCTCCACACCACCAGGATGACCAGCAGGGCTTGGCCCAGGCCGAACAGGCCGGCGCGCAGTATTTCACCAAAGAGAATGGACGAGCCGAGGATCACCAGTCCGGTCTTGATGTAGTACTCGGTTCGGACCGCCTCTCTCAACCACGACGGGACAGATCCCAGATTGGAGATGACCAGGCCCGCTACCAGCGACACGATTACGTAACTGATGCCCCACTCCTTCAGGGTGGGGATTCCCGCGACCATCTGAGACGCCCAGGCCAGGCCGAACAGACCTGCAAATCCGACCAGGTAGGCCCTCACATCCCCTCCCATCAGACGAAGACCGGCCGCGGAGAGCGCCATCAACAGCAGTCCCAGCACCACGGCTGCCAGCAAGTTGTCGGCAGAAAGCAACTCGGCCGGGGAACCGCCGCTCCAGGAGAATGAAGGCAATACAGGTCGCACCCCGACGACAACCAGGAGAATCAAGGCGGCGCCCAGCCAGACCGACACCCAGTCCTCGGACCTGATCAGGGGGCTGTTCCAGGAAGGCTTGCTCATCGGAACACCCGGCGCTTCCCTGCCGCAACCCTCATGAAGCCATGATATCCGCCGTCCCCTGAGCCGGGGCCCGACCTCCACGACCTCCAAACCGGCAGGCCCTCCCGGGTCGGTTCATGGCGGACGGGCGGGCGGGGGCCATCAGCCACTTGCCCGATATCATCCCGCAGAGTGGAACGGGGAGGGAGACCCAACACCCACCAGAACTATCCGGCAACGGTGGAACCGGCCTCCCTTCCGCGCACGAAACGGTCTCGGATTTGGAGGATGAGCCAAGTGGACAGAGTATTATCCCGCTTGACCCGATCGCTTGGATCGGGAACCCCGGAAGCGATTGCATGTTCCGCTCTTGACCCGGACAGAGCGATCGGGGAGACGCCCGGGGAACACAACCAAGGAGACGACTGAGCATGGAGACGATCCGGCTGACCATGGCGCAAGCCGTGGTCAGATGGCTGATTGCCCAACAGACCGTGATCAACGGCGAGACCGTTCCTCTCTTCCCCGGCGTCTTCGCAATCTTCGGGCACGGCAACGTGAGTTGTTTGGGGGAAGCCCTTCAACCGGTCTCCGATCGACTCCCCACCTGGCGGGGACAGAACGAGCAGGGCATGGCCCTGGCAGCCATGGCTTTCGCCAAGGCCCGCCGGCGCCGCCAGATCATGGTGGCGAGCGCCTCGATCGGCCCGGGCTGCACCAACATGATCACCGCCGCAGCGGCGGCGCATGCCAACCGGCTTCCCATACTGCTATTCAGCGGCGACACATTCACTCACCGGATAGTCGATCCCGTGCTGCAGCAGGTGGAGAACTTCGATGATCCCACCACGACGGTGTGCGACGCCTTCCGGCCGGTGTCCCGCTACTGGGACCGCATCACCCGGCCCGAGCAGATCATCCAGTCCCTCCCCCAGGCGCTGGGAGTCATGCTGGATCCCGCCGACTGCGGTCCGGCGTTCATAGCCCTTCCCCAGGACGTCCAGTCGGAGGCGTACAACTATCCGAGCGCCTTCTTCGACGAGCGGGTCCACTACATCCGCAGGCCTGTGCCCGATCCCCGGGACACCGCGGCCGCCGCCGCCTTGATCGAACAGGCCCGCCAACCCCTGATCATCGCCGGAGGCGGCGTTCACTACTCCGACGCGGGCCGGGAACTGACCGACTTCGCGGTACGGAGGGGCATGCCGGTGGTGGAGACCGTGGCCGGCAAAGCCGTAATGGAGCACGGTCACCCCAACTACGCGGGGACCATCGGGGTGATCGGAGGAGCATCCGCCAACTATCTGGCCGCCCGAGCTGACCTGGTGTTGGCGGTCGGCACCCGGCTCCAGGACTTCACCACCGGATCGTGGACAGCCTTCCAGAGCCCGGACGTGCGGTTCGTCACCGTCAACGCCGCCCGGTGGGACGCCCTCAAGAAGCACTCCCAGGCGGTCATAGGCGACGCACGGCTGAGCCTGGAAGCGATCGACGGACTCCTGGGCGACTACCGGGCGCCGGCGGAGTGGATGGAGACCAGCCGGACCCGGATGGACAGATGGAACGCCTATCTGGACAGTTGGTTGACCCGTTCCCACACTCCCCCCGCCTACCAGTCGGTGATCCAGACCATCTGGCAGGTCAGCGATCCCGACGACTACTGCCTCTCGGCGGCGGGAGGGCTTCCCGGCGAACTCAACATGGGGTGGAGGTCGAAACGGGCCGGAACCTTCGACTGCGAGTTCGGCTACTCCACCATGGGGTACGAGATCGCCGGCGCCTGGGGCGCCAAGATGGCGCTCGGTGATCGAGACGTGGTGACGTGGGTGGGAGACGGCGGGTATCTGATGATGAACTCAGACATCTACTCCAGCGTGTTCAGTGGCCACAAGCTGATCATGATCGTGTGCGACAACGGGGGCTTCGCCGTGATAAACCGGCTGCAGGTCAACACCGGAGGAGAGGAGTTCAACAACCTGTTGGCCTCTTCCCGCCACCAGCGGATGACCCGGGTCGACTTCGTGGAGCACGCACGCTCCATGGGCGCCTTGGCCGAGCGGGTTGAACGACTCGATCAACTGCCCGCTGCCTACCGGCGCGCCAAGGAGGCAGACCGGACCTATGTGATCGTGATCGAGACCCATCCCTACCAGTGGGGCGAGGGAGGAGCCTGGTGGGAAGTGGGCGTGCCCGAGGTCAGTGAACGGGAACTGGTGAGGATTGCCAGGGGCCAGCACGAAGCGGAACGGAAGCATCAGCGAGTCGGGTTGTAAAGATCCTCAGACCATGTACTCATTCGCGGGCAAGACGGCAGTCATCACCGGTAGCACCTCGGGTATGGGAGAAGCGACGGCCCGGCTCATGGCGGAGCGGGGTGTCGAAGGGATGCTGGTCACAGGACGGAGCCGTCCCCGGGGAGAGGCTGTTGCCCGATCCATCCGGGGTCACACCCGGACGGAAGTCGTGTTCGTCGCAGCCGACCTGGCGCTTCCCGACGCATACCAGGGGATAATCGAGACCGCAGACCGCCATTTCGGCCGGATCGACATCCTGGTCAACAGCGCAGGAAGCACGGCCCGGGGATCGATCGAATCCACAACCGGCGATCAGTGGGACGAGATCATGGCCATCAACCTCCGGTCTCCCTTCTTCCTCATGCAGGAGGCGGTCCGGATCATGAGACGCGAGGGAACGGGCGGGACCATAGTCAATGTGGGTTCGGTCGCGGCTCACGGTGGGCCGCCCCACATCACCTCGTATTCGGTCTCGAAGGCTGCCCTCGCCGCTTTGACCCGTAACGTCGCCTATGCGGTGATGCGGGACGGGATCAGAGTGAACTGCATCCAGCCGGGCTGGTCCGACACCCCCGCCGAGCATCTGACCCAGGTGGGCCAAGGAGCCGGGGAGGGCTGGCTGGCCGACGCCGAGTCCCGGTCTCCCTTCGGAAGGCTCCTGAAGCCCGGCGAGATTGCAGAGGCCATTGCCTTTCTTGCTTCCGACGCTTCCGGGTTGATGACCGGGACGGTCATGGACTACGACCAGAGCGTGCCCGGCGCCGGACCTGCGTCTCAGCCCCCGCCCGGCCCGGGAACACGAGAATGATCTCTCTCTCCGACCGGATCGCCGGAGCCCCTATCAGCTGGGGCGTGGATGGGTCTCCCGGATGGGGGTACCTCCTTGCCAGCGACCGGGTGCTGGGAGAGATGGCCTCCATCGGCCTCTCGGCCACCGAGTTGGGACCGGATGGGTTCCTGGGAGAGTATCCCGAAGACGTCCGGCGCAACACGGCGGCCGCCGGCCTGGCGGTGGTGGGGGGCTTCGTCCCCCTTCTCCTTCATCTCCCCTCTCGCCGAAGAGAGCAGGAGGGCTATGCCCGACGGGCAATCGAGACCCTGGCTGCCTGCGGTTCAAAGGTCATGGTGCTGGGACCGGTCCTTCCCCAGAACGGTTATGACCTCTCCGGCGAACTGGACGCCACCCACTGGGAGACATTCGACCACAACCTCAAGCGACTCATAGCCCAAGCCGGCGAAGAGGGCCTGGAAGTGGCGCTCCATCAACACTGGGGCATGGCGGTGGAGAAGCCCCGACACTTGGAACGAGTCCTCGCCAAGACAGACGTCTCGCTGTGCCTGGACACCGGGCACATGTTCCTGGCGGGAATTGACCCGCTGGAGGTGGCCCGCACCGTGCCCGATCGCATCGCCCATGTCCATCTCAAGGATGTGGACGGGACCGCCGCGGCCCGGGTCCGCGCCGGCGAGATCACGTTCCGCCAAGCCGTGAGAGGCGGGATGTTCCGACCCCTCGGATCAGGCGACGTGAACGTCGAAGGAGTGATCTCCGCCCTGGAGACCGCCGGATACCAGGGCTGGTATGTCCTGGAACAGGACAAGATTCTCGACGGGGCGCCACCGCTTCGGGAAGGCCCGGTGGAGGACGCCGCCACCAGCGTCCGGTATCTCCTGGACCTGGCGGTAATGATCGAGCGACCGGGAAAGGAATGAGAGTTCAGACCTGATGAGCTTCCGGAATGCGATATAATCACACAGGTTGTTTCCCCGCAGTAGGCAGAGTCCCTCTGCCGGCTGCGGATGGAGTGTCGAAACAACCCATTACGAAAGGAGACGAGTCCTTATGAGAAGCAAGTACCTGCTGGCCGTACTGGCCGCAATGGCCTTGATCATCGCTGCCTGCGGTGGAGACGACGCCGCCGAGACCACGGCCGCCCCCGCGGACACCACCGCAGCGGCAGAAGAGGCCGCCCCGGAGCCGACCACCGCCCCTGCGGACGCGGTGGCCCAGCGCGACCTCAGCTTCATTGTGGTGTCCCACGGTCAGTCCTCCGACCCCTTCTGGTCGGTGGCCGCCAACGGCGTCAAGGCCGCTGAGGAAGACATGGGCGTGTCGGTTGTGTACCAGGCGCCCGGGACGTTCGACATGGCCGAGATGGCCCAGATCATCGATGCCGCTGTGGCTTCCCAGCCTGACGGGTTGGTAGTGACCATCCCCGACGCCGACGCCCTCGGGCCGAGCATCCGCGCCGCCGTGGAAGCCGGCATCCCGGTGATCTCCATGAACTCCGGTTCCGATGTCTTTGCCGATCTCGGCGTGCTGGTCCATGTCGGTCAGACCGAGTATGAGGCCGGCCTGATCGCAGGACAGGAGATGGGCGCCATGGGAGTGAGCAACGCGCTCTGCATCAACCAGGAAGTCGGGAACGCAGCCCTCGACGCACGTTGCCAGGGCTTCGAAGACGGGCTGGGCGGCAGCGTGGAAGTCATCCCCGTGGACCTGGCCGACCCGACCGGCGCCCAGGCCGCCATCGAGGGAGCCCTGTCCTCCCGCAACCCCGACGGCGTCCTGGCTCTGGGACCAACCGGCGCCATCCCGGCGTTGAACGCCATGGAGAACCTGGGCATGCTGGGTCAGGTGGAGCTTGCCACCTTCGACCTGGGCCCCGAGGTGCTGGAGGCTATCGGCGCGGGCGACATGGCCTTCGCCATCGACCAGTACCAGTACGCGCAGGGCTACCTGCCCATCGTGCTTCTGACCATGTTCCACGAGACCGGCGGCCTTCCGCTCGGTTCCGTGGACAGGGTTGTCCTGACCGGCCCGCAGTTGGTCACAGCCGACAACGCAGCCGATGTGATCTCCTTCTCGGAGCAGGGGCTGCGCTAGAGGCAACCAAACCGAAACCGTCTAAAAGGGAGGCCGGTAAACCGGCCTCCCTTTCTCTTTGCCTGCTAGGTTCTTACCCAACGGAGACAAGGAGACGAGACCAAAGGAGGTTGTCCCATGACGGACGAACGGGTAAGGCAAATGAGCCTGACCAACCGACTCCTGACGAGACCCGAGTTCGGGGCGTTTCTGGCCCTGGTGGTGGTTTGGGTTTTCTTCGCCATCGTGGCGTTCGACAACAACTTCGTGTCGTGGGTCACCACCGCGGCGATCCTCAACCGCGCCGCCCCGCTTGGAATCCTGGCGGTGGCGGTAGCGCTATTGATGATCGCCGGCGAGTTCGACCTCTCGATCGGGTCGATCGTGGGATTCGCCGGCATGGCGATCATGCTGCTGATCACCCCGGCCGAAGCGGGCGGGTTCGGGCTTCCCGTATGGGTGGCGGTGCTGATCGCCCTGATGATCACCCTGCTCACCGGCTTCTTCAACGGAGTGCTGGTGATGGCCACCAGATTGCCGTCCTTCATCATCACCCTGGGGTCGTTGTTCATCTTCCGGGGCTTGGCGGTTGCCATCCCGCGACTGATGACCAACCGGACCCAACTGGGTGGATTCGAGGACTACGACTCGGGCGGCTGGGCCGCTGCCTTCGCCACCAAGATCGAGGTGGGCGGCGCCCGCTTCGACATCGCCATCATCTGGTGGATTGTCATTGCGGCCATAGCAACCGTGGTGCTGTTGAAGACTCACATCGGCAACTGGATATTCGGAACGGGGGGCGACGCCAACGCGGCTCGCAACGTCGGCGTCCCCGTGGCGAAGCTGAAGATCGCGCTCTTCATGGTGACGGCGCTCGCCGCCTTCACGGTGGCGCTGATCCAGGCCACCCAACTCAACAGCGCCGACTCCCTGCGTGGCACTCTCAAGGAGTTCGAGGCCATCATCGCGGTGGTGGTGGGCGGAACCCTCCTGACCGGCGGCTACGGGTCGGTGCTCGGACCGGTGTTCGGCGCATTGATCTTCGCCATGGTGCAGCAGGGCATCATCATCACCGGCGTTGACGGGGACTGGTTCCGCGTGTTCGTGGGCGGCATCCTCGTACTGGCCGTGATCTTCAACAACTTCATACGACAGAGAGCGAGCAAACGATGAGCGACAAGATCCTGGAAATCCAAGGAGTATCCAAGTTTTTCGGCAGCGTCATCGCGCTCCAGAACGTGTCCATGTTCGTTCGCCCCGGAGAAGTCACCTGTCTCCTGGGTGACAACGGAGCGGGAAAGTCGACCCTGATCAAGACCCTGGCCGGCGTCCACAAACCCAGCGAAGGCAAGTACTTCTTCGAAGGCAACGAGACCCTCTTCGAGTCGCCCCGCGAGGCCTTGAACGCCGGCATCGCCACCGTCTATCAGGACCTGGCGATGATCCCTCTGATGTCCATCTGGAGGAACTTCTTCCTGGGCTCGGAGCCTCTCAAGGCGGGACCCATCTTCGATGTCGAGAACGCCAAGCGGATCACCCGCGAGGAGATGGCGAAGATGGGGATCGACATCCGCGATCCCGACCAGCCGGTCGGCACCCTCTCGGGTGGCGAGCGCCAGTCGGTGGCGATCGCCCGGGCGGTCTACTTCGGCGCCAAGGTGCTGATCCTGGACGAGCCCACCGCCGCCCTGGGAGTGAAGCAGGCCGGTGTGGTGCTCCGCTACATCGTGGAGGCCCGGAACCGGGGCATCGGGGTGATCTTCATCACCCACAACCCCCACCACGCCTACCCGGTGGGAGATCACTTCGTGATCCTCAAGCGAGGCCAGATCCTCGGCGACTACGCCAAGGAGGAGGTGCCGATCGACCATCTGATCCAGATGATGGCCGGAGGCGCCGACCTCGAACAACTGCAGCACGAGTTGGCGGAGGCAACCGGACGGAGCTAATCGTTCCGGAGGGGTGGAGGCCGCGTCATGGGCCTCCACCCCAATCCCTCACCGTTCCGATGGCCTCGGGAGTCAGAGGAAGCCGGTAGTTCCAGACGGGCCTGCCGAGCACCAGCCTCACCACCGTCTCGGCGTACTGCTCGGACGGGGTCTCCTCCCATGAAGGCCCCTCGAACCAGGGAGTGTCCGCAGGCAGGCTCTGGGCCGCGAGGAAAGCGGCTCGAAGCTCGGGATGGTCGGGGCAGGCGTGCTCGAGGTGATGAGCCAGTTCATGGACCAGGGAGTGGCGCAGATGCGCGGCGGTAGCCGGGATCTTCAGCACCACCGTCGTCTCGTCGGGGAGGTAGAAGCCCCGCGATCCCTCCAGGTTCCAGTCTCCCTCCAGGGTGACCTCGCCCATGCAGTCCGACTGGTTGGGAAAGGCCGCCAGGAACTCCTCCCAGACATCCTGGCTCAACGTCTGCAGGTCGGAGGGGGTACCCTCGGAAAATGTCATTGAAGGAGACGGGGGGCCGCACGAGGGAATCAGGGCCAAGATCAGCCCGACAGCCAGAAGACGTAGGAGACCCGACATCCCCTTCGTTAATCTCTGGGAGGTTGACACGTTCAGCACCGACTCTATAAGCGAAGTACGCCAATGATTACCAGAGATCTGTACCAGCGTTTGATCGACCTCCGCGCCCATGCTCCCCACAAGGCCTTGGAACTCGCCCGGAGTCGGCGACGCCGACCCCTGCTTGCTCCTTACGACCAGTTGGGAAGCGGGTCCTCCAGTGGTACCAGGCTGTTCCTGGTGGCGGCCGACCATCCTGCCCGGGGGGCTATCGGCGTTGGTGGGGACCCGATGCGCATGGCCGACCGCCGGGACCTCCTCTCCCGGCTGACCACCGCCCTATCCCATCCGGGAGTGGACGGTTTGTTGGCCACACCCGACATCGTCGAGGACCTGCTGCTCCTGGGATCGTTGACCGGATCGTCGCTTCTGGATGACAAGGTGGTCTTCGGCTCGATGAACCGGGGCGGCCTGAGTGGGTCCGCCTGGGAGTTGGACGATCCCATCACCGCCTACCACACGGGCGGTCTCTTCAAGATGCAACTTGACGGGGGGAAACTCCTCCTCCGGATCGATCGCGATGACCCCGACAGCCTGAAGACCATTTACCAATGCGCCCGGGCGATCCGGGTGATCACCAGCCAGAAATCTCCGCTTGCTGTGATGGTTGAACCCCTACCCGCCTATCGCGACGAAGACGGAGCGCTCAAGATCGACACCAGCCCTGAAGCACTCATCGGAGTGATCGCCATTGTCTCCGGCCTGGGTCCCACCAGCGCCTATACCTGGTTGAAGCTCCCCCCTCCCAGTTCAGATCCCCGCAGGGTCTTCGCTGCCTCCTCCCTGCCGGTCCTGCTCCTCGGAGGAGACCCCGGGGATCGGGGCGACGAACTTCTGGCCTCCTGGGCCGAAGCGATGGAGGCGCCGACCGTCCGGGGACTGGTGGCCGGGCGGAGCCTGATCTACCCTGCCGACGACGACGTCGAGGGCTGGGTCGACAGGGCGGCGCGGATAGTGCATCCCGACCTGTAGGCAACCCGAGGATGGCTGGCGACGCAACTTCCCTGTTCCGGCCGGCCGGGTCCCTGGCGGACGGCGCCGATCCGATCCGGCTGACTCCCGAGGAGGCGGGCTGGGACTGGTGCGGCCTGGCGGTGATCGAACTGGCGGCGGGAGAGAGACGCCGGATCGAGTTGGGAGACGCCGAAGCCGCGGTCGTTCCTCTCGAGGGTTCCTGTCATGTGGAGGCTTCCGACGCGGCATTCGAGTTGGAGGGGCGGACCAACGTGTTCTCCGGCCTGACCGACCTGTGCTTCCTCCCCCAAGGGTCGAAGATCACGATTTCGTCAGCCGGCGGCGGCCGGTTCTGCCTGGCAACCTCCCGAGCCACCAAGGCCACCGAACCTCGCTACTACCCGGCTTCCGGGATGAGGGTGGACCTGCGAGGCGCCGGCCAGGCCACCCGCCAGATCAACAACCTCCTGACCGCCGACGTGCCGGGCCCCGACAGGCTGCTGGTGGTGGAGGTGCTCACGCCCGAGGGGAACTGGTCGTCATATCCGCCCCACAAACATGACGAACTGACCCGGTGCGAGACCCCGCTGGAAGAGATCTACTACTTCGAGATCGACGGGCCCGGGGGATTCGGGTTCCACCGGACGTACACCCTGGACGGGGAGATCGACGAGACCGTGACCGTCCGCAGCGGCGACCTCTTCCTGGTGCCGAGGGGTTACCACGGGCCATGCGTGGCCGCCCCCGGTCATCACATGTATTACCTGAACGTGATGGCCGGGCCCCAGCCGGGACGGGAGTGGCTGATCTGCACAGATCCCGAATACCAGTGGCTCTGGGAGGCATGGGAAACCCAACCCACCGACCCCCGCCTTCCCCTCTACTGACCGCCCCTGCCCGGGCAGGTATTCCTTTCAGGCGAACCTGAGCCGGAATTCATTCACCTCCTCCAGGGTGGGGAAAGCCGTGGAGCACCCCGGGCGACTCACGGTTATGGCGCCGCAGGCGTTGCCGAAGCTCACCGACTCCACCCAGTCCTGTCCGGTCATCCGGCTATAGATCACCCCGGAGGCGAAGGAGTCCCCGGCGCCCACGGTGTTCACTATCTCCGCCGGGTAACCCGGGATCTCCTGGCGGGTCCCGTCGGAGTGAAACAGCCAGGTGGGGGCGGCTCCCCGCTTGAGGACGACGGTCGAGGGACCGCCTGACCGCAGGGCCAGATCGGAGACCATCTCTTCGGTTGCAGCCAGTTGCGAAGGCGTCAGGGGGCCGTGGGTTAGGACCGGGCCCGGGTCTGGCGCCAGCGCCCCCCACAGTTCCTCGTACGTGCCGATCACCACCTCGACGCGGGCCATGGCGAATCGCATGGACCTTCCGTATTCGAGCGGATCGGGCCACTCGGCGGGCCTCATGTCGAGATCCAGGAAGGAGGACAAACCGATCCGCTGTCCCTCCTCGACCAGCCACCGGGCGGCTTCCGCGCAGTCCCCCCGGCTGAAGGCGTTTCCCGAATGCTGGATGGCCCGGATGCCTCCCAGCGGCAGGGAGGCCGCATCTTCGATTGTGAGGTGGATGTCGGCCGGGTCGGAACGGTAGAACATCAGGGGAAAGTGGTCGGGAGGTTCCACTCCGAGGAGGGCCAGGGAGGAGAGGTGACCGGGTTTGCGGAGCACGAACCTCGTATCCACCCCGTCGGCGGCCAGGCGGTGGAGCACCAAGTCCCCCACCTGGTCTTGGCCCACTGCCGTGAAGGCTGCGGACCGGAGTCCCAGCCGGGCCGTCCCGATGGCGATGTTGGTGGGGCTCCCGCCCACCATGGCTTCGAACCCGGTCACCTCCTCGAACGGGGCCCCGATCTGCTGGGAGTAGAGGTCGAGGTTTACCCTCCCCACCGTTACCAGGTCCAGGATGGCCGGATCCGTAGCGCGGGAGGAAGGAACCCCGCTCATGAAGATCCCGACAGAACCTTCTTCAAACCGTCGTACACCAGTCCGAGATGGTCCAGCGGCATGCTCTCGTTGGCGGTGTGGGCCTCCGAGGTGTCCCCCGGGCCGAAGTTGATCGCGGGAACGCCGCGGGCGGCTATCCGGGCCACATCGGTCCAACCCTGCTTGGGACCGATCCCCACTGCCGCGGAGGAGACCAACTCAGCCACCAGGGGATGATCGGTGACCACCTCACCCGATGGAGCGGCGTCGACGATCTCCACATGGTCGGCCGCTTCACAGGCCTTACGCACCTCCTCCTCCGCTTCGGCGATGCTGCGGTGGGGGCCGAACCGGTAGTTGAGGTTCACGGCGAACGTCGGTGGGATGATGTTGGCGGCCAGCCCACCCTCGGCAAGGGTCACCGACATCACTTCCTTGTATACAAGTCCGCCCAGGTCGACCGGCGCCGGCTGCCGGTCATGCATCTGCGAAAGCCACGCGCCTGCTTTGGAGATGGCGTTCTCTCCCCACCACGGCCGGGCTGAGTGAGATGATTTACCGCTGAAAGTCACCCTGGCGTTCATCGTTCCGTTGCAACCCGCCTGGATTTCGCCGTCGGACGGTTCCAACAGCACACCGAACGAGGCTGAGGTCAGCCACTCGCATTCGTTCAGCACCGGTTCCAGCCCGTTGTCGACGAACGGTCCCTCCTCTGCTTCATAGAAGATCCCGGCCAGCCGGTAGGGCCACGATGGAGCCGCATCCTCCAGCAGGTGGAGCATCACCGCCACCCCGCCCTTCATGTCGGAGGCCCCCAACCCGTACATCCTCTCCCCCTGGATGTATGCGGCAGGCTGTCCCTGGGAGGGGACTGTGTCCAAGTGACCCGCCAGCAGCACCAGCGGCCCATCCCCGGGAGTGGCGGCCACCAGCGAGTTGCCGACCCGGTACTGGGAGAGCCGGGGAGCGTTGGAAGACAGCCTCTCCGCGACGAAGTCACAGATCCGGGCCTCGTCCCCGGTGACGGAGGGGATGTCGATCAACCGGGTGAGGGTGGTGACGAGATCGTTCACACCTGCACCCCGAAAGTTCGCAGCGCTTCGTTGAGTGAGGTCTTCTTGTCGGTGGAGGCCGTCCGCTCCCCGATGATCAGGGCACAGGGAATCCCGTACTCTCCAGCCGGGAAGTCCCGGGGGCGCATCCCCGGAATCACCACCGAGTTGGCGGGCACCACCCCCCGGTACTCGGTGGGTGTCTCGCCCCGCACGTCGATGATTCGAGTGGAGGCGGTGATGGTGGTGTTCGCCCCCAGCACCGCACCCTCCTTGACCACCACCCCTTCCACCACAATGCACCTGCTCCCGATGAACGCGCCGTCCTCGACAATCACCGGACGGGCGCCGGGCGGCTCCAACACTCCCCCGATCCCCACCCCGCCCGAGAGGTGGACGCCCCTTCCGATCTGGGCACACGACCCCACCGTGGCCCAAGTGTCCACCATGGTCCCGCTCCCCACATAGGCCCCGATGTTGACAAAGCCGGGCATGACAATCACCCCCGGCTCGCAGTAGGCGCCGTAGCGCACCACCCCCGGGGGCACCACCCTCACCCGTGCGGAGGCCAGGTTGCGTTTGGTGGGAATCTTGTCGTGCCACACGACCGCTCCCCCGTCCATCTCCTCCATGCCGGTGAGCTGGAAATACACCAGGATGGCCTCCTTCACCCATTCGTTGACAATCCACTCCCCGGAGACCTTCTCCGCCACGCGGACCTCTCCCCGGTCGAGCATGGCGATGGTCTCCATCACGGCCTCTCGCGCATCGGCCAACTCCGCTTCGCCGGCGAAGGCCGCTCTGATCAGGTCTTCATCAGACATTCTTCCAATACCTCCACGGCTTGTTTGCACTCCTCGGGACTGGGTACCAGAGCCAACCTTATATATCCCTCTCCCCCGGCGCCGAACACCCGGCCGGGAGAGACCACCACCCCCCGTTCCAGCAAACGCATGGTCATCTCCACATCATCGCCCACCTCCACCCACAGATACAACCCGGCCTCGGACGCCGCGATCCGGTACCCCATCCTCGCGAAGACTTCACGAAGTATCGCCCGTTTCTTCGCGAAGATCCGTCGCCGCTCCCCCACGTGGGCGTCGTCCGACCAGGCCGCCGCCGCGGCCATCTGGGTGAACTCGGGGGGTGCGGTGCCGGTGGACGTTCGCAGCAAGGTCAGCGCCTTGATCGCCCGGGCGTCTCCCACCATCGCCGCCGACCGGTATCCGGTCATCCCCGAGCGCTTGGAGAGGCTCAGGTAGCTGATGACCCCCGAGAGTTCGGGGTCGGCCACCTCCAGCACCGAGGCCGGCGGTTCGTTCTCGTAAAGGTCCACATAGCAGTCGTCAGCGCACAGGAGCACCTCGAACTCCCGGCAACGGTGGTAGAACTCTTCGATCTCGGAGCGGCTCATGACCGAGCCCGCCGGATTGTGCGGTGAATTGGTCCACAACAACCGGGCGCGAGGCCACAAGGCTTCAGGCACGTCCGATACTCGGAAGACGAAATCTCCTCCCAATGGGATGGGATGTCCGGTCCCTCCCGCCAGGAGGGTTCCCCGGCCGTATATGGGATAACCGGGAGTGGGCCAGACCACCACATCCCCCTTGACGGAATCCACAAAGGCAAAGGGCGTGGAGAAGATCGCCTCCTTGGATCCGGTGGCAGGGAGCACCTGGGTGTCGGGATCGACCTCCCGACCGAACCGGCGGCGCACATAGCCGGCGATCGCCTCCCTCAGTTCCCGCAGCCCGCGGGTGGTCGGATACTGCGACACCTCGGGAACGGCCCGGCGCAAAGCCTCGGGAATGAAGGACGGCGTGGGCTCCCGGGGGTCGCCGATCGAGAAGTCGATGAGCCTCTCCCCCCGGTCGCGCATCTCCCTGGCCCGGTTCTGGATGGCCGCGATCGGGTAAGCGCCCATCTCCTGCAGTACCGGGTTGATCCGCATCCCCATCACGCTAGCCGCTCGGTTGCTTCACAAATGTCACATTCGAGCCTTCGCCATGGACGAAGCTGGTACAATGTAGCAACATATACTCATAGGGGAGGTCGTTGATGACGATGACAAGGCCAGCACGAACCATCACCAGTCGGGAGTTCAACCAGAGCACCGGCGCCGCCAAGAGAGCCGCCCGAAACGGACCGGTGTACATAACCAATCGCGGTCGGCCATCCCATGTCCTGTTGAGCTACGAGCATTACCGGGAAATGACTGAGGACCAGCCCAGCATCGTCGACATACTCGGTGAGCCTCCCGGTGTGGCCGACACCGAATTCGATATACCGAAACGGGATGATCTGGCGCGAGCCGCTGTTTTCGACTGATGTATCTGCTCGACACGAATGTCGTCTCTGAAATGCGGAAAGTGAAACGCGGCAGGGGCGATCCCACCTTTTCGGCGTGGGCCGTTTCGGTGGAGTCGGAGTCCCTGTATGTCTCGGCGATCACCATCCAGGAACTCGAGATCGGTGTGCTCCTAGCTGAGAGGCACGACCCCTTAACCGGCGCAGTGCTGAGAGAATGGCTCGACCGTCAAGTATTCGAAGCCTTCGACAGCCGCATCCTGCCGGTTGACTTCCAGGTCGCCCGCAGGGCCGCCGCCCTGCACATTCCAGACCCCGCTCCGGTGGAAGACGCTTTGATCGCGGCAACTGCACTGACGCATGGAATGAAGATGGTCACCCGCAACACCCGCCACTTCAAGCGCTTCCACCCCCTGCAAATGCTGGACCCCTGGAAAGAGAAGATCACCGAGTCCTAACCATTGGATCCGACCCCGCCGTCCAAGGAGCTTCATCAGGTGACACACATGAACAGATGGACTCCAACTCAAGAAAAGGGACTCTGAGAGTCCGTACAATTGCCGGTCGTGCGTTACCGGCTGATTTATCTGGGGCTGGGACTCCTGACCGTGGCGACCCTGTCCATCTGCTTCGTATTCGGACGAGGCGGGGACCCGCTTACCCTGCCCGATCCACTGGAGAGGGTCAGTCCCAACCCCTACGACGCGGTTCTACCCCAGAGCGGATTGGAAGTCGACCTGCAGGTGGGTTACGAAGCTCGCATCTACGTGGACGGGTACCCGATCCCGGAGTCGGAACTGTCCTTCCAGGAGGGCGTGGGGGTCTACCGGTGGAGGCCCAGCAGCCAGAGCCTCATCGCCGAGAAGTGGGCGGTGGGCGAGCACACCATACGGGTGGAGTGGGAGAAGATCTACGGCCTGCCCGACGTGGGGCAGTTCACCTGGACCTTCAGGGTGCAGTAGGCGCTTTGAACCGGCGCAGCCTGAGGGAGTTGGTCACCACCGAAACGCTGGAAAAGGCCATGGCGAAGGCGGCGACCATCGGGTTAAGGACCCCGGCCGCGGCCAGGGGAATGGCGGCGACGTTGTAGATGAACGCCCAGACCAGGTTGCCGACGATCACCCGGTAGGTGCCCCGAGCCAGGGCGAGGGAGGTGGGCACCCCCAACGGGTCCCCACTCATCAGCACGACATCACCTGACTCCACCGCCACATCGGTCCCGGTTCCGATGGCGATCCCCAGGTCGGCCGCAGCCAGGGCCACCGCGTCGTTGATGCCGTCGCCAACGAACCCGACCACGGCGCCCCGGTCCTTCATCAGGGTCAACTCCTGTGCCTTCTCGCCGGGCAGGACTCCTGCCTTCACATCGTCGATCCCAAGCCGGCCGGCCACCACCGAGGCAGACCGGGCATTGTCACCGGTGAGAAGGGCCACGGCAATCTTCATGGAACGGAGCCGGGAAACGGTCTCCTCGGAGGTGGGACGCAGGGAATCGGAGACCGCCAGCACCCCCCGGACCTTTCCATCCCAGCCGGCCACGAACACGGTTTTGGCCTGGTCCTCAAGGGTTCCCATCACCTCTTTTTGCTCGTCGGTGGTCACCATCCCCGCCTCGGCCAGGAAGTCGGCTTTCCCCACCCACACCCGGACTCCGTCCACAACTCCGGTCACTCCCCTGCCGGCCGCGGTCTCCACCTCCTCGGGAGACGCGATCTCCACCCCTCGACCTCGGGCGCCGTCGGCCACCGCTCGCCCGATGGGATGTGAGGTGGCTCCCTCGATTGACCCAGCCATCCTCAGGAAGGTCTCCGGGTCCTCGGCGGAGATGTCGGTCAGGGTCATCTCACCCTTGGTGAGCGTTCCCGTCTTGTCGAAGACAACCGTGTCGATCACCCTGGTGCGTTCGAACACCTCCGCGTTCTTGAACAGGACCCCGAGTTCGGCTCCCCGGCCGCTCCCCGCCATTATGGCTGCAGGCGTGGCCAGGCCCAATGCGCAGGGACAGGCGATGATCAGCACCGCTATCCCGTTCCGGACCGCCTCCCACAAGTCCCCGCCGATGACCAACCACGCCACAAACGTCACGATCCCTATAAGGATCGAGATCGGAACGAACACCGAGGAGACCCGGTCGGCCAACCTCTGGATGGGCGGCTTCGAGGCCTGCACTTCCTCCACCATCGCCACGATCCGGGAGAGAGCCGTGTCGGCGCCGGTCTCCGTGACACTGAACACCACCCTCCCGGTCCCGTTGATGGTGCCGCAGTACACCGAATCGCCGACCGCCCGCTCCACCGGGAGAGACTCCCCGGTGAGCATCGACTCGTCCACCGTGGAGTGGCCCCCCGTGATCACACCGTCGGCGGGGAACTTCTCACCCGCCAGCACGACCACCAAATCGCCAACTGTCAAGTCCTCCTGGGCGACCTCCATTTCCTGGCCTTCGCGGATCACCCGCACCGAGGAACTGAAGCCCAACTCCATCAACTTGGCCACAGCCTGGGAGGCCCGGTCCTTGGCGCGGGCCTCGAGATAGCGCCCCATCAGAATCAGGGCGATGATCATGCCGGCTGTCTCGAAATAGACCGGACGGCCATCGAACGCCGCCCATGTGGAGTAGAAGAAGGCCGCCAACACGCTGATCGACACCAGGGTGTCCATGTTGGCCTGGCCGAGCCGGGCCCGCTGGAAAGCGATCAGGTGGAACTGCCGGCCCCACACGAACACCAGGAAGGTGGAGAGAACCCACTGGAGCGCCAGCCAGAGAGGCTCGTGCGGAGCCAGCATGGAGACGACCATCAGGGGAGCGGCGAAGAGTGCCGATGCCACGAAAGTCCGCCTCTGCCTCCTGGTCTCTTCCCCAAACAGGCCGTCCGATGCCGAAGTAGCCCTCTCGGGCGAGATCGGGCCCATCTCGTATCCGATGTTCCGAATCTCGTCGAACAGGGAGGAGACGTCGGTCTCGGGAGCGAAAGTCACCCTCACCTTGGCGGCCATCAGGTTGACTTTGGCCTCGGCGACATCCTCCCTGTCGAGAAGGGCGCGCTCAACCCGCCCCGCGCACGAGCCGCAGGTCATGCCTTCAACAGCAAAATCATCGGTCTGGAGAGTCGTCAAGGCGAATCCGGTGCTAGGTGGCCTTGGGCGCCAACAGCCCCATCTCGTATCCGACGCTCCGGACCTCGTCGAACAGCGAGGTGACGTCGGTCCCTCGGGCAAAAGTGACCTTAACACTGGCCGCCTTCAAGTTGACCTTGGCCTTCTTAACTTCCTCCCTACCAAGAAGGGCGCTCTCCACATGCGCTACGCAGGCGCCGCAGGTCATGCCCTCAACCCGGAAGGTGTCTGTCTGGAAAGTTCTCACGACAACTCCGATTATAGAAATAGGTTCTTCATATCGCACCCAACCCTTCATGGGTCGAGGTTTATTCCACGCCTCTTTTGTTAATTGGTCGTTCCTCGATCAGCCGCTTTTAACCCGCTTGCATCCGCCCGGCTGTGGGTGTGATAATTGCTATCAGTGAAGTCCATGACCACACAGGGACAACCCTACGAACTTCACCTTCAACTCGGGGACGGGGCCAATGGGAGTGGACGCTCTACCCACCATTGCCGGCCAGAAGAGGCTACCCCTACCCCACCCACCGACGGAGCCACCACGGACAAGGCCCTAAAACGGACAGAAACAAGCGTTCGCAGTTAGTGGCGCTGCCGCGCCACCAGTGGCGGAGGGGAACTCTTGTCGATCGATGCCAGGTAGCCGTCAGGCAGGTCAACAACCTTCCCCTTTCGCCGAACCGCACACCGACGCCGCCTCGATCTTCCGAGCAGCGGCCGCGCGTGACCGCCCAGGGCGCCTGCCATGTAGTTGCGGGCAATGCCGTTCCCCTTACCAGGGGACCTGCCCTCTTGATCCCCTCCCAGGTTTCACGACCCGCGGTCGCCCGCCGTCAAGTCCATCGAGCCATCGCCCGGCCCGGGAGTGGCGACGCCGACGGCGCAGCCGAGACGGTGAGCCTTGAAGTGGTTTGCAGCGAAGAAACGACCATCAGCGAGAAAGGAGATAGCCGATGATTAGAAACAGATGGCTACCCCGCAACCAAAAGGAGATAGGTGCCGGCCTGTCCCTGGCCGCAATCTCCTTCATGGCGCTGGCAGCCTTTAGCTTGCCCCCTGCTTCGCCGACTCTGGCCTATTCGTCACATCTAGATCCCATCCCGGTATGTCCCGGCCCCATCATGGAGGGCGAGTCGGATAGGGTTGGAATGCGGTGGGATGGCCCCTACCCCTTTGCACCCGTGAGGTTCCATACAACATCCGTTGGCCACGCCGCCGATCCCAGCGACTACAGTCCCGACCACCCGGTCGAGGTCGCTAGTGATGGCGTCAATAGAACCCTGTGGGTCACCGTGCATGCCAGGCAGGACTCCAAGACCGAACATGACGAGACCTTCGAAGTCGGCATCGCCCTCCACTCCGGATGGTTCTCCTGCTCAATCACGATCCTGGACGACGACGCTCCCTCCATCACCGGCGTGGCCATCACATCCGATCCTGCTCGGGGAGACACTTACCGCAACGGAGAGTACATCGAGGTCACGCTGACCTTTGACCAGGCGGTGGATGTGGCAGGTGACGCTTCGGTGACTCTTCACTTGGCAGTTGGGGACCAAACCGCCCCGAGGGAGGCGAGTTACCTCCGGGGTTCCGGGACCCGCCGCCTGGTCTTCGGCTATCAAGTCCAACCTACCGACCGTGACTCTGACGGCATCGCGGTCAGCCCGGCAATTGAGGACCAAGAATCGATTACGGGCTTCACCGGCACCGTGTACGCCAGGGGAACGACCATACCCATCGACTACACCCATGCAGGCATCGAAAGGGCGCCCAGCCATAAGGTTGACGGAAGACCCTATGTGAAGAACGTCGAGGTCATCTCGACTCCCCAGGATGGATGGGAGGCCTACCGGGCCGACCAGACCATCGAGATCGCCCTCACCTTCGACATGGACGTGGAGGTGGAAGGCGAAGTGCGCCTGGCGCTCTACGTCGGTCTGTCCCACGACAACTGGGCCGAGGCCTGGCGAGAGGCCGACTACCTCAGAGGCTCGGGCACCGACACCCTGGTCTTCGGCTACACCGTCCAACCGGGCGACACCGACATCCGGGGCATCGCCATTCCCTATGGCGCCACCGCGGTCCTGGGGAGCGGGACCATCAAGGCTAGAGGCACCGACGTCGAATACCTGGAGCACTTCCCGGCCACCGGCCATCTACCGGGTCACAAGATAGACACCGCCTCTCCCTCAGTGGGAGGCGTCTACATCACATCTTGGCCGGCCGACCGGGAAGCCTACGGAGTCGGCGAAACCATCAGAGTGGAAGTCGTGTTCACAGAACCGGTCACCAAGACCGGGGACCTGCAACTCGAACTGGACATCGGTGGGACCACCCGGTATGCGTCGCTGCGGCCCGACGCCAACCCCAACCGGCGTTACAACAACGACATGGTGTTCGAATACCGCGTCCAGGAAGCAGACGCTGACTCCGACGGAATCGGGATCAACGCCAACAGTCTCAACCTCAACGGCGGCGCCATCCACGACCGCGCCGGCAACGCCGCCGACCTGTCCCACGAACCCGTGACCGCCGACCCCCGCCACATGGTCAACACCAACCCCTAGTAACACGGCACCCTCCTTGGGGCCTGCACACCAAAGAGCCGAGGGAGCGCCACACCTCCCTCGGCTCACCTCTGCCTTGGAGGACTTCATGGGTAGAAGGGTGGATTAGCCCGAACACCGACCGTCGGATGCCCAGCATGGCACCCGCCTACAGGGTTCCGTTCGGGCCTGGGTCTTGTCTTTGCAGGGGGACGGGAATGCCATCCAACAGCCTCACAGAGGAAGACCGCCGGGGGTCTCTGGTCGCAATCCCAGCGGTACCCCATCCCGTCAACTTCGCACCGCGGTACCGGACGGGCCGGTAATTTGAGGTACACAGATTCCAATGCTGTATCTCGACCACGCCGCCACCACCCCGATCCGCCCCCAAGTGTGGGAAGAGATCTCTGCGCTGGCGGACCGCGGATGGGGTAATCCCACCGGGTTTCACGCCTCGGCCCGGGCCGCCAAGAACGCCCTGGAGGAGGCGCGGGAGAGGGTGGCGGCCGTGCTGGGATGCCGGCCCCTGGAGGTGGTGTTCACCGGCGGCGGCACCGAGTCGGACAACCTGGCGGTCAAGGGCGCCGCCCTGGCGGGGGGAGAGCGGGGAGGAGTGGTCACCTCGGCGGTCGAGCACGAGGCGGTGCTGAGTTCGGCCCGCTTCCTCGAGGACTGGGGATGCACGGTGACCAGGGTGGGGGTGGACCGCGACGGCCTGGTGGATCCCTCGGAGGTGGCGGCCGCCGTCACGCCGGACACGGCGGTGGTCTCGGTGATGGCGGCCAACAACGAGACCGGCGCCCGCCAACCGGTCCGGGAGATCACCGAGGCGGTGCGAGAGCGCACCGGGTGCAATGTGCTCGTGCACACCGACGCGGTGCAGGCCTTCGTCTCGGAGGAACTGGCAGTGGAAGACCTGGGGGTGGACCTGCTGTCTCTGGCGGCTCACAAATTCGGCGGTCCGACCGGCGTGGGCGTTCTATTCGTCCGCGACGGGGTGGCGCTCGAACCGGTTGCCCACGGCGGCGGCCAGGAACTGGGCCGCCGATCGGGTTCCCACCATGTCCTGGGGGCGGTGGGGATGGCCCTGGCCATGGAGTTGACCGCCGCCGACCGGGAACGCTTCCGTCGGGACGTGAGCGAGGCCCGCCGGAGGTTCGAGGAGGCCCTCTCCGAGCAGGTCCCCGGCCTGTCGGTCACCTCGCACTCCGCCCGGACCGTCCAACACTCTCATCTCCGGTTCCCAGGTGTGGCCAACCAGACCCTGCTCGTGCGGCTCGACCGGCTGGGGCTGGCCGCCTCGGCCGGTTCCTCCTGCCAGTCGGGTGCGGCGCAGGTCTCCCACGTGCTGTCGGCCATGGGGCTTTCAGGCTCAGAGGCCCGCACCAGCGTCCGGTTCTCATTCGGGTGGACCACCCAACCCTCCGACGGGGACCTCGCCGCCAAGCTCACCATTCGCGCCCTGGAGGGCCTCCTGTGAGGGTGCTGGCCGCCATGAGCGGAGGGGTGGACTCCTCGGTTGCCGCCGCCATGATGCACGAGGAGGGCCACGAGGTGACCGGGGTGACCCTCAAGCTGTGGCAGGGTCCGGACGGCGAGGCGCCCACCCACGGGTGCTGTACAGTCTCGGACTCCGAGGACGCCCGCCGGGTCGCCGCCGGACTGGACATTCCCTATTACGTGTTCGACTACACGGACGACTTTGCCTCGGCGGTGGTCGATCCCTTCGTGGAGTCCTATCGCAACGGGCGCACCCCCAACCCCTGCGTCGAATGCAATCGCTCGATCAAGTTCTCCATCCTCTTGGAAGAGGCGGCCCGGCTGGACTGCGACCTCCTGGTCACCGGCCACTACGCCCGGGTCACCCGTGAGGGGGGCCGGTGGCGTCTCCGACGAGGCGTCGACCAGTCGAAGGACCAGTCCTATGTGCTCCACATGCTGGGGCAAGAAGAGCTGGCCCGAACCCGGTTCCCGGTGGGAGAGATGACCAAGACCGAGACACGCCGGGTGGCTGCGGACCTGGGGCTTCGCAACGCTCACAAGCGGGACAGCTACGAGATCTGTTTCATCGCCGACGACTATCGGCGGTTCATAGCCCAGCGGGCGCCCGAGGCCGTCCGGCCGGGCCGGATCGTCGACGCCTCCCAGAACCAGGTGGGAGAACATCGGGGAGTGGCCAACTTCACCGTCGGCCAGCGGCGAGGGCTGGGTGTGGCGGTTGGGGAACCCCGCTACGTGGTGGAACTGGACCCTCACACCTCCACGGTGGTGATCGGATCGGCCCGGGACCTCCTGACCGGCGCCATAGAGGTGGAGAAGGTGTCCTGGGTGGATGGCGCTCCCCCACCGCAGGCCCAACCGGAGTGCCTCGTCCAACTCAGGGTCCATGGAGAACCAGTCGGCGCCCTGATAGCTCCCTCCGACTCCCGTCCGGACCGCTGGACCGCCACTTTCCTCGAACCCCAACGCTCCGCGGCGCCTGGCCAGGCCGCGGTGTTCTACCGGGGCGATGAGGTGCTGGGTGGGGGGACCATCGCCAGGCTGCTGAGATGAGCGACGCATCTCGCCGCGTGGAAGAACTCCGAGCGGAGATCCGCCGTTACGACCACCACTACTACATACTGGATGCTCCCCTCATAGACGACGCCGGCTACGACGAGCTGTGGCGGGAACTCCTACGGCTCGAGGAGGAACATCCCGAGTTGGTCACCGTGGACTCCCCCACCCAGCGAGTCGGGGCCCCGGTTTCGGAGCTGTTCTCGCCCGTGCAGCACCTCCGACCCCTGTTCTCCCTGGACAATGCCGTCTCCTCGGATGAACTCGAGGCATGGGAGCAACGGATGGAGCGGATGCTGGGCCGGCGGCCCGAGGGATACGTTTGCGAGCCGAAAGTCGACGGGCTGGCGGTGGTGCTCACCTACCGGGAGGGCGTCCTGGACGTGGCGGCAACCCGAGGGAGCGGGGAGGTGGGCGAGGACATCACCGCCAACCTGCGGACCCTCTCGTCGGTCCCGTTGCGCCTTCTGGGGGACGCGCCGTCGTTGCTCGAGGTGCGGGGCGAGGTGTACATGACCCTGGACGGATTCGACGAGCTCAACCGGAGCCGGAGGGAGGCGGAGCAACCGACCTTCGCCAATGCCCGCAACGCGGCCGCCGGGTCGGTCCGACAGAAGGACCCCACGGTGACTGCGTCCCGGGCCCTGGAGATCTGGGTCTATCAGGCGGGAGTGCTGGAGGGAGGCCCGTCTCTGCAGAGACATTGGGAGGTCTTGGACTACATGCAGTCCCTGGGACTGCGGGTCAATCCCGGGTCGATCTCGGCCCCGAGTCTCGAAGAAGTGGGAGCCTATGTGGAGAAGATGCTGGATGAGCATCATCGTCTCCCGTACCAGACCGACGGGGTGGTGGTCAAGGTCGACAGCCTGGCCGACCAGGACGAGTTGGGCGCCACCGCCCGGGCGCCCCGTTGGGCCGTGGCGTACAAGTTCCCACCCGAGGAACGGGTGACCACCCTCCGGGGAATCCAGATCAACATCGGGCGCACGGGTGCGGCAACCCCATTCGCGGTGCTGGAGCCGGTGTTCGTGGGAGGAGCCAACGTGGGCATGGCCACGCTCCACAACGAAGACCAGGTGCACCAAAAGGACGTGAGGGTGGGAGACCGGGTTGTGGTGCGACGGGCAGGAGACGTCATCCCCGAGGTAGTGGGGCCGGTGCTGACGCCGGGGAAGGACCGGGCGCCCCCGTGGGAGATGCCAAAGGAGTGTCCGTTCTGCAACAGTCCGATCGAACGGCCCGAGGGTGAGGCGGTGGCCCGGTGCACGAGGGGTCTGACCTGTCCCAGCCGACTCCGGGAGTGGCTGTTCCACTTCTCCTCTCGGGGCGGGATGGACATAGAGGGACTGGGTTACAAGACCGTCGACATGCTGCTCCGGGACGGCACGATCACGGGCCCCGCCGACGTCTTCTTCCTGGGCCCCGAGCACTTCGAGGATCGCCAGGGCTGGAAGGACAGGTCGATCCAGAACCTTCTGGATGGGATCGAGGCCGCCCGCCACCGACCCCTGTGGAGGCTGCTGGTGGCGCTGGGGATCCGCCACGTCGGCCCGGGGGGAGCGAGACTCATCACCGCCCGCTACCGGTCGATGGACCGGATCGCCGAGGCCACCGAAGAGGACCTGGCCGCCATCGATGGCATCGGGGAGACCATCGCCGGTTCGGTCCGGGCGTGGATGGACGACCCCGACAACCGGGAACTGTTGTCCAGACTGGGTGAAGGCAAGGTGAGCCTGGCCGACCCCGAGCCCGAGGAGGAGATCCCCCAGACCCTTTCGGGGCTTGCGCTGGTGGTCACGGGAGGGCTGGAAGCGATGAACCGGGAAGGTGTGCAGCAGGCCATCACGGCCCGAGGGGGCCGGTCCACCTCGTCGGTCTCCTCCAAGACCTCCGCATTGGTTGCGGGAACCTCTCCGGGCGCTTCCAAGCTGGCCAAAGCCGAGCAACTGGGTACCCCGATCCTCACCGAAGAGCAGTTCCTGGCACTGCTGGAACATGGTCCTGGAGGAATACTCCCCGATCGGGTGTGAGCCCTATCCGCCCGACAAACCAGGTTTTCCCCGAGGCAAGTCACCAGGAGAGGGCTACACGAGGCACCGCAGGGCTTCGTCATCGCCGCGTAGATGCACGTCTACGTGACAACCCACCTCAGCAACGCCCAAACCGGGCTGTCTGCACTTGTCTCCACTCTGACACCACCCAGCCCCGGCGCCACAGCATCACAGCCGGCGCCTCCACCGACACCGGCCACCCGATAGCAGGCCCCACCGCCATGCCTCCCGCCGACCGGCCGTTGTCGGAAGCGGCCGCTGCTAGCGCGTCAAACGCACGGTGCGATCACCTCCCCCAGATCAATCACGGTGGCCGTTGCGAACGACCTTTCGTATGTGGCCTGCACTGGTGACAACCCCACCCACAGTTGCGGTTCCCACTCGTGGGAGACCGTGACTCTCATTCTCCCATCGGCAGTCAGGCACACCCGGTCATCGCCGGTGCAATCGTCCCCAGCCACCACACAGTTCTCCGTCAGGTCGGCTGCGACCCGTTCCGCCCGCTCCCGCACGATGTCCGTGTACTGCACATACCGGGCGTAGTCGCCCAACATCGAAGCCAGCAACAGCGCCGCCTGGGCTATCACCAACGCCAGCAAGCCCGTCCCCATCTTCGCTCCTCACGGTCCAGGCGCATACAGGGCCGTGGCCCGGCTGGCGGCGCATGTCACCACCACACCCACCTGCTCGGTGTTGTCCCACTGCCTCGGCAACCGAACCGTGGGATTGGAACAAACCCCGAACAGCACCCGGGCGACCGCCTCCTCCGCCGCAGCCTGCGCCGCCGGCCGCCCCGGATGGGCGGCGGCCGCTGCCGTCGCTCTCTCGGCCGCTAGCAACACCCTCCCGTCCACCATCGACTTCTCGCCGGCATGGTGCAACATCGCCACGCACAGCGCCACCACCCCCACCACTTTCAAGAGCCCCAGTGCCTCGCTCATCTCACTCAGACACGAAGGTCCCGCACAGGGGAGGCTCTCCGAAGGGATCAACCCCCACCGGCGCACAGCTCGTCGCTCCGGCGGGCAACATTCCTCTCGCCCCCCGGGCCACAGTCCGCACCGTGACGCCCACCCAGCATTCGGTCGGGTGGGCGATTACCTCCACTCCGGTCAGGTTCACCTGCCGCAATGCGCCGGCCAAGCCCAGGGCGGTCAACACGGCAGCTTCCTCGGCGGGGGCCCACAAAGGATCCCCCTCGGTGCAGTCCCACGTGCGGTCGCTGTCACTCCGCAGCACCTTCACGGCCGCCGCGGCAGCAGCAGACGCCGCGCCGGCAGACGCCGACCGGGCCAGTTCACGTAAGAACACCGAGAACAGCATCCCCAGCAGCAACAGCATCGCCGTTCCCGTCTTCAGGAACCCCAGCCACTCGCTCAAAAGGGCCTCTGTCTCCCCGTGGTACTCCCGGACCGATCAGGCACAGGGCGGGGTGTTGGCCGCAGTCCAAGTACCACCCGCCAGTTCGCAGGTGGTCTGGTTGTTGATCAGGGACAGGTCCACACCTTGATCCACGTCTATGTCCTCACCCATCTCATTCGCAACGCCCCAAACCACCGCGGTAACCATTGCTCCCAGCGCCAACACCATCAACAATCGCGCCAGGGCGCCTAACCAACCGCTCATACCTTCTCCTTTCCGGTTGCCTTACATCAGAACGTGAAGGTGGCGGACACCACCGCAAACATCAACACGGCAACAGCGATCATCACCGAGGTGGCTGCCGCTGCCTCCACAGACCGTCCCAGCCGTTCCACCTCCTCACGCCTCGTGGCCGACAGTTCCCTCACCACGTCGGCCAACACCTCGTCGATCTGCTCCATCACCCTCCCCCCAGACCTGTCAATGGTGGACAGCATGGAGACCATCGCCTCCGCAGGGGAACCCCGCAGTACCTTCTCCACTGCATACAGGGGGTTCTTTCCGCTGCTCAACGCCCGGCTGATCGCTGACTTCACCGGCCCGAACGCGCGATCCTGGACTTTCTCCGCCGCTTCCACCACCGCCGATTGGAGCGGGTCGGCAGACCCTGATGCCAACCGCACGCCCCGAAGCCACTTCAACAGTGCCCTATCCCGCGCCGGCCCGAACCCGCCCAGCACACCGGCCCGCAGCGTCGCCACCACGATGCGCCCCAACCAATTCATGGCCGCCACCAACCACACGAGCGCCGGGCCAAACCCGACCACCGCCCACACCAGGCCACCTACGCCCAGACCGATCGCCACCGTCACCGCCCACCCCACCGCGGTAACCCGCCCGGGCGGCCACCCCATGGCCGTCAACGCCTCAGCCTCCCGCACCGCCTGCGGAGGCGCCAGCACCACGGTCGCCACCCCAGCCACCATCAGTCCCGCAACAGCCCACGCCTCCCAAGCAATCATCGGGCGTTCACGTCCTCAGAAACGCGGTGGCAGCACCCGCCATCCTCTTGACGTTCAGGCTGGCTATCACCGAGGCCGCCAGCACAATCCTGTCTCCGGGGCCCGCAATCCAGGCCCCCACCTCCGGATACAACCACCCCGACGCGCCTACCGTCGCAGCGCCCGCCGCCAGCATGAACATGGCCGTCGGCATCTTCGCCGCCACCTGCTTCCTCAACTCCCGCAGAATCTCTGCCTCCTGAACGGTTTCAGACCGCAGGATCCGCAACGCGTCCGCCCACCTTCCTCCCCCCGTCGATGCCTTAACCAGGATCATCCCCAACCACGCTCCCGCCGGCGCGTTGACCTCAGTCACGAACGTTCCCGCCGCAGCCACAATCCCACGCCTGCTGACAGTCCTCCCCAACTCCGCGGCGGCCTCGGCCACCGGGCCGGACACCAGAGTTCCCGCCTGACCTACAGCCTCCTCCACGGTATGAGCAGTCCTCGCCTGGCTGGCCAGAACCGTGGTGAAAACCGCCAACGACGCCACCATGCTCACGCTCCGCCGGATCTCCCGGGCCGCCAGCCACAACGCCACACATCCCCACGCCACCATGCCCACCGCCAAGGCCAGCTCAACCGACCGGAACCGCCACAACGCCACAGCCACAACGGCGGCGGGAACCCCGTACATCTCCACCAAGCGCCGCAACCGGCCCTGGGTCCGCACCCGCCCTACCTCAGTAGGCACCTGCACCGTCAGGCTCGACGGCTTCCACATCACCGCTCCCACCACCAGCACCACAGCCACCAGGACCACCCAGCCCCGAAGGTTCACAACGCCACCCCCACCGACTCGTAAAGATCCGCCATCCGCCCCTCCGGCCTCCCGGTCGGAACCGCCCACCGATCTCCCGGCTTCCACTTCCACAACCTCCGGGTGCGGATAAGCCCCGACCTCTCGTCGATACCCAACACCTGGGTCACATCCGCCACCACCCGCTTGTCCTGCTCGTTCCGGCCCATCCACACCAACAAGTCCACGCCGTTGGCGATCTGACGCTTCGCGTACCTCTCCGTCGCCCCCTCGCTGGTGGCATACTGCACCAGCTTCTGCAGCATCCCCGCCCCCGGTGGGCTGTGAATGGTCGCCAAGCACCCCACCCATCCCGACGAGAACGTGTCCAACATGGCCTCCGTACCCGGCCCGCGAATCTCCCCCACAACCACCTTGCTGCTGTTGGCCCGCTTGGCGGCTCGAATGTGATCCGCCATCGAATACACCGCCACACCCTCCTGGTTCTCGTCCCTCGTGAACCGCGCAATCGTGTTCTCATGTATCCCGTACTCCGCCAGCATCAGTTCCCTGGTGTCCTCGATCGTGTCGATCCGTTCCGACTCCGGCACCTCCCCGCAAATGCACTGCACAACCGTGGTCTTTCCCCCGCTCGGAGGTGACGCCACCACCACATTCGCCCGAGCGTCACCCGCCGCAGCTCCCGCCAACAGCGACAACAACACGTCATCGGCGATCCCCAGTTCCTCGAGAGTCTTCGTGCCGCCCATGTTGTGACGCAACACCGCATTCGGCGGGCTGCTCACAAACCCCTCCCCATGCAACCTCCAACGGGGCGCCAACTGCATGTCCAGCATCGGACGCATCGGAGAGAACAGCTTCTTCGCGCCCCCATGCGACGCCACCGTCCTCAAGGTCTCCAACAGGTCGGCATCCGTCGGAAACGGCGACGACCGCTTCTCCCGCTCCCCGTTCGCCCACAGCAGGTACATACTCTGCGAACCTCGGATTTGTATCTCCTCAACACCCTCCAAGGCGATCAACTCGTGGAACGGCTCGCTGGCCGCCGACACCGCCCCCCGCCGACGCTTCCGCCCGTCCGCCTCGTCCAACCGATGCGCCTCCGACGCCTTCCAAGCCAACCACTTCCGCACCCGCCGGATCTTCCGTAACTCGCTCTTGGTTCCCTCCGCCGACACCGACAACACCCAGGACGCCGCCACCTGAATCTTGATCTGCGCCTCGTCCACCGCCTCGTCGGTCACCATCACCACCCCCAACTCAACCCTCCCCCCGGCACCCTGCAATCCCAACATCTTCCGGATCCCGACCGGAGGCTGCGTCGTCACCGCCACAACCCCCATCGCCTCCGCAGCCGTCTGCCCCAATCGCTGATTCGGCGCATCCGAATACGCCGCCACAATCTCCGCCGACGCCAAGGGGTCCGGACTGTCCCACCCCAACCCGACGTCACCGCCCAGCACCCGCTCGGCCGATCTCACCATCTCCGCATGCACCCAGGTCGCCACCCCCTTGGTCTCCAACGCCCGATCAAACACCACGAACAGCACCGGCCACCACCCCTGATTCAGCAGCCCGGCCAGCCCACCGCCGGCGACTCCCAAATAGCCAGGGTCTCCAACCCCTCCCCCGCCAACCGCGCCACCATATCCGGATCCACCTCCAACGTCACATCACCAGGATCCACTGCTCGCAACTCCGCAATCAACACAGCACATCCACCGGGCCGCCGCCCGAACACCGCCACATCACCAGCCCGCGGGCCCGGCCCGGCCCACAACGACGCGTCCACCGGGAACCGCATCAACGTCGCCGTCTCATCGTCGGGCGCCAACTTCTCTTCCACCAACACCGCTGCCGGCACCACCACCCCATCCGGCAACGCCACCGACGACACCGCCCCGCCCGACAGCATCTCCCGCGTAGCGAACAGCGGCGCCAACGACTCCGGCACCGGCACAACCACAAACTCGCCCACCTCCCCGGCACGCCACTCCCCGATCGTCACGGCCACATCCACCGTCGGTTCCTCATCAACCGTCCCCAGCAACCAAATGGAGACCACGCCCGCCACCAACGTCGCCGCGATCCACGCCCACTGGGCGGGAGCCAATCCCAAAACCCGCGACTCCAACATCTACTCATCACCTCCAAACCCTGTTGTGGTCCGCTCCCAGTCCGAATAGTCCACCAACCTTCGCACCATCGACACCCCCGAATGCAACCTCACCAGATCCGTGCTCACCTCGCCATCATCCGTTGTCTCCACCCGGGCATGCAGCGACCACTCCCACACCGCCGTATAGGGCACAAAGAAAGCACACTCTCCCTCCGGATCCGCCTCATCCACATCACACCACTCCGAAGGATCAGGATGGTCCCGTTCCAACGCCTCCCAGCGAACCCGCGTCTCCTCCTGCTGCTCAACCGACATCCGATTCCACCTATCCACCCAATCCTGAGCCACCCTCCCGATCTTCAACCGCTCCGTATACGACCACGGCTTCAGCGAATTCCACCTCGACCACGTCTCCACCGGATACCACCAACACCCGGCATCATCCTCCACCGCCGCCGCGGACGCGCCATCAGCCACCGGCCACACCGGCGGCTCGGCCGACGCAGGCGACGAGATCTTATCCGACGCAATAAACCAATACGACCCGCCCGCCTGGGGAGGCTCATCACCAGCCCACACCGCATCAACCGACCCATCATTGGCAAAAGACGTCTCCCAACCCACCAAATCACCGATTGAATCCCGCAACTCCTGCTTTTGGTTCGACGACAACCCGCTCGAACACACCAACGGCACCCCCGTAGTGGTAGTAGTCGCCCGAGTAGTGGTAGTAGTCGTTGTGGTTGTGGTCTTCGGACACGGCGGCACCGTCCCCGTCCGATGTCCCCCACCCGAGTGATAGGTATACGTCTGCGACACCCCCTCCTTGCAGGACGGCCGGGGAGGATGATTCGCATGACATCCAGACCCATTCCGATGGGTCCCACTCGGACACGGTGTGGGATCGGGCGGCGACGGGCGCGTCGTGGTGGTCGTCGTAATGGGCGCACGCGTCGTGGTCGTCGTAATGGGCGCACGCGTCGTAGTCGTCGTAATGGGCGCACGGGTAGTGGTCGTCGGTACGTGGGTGTGAGGGACGTACTCCCGACAGTCCGACCCCAGGCCCCCAGCCCAAAAGCCCGAACACTCCAGCCGCTTATGGATGAGGATATTTGAACAGGCGGGGTCCGAGCCGGGAGTGCATGGCACCATGACAATCCAGACCTCCCACTGTTCGCACTGGCCGTACCAGTCCCACGAGAGGCATCTGCGGCGTTCCTCGGGTTTGGTCCCGACATATGTGGTGGTCTGGGTGACCGTTCCCGGCCGGGTTCTGGTGTCCGCTTCGGACTGTTCAGGTAACGGGAGCAACACCAGAACCACCGCGGCGGCCAGCACCAGACCCGCCGACCAGAGAATGGAGCGGTAACGCTGACGGACCTGAGCGGGAGTCACGAGGGAGGCACCCCCGAATACTCACCCTCGAGGCGGGGCAGGCCCCTATCCAACCGGTACAGGGTATTCGGATCATCATTTGCGCGGGGGTCGACGTAATACCGGCGGGTGTTGGGTGGCGGGAGAGACTGGTCAAAGAACCGCGAGTCGGGGAAATGGGGAGTGGGATCGTCAGGACACCGTAACTCCTTTTCCGGGACATAGTCCGGAAAGTTCGGGATGGTGTGGTCCATTCTGTCGCAGAAATCTCGGTAGGACTGCCGCCACGTGCCGTCCGCGGTGCGAACCATCAGCGTCTCGGTCCATTCCACGGGCCCTCCGAGTTGGAAGTCTCCCCGGAGGCGCTCCTCCGACACTTCCCGGCCATGGGCGGCGCTCCATTCGTAATAGCGGATGGCCGCCTGCCGTTCCTCCTCGCTCAAATCCCGCACCGGCCAAACCGCTCGCCACTCGAGCAGGATCATCGACGCCTGCGCAAAACCTCCCCGCCACTTGACACCCCTGATCTCGATGGCTTTCGCCGCCCGACCGACAGGTCCCATCCCCGAAGCTATGAACGGGTCCTGTATGTTGTCCACCGCCTCCAACAGGTCGGCAAGGACCTGGCCATCCCGCACGGCGGCCATCCGCTGCTCGAGCGCGCCCGACCAGGCGTACTCGATAGCGGTCCGGACGGCTTGGAGAGTGCAAGGATCCTCGACCGGTTGGTTCTTTCTCCACACCTCCTCCACCGGTGGGCATCCCCGCCCCAGAGCCTGAGCGGTCCCGGGAAAGCGCGGCTCCGAAAAAGGCGTGGTGGGACGGATCGGAGGCCCCAGCGGAAACTCAACACCCCAGTCCGCGGCCCATGAACCGCCGACGCGGGTGACGGCCACCGTCAACTCCTCCCCAAGAGGGAAGGTGAGCATGACCGCTATCCGGTTCGGGTACTCGACCCAGGCCACGTCGTAGCGGTAGGGGAAGTAGATCCCCCCAATCATCTGCAACTGAACATTGTGGACGAGTTGGATCGCCTGCCAGAACGTCTCCCGTTCCGCGGTGCTGTCCTCCCGGAGGCCGTGATAAAAGCGGTAAAAGCGATAGGTGCCCCAGTCACGCTCGGACTCGTTCAGATGCCAATCATCCGCGCCCACAAAATGCGGATCAACCCGCGCCACCGCTTCATCGATCAAACCGGGCCGCCACCACTCGACCACCAACTCGTCTGCACTCCCGCTCCTCTCCGCCACTTCACCCTGCACATGCTCCTCCAAGGGTTCTTCTCGGTCTTGATCCCCCTCCGGTTCGGGATGGGGATCCTGCGCCGTGGCCAGGGGCCCGCATTCCTGGGTGTCTGTGTTCCATCCTCCCCCGGCGGCCTCACAGACATCAGCGGACAGGAGAGCTTCGAGGATCACGATGCCGGCCTTGGCTACTTCCTCGGGTGTGATCGGTGTGTGGCCTCGGTGGTCGGGATGGCACTCCCCGCCTTCGTGGGCGTGGGTTCCCACCGGGCACTCGTCTTCGACCGCCACCTCAGCGAGGTCGCTCTCGACGTCAGCCCGTTCTGCGGGTCTTTGGGTGGTTGGGGGAAGCAACCGAGGTGGGACCGTGTTGATGGTCGTGGCAGGCGCCGGTTCGGTGGTGGGCGGGTGGGCGTCACCCCCGCAGGACGCCAGTACGAGGGCCATCAGGGTGATGGCTCGGGTGGTTGTCATTAGGGGGGTTCTCGTTGTTGAATCTTCAGCCGCGATACACCGTGCTTGAACACGCCCTAGCCGCTTCCGCTCCACTAGCCCACCACCAGGGAGATCAGTTCCGTCACCGGATAAGCGTCGGTGGAATAGGTGCTGGGGATCCTCAGGGTCTTCATCCCGCTGCCCACGGCGTACCAGCCCGACCAGACGAAGGAGGTTACGATCTCATACGCGCCGATCCCGGTCCGGCATCTGGGGCCGTCTTGGTCGCAACTCTTGGTCTGGTATGTGTGGCTCGCCACGCCGTCCGGATAGCCCGTCAGCCGGGTGTGGAGAGCTTCGCCGAACACCTGGGCGGGACCGTCATCCCAGTCGATCCTCGCCTGGCTCACTTTCACCTCTGCCCTTAGCGACCGGCCGGTGTAGGGAGACGTCGAAACATAGACCCAGGGAGCGGGTGTGCCCAGGGCGGCGAAAGTCTCGATCCCGACCAGGCCACGGGGATATGCAGGGTTGAAGGAGACCTGGGGAGCCTGATGGGTGTAGTCCCCGATCTCGCTCCAGACATACCCCTCGATTTCCTCTCTCTCCACACCCGTCCAGGAGCACCGGGGGGCCGTTCCCACCACCCTGTGCCCACCCGGTCTCCCATTGGGAGCCCAGCCATAGGTCAGATCACCGTTCCTGTGGAGCTCCAGAAACACCCACTGAGTGGGTCTGGTTCCCATATAGAAACACCCGCGGGAGCTGATTTGGAGATCGAGCCTGCCAAAAGAGGGCGTGTAACTGGAGCCTTGGCGGTCGGTGTGGATACAGGATGTCACGGGATAGACCTCGTCTGTCTCCTCGTCGACTGCCGCACTGACCGTGCACACTCCCTCCGAATGGGAAGGCGGAGCCGCCCAGGCGGTCAAGTTCTGGGCCAGCACGGAGGCGAGCAACACCCCGCACCCCCACACTTTCAAAACCCTGGGGACGCTCACTGGTCTCTTCCCTCCGTCAACCTCGGCACCAGGATCTCCGAACGTTGCCTTCGTGGGAGAAAAGGCAGAGGTGGCGAATGTCCACTCCGGACCAAGGGAGGAGTCCGGACACCCGCATCCACCCGCCACCAGGGCCGACATTCCCCGTTTTACCGTTGTAGCCGGCCAACTTGCCCCTGCCTTTTCACTGCCCCTCCTCTCGGTGGCAAGACCGAAAGTTATATACGTCGTAGCGCCCCGGAGGAATGAATCGGCGAGGGTTGTGTCGCGACCTTCCAGGACTTTTCGCGACGGTCAACCGGCACCGACCCGGCGGGCCGGGAGGGTCCGGCCGGCCGCCATCCGTGCGGCCAGTTCCACCATCACCACCTCCACCGTCTTGGCGTTACGGGCGCCGGACCACCTCCCGGGCGGTGTGGACATCGAGGGACCCACGCACGCGAAGCCCGCTCCGCCACCGACTTAGGCCACGGCTTCGGGGTAAGGTAGAAAACATGGGCTGGTCGCGACGAGAGCCTCGAGGAGTCAAAGGGCGGGGCAGGGAACGGCATCGCAGCGCATTGGTGCTGCTGGCCCTGTTCCTTTTGGTGGTTGCCGCCTGCGGCTCCGACGACGAGTCCGCCTCAGAGGATTCGGCCGCGGCATCGGCCAGTGCCGCCGTGGCGGCATCGGAAGCAGCAGCAGAGGAGGCGATGGCCGCCGAGGAGGCAGCGGCGGCCGCGACAGCAGACGAGGCAGTGGTGTCCGAGGATGCCGCGACATTGGAGGAAGTGCAAGCGGAACTGGCCGGTACCCAGGCGGCAACCGGGTCGGCGAACGCCGAGGCTGCTGCTGCGGCCGAAGCAGCGGCGGAGGCGGCGGCAATGGCCGCGGAAGAGGCGGAAATGGTCGCAGAGGACGCGATGGCGGCCGAGGAGGAGAGCGAGGTCAGCTCTGTTGACGACACCTCGGCAGGCGCGGTGGTCGAGTTGTCGACCGCCAACTCCCCCGCGGCCTTCGGGCGGGACGTTATCTACCGAGCCTGGGTTTCGGTGGAGGCGCCGGACGTGGCGGCCGCCACCAACCAGGCCATATCAATCGTCCAGGGATTGGGCGGGTTCGTGTTCGGGCAGCAGACCCGGTCCAGGCCGTCGGCATACTCCGAGATCGTCTTCAAGGTGCTGCCGGAGGACTTCTCGGTTGCGCTGGCGAGGCTCTCCCAGGTAGGTGAACTGGTGGACCAGCAGATCAGCGCCGACGACGTGACCGACCGGATCGTCGACCTCCAAAGCCGGATCACCACCGCCCAAGCGAGCGTGATCCGGCTGCGCAGCTTTTTGGAGACCGCCACCAACTTGGAGAACGTGGCCTTCTACGAGGGGGAACTGCTGGTCCGGGAGACCGACCTGGAGAGGCTGAGGGGCCAGGTGCGCACCCTGCAGGACCAGGTTGCGCTGGCCACCATCACCCTGGCGATCAGCCAGTTGCCCGACCAACCGATAATCCTCCCCAACACCGGACTCCTGGTCACCGCCTGGATGTCAACCGGCGGTGAGGACCCCTGTTTGGGATCCAAGAACATCAACGTCCGGCGGGACGACACGGTCAACTTCTGCGTGGAAGTGGCCAACAAGGGCGAGACAGTACTCACTGATGTGGAGTTGAACTCCGACGTCCTGCTGCTGGATATAAACCCGTTCGTGCTGGAGCGGGGAAGCTTCAACCGGGTAGAGCCTGGACAGTTTCTCACAGCCACCCTCACCGAGGAGATGATCAAGGGCCGCCTCGCCAGCCGGATCGCAACCCGAGGCCTGGAGATACTGATCGAAGCCACCGCCACCCCGGGGGACGCCGCCGGCGGTGCGCTGGGAACCATCTCCGACCGGACCCGGATCACCGTGACCGCACGAGAGGTGACACCTAATCCTGGCATCTTCGTACATGCCTGGGTTTCCAGTGACGATGACGATCCATGTCTCGGCGCCAAGACCGTCACCGTCCAGCCCGATGACGGCATTGTGAATGTCTGCGTCTTTGTTGGAAACCCCGGTAACGCCCCGATCACCGATGTAGAGGTCCAGTCACCGGCTCTGGACCTAGGCGCTAACCCGTTGACCCTCGAATACGGCGCGTTCGAGCGGATAGAACCCGGCCAGTTCCTCACTGCCACGCTCACCGAGACCGTACAGAAGGGTCGCTTCAACGGCCGCGTCGCCATCAGAGGCCTCGACATCGAGATAGCTGCGAACGCCACACCTCTGGATCCTGACGGAATTCCTCTGGAAGACGTCTCCGACACCACCGGGGTGACCGTGACGGCGCAGGAAATACTCCCCAACACCCTCATGCAGGTCACTGCCTGGGCCTCAGCCGACAACGACGACCCCTGCCTGGGTTCGCGGGACATCTCCCTGGAGCCCGAGGACGACCGGGTGAACTTCTGTCTGGAGATCGGCAACCTCGGCGACACCACCCTCACCGACATCATGATCCAGTCCCACAGCCTCCCGCTGGAGGAGAACCTCTTCGCACCCGATCACGGGAGCTTCGAGCAGATCGAGCCCGGGGAGTTCCTCACCGCCACCCTCACCGAGTCGGTGGAGAATGGGCGTATGGCGGGTCGGCTCGCCGTCCGCGGCATCGACGTGGAGATCACGGTCACCGCCACGCCGGTCGACCCCGAGGGGGTCGTCCTGGACGACACCCTGGCCTCCACCCAGGTCATGGTGCATGTGGAGGCGGATCGAAGGAGCGACGGCGCCCCGACCGGATTCGGCGACGCCCTCGATTCCAGCGCGGAGGCGCTGGTTGCCGTCCTGGGCGGGCTGGCGGTGGTGATCGGCGTCCTGATCCCGTTCCTGCCGTTCATCGCCATCGTCGTGGCCATTCTCTGGTGGAGGCGCCGCCGCAGGCGTCGCACAGCAACGCCGACACCGATGGAACCGGAGATGGCGGATGCGACGGTCGAGACCGGGGACCGCGACTAACCGGTCTCTCGCGGTCCGGGTGGAGAATCCTTGCGACCACCTTATTCGATGTCTTCAATCTGCAAGGTGACGGGGCATGGAGGGCAGGATCTTGGATTGGGGCTCCTTGAGAGCCGCATTCTGCTCGGTTCAGGAAGTGCCTGTCCAACGATCCCTGCGACACCGAACTCGAGGCCCTGTCCCATCGTCACCTGCAACAACAGTACGTAGGAGTATTAGCGAAATGGCCCCAATCCGACAATAAGACGAGGGGCTCATTATCGCGAACGGTTAAACCGACACCAGCTTCGCAAAACAGGCATCGCATCAATCTCGTGCGGGTACAGAAAGCGGTGTCCCACGAAACACCTCACCGAGTGGTTGTCTCCTCCTCTCCCCTTTGCCTCTTGTGAAAGAACCGACGCCAAGTCGGCCTTAACCCATCCAGATCATCCATTAAAACTGGTGTCAGACCCAGATCACTCGGTGGTCGTTCGGCCCGAGTGGGATGCAATTGGTCCAGAAGGTGGATCAGGTTTGCCTTGAAGAGGAGATCGGGATCATGGGTGTATATCCCCACGTCTCGCACCAAATGTTTGATCTCCACTAGTCCGTGGTGGTCGAACCATGCTTTTGTGATACGCCTTACCCTCCACTCATGGCGTCTGCTTCTTATCCATTCCACTGTGAGTAGGGTTGTGACACCGCCCAGGTATCCCCCTAGGACAGCAAGAATCGTCTCTGCGCTCATCCCTATGGCAAGTTGGCGAGGACGGCAACACCCAAAGCAATCACTACACCGGTGATCCAAGCACCGACCGCGATCTGCCAGCGAATCACTTTGTAGCCTTGTCTGGAGAGAGCAACTTCCAGATCGTCTTTTGTGACTAACGCTGTCTGGCTATCGACAAGAGTTTCCACCACAGCCTCGGCCTGTGATCTGGTGAATTCGTTGGACTCTAATCGGCGAGTGGCAGCCAGCGTATCAAACGAGGTACGGTACGTAACGTCATGGATCGCAGGAGCGGTCATACCAACGATGATAGGTCATCCCATCCCGGAGGCTGATCCCTATAGACGATTATCAGATTGTCACTCAACTTGACCGGGTAGCGTCTCTTGGTGTCGTTCTTGGTTTTGGCGCTCCTGCCCCGGGGAGCCTGATGGGTGTAGTCGCCGATCTCGCTCCAGACATACCCCTCGATCTCTTCTCTCTCCAATCCGATCCAAGAGCACCGACGGGCCTTCAATACCCTGGGGAAGCCCACGGTTCCCTTCCGCTTGGTCAACCTCCCCATACGGGCTCTCCGGTCTTTGCCTCGGTGGGGAGGGCAGGGGTGGCGGATGTCCACTCCGGACGAAGGGACGAGGAATCCGGTCACCCGCATCCACCGCCACCAGGGCCGACAATCCCCCGTTTCACCGTTGCCGCCGGCCGAATATGCCCCTGCCTTTTCACTACCCCTCCTTTGGTGGCGAAACGGAAAGTTACCTATCTCGCAGGGGTCGGGCAGGACAATTCGGCAAGTGTTGCGTCGCGACCTTCAAGGTCTTATCGCGACGATTAAACGGCAGCGACCCGGCGGGCCGCCAGGGTCTAGCCAGCCGCCATCCGTGAGGCCAGTTCCACCAGGGTTCGCACTCCGAATCCTGTGGCGCCCGCCGCCAGGTAGTGCTTGGCGTCCTTGGTCTTGGCCGGTCCCGGTATGTCAAGGTGTGCCCAGGAAACGTCGGCGGTGAACTCCTTCAGCACCAGTGCGGCGGTGATCCCGCCGGCCCAACGGCCTCCGGTGTTCTTCATGTCGGCCACCGGGGAGTCGAGCAGCTTGCGGTACTCGGGGGGCAGTGGAAGCGGCCAGACCTTCTCCCCTGCCGCCGTCGCCGCGTCGGCCACCATCCTCCTGGCCTCCTCGGTACCGTAGAGTCCCGCGTATCTGAGGCCGACCGCCACCGCGGTGGCTCCGGTCAGGGTCGCCACGTCCACCAACAGGTCCGGTGATCCTTCAACCCCCAGGCTCAGAGCGTCCGCCAGGACCAGTCGGCCCTCGGCGTCGGTGTTCACAACCTCAACCGTCTTCCCGTTGCGGGCCGTGAACACATCTCCCGGGCGGGTAGCCCCGCCTCCCGGCATGTTCTCGGCCAGAGCGGCCAGCACCTCCACCCTCACCCCCAAACCGAGCCGGCTTATCGCCACCCCGGCAGCCGCCACCGCCGCAGCCCCGGACATGTCGAACTTCATCAACTCCTGGTTCTTGGCAGGCTTCAGGGACAGCCCTCCCGAGTCGAAGGTAATTCCCTTCCCGGCCAGGGTTAGCCGGGGACCCTCGCCGGGTCCGATCATCCGCACCAGGCGAGGGGGGCGATGCGATCCCCGTCCCACCGCCATGATCCCTCCCATCCCCTCCGCGGTGAGTTTCTTCTCATCCCAGATCTCCACGGTCATGCCCGCCTCGGTCGCCAGGGCGGACATGGAGGCGGCGAGGTCGGCGGGACCCTGGTCCTGGGGAGGCTGGTTCACCCAGTCCCGGGCGGCGTTCACCGCCTCGGCCACCACCCGGCAACGCTCTACAGTCTCGGTCCAATCGGGAGGGACCGGAGCGGCCAATCCCACCCCCGGCACCGGTCGGTCGGACGGGCTGCTCCGGTACTCCTCGTATCGATAGCCGGCCAGAAGCGACCCCTCCACGGTGGCCGCCAGCGCACCGGGCGTCGACATCTGATGAAGGGTGGTGACCAGGCTCCCGGCCCGCGGAGCGGCCCTGTAACCGCTGCCCGCGGCCCTGCGCACGGTCTCATGGTCGGGATCGTCGCCCACCCCCACCATCACGACCCATCGGTATCTGATCCCACCCGCGGTGGGGATCACCGCCACCTCACCCGGCTCGCCCGAGAAACCCACCCCCTCCAGGTGCTCGCCGATCCACGATCCCAGTCGTTCCAGCACGTACTCGGCGCCCGGCCCCGGCGCACGGTCAGCGCCCATGGGGACCACCAGCACCGGCGCCTCCCCATCGGGTACGGCCGCGGCCGAACCTATGTCCGGGAGTCCTGTCACGTCTCTAACCCTCGCTCGCCATCCGTGAGGCAAGCTCGACCAGGGTCCGAACCCCGAATCCGGTACCGCCCTCTGAGATGTAGTGCTCTTTCTTGGCAGATCTGGCGGGCCCGGCCACGTCCAGATGCGCCCATGGGACGTCGGCGGTGAATTCCTTCAGCACAAGTGCGGCGGTGATAGCGCTACCCCATTGACCCCCGGTGTTCTTCATATCGGCCACCGGCGAGTCGAGCAACTTGCGGTATTCGGGGGGCAGGGGAAGCGGCCAGACCTTCTCGCCCGCCGCTTCGGCCGCGCCGGCCACCGCTCTCCTGGCGTCCTCGGTTCCGAAGAGCCCGGCATATTCGAGACCGAGGGCTATCTTGCAGGCGCCGGTCAGGGTGGCCAGGTCAACCATCAGGTCCGGCGCTCCCTCCGCTCCGAGACTGAGGGCGTCCGAGAGGACCAGCCGACCCTCGGCGTCGGTGTTCAGCACCTCCACGGTCTTTCCGTTGCGGGCGCGGAACACATCCCCGGGGCGGGACGCCCGCCCGCCCGGCATGTTCTCGGCCAAGGCCGCAAGCACCTCGAGTCGCACTCCCAGACCGAGCCGGCTGATGGCCGCACCTGCCGCGGCTGCCGCGGCCGCACCAGCCATGTCCGTCTTCATGGCCTCCATCATGCCGGGGGTCTTGAGGGAGAGCCCGCCCGAATCGAAGGTGATGCCCTTCCCCACCAGGGTCAGTTTCGGACCTTCGCCAGGCCCGACCAACCGGACCAGGCAAGGAGGGCGATGCGAACCCCGCCCCACCGACAGGATCCCGCCCATCCCTTCCTCCTCCAGCTTCTCCTCATCCCAAATCTCGACGGTCATCCCCGCGTCGGTCGCCACCTCCGACATCGAAGCCGCCAGATCGGCGGGCCCCTGATCGAGGCCGGTCTGGTTGACCCAGTCCCGAACGTTGGCCACCGCCTCGGCCACGATGCGGCCCCGCTCGGCCGCATCGGCCCAATCCGACGGCAGAGGGGAAGCCAGCAACACCTTCGCCAGAGGCCGGTCCGACGGCTCGCTCCGATAGTTGTCGTACCGGTAGCCGGCCAGGAGCGACCCCTCCACGGTGGCAGCCAGGGCGCCGGGAGTGGATACCTGGTGGAGGGTGGTGACCAGGCTCTCGGTCCGGGGAGCGGCCCGATAGGCAATGGCCGAGGCTCTTCGCACCGTCTCATGATCGGGATCGTCGCCCACACCGGCCATCACCACCCAGTTGTAACGCAATCCACCCCCGGTCGGGATCACCGCCACCTCCCCGGGCTTACCGGAGAAACCCACTCCTTCCAGGTGCTCCTCCACCCACGAACCCAGTCGATCCAACACGTACTCGGCGCCCGGCCCCGGCTCCCGGTCGGCCCCCATGGGGACCACCAGGACCGGCGCTTTACCGTCGGAAACCGCCGCGGCCGAACCTATATCAGGAAGTCTTGTCATGCGCCTAACCCTAACGCTTTGCATCCGGGAATAGCAGATCACCTAGGTATAAAAGGCGCCCCTCAGTCTGCTTCGAAGAGGACGCCAGGCTAAAGCGGCAACTGCGGTCAAAACCGCGGCCATCAGGAACATGGACCGGGGACCCACCACGCCGGTGACGAACGATGCGAACGGCGGCGCTATGACTTGAGCGACCCGCACGCCTGCCACCCAGGTGAGCATCACCACCCCCCGATAGGCCGGGGAACAGGATGCGATGGCATCCCGCTGCGCCAGGGTGATCACCAGCCCGAACCCGGCCCCGGCGAGCGCCAGTCCCGCAGAGACCATCAGCGGGAAGCCCGCCATCAGCACCGTGAACAGTCCGACGGACATCAGCCAGATTCCGGTGCTCAGCACCCGGCCCGAAATCCTTCCCGAGATCACCCGGACCACTCCCAGCACGGAAACCATCGCCCCCAACAGAAACGCGGACACCACCAGACCCCGTCCGGTGCTGGCGGTCCCGAATACCTCGTCGAGCATCAGTGGAACCGCAGTCAGGGTCGCCCCCTGAAAAACCATCACCCCTATGGCCGTAACCATTATCAGGCCCAGGAAGTCCACTCCCGTCCTTCGGCGGCGAAGATCCTGATGAGCTGCCCGAATGTGCCGTATTGGAGAGGAAGCAGTCCCCCTCGGCTGGCCGACCCCCAGGCGGTAGGCCCAGATGGCGATCGGCACCCCGACAAGATAAAGCAGGAAAGGACGGAAGGCGCCGCCGCCCGCCACAATCCCCGACAGCACGGGAACCACCAACTGGGTCAGGTACATCAGGGCCAGGTTGGTGCCCAGCACTCTCAGCCGCTTCTGGTCGTCCTCGAACAACTCGCCGATCAGGGTGACGGCCACCCCCACGATCCCCGAGGTCCCGACCCCCTGCAACACCCGCAACCCGAGGAGCATCGGGAAGGACGTGGCCAGGAAACACGCCGACCCGAAGATCGTGAAGATGGTCACACAGGTCAGGATCACCCGCCTCCCTCCGAAGCGGTCGGCCAGATAGCCCACGAAAATCGCCAGGAATATCCCGGGAAACGCCGCCGAGCCCTGCACCCATCCCACCACCGAGATCGAGACTCCCAGAGCATTGGCCAACTCAGGCAGGACAGGGGAGACCAGGGAGAGGTGGGTCATGCCCAAACAGCAGACGGTCATCAGGAGAGCCAGTTGCTCCCTTCGGGATGTGGGGCTCATGTCATACCGGACCGGTGTGGCCGCAGGTGCTCGTCCCCGAAGATGTTGGCCGTCGCCCCCAGGGTGATCATCGCCAGCCCGGCCACCAGCGCCAGGGTGATCACCTCATCGGCCCACCACCAGGAAGCCAACAGCCCCACCACCGGGGTGACCATCAGAGTCAGATTGACTGGGACCACCGGGATGTGCCGGAGCACCGACAGGTGCGCCCACACCACGAATGGACCGGCAAATGTGGACTGGTACACCACCACACCCCACACCACCCAGGTCCATTGGATGTCGGGAATCCCTTCCACAGCCAGGGCGGCAGCCAGGGCCGGAACGCCCCCCGACAGCATCTGCCAGGGCGTGGAAGCCAGGGGACTCGCCGTCCAGGAGTGTCGCCGGATGTAGACCGAAGTCCATGCCGCCGAAAGGGCCGCGCCCATCAACAGCAGGTACCCCCAGATCACCCTGGGCTCGGAGAAACTCAGCGCCCAGGGCTCCACCACCACCCCTATGCCCATCACCCCGATCACCAGTCCAGCGGTCTGTAGCCGGGACATCCGCTCTCCCAGGAAGATGGCCGCCATGGGGACCGCCCACAGCGTGCTGGTCCACACCAGGACGGCGGACCGGCCGGGGGGGAGAATCTCGAGCGCGTAGAAGACGAAGATGAAGATGGCGAACAGCCGGAAGATCCCCAAGATCACGACGATCCTCCGGTCGCGAGGGTGAATGGAAGCCCGCTGGCCCACAGCGGCGTTCATCCCGAAGCCCACCAGGGCCCCTCCCAGCATGCGGAACGTCATGAGCCACAGAGGCGGCATGTTGTCCACGCCTATCGCGATCAGCGGCCAGTTGAAACCGAGGCTCAGCACAATCGAGCCCAGGAAGAAATAGGAAAGGACCCGAGGTGCCGGTGCGGGGACTGAGGTATCGGTCACCGGCAAGCTCTCATCTGGTCAAAGATATACCTCCCGCCTCCCGGCGCGTGGCTGATGCGGGTGAGATCCCCCGAGTCCCGAGCAGCAACCCGGTAGTCTCCCGCCAAGGTACGGAAAGGACGGGACTTGAGAGCAGCCGCCACCACGGGGCCGGGCCGCCTTGAGATAGTGGACAGGCCTCCTCCGCGGGCGGACATGGGGGTTGTGGTCCAACTGGAGCGGGCCGGGATATGCGGCACCGACCTCAAGATCCTGGACGGAGCCACACCGGTCGGTTACCCCCGGGTGCTGGGCCATGAACTGGTGGGGACCGTGAGAGCCCAAACCGGAGAGAGAAGACTCCCGGGTGGAACGAGGGTTCTGGTGAATCCGGGAATCAGTTGCGGCGACTGTTACCTGTGCCACCGAGACCGGCCCCATCTCTGCGGGCATGGAGGCCTGCTGGGAAGGGACCTGGACGGGGTGTTCACCGAGGCCATTGAACTGGAGGAACGCTTCCTGCATCCGGTCCCCGACCGGATCCCACCCGACGAGGCGGGACTCCTGCAGGTCCTGGGGACGGTGGTCCACTCCCAGCGGCCGGCGCCGGTGTCCTCGGACACGGTGGCCGTGGTGATCGGCCTGGGGGTGTCCGGCATGCTCCACACCCAACTGCTCTCCGAGCGCGGAGCGGGCTGCGTGATCGGGATCACCCGAACACCGTGGAAGCTGGAGTTGGCCCGGCGCCTGGGAGCCGACCTGGTGGGCACCCCGGACGAAGCCGCCCGGATCGTCGCCGAGGCCTCATCCGGACGCGGTGCCGACCTGGTGATCGAGTCGGTCGGGACCGAGGAGACGGTGGTGCAGTCGATCGACCTCGCCGGGCCGGGAGGCGACGTGATCATCTACGGCACCGTGACCGGCAGCGGCAAGGAAATGCCTTACTACCAGCTTTATTTCAAGGAACTCACTCTTCACAGCCCGAGGGCCGCCCTGCCCAGGGACTATGACGAAGCCATCCGTCTCGCCGCGGAGGGCCGGATCCACCTGGCGGCCCTGGTCACCGGCCGCTACCCGCTGGAGGAGGCCAGCGCAGCCTTCGCCGCCGCCAGGACCGGGGATCACCTCAAGGTCCTTCTGGTCCCCTGAGACCCGTCCCCTCGGCGCTCCCGGGCCAGTGCCCGGCGGTATGATCTCTCCCCAGTCGAGCAAGGAAGAACATGAGGGAAGCATTCGGGGTCTTGAGCACGGACTGGAAAGAGGGAATCAACTGGGACGCTGTCCGGAAGTGGCGGTTGAAGAGAGCCCACGAGGCGATGAAACGCTACGGTCTGGGCGCCCTGTTGCTCTTCTACGACGAGAACATGCGGTACGTCTCCTCCACCATGACCCCGGGTTGGAACCGTCTCAAGCCCGGGCTCCGCTACGTGGTGCTGATCGAGGACCAGCCGCCGATCGTCTATGAGCAGGGCGACCTGGGGTTCCACCTGAAAGTCCACAACCCGTGGATCCCCAAGGAGAACATCCGGTACTCGTACGCCTGGATAAAGGGAGCGGTGGGTCCGGCCTCCACGCAGCAGGTGAACAAGTTCACCAAGGCCCTGATCAGCGACCTGGAGGCAGCCGGAGTGAAGGACAAACCGCTGGGCGTCGACTTCATCGACATCAACCTGATCGGCGCATTCCAGCAGCACGGGATCGAGTGGACCGACGGCATGACTCCCATGATGGAGGCCCGGGCCATCAAGAGCCCCGACGAGGTCAAGGCCTTCTCGATGGTGGGGTCGATTTGCGACTACGTCCACTACGAGATCACCAACTTCATCAAGCCGGGGATGACCGAGAACCAGGTGGCGGCCTTCGGGTTCGAGAAACTCTATTCGATTCCCGGCATGGAGGACGTCGAGGACGTGATCGTGTCATCGGGTCCCAACGCCTGGCCCAACTGGCGCAACTTCTCCGACCGGATGATCCGCCCCGGGGAGTTGGTGATCGTCGACCTGGCCGCCCTCACCTGGAACGGGTTCAAGAGTTGCGTGTACCGCACCTACTGCGTGGGCGGGAAGCCCACCGACGAGATGCAGAGCGTCTACGACGAGGCTCACACCTGGCTCTGGGACTCCATCGAGGCCACCCGGCCGGGAGTCACCACCGCCGACGTCGCCTCCAAGTGGCCCAGCGCCCAGGAGGTGTGGGGGTACGCCGAGGAGGACCAGGCGGCGGCCAACCTCTGGGGTCACGGTCTGGGCCTGGCCCAGTACGACCCGCCGGTGATCTCCCGCATCTGGTCCCTGGACCATCCCGTCGAGATCCAGCCGGGGATGACCTTCGCTCTGGAAACCCAGCACGGAAAACTCCACCGGTTCGGGGTACGTCTCGAGGAGATGCTGTATGTCACCGACACCGGGATCGAGATGGTCTCCACCTACAAGTCTCACGAGATAATCGTCGTGGACTGACATGGCCGGAGGGGCCCGTCTGGTCTGGCTCGACCAGGCCGACGCACAGAATCCGGCCCTGGTGGGAGCCAAAGCCAGCCGGCTGGCCAGAGCGCGAGCGCGGGGTTTGCCGGTTCTCGACGGGTTCGTGGTGCCCGCCGATCTCTCCCTTCCCGCCCTTCGACAGGGCGCCGCCGCGCTCGGAGCCGGGGACAACTCGGGAGCGGCCCGCACCGCGGTCTACAACCACGACCCTCCCCCTCTCCTCTCGGCGTTGTCCCCGGCTGGCAGGAAGTTGGGCGACTCCCTGGTTGTCCGATCCTCCAGCCTGGCGGAAGCGGAGGGAGTCTGGGCAGGTGCGTTCTCGTCCTACCTGGGCATAAGCCCCGAGGAGGTTTCGGTCGGAGTTATCGGATGCTGGGCCTCCGTCTTCAATCCCGATGCGTTGAACCGGGCCCGTTTCTTGGGTATGCGACCTGCCGAGATCGGGATGGCCGTCTTGATCCAACCGGAGTTGTCAACCAACTGCGGGGGGGTGGCCACCCTGGGCGAGAGGAACCAAGTGACCGTCGCCGGAATGGCGGGACACCACGCGCCTCTCGTAGCCGGCTGGGAGAGCGGACATGTGGCGGTGGTGGCCGGGGACGGTTCGGTCGAGTCTGCCGAAGGTTCGCCGCTGTCGACAGTACTCCTCGGGAGCGTGGCTCATCTCACCAGGCGTACCCACCAGGAGGTTGGATGCTCCCACATCGAATGGGCCTCGGCGCAGGATGGGAAGGTATACCTGCTTCAGGCCCAGCCATGGGCGGACACACGAACAACCGGCCTTCGCCAGCGGGCGCCCATCCCTTCCGAGGTGAGAGACCCGCGACTGGCCGGCATGGTTCGCACGATGCTCCGGTATCCGGGCCCCGTCGGCGAGAGACTGGTTTGGCCATGGGCCATCGGCCTCGATTACCTCCCCCCGGTCCGAAGCGCACACACCACCAGGAGCCGTGCAATGCTCGTCGCTGAAATTGAGGAGGGGGCTGAGATGCTGATCTCACAACGGTGGCCGGGAAGCGAGGTCCCGGAAACCGCCGCCGGAGCCTGGGAGAGGGTTCTTCGGGGCGACGCCTCCACCGGCCGGGAGTGGCTCTCCGGCGAATCGACGGTGGACCTCGGCCTGGCGAGGAGGCACTTGGAGAGCCTGGGAGAACTGGCGGGAGCCTTGGAGCGGGACGGCGATCTCCCTCATCCGGGATGGTTGTGGTACCTCGATCCCGACTCCCTGGAGACGCCGCAAGTCAGGAGAGAGAGTCTCAGCCGCCGCATCGGGGCGGGACGCTGGGAACATCTCCTCTATGGCGTGGTCGCATCCCTGGGGGACCCCCTATCCGGACACCCGGCAGCAGGGGGGTGGGGGGTAGGGAGGCTCAGGCACATCAGCACCGCCGGGCAGGCTGCCTCGTTCGCTCCCAGGGAGGTGATCGTGGCTGATCAGCCTTTGGGTAACCTCGCCCCGCTTCTGTGGGACGCGGCGGCCATCGTCACCTCCGGAGGAAGCCCCGCCGCGCATCTCTTCGAAGTGGCGAAATGGCTGGGGGTACCCGCAGTGTGCGGCGTGGACGTGACAGGACTCATCGACGGTGACGTAGACGCCACCGGACAGACGGAGGACCTGATCCTGGCGGTGGATGGGGATCTCGGCCAGGTCGCCGTCCTGTTCTGATCGAGCACAGAACTCCCCGCAGCGGAGTGACGCAATGGTGACTTCTCTAGGAGACGATCAGGGTAGGACGGCGGGATCTACAGCTGAGCCGCCTATTACCGTCATCTAGGGCCGCTCGAGGAGGCGGACCGGATTGTCGCAGAAGATGGTCTGGAACTCCTGGTCTCCGAATCCGACCTGTCGCAGCGAGTCGAAGAACTCCGTGGCGCAGAACGGGTAACCGCCCCCGTCAAACGCCCGCAGGTGTGATCGGAAGCAGACGTCGTTGGAGATGACGACCCGGTCCAAGGCACCGCGTTCAGCCAGCCACTCCAAGGCCGCCGCGCGAACCTCCAGGTCATACGGGAAGTGCGGTCTCACCGTGTCGAAACCGAGCGTGACACCCATATCGAGCAACTCCGACCAGTACTCCCTCCGGGGCACCGTATCAGAGTGGCCGATGACTATCCGGTCGGCCGGAACACCCAACCTGACCAGGATCCTGGCCTGGTCTATCCCGACCGTGCTCCGGGCAGCATGCGTGTATATCGAGACTCCCGTTTCGAGTTGGGCGAATCCCCCGGCGCGCAGCACCCGTTCCTCCGCCGGAGACATCGGCCTGCGGAGAGCTCCGATCTCCCCGATGATCCCCGGTCGTATTCCACTGCCCGGCAGCCCGTCTTCAATCTCGGAGATCAGCACCTCCGCGAGCCCGTCCGAGGTCTTGTCAAAGACCTCCTGCGGGAAGAAGGGGTCGCGGTACCACCCTGATCCACCGACGATGTTGATATTGGTCTGCGAAGCGATGGTCCGCAGCGTTTCAAGATCCCTCCCCAGACCCACGCTGGTCACGTCAACCACTGTTCGCACCGGAGTGGCCTGCAGATGGCGAATCTCTCTGGTGGCAAGGTCGACGTCATCGAGCAGGTGATCCGAGTTGAGGCTCACGCGGTACAGATCACACATGATGTGCTCATGCATGAGGACGGCGCCGACTTCGGCAGCCGGCACTTCACCGGTCACGGTCATGATGGAACCCATGGCCGGAACTATAAGCTCGCAGCCGGGGCCGCATCGGCCTGGTGGCCTCCGACACGACCTTCCCGGCTTCGGGACAGGCGTGAATCAACCCGTTGAGCTTGGGTGTCGGCAATAACAGGAGCGGGACCCGGCAACGACTCGACCGTACGGGTAGGCTCTAACGGAAGGCTTTCCGAGGAGGGATGATCACATGCCTGAGAATGACCTAGTAAGAGTATCTCTCGAAGAAGTCCATCAACTCGCAAGAGCGGCTCTGGTGGTCAATGGAGCATCTACGGAGAACGCCGACGCCGTGGCTCGAACCATCACCGCGGCGGAGCGAGACGACTGTAAAGCTCATGGTCTGTTCCGGGTGCCCTTTTATGTGAAGGGTCTCGAAGACGGCAAAGTGAATGGAACGGCGGTTCCCGAGACTCAGGACATCTCTCCGGGTTTGGCGAGAGTCGACGCCCACCGGGGTTATGCGCCCCTGGCGATCCAGGCAGGCATCGAACGGCTTGTCCAAAAGGCAAAGGCAAACGGGATCGCTGCGGTCTCCATTGTGAATTGTTATCACGTAGCAGCGCTCTGGCCCGAGGTGGAGTGGTTGGCAGAGCAAGGCCTTGTCTCATTCGCCTTCACCCAGTACATGGCCTTCGTGGCTCCGGCCGGAGGAACCCAGCGGGTGTACGGCACCAACCCGATGGCCTTCGGTTGGCCCCGCGACGGCGCTCCACCCTTGGTATTCGATCAGGCTTCCAGCGCGAGTTCCCGGGGAGACCTCCTGCTCCATCACCGAGACGGGAAACCCATACCCCCGGGATGGGCCATCGACGCGGACGGCAACCCGACTTCCGACCCTGAGGAAGGCCTGAAGGGCTCTCAGTTGCCGTTCGGCGGCTACAAGGGCGCTGCCCTCGCCCTGATGGTCGAACTGCTTGCCGGGGCGTTGATCGGCGCCCCATTCAGCTTCGAGGCAACAGAGACCGATCCCCGCGAAGACATGCCGCCATTGGGAGGAGAGCTGATCATTGCGATCGACCCGACACACTTCCACGCGGATACACAGAGTCCGCTCAGCCACTCTGAGAAGCTCTTTGGCCGGGTGCTCGCCCAGGAAGGAACCCGCTTACCTTCCGAACGGCGCTACGCGGCCCGCCGGGAATCCATCAGCAACGGGATCCTGGTGCCGAGCGCCTTCCACAGGACCCTGCAGGAGATGGCGGCTGCAGTTTGACCCTTTGTCACCCATGACCGGGGTGTGAGCCTCCGGTCTACCGGGCGCCCTGCTCAACAGTGTCTCGCAGGCGGGGGTCCAACACATCGCGCCCCGCGTCGCCGAGGGTGTTCAAAGCCCAAACGCTGACGAAAATCAGAATGCCGGGAAATAACACCAGCCACGGTGTGATGCGGATGTAGCTGTAACCCACCTGGAGAAGCGTCCCCCATGAGGCGGCCGGTGGCTGCACGCTGAGGCCCAGAAAGCCCAATGAAGCCTCGGTCAGGATGGCTACCGCCAGACCGAATGACACCTGTACTATCAGCGGCGAAACGATGTTGGGCAGGATCGTCCTGCGCAGCAAGGTCCCCGGTTTGACGCCAAGGGCAGTCGATGAGACCACGTACAGCCTCTGCTTCTCGACGACAACCGCGTTCCTGACGACTCTGATCAGATAGGGCACGGTCATCAGCGCAATGGCAATCATCAGGGTGGCCAGCGATGCTCCGAACAGCGTCACCACCATCAACCCGATCAGGATGCCCGGAAATCCCAGAAGGGCGTCCGTCGTGCGCATGATGATGCTGTCGACGATGCCTCCCAGCAACCCGGCGATCATGGCCAGCGGGACGCCGGAGAGCACCGCCAGTATCTCTGCCGCCACGGCGATGCCCAAAGAGATCCGGGCCCCATGGGCGAGCAGGGTCACCATGTCGCGCCCAGTGTCGTCGGTGCCCAGCCAAAACCGGGCCGATGGGCCGCTCAAGGCGGCGTCGGCATGGATTTCTCGAGGGCCGTAGGGGCTGACAAACGGCCATATCAGCGCGAACACCGCGATGAGACCGAGGATGGCTGCCGCCACCAGCGCTACGCGGTCCCGGGTGACCATGGTTTTCCAGAAGTTCATCTCAACCTCGGATCAAGGACCCGGTAGAAGAGATCAACCAGGAAATTGACAAGCAGAAAAGCGGTTACAAAGAGAAGAAGGGATGCCTGCAAGACCGGATAGTCCCTTGCGGTAACGGCGTTGACCAGGAGCCACCCCAAGCCCGGAAACGCGAAAACCCATTCGATGAGGACGGCGCCGCCCATCAGCGTACCTGCCTGCAAACCGACGATCGTCAAAGCCGGCAGTAGCGCATTCCGCAAGGCATGCACCCAAATGACGCGCCGACCCGACAGCCCCTTGGCCTTCGCCACGTCCACGAACTGTTCCGAAAGGACGTCGAGCATGCTTGACCTCACGAACCTCGCCGTGGGCGCAGCCAGGGTTATGGCCAGCGTCAGCGACGGCAATGCGATGTGCATGGCCCACTCTCCGAGGCCCTCGGCAGGTGAGACGTAGCCGGAGGCCGGGAAGATCTGAAACTGGATGGCCAGAACCAGAATCAGCATGATTCCCAGCCAGAACTGCGGTATCGCTATTCCCGCGCTGACAAAGCCGGTCAGGAACCTGTCGATCAGGCTTCCACGCCGAAGCGCGGCCAAAACCCCGGCGGGAACCGCGATGAAGACCGACAGGATCAGGGCGACCATCGCCAATTGCGCCGAGGGCCAGATCTTCTCGGCGATGACCTGCTCGACAGGAAGTCCATTCACCACCGAGTTGCCCAAATCGCCCCTGACTATGTCGGTAAGCCACCGTCCGTATTGCACCAGCATCGGATCGTTGTAACCCAGTCTCTCTCGCGCCGCCTCCAACTCTTCAAGTGACACCCCGATTTGGCCACCGTACATCGCCAGCACCGGATCACCCGGGGCCAACCTCATGGCGAAGAAGAGAACCGCCGACGCTATCAGCAGAACAGGGATCGCTTGCAGGAACCTTTGACCGGATGCCTTGAGTATTTGATGCCGCCTTTCTACATATCCGCAAAGCTGCCGTACAACCTGGCTCGCCCATCCTTGCGTTGTGCTTGCGGACCGAGGTCCTGCCACATCCTTTGGGCGATGCCCCACATCTCAGGCTCGTGTTCAGGAACCGAGGCAATCTGGATTCCCACCGGTAGGCCATCCCTATGAAGGCGCATGGGAAGGGTCAGCGTCGGGTACTCGACCAGGTTGATCGGCGCGGTGTACCGGGTCTTCCTGGTCAGTAAGGCTTCGACGTTTGACAGATCGATCGGACTCCCGGAGACCTCGTCCTCCTCGCATTGAGCAAAGGCGCGAGACCAGGTCAGGGAATAGGGCCGTACCGGAGTGACGGGGGTTACGACCGCATGACAGTCGCTCAATTCTTTCGCATATTGGCGCTGCAGCCGGAGCCGGGCGTCCAAAGCCCCCGAATATTGCTCGGCGGACGTATTCGGTCCATCGGCGAGCAACTGGCGTGAAGGAGCGGACAGCACTGTCCTTGCTTCTTCGGTGAGATGCAACTCCAGGGCGCGTGAGTACTCGTAGGCGAAAATCTTCCAGATCGCATCCCGGACGCGGCTCCCCAGACCCGGCAGGTGCACACTCACCGTGGTGAACCCACAACTTTCAGCCCAGGTTCGTACCTCATCCAGGATGAGAGCGTGATCGTCGTCCACTTCTTCACCATCGAGATCCAGGACCCCGACGCAGAGGGTTTCCCGCCCGGGGTCCGAGGGTGCACGGGTACCGTGGCTGTCGTCTCCTTCGCCGCCGCTTTGGAACGGGATGGCCTGGGCCAGGAGGTCCAGGTCACGCGTCATTACTCCGATGGCGTCAAGCGTGGAAGGACCGGGCCAGATGCCATCTTTGTGCCAGGCCTGTTTCCCGGATGGTTTGTAGGAAAGGACCCCGCAAAACTCGGCGGGAATCCGGACGGACCCGGCTGCATCCGTGCCCAGAGCCACCCTGCACAGTCCTGCCGCGACGGCCACCGCGGAACCGCTCGAGCTACCACCGGGAATCAGGGAGTGGTCCCACGGGTTCACCGCCGGGGGCAACCCGCAGCCCGGCGCTCCGTACCCGAGTTCGTACATGTTGGCTTTGCCCTTGACCACAAACCCCTGGCGGACCAGCCACTTGACCCATTTCCCGGAGACCGTTTCGTCCCCCTCCAGCACCGGAACTCCGAGACCCGCCGCCAATGGGAATCCCTCCACGGCGATGTTGTCCTTGACAGCCAACGTTTTCGTCCTCTCGCCTCCCCACCGGCGGCGGGCCGCCGGATCGTCCGCTGAGGTGGGTCCTGTCGGGTCCTGTGGGTCTTCGGGGGTGTGACGGACGGCCACGAAGGCGTTCAGGTCGCGATTGGCGGCGTCGAACTCCTGAGGACTCATCGGATGACCTGGGTTAATGTCACTCATGGCGCCGGGGATCCTCGAGAATTGAGGTGTGTCAGGACTGCCTCGCGAGCCTGCTCCAGGTGGATTCGAATCAGGCTGATGGCCCTCTCCTCGTCCCTTCGGCGATAGGCGTCCATTATCTCTTCGTGATGCCGGCGGTCCCCCCTGAGTTCGGTGACGGGCGCGTTCGCCTGGGTCCACTGATACCGTTCGCAAATACCGACCAACCTGTCATAGGTGGACAGCAGATGAGGCATTCCGGAGGGCTCATACATCGATCGGTGGAACTTTGTGTTGAGCCCGATGAGAGTCACGCGATCCTCCCTTTCCGTCGCAGCATGCATTTCCCCAAGAAGGGCATCCAAGAGCGCCATATCGGAGTCATCGGCTCCTTGCATGCCCTCCGCCATCGCTACCGGCTCGATCGCCCGGCGTAAGGCATAGAGCTCGTTCAGTTCCTCCGGACTCAAGGGCCGGACTCGCATGGAGGAATGCGGCTGCAGAGTGACGTATCCACGTTCGGACAGTCGCCTCAGAGCTTGTCGGATCGGAGTGCGGCTGATCCGGTACGTGGCCTCCAGGTCCTTGAGCAGGATCCGCTCTCCGGGTTTCAGTTCTCCATACAGGATCGCCTCGCGGATGGTGGTGTAGGCGAAGTCCTCCAGCGTCCGGTACATGGGATCGTTGGATTGGGAAATCTGTGTCGAAGGGCGATTCATATCGCAACCAGACTGGCTTGTATGAGTTCTCTCGTGTACCGGGTGTTTGGCCGGGCAAGTACCTCCTCGACCATGCCGGTCTCAACGGTCTTACCTTCTCTCATCACTATGACTCTGTCGGCAAGCATGTTCATCACCCCCAAATCATGAGTTATGAAGACAAAGGCCAGTCCCTCCTCCTCGGCCAGGGAAGCCAAGAGTTCCAGTATCTGTGCCTGGATGCTGACGTCCAATGCCGAAACCGGTTCGTCGCATATCAGGACCTGAGGTTCCAGGGAAAGTGCCCGGGCGATCGCCACCCTCTGGCGCTGACCGCCCGACATCTGGTGTGGATACCGATCGGCGAAGGACCGATCCAAACCGACACGTTCCAGCAGGTCTCGGGCCCGATCCAGGGGCGGCTCGGATGATTCGAGGTCGTGCGCTCGCGGGCCTTCCATCAAGAGGTCGACAACCTTGCGCCGCGGGTTGAGGCTTCCGTAGGGGTCCTGAAAGATTATCTGTGCCCTCCGGCGCATACCCCGCAGGGCGCCCCTACCCAGTTCATCCAGGTCGGCGCCGAGGATTTGGCGTCGCCCCTCCACCACCGCGTTGTTTGGCTCCAGCCGTATCAGGGCGCGGGCGACGGTTGATTTACCGCTTCCCGACTCTCCCACCACCGCCACGGTCTCAGCCTTCCTCAATTCAAGGTCGAACTCCTGAACGGCCGGGACAGCCTTCCTGCTGTAAGAGAATGTGCGCCCTTCCCGGTAGGAGACGGAAAGTCCGGTCGCTTGCACGATGACATCGTTCGCACCTTCGGCTCCCTCTCCATTCTGCGGCGGCGACCCCGGTCCGCGTGCCGCCGTGGCGAAAAGGACCGGTCCGGACGGCGTGAGGGGGCTTGTGTCACCTTTACCCGACGTCCCGGGTAAGTCGTCTCCTGGTACATCCCCCAAGGGATAGAAGCATGCGGCGCTGTGCAGGTCTCCAAACTCTTCCAACGGTGGAGAGTGACTCCGACACTTATTCTCGGCTCGAGAACAACGGGGCGCATAGACGCATTCGTCCCAGATCAACTCCGCATCGATTGGCGCCGTCCCCATAATGGGCTTTACCTCGGCTCGAAACCCGCCCTTTAGGTCCAGCGGGCAGCTTTCGATGAGGCCACTCGTGTAAGGATGGCGAGGATTGGACAGGACGTCGGGAGTCCTGCCCCTCTCGACGACACGTCCCGAGTAGAGCACCGCCAACCGGTCCGCAACGCCGGCGATCACGCCCATATCGTGGGTAACCAGGAGCATGCTCAGTCCCATGTCATCCACGAGGGACCTGAGCAGCTTCAGGATCTGGGCCTGGGTGCGGACATCCAGGGCGGTGGTCGCCTCATCGGCAATCAACAGCAACGGATCGCAGGCAATGGCCATGGCGATGGCCACCCTCTGTTGCTGGCCGCCCGACAACTCATGGGGATAGCGGGACAAAAAGCCCTTGTGACCGGGAAGGTCCACAGCCTCCATCAACTCGACCACTCGCCGGTCCCGCTCATGCCTGCTCAAGGTCAAATGCGCCTTGATCACCTCCTCCACCTGGGTCCGGATCCTCATAACCGGGTTGAGGCTGGATATGGGGTCCTGGAAAATGGTCCCGACCAGGACGCCCCGGATATCCCGCCAGTTGACCGGGGAGGACGTCAGAGGCTGGCCGCCGACGGTGATCGAACCGCTCGTCACGCTGATTCCCCTGGGCAGCAGTCCCACAATGGCTTTGGCTGTCAGGCTCTTTCCCGCCCCGGACTCTCCGACCAGCCCGAGACACTGGCCCTGGGAGATGTCCAGACTGACTCCCTTGACCAGGTCCACGGGATCGGCGCCGGCTCCCTCGAGAGACAACGTCAGATCGCTGATCTCAAGCGTCGGCGGGCGGCCGCCGTCTTGGGAACCTTGCTCTTGGCCGGTCATTGCTTAAGGATTGGCAAGAAGCCGGGCTGGGTTCTCATGAAAGATCATGCGGAATTCCTCGTCACCGAAGCCGACCCTTCGCAGAGAATCGTAGAAGTCCGTGGCGCAGTACGGGTAACCGCCGCCGTCGTAGGCGCGGAGATGGGAACGAATGCAGACGTCGTTGGAGACCACGACACGATCCAGAGAGCCTTGCTCCGCCAGCCATACCAAGCCGGCGATGCGAACTTCGACATCATGGGGAAAGTGAGGCCTTACAGTGTCGAATCCGAGGGTGACACCCATGCCGAGCAACTCCGACCAGTACTCCTTCCGCGGGAACGTGTCAGAGTGGCCGATGACTATCCGCTCGGGCGGAACGCCCATTCCGAGCAGGATGCTGGCCTGCTCGATCCCAACCGCGCTGCGGGCCGCGTGCGTATACAAGGCGACCCCCGTCTCCACTTGTGCAAACGCGCCTGCACGTAGGACTCGCTCCTCCGCAGGAGACATCGGATCCGTGTACGCCCCTATTTCTCCAATGATCCCCGGTCGAATCCACCCGTCGCCAGACCCTCCGTTTATCTCCGAGACCAGGATGTCGGCCAGTTCGTCGGAAGTCTTATCGAAGACGTCCTGTGGCAGGTAAGGATCGCGGTACCAACCACATCCGGCAACGATGTTCAGTCCCGTGGCCATAGCGATTTGTCGCAGAGTCTGGAGATCTCTGCCCAGTCCGACACTCGTCACATCGACCACCGTCCGCACCGGAGTCTCATCCAGGTGACCAAGCTCACGGACAGCTAGATCGACATCGTTGAGTTGATGGTCCGGAATACCGGAGATCCGGTAGAGATCGCACAGGATGTGCTCGTGCATCAGGACTGCGCCGATGTCCCCACTCGGCACCTCACCTGTCACGGTAACGATCGAGCCCATGAGCCTCCCTTTAGCGGCCTAGCACACCGGCGAAGGCTTCTGTCACGCGTGCCAGATCGTGTTGTCGCGACCCGCGATTGAGAACCAGCCGAACCGACCGGGTGACAGACCGGGGTTTTGCCAGTACTCCCCTGGTCTCCAGTTCCCTGCTGAACTCGGCGGCGGTCAGGTCCGCCAAGACGTCAAAGAGAATGATGTTGGTCTGGGGAGTTTGCACCGCCAACTCGGACGCGAAGTGCCGGGTGAGAGATCGCGCCAACTTTTCCGCCTCGTGGTTGTCGAGGCGTGGATCCTCCATGTTGGTTTCAAGAGCCTCCAGCGCCATCGTTGCGAATAGGCCCTCCTGGTGTATGGACGCGATGCCCAGTTGACCCCGGAGGTTCCTAGCTTTGGCAATGACGTCTCCAGGACCCGCCAGAACGGCGCCGTACGGTGCTCCCAGACTCTTGTTGAGGCTCAACGCCACCGTGGTGGCCGGGGCACACAGTTCGCTGACCTCAGCGTCGAGGCGAGCGGCAGCGTTGAAGATGCGGGCCCCATCGATATGAACGCGGGCGCCGTATTTGCGCGCCATGCTGGAGACCCGTTTCATGTCCGACCGGGTCGCCACCGTTCCCCCGGCGTTGTTGTGAGAGTTCTCAACACAGATCAAACCCAGGGGCGGAAGCCCGAAGTGGGACGATCGTTCCGCGAAATCGACCAAGGCGACCGGGTCGACGACGCTGCCGGCTCTTGGCACGGGGACCAACTGGACCCCTCCTGTGACCGAGGCGCTGTTCGCCTCCAGCCACCGTATGTGCGAGTCGGCGTCAACAACAACGTTCTCGGCCGGGTTGGCCAGCGCCATCAGCGCCAGGAGATTGGCGGCGCTGCAGGTGGGAAGGAACAAAGCGGCTTCCTTGGAGGTCAGGGCGGATACTGCCCGTTCCAGTTCTAGCGTGTGCTCTTCCGCGCCTCCAATACGTGAACCTTCGACGGCGGATCCCAGGCGCGCCAACATCGCTTGCGTGGGTAGGTTGTAGGTGTCGCTCCGCAAGTCGATAAACCGGTCGGACCGTCCCCTTGACTGCCCGGAAGACATTATTTCACCGGCCCCGATACCGGCAGGTACACGCTGCACGGCTCCTGCGGTCCACTTGTCAATGTCTGCACTGCCGATACGAGTCGGGCATCCGAGTAGGGATCGGTCCCGAGATTGTGACTCCGGTCATAGTCCGGGAAGTCACTGCTGGAAATCTTCACCACCAGGCGAGACCCTGCGGCCAGGCGGTAGACGGTCGGGCGACACCGGATCCGGATCGTCTCGGGCCTTCCCGGTTCTAAGAATGTCTCCTGATCGATCCCGTTCCGGTACCTGGCTCGGACAAACCCGCTGGCAATAAGAATCGACGCGCCGTCCGGGCGTTCTTCGGCGACCCAGGCACAGAAGTCGGTGTCGACGGCGCTGCTGGCCACCACGAGGTCAACATCCACCGATCCGCGGATGTCGAGCGGTTGGTCAATCGGCGCGGTGGCAAAGGACAGGACATCCGGTCGCATGTCCATGTAGCCGATGTCGAAGGGGCCATAGTACGCGTCCTCGTCCACGGCCGAGGGAACCGGGTCTCGCGGGTCGTACACATAGCGCCAAGTTGCGGTCTTCGTGGACGGAGATTCCGAGAGGGCGCCGCCATTCTCACCCGACGCGGCAGTGGATGTGAGATAGAGGCGCTGGGAAGGTGCGACGACATCAGACCAGCGGTCGGCCTCCTGCCACCGGTTGGATCCATCTCCCATCGCGAAATACCGGATCGGTGGTCCGGGAAACAGAGGTCCGGGCTTGCCCTTCAGAACGAAGTCGGACCATTGAACCAGAACATCCGGATAGGACCATTGAGCAGCTTCGCCGAAGTCGATCTCTCCCCGGTGTCGGCTCAGATCGTATTTGGGGTCCATGTGCTTCCAAGGGCCGATGATCAGATACGCAGGGCCGGACTCGCCCGGTCGGTTGCTCAGCCTTCCATGGAGTTCGATCACGCTGCCCACATCTATGTCGAACCAACCGGTCAGAAGCAACACAGGTCCCTCAAACTCCTCACAACGTCTGATCCACGACAGATAGTCGCTTGGCCTGCTTCGAAGCAGGCTTTGGTAGTGGGGTGAGAGGCCGCCAAGCAGATAATCGGGCATTTCGTTCCAGGGGAGAAACCACAGCCAACGGCTTCTCTCCACCGTTCGCCAGTTACGGTAAGCGGACTCCGCGTCGAGGGAGTGTTCGCTCCGGTCCGAGCGCCGGCGTGAGTCGGGCCCCATGCGGCCGACATACCAGAGGATTCGCCTGGCAGGCCTCAGGACGGGCGAATCGAGGGCGCTCATCGGAAGGCCGGAGGGAAAGATGGCGTCGGGTTTGACGTCCCCGTCAATAGCTACCTTCCACTGTGTCCAAGCCCCGTAGGAGTCACCCCACATCGCAACGGAGCCGTCGCACCAGTCCTGAGCTCTGATCCAAGACACGGTGGCTGCACCGTCCCTTGCGTCGCTGACGGGGTTTTCGTGAAACGGCACGAATTCCCCCTCGGATTCAAAACGCCCACGGAGATCCTGAATGGCCACGGCATAGCCGGCCTTGACCGCCTCTCCAACGATCTCGGTATAGATCATCCGTCCATCCTCCACCCGAGCCTTGTCGTAGGGTGTCCGCATCAGCAACGCGGGGTGGGGACCCCCGCTTCCGGATGGAAGGAAGATATCGGTTGCTAGCCGGATACCGTCTTCCATCGGAAGCGGGGTCGTGAACGATTCCACGGATTGGACAGACTACCGCTTACTTATCGGTGAGCCATGTCTCCCTGTAATCGAGGTCACCACTGTTGAGGTGCTTCAAGTCCTGGACCCGGTCTCGCACACCATGGAACCAGCGGTCAAAGTACAGGATCGGAGTTGGAACTTCCGCGTTCCAGACCTTCTGCACCTCGCCGTAGGCTGCTATGCGCTTGTCCAGATCCAACTCGGCCGCAGCATCCGCAAGAAGCTGTGAGAACGCCTCATCCCCGAATCCCCACGGGTTGACGTCGGGATGGGCGAGGTTCCACAGGAAGGCCGGATCGTAGTCGGGCAACGCGGCGTTGGCCACGATGGCGCCGGGAGCCGGGTGCGGCGTGAAGGCTTCGGCCCACCCACCGAGTTCCGGCATCGAGACGTTCAACTTGATACCGATCTTTCCGAGGGACTGTTCCATCACCTCTCCGATGATCCGGGTCCACGGCACGATGTTCAGTCCGACATAGCTGAGTTCGGTGACGCCTACCTCATCGAACAGCGCCTTGGCGCGGTCGAGATCGTACGGGTACTCGGTCAGGCCGGGGGCCTCGGCCCAGTGCCCCGGGGGAAGCAGGTTGTTGGTCGGCACCGCTATTCCAGTGTCGAAGAAGGCAAGCGTGTTAATGGTGGCGAGATCCATGGCGTGTAGAAGCGCCTGGCGGGCGCGCACATCGTCAAACGGCGGAGCGCCGTTGTAGATGCTCATATACGTGACCACCGAGGAACTGGGGGCGAACAGCGTCCGCAACTCACCCTCCTTGGCGATCTGCTGGACGAAACGCGGCTCCAACTGCCAGTAGATGTCAACGTCGCCGGCACTCAAAGCTGTGAAAAGGCTGGTGGTGTCGGGATTCACCGTTACGTCGACTCCATCGAGGTAGGGCAAACCCTCCTCCCAGTAGTTCTCGTTGCGGGTCATGATCAAGCGCTCGTCGGCCACATAGTCGACCATCACGAAGGGACCTGTTCCGATGCCCTCTTGGGCAATCGTCTCACCCGATCCGTCGGGAATGATCATGGCTCTGGCCAGACCTGCCAACAGGATCGCGGAAGGCGCCGACAGGTGCAGGATCACGGTGTGATCGTCGACCACCTCGACCTCTTCGATCGTCGAGATGGCTTCGGCGTAGACGCCTGCATTGGTGTCGGGATGGAGCAGTCTGTCGAGGGAGTACTTGACGTCGGCAGCCGTGAAAGGCTCACCATTATGGAACTCCACACCCTGTCGCAGGTTGAACGTCCAAGCGGTCCCGGAATCGTCCACATCCCATGACACGGCCAGATCGGGGACCGGTTCGAGCTCTTCGGTGTAACGCGTCAGCCCGCTGAAAAGACCCGGCCAAGCGTTGCGGTTGTTGTAAATGCCGAACTGATGCGGATCAAGTGTTTGTATCGGCTGAGGCGTACCCAGCTGTAGTGTCCCGCCTCTCTTTTCTGCATCCGGGTCGACCGGGGCCGGCGCGGCTGTAGTGGTCGGCGCGGCTGTGGTGGCCGGGGCCTCCGGCTCATCTTCGGCGCACCCGGCAAGCAGAGATGCCGCCAAACAGAACACGATCGCAACCTGCAGACCTAGCCGCCACCCGCCTGGGGCTCTGCGGCTATGAGGTTTCAAAACTCTCCTCATACCAAACTCCTTTAATCGGTCCAAACCCTGTGTTGTGATATGTGATCACAGATCACTGACCATAGCCCTGGGAGAGCCGCGTGTCAAGCGATACGGCGCATCTTGATTCGCGACATGCACACGCCTACCAGGGTTGAGGGCGCGATGGGGCCTCTAGGACCGTTGGAGAACCCTCGTCGGCGTGTCCCGGAAGATCGTCTGGAACTCCCGGTCGCCGAAGCCGGCCTGTCGCAGCAAATCGAGAAAGCCGGTGACGCAGTACGCGTAACCGCCGCCGCCGAATGAGCGAAGCTGTGACCGGTAGCAGATGTCGTTGGAGACCACCACCTGGTCGAGCGATCCTCGTTCGGCCAGCCAGGTCAGGGCCTTGATGCGAACTCCCAGCTCATACGGGAAGTCAGGCTTGAGCGTGTCGAAGCCGAGGGTGACGCCCATTCCCAGCAACTCCGACCAGTATTCCTTCCGGTTCTGGGGCACAGTGTCGGCATGTCCGATCACGATCCGTTCGGGCGGGACGCCGATGCCGATCAGAATCCTGGCCTGCTCGATCCCGACCGTGCTCCGGGAGGCGTGGGTGTAGATCGAGACTCCCGTTTCAAGCTGCGCAAACCCACCGGAGCGCAGCACGCGCTCCTCGGCCGGCGACATGGGTACCATCTTGGCGCCGATCTCTCCGATAATTCCCGGGCGTACTCGGCCGTCCCCGGCCCCTTCATTGATCTCTGAGATCAGGATCTCCGCCAGACCATCGGAGGTTGTCTCAAAGACCTCCTGGGGGAGGAAGGGCTCGCGGTACCACCCACAGCCGGCAACGATGTTGAGACCGGTCCGCACGGCGATCTCCCGCAGGCCCTTAAGGTCTCTGCCCAATCCGACGCTGGTCATCTCCACCACGGTTCGCACCGGCGTGGCCTCCAGGTGGCCCAACTCGGTGGTCATGAGGTCGGGGTCATCGAGCAACTGGTTCAGGTCGTTGGTGATCCTGTGGAAGTCACAGAAGATGTGCTCATGCATCAGGACTGCGCCGATTTCTTCGGTCGGCACATCACCGGTCACCGTCGTGATGAAGCCCATCACGGGTACTATATGCTCCCTAGCTGGTTGACCCAGAGAACAAGAGAAGGGAACCTTCGATGGATGCGGTCCGCTCGATGCTCTTCACGCCGGGCCACCGTCCCGACCTGATCGCCAAGGCGGTCCGGTCGGCCGCGGACGCCGTGATCGTTGACCTCGAAGACGCGGTGGCTGCCAACGTCAAGGAGGAGGCGCGGGCCAATCTCGCTTCCCTTCCCGACAGTCCCATCCCCTACTTCGTGCGTCTCAACGGTTTCCAGACCGGACTCATGTGGGAAGACCTGGTGGCGGCTGCCCATGCCGGAGCGGCCGGGGTGATCCTCCCCAAGGCCGAACAGCGAGAGGTGATGCTGGAGGTGTGCGGGGCCCTGAGCGCCCTGGAGACGGCGACGGGACAATCGGCCGGTTCCATCACTCTCGTCCCGATGATCGAGAGCGCGGTGGCAGTGGAGAACTCCTTCGAGATACTCGATCGACTCCCGAGGGTGCAGGCCGTCATGTTCGGGAGCGCCGAGCAGGGGGACCTGGTGGCCGACCTCGGCGTTGAGTGGGAACCCACGGGCACCGGGTTGAATTACTCCCGTTCCCGGGTTCTCCTGGCAGCCCGGGCAGCAGGCATAGCGAATCCCATCGACGGCGTGTTCATGAACTACCGGGACTCCGAGGCGCTCCGTGTCGAAAGCAAGATGGGTCGTCGCATGGGATACGTCGCCAAACTCGCCATCCATCCAGCCCAGGTGACCGTCATCAACGAAGTCTTCACCCCCACTCCCGAGGAGGTGGCTCACCACCGCGCCATCCTGGACCTGTTCGAGAGGGCCGAAGCGGAGGGAACGGCTTCGATCGGCGCCGATGGGCAGATGATCGACTACGCGGTGGCACGAACCGCCCGGTCCGTCCTGGCCCGCGCCGAAATTGCAAGGCGCACGTAGACCCACCCGCGACGAGGGTGCCGATTGGTATTTGACCCTCCTAGGCTGTGGGAAGTGACCAGTCCTGAACGACCCGAATCGGACCCTTCGTGTCCCGAGGCGTTTCGAGCGAACCAACTGACCGAGATCACGGAGACACCCTTCGTCTTTGACGGGGATGCCGAAGCGGAGCCCGTGTACGGTAAGGAAGTTCCCTTGAGGGGAGCGTTCCGTGGACAGGAACTGTTGAAAGCCTTGGCAGAAGATCGAGCTCTTGAGCGCCATGGAGAGTCAGCGCTCTAACTCTCAAGAACGGTCCGTCGTCTTCAGATGCGAGCGTCTATACAGTCGATTTCTCTCCTACCCGACGCCCAACTCAAAGTCTTCCGATCAGATGTGACCATCCTCCGTCGAGTAACGATCGCAGTGGCGGTAATCATTTGGTTAGCAGGATCCGCGTGGAACCCGTGGAGAGCCTCCAAGGATCCTGCCAGCATTGCGATCTCGGAGGTGATCGGAATCTCATGAACGCCTCCGCCCAACAAATCTCGAAACCACATCGCCGGCGCTCTAGCGAGATCGATTCTGCCGGCCCAATGAAGACGAGTCGCTTCCAGCATCGACACAGCCGAGAACCGCACGGAACCTCCATCAGAAGCCTGGTCAATCACAATCCTGGCCTCGGCGCCGAGTCGAGGGCTGCCCTGCGACAACCACAGTAACGCATCCGTATCCAATAGGAGATCCACCTGGTTCCCCTACTCCTTGGGGATTCCAGTCAGGACTCTGTCAGGATCGGAGACGATATGCCAGTCCTCGGTAGGAATGGCTGGTTTTGTGAAGTCTTCGTCAATACGGATTTCTTTGCTCCAACCAAAGAGGCTCTTCCCGGGCTGTTCCACAACCGGCATCACAGCGGCAACGGGCCTCCCGTGTTTGGTTACGATCAGCCCCTCGCCAGTAGCGTTTACCTCATCAATAAGCCTTAAACACTGATTGCGGAACTGCGTGGCAGGAATGGTCTTGGTCGTGACAGTCAATAGCGAGCTCCCCGTTGTTATGTACAGATTATAATAGCCACTTTAGGTCCGTTTGTTGGGGTTATCCGTCTCCATGCACGAAAAACCTCTTTCGGTCCCCTGGTGTCCAACCACGCTAAAGGATGGCGGAACCGGATGGGAGTGGACTGACTAGGTCTTAGAAGTCAATCACCGTTATCTCATCCGCCGGCCAGCGGGTTAGGACCTCGGCGCCATTTTCCCGGACCACGATCATCTCCTCGACCCGCATGCCGGAATCTCCGTCCGGTTCCTGGGTCTCGACCGCCATGACCATGCCTTCCTGGATCTCGATCGGGTGGTCGACGGAGATTCCCCGCCATATCAACGGGCGCTCGTATAGCTGGAGCCCCAGCCCGTGCGCCCATTGGTTGGTGGTCATCTCCCAGTAGTCCTTGGCGCCGTACCAGTCCATGCGCTCGCCCTCCCGGTCGGGAAAGTGCATCGCCACCTCGCCGGTGGTGACACCGGGCCGGATGGCCTCGATCACGTCGTACATCCAGTCCCGGGCGCGCTTGTAGGCGTCAACGGAGCGCTGCTCGGGCTTTCCTATCGAAAAGGTCCGGTAGACACATGACCGGTAACCCTGGAAGGTGGCGCTGTAGAAGTCGGCGTACATTATGTCGCCGGGGCGCAGCATCCGGTCGGTGGTGTTGGCCTGGTGCTTGGGCCAGGTATTCGGGCCGCTGGTGAGATACCCTCCCTCAACCGTCCCTCCCCTGCGCAGCACGGCCTCGACCGCCGCTCCCCAGACTTCCTGCTCGAGCATGCCCGGCTCGGCGGCCTTCTTGATCGCCATGAACCCCGCCTCACAGATCGCCGAGAGGACCCGGAAACACTCGATCTCGTCCTTGGTCTTGGTCTGGCGGGCGGTGTGAAGCGCGTCAGCCGCCCCCTCGCGTACATCCAGGCCTCGCTCCGAGAGCTTCCGGGCCAGGGCCGGTTGCGTGGAGTCGATGCCGACGGGGTCGCGATGAACGTCGTAGTCATGGGCGGCCGCCACGATCAGGTCCGCCATGGTGTCGAGGAGGAATTCCCGGGCCGAAGGGGACCCGCTGGCGCGGGGCACGTTCCCCAGTCCCGGCGCCGCGTAGCGGATGTCGGGCAGCCAGGGGCAGTTGGCGCGCTCGTTGCTGGCGTGATCGGCCGTGTCCCAATGCACGACGTCGCCTCCGGCGGTCAGGAAGCTGTAGTGGTCCGCGCCGGACCCGCCCAGCATGGCCAGCCCGGTGACGTAACGGATGTTGGGATCGTCCAGAAGGAGCACCGACCCCAGGCCCGCCTCGGCGATGTGGTGCTGAGCCCGAGCCTTGCGCTCGTCGCGCATCCGGGCCATGTTGATCCGCTCCTCCCAATCCACGGCCATGGTTCCGAGGGTGCCTTCCATGTATGTCGGCTCGTAAAGGCTCATCGTGCTCCCTTCGTCGCAGATGCTAGAGATGTCATGTTCATGTCCGGGGTTGCAGTCGGTCGGCGATGGCCTGGAGGAATCTCGCTCCTTCCATGCCGTCGAAGACCCGGTGGTCCCCGGTGAGGGTAAGCCTCACCGTGGGCGCTGCCACCAGGGCGCCGTCCACCACCACCGGCCTGGGCTTCACCGCACCCACCGCCAGTATGCCCGCCTCCGGCGGGTTCAGTAAAGCGATGAACTCGTCCACCCCGGCCCCGCCGAGGTTCGAGACGGTGAAGGTCCCGCCGGACAGGTCTCCGGGACGCAGGCGCCCGCCGCGCGCCGCCCTCTCCAACCGGCGTCGTTCGGCGGAGATCCGCTCCGGGGACATAGATGCGGCGTCTCGGATGACGGGCACGATCAGGCCGTCTGCGACCGCCACTGCAAACCCCAGATTGACGTTGGGGTGGGTCCGGACCGTGGGTGGATTGCCCTCCACCCAACTGGAATTGACCGCCGGCCTCTCGGCCAACGCCCCCGCCGCGGCCCATAGCAACAGATCCGTGTAGGTCACCTTCGGCCCATCCCCGGGAGGCTCGGGCTTTTCAAGGATGATCTCTCGTACCAGTTGGAACTGGGGCACCGCCGCCGACTTGGACATCCGGGCGGCGATGGCCAAACGCATTCGAGACAACTCATCGGAGTCTTCGGAGGAAGCCTGCGCGGCCTGGTGGGCCTTCATCACGTCACCCTCGGTGACCCTTCCCCCCGGACCCGTGCCCGCCACGCCGGCCAGGTCGACTCCCAGTTCCCTGGCCCGGCGCCGGGCCAGGGGCGAAACCGGCTTCCGTCCTCCCGGCCTCGGCGGAGTCCTCCGGACGGGGGCCTCGGCGGTGGGTGTTCCTGTGCGCCGCGGGGCCTTCTCACTCGAAGCGGGGGCTGAGTCCGAAGATGGCGGCTTCGCCGCGGGGTCATCTGCAATCCATGCGATCGGCTCTCCGGTGGCCAGGGTCGAGCCGGCATCCGCCAGGACCGCCACCAGGTAGCCGCCGGCGGGTGACTCGAAGGCCACCTCCGCCTTGTCGGTCTCGATCACCGCCAGGATTTCGCCCTCCTCGACCTCGTCGCCCACCGACTTTGCCCACTCCACTACCGTCCCCTCCTCCATGTCCTGCCCCAGCCGGGGCATCCTCACCAGTCGCATGTCCTGCCTTCTCTCGCTACCGTATCGCCGCGTTCAATGTAGCGTCCAGCCGCCGTCGGAGGTGACTATCGCCCCCGTTGTGAAGCCGGGATCATCGGAGGCCAGGAAGGCTATGACCGCAGCTATCTCCTCGGGCTCGCCATGGCGGCCCATGGGGGTGCCGGCCAGCATCTCCCTCCAGCTCTCGGGGTCCTCCCGCAGGTCGGCGTTCATGCCGGTTGCGATCACCCCCGGAGAGACCGCATTGACGCGGATCCCGTAGGGCGCGGTCTCGAATCCAACCGAGCGGGTGAGCATGGTGATCGCCCCCTTGGAGGCGGTGTAGGCCACATGCCCGCGGCCGGGAAGCACCGCTTCGACGGAGGCAACGTTCACAATGGCGCCGCGGATTCCAGCCTCGATCATGGACGCCACCACATCTCTGGAAAGGAGAAACGGCGCTTTCAGGTTCACGTCGAAGGTCAGATCCCAGGCTTCTCTGGAATGGGACAGGGTCGGTTCGCGGATCAGGATCGCCGCCGCGTTGACCAGTATGTGGACCCGGTTGTCCCAGTGCTCCAAGGCAGACGCCACCACTCTCTGGCACTCCGAGCCCAGGCTCAGATCGGCGGCGAACCCGACATGGCCTTCGCCCAGGGCGCCGACCACTTCCGCCAAGCCTGCCTCATCCCGGTCCACGCAGAAGAGATTGGCGCCGTCCGCCGCCAGCCTGACGGCGGTGGCTCTCCCGATACCCGAGGCCACTCCGGTGACGACCGCGTTCTTGCCCGAAAGCTTCCCGCTCATTGCAGCATGTACCCCCCGTCGGCATACAGGGCGGTGCCGGTCACGAAAGCCGCGTCGTCGCTCAACAGGAAGAAAACACACGCGCCGATGTCCTCGGGTCTCCCTAGGCGGCCGATGGGCATCAGCTTCGGGGCCTCCTGCCGGTAGACGTCGGGGGTCATCTCGGTGTCGACCGAACCGGGACTGACCGCGTTCACCCGGATCCCCAACGGCCCCCACTCCAGGGCCAGGACCTTGGTCAGGGAGAGAAGTCCTCCCTTCGAGCAGGCATAAGGAACCTGCTCGGGATAGGCGATGGTGTCCTCGGCCGAACTGATGTTGACTATCGCCCCTCCCAGGCCGTTTTCCACCCAGTGGTTCGCCGCGGCCTGGCACAGGAAGTAGGGGGCGGTGAGATTGGTGGCGATCGTCTCATCGAGGGTGGTCTCGGACTGGGTCCAGAAGGGAGCAAAGACATTGACAGCCGCGTTGTTCACCAGCCCATCCAGGCGACCGTACCGATCCAGGGCGGTGCCCACCAGCAGAGACGGTGTGTCCGGATCCTTGAGATCCGCCACCACGATCGCCGCCGCGCCTCCCACCTCTTCCACCAGTCGTCCCGTCACCTCCAGGTCCCCCCGGGTGCGGGAGGTGATGACCAGGTCGTATCCCCGCTCGGCCAGGGTGGTGGCGATCCCCTTGCCGATGCCCCTTCCCGCTCCGGTGAGGATGGCGGACTTCCGTCCCCCTGACTGTCCGGCGCCGGTCATGACACCATCTCCAGCACGGTCTCCAAGCCCGAGGCGGCCCGGTCGACGTCCGACTCGGTGTGGCCGTATGCCAGCACCCCGGGGTGGACGGGCGGCCACAAGATCCCGTGTGCACACAGGCCGAGCAACACCGAGCCCAGCAAGGCCAGGTCTCCGGCCAGGATCTCCCGTCGGTTGCGGGGAGGGGCTTCGGTGAAGTGCAACTGGAAGATGGAACCGATTCCGGTCATGTGGCCCCGCCCATGGGTGTCGAGGACCTCCTGGAGAGTGTTGCGCAGCCTGCCGCCCAGCCAATCGATGTGCTCGAGCACCGGTTCGCGTTCCAGGACGTCAAGCACGGCCATCCCCGCCGCCAGGGAGACAGGGTTTCCCGTGAAGGTCCCGGAGTGGAAGATGTGGCTGCCCCGCGCCTGGGCCGAGGCGCCCAGAACGGCTTCCATGATGTCGGCTCGCCCACCTACCGCCGAAAGCGGCAGACCCCCTCCGATGGCTTTCCCGATGCAGGACAGGTCTGGCGTCACCCCCAGGTATCCAGGAGCGCCGGCGGTGCCCAGGCGCAAGCCGGTCACCACCTCGTCGAAGATCAAAACGATCCCATGCTGGGCGGTGATGTCCCGGACCGCCCGGGCGAAGTGGCGATCGGCGGCCACTGCCCCACCGCTGGAGAAAGCCACCGGCTCCATCACCACCGCGGCCAGGTCGGAGGCGTTCTCTGAGATGAGAGCCACCGCACCCTCGACATCGTTGTAGGGGAGCAACAGGGTCTCCTCCCGGATACGGTCGGGAATCCCGGCCGAGTCGGGGACCGGCCGGGGGCGATGGGGAGGTCCCGCCACCTCCCTTGAGACTGAGGACACTAGAAAGTAATCGTCGGAACCGTGATAGTTGCCCTCGAACTTCCCATAGCGCATCCGGCCGGTTGCCGCCCGGGCGGCGCGCAAAGCGGTGCGTACCGCCTCGGAACCGGTGTTTGCAAAACGGAGACGTTCCAGATACGGCATCAGCCCTCGAAGTCGCTCGGCAAACTCCCTTTCCAGCGCAGCAGGCGCCAGGACCGTGGCCATCCGTCCGATCTGGTCCCGAACCGCCGCCACCACGGAGGGATGGGAATGTCCCAACAGAGAGGAGCCGGCGCCCATCAGCAGGTCGACATAGTCGTTTCCGTCCACATCCGTCACATGCCCCCCTGACCCGGCGGCAAGCACCACTGGGTACGGCTCGTAGAACTTGGCGGCTCCCGAGACTCCCATGGGCAGGATCCCTTTGCTCTCCTCCCACACCGCCCGGGAACCCGGAGTGCGATCTCGGTAGAGGGCTTCGACCCTCCGAGTCAGGGGTCCGGCGTCTCTCACCTTCGGTTCTCCCTCAGAGTCTCCCGGCGGGCGTCAGTTCCCTCCTGGTCCGGGGCGCCCTCGGAGTCCAGCACGACCCCGTAGTCCTTGAAGGCGCTCCGGCGGGAGATGTACTCGTACTCGACATCGCGGGCCACCGCCGCCGGATCCCGATCCAGCGGATCGCCATATCCACCACCCCCGGCCGTCTCTTGGTTAACTACCTGGTCGCGCACCAGGGGGACCATCGACTTCTTGGCGCCGAACTCGGGAGCGGCCGGCCGCTCATCCGGCGTTCCCGCGTCGATCCGGTAACGGGCAGGGGCCCCGTGGTGGCCTCCGAACAGACCGTAGGGGGGGACCCGCACCCGGTTTCCCAGTATCGATAATTCCCCCGTCGGGGCAAGCAACCGGTAGTCGCGTCGCACCGACAGCCCGCCCCTCCACTCTCCGGGACCTCCCGAGTCCTGACGAAGCTCGTACCGGTCGATGCGGAGGGGGTACCTCATCTCGATCGCCTCCACGGGGAGGTTCCAGGTGTTGCCGACTATCGAGTAGATGGCGCTCTGGCCGTCCCGGCCCTCGGCCCCGCCCCATCCGCCCTCGGGGTATTCGTAGAGAACGAAACGCTCCCCGTCCTCACCGAAGCCGCTCAGGAACAGATTGTTGGACGATCCCTGGTCGGCGGCCATCAGCCGGACCGGGTTGGGGATGTCCCGGGGGATCTCCGCCAGCGCCCGGTACACGGCGTTGTGGATCACCGAGACGATCTCGTTGCCACCGGTGCAGGCGGCGGGAAAGACGGGATTGACGATCGTGCCCTTCGGAGCGATGATCTCCACCGGGCGGTAGCACCCTCCGTTGGGGGGGATGGTGGGATCGGTGGCGGCCTGTATGGTCATGTACACGCCCGAGGCGGTGTAGCCCAGGACACTGTTCAGGGGTCCCTCCACCTGCGGATCGGTGCCGGTGAAGTCCACCACCACCCCGTCACCCCTCACCTTCACCGTCACCCGGACCGTGCGGGGAACGTCGGTTATACCGTCGTTGTCCATGGAGTCCTCGGCGTAGTAGTCGCCGTCCGGCCATCCCGCGATCGCCGCCCGGACCCGGCGCTCGGAGTTGTTCATCTCGATCGCCATGCATTGCTCCACGGTCTCCAATCCATACCGCTCCACCAACTCGATCAGACGGCGGCGGGCGGTGAGGTTGGCCGACACCTGGCTCAAGAGGTCCGATCGCATGTTCTCGGGAAGCCGCACGTTGGCCAGGATCATCTGCATGATCTCCTCGTCGATCTCCCCCTCCTTGATCAGCCTCACCGGAGGGATCCGCAGACCCTCCTGATAGTTCTCCCGGGCCTGGGCGTAGAAACTGCCGGGCACCGTTCCTCCCACATCCAGGTGGTGGGCCCGATTGGCCCCCCAGCCGATCAACTGGCCCTCGTAGAAGATGGGCGTCACCATGGTCACGTCCGGCAGATGTGACCCGCCGCGGAACGGATCGTTGAGAATGATGGAGTCTCCCGGTCGGAACTGGCCGGCGCCCACCTCGTCGATGGAGTAATTCACCGAATATGGGAGCGAGCCCAGATGGATGGGCAGGAACTCCCCGTGGCTGACCAGTTCGGTCTGGGCATTGAACATCCCGCAGGAGTAGTCGTTCCCCTCGTTGAAGATGGTGGAACTCGAGGTCTGTCGCATGGTGATGCCCATCTCCCTGGCGCCGGCGGCCAAGCCGCTCGTCACCACCTCGACGGTGACCGGATCAACCTGGTAACCGCTCATGGCAGGTCCACCACTATGGCGCCGGTGTCATGCACCCGGACCTCGCCGAAGGGCAGGTAGGTGGTGGAATCCAACTGCTGGATCACCGAAGGCGTGGCCACCCTTTGTCCCGGCTCCAAGTCCTCCCGGTGGTAGATGGGCACCATCTCCGCCTCACCCCGGACCGAGACCACCCGGCGATGTGAACGGGGCTCGGCCTCACCCGACGCCGCCCCGTCACCTCCCAACAGCGGTTTGGGAGTGGCGCCGAGGCCGGTGAGCCTCACGTTCACCAGATCGACCAGGTCGTCTCCCAGCGAGTGGCCGTACCGGGTCCGGTGGGAGAGATGAAAGTCGGCGATCGCCCGGCTCAGGGTGGAAGCATCGGGGCGAAGCGAAGCGAGGGGCACGTTCAGTTCGTAGGCCTGGCCGGCATAGCGCATGTCGAGGCTGGCCCGGAGCGTCCGGTCCTCGGGCGCGATGCTGTCCTCTTCCAGTTCCCGACGCGCTTCGGCGGCCAGGGCCGAGAGGGTCTCTGCCAGATCCGAGGGATCCAGGCGGGCCACCCGGGCTCGGAGGGTGGCCACCAGGTCATGCCGGACATCGGAGGCGAGGATCCCGAGCGCCGAGTTGCACCCCGGGATGGGAGGGATCACAACCCGGCGCAGGGCCAGTTCCTCGGCGATGTGCACCCCGTGGGTGGGTCCCGCACCGCCGAAGGGCACCAGCGCGAAGTCCCGGGGGTCCCGGCCCCGCTCGATGGAGACGGTCCGCAGGGCGTGCATCATGTTGGCATTGACCAGCCGGACGATCCCCACCGCCGCGTCGACCACCGGGATCCCCAAGGGCCTCCCCACGTGTTTTTCGATGGCGCGGGCGGCCAGGTCGACGTCGGGGTAAATCTCTCCTCCCATTTGAAAATCCGGATCGTAGACGCCCAGCACCAGGTTGGCGTCGGTGACGGTGGGAAACTCCCCTCCCCGGCCGTAGCAGGCGGGTCCGGGGTCGGATCCCGCCGAATCCGGTCCCACCGACACCCTCCCGAAGTCATCGACCTTGGCGATGCTCCCCCCACCGGCGCCCACGGTGTGGATGTCCAGGGTGGGGTACGACACCGAATAGCCGCCGATCTCGAAGTCGAGTCGGGTATCGGGCTCGCCGTCGGTGATGCCGGCCACGTCACAACTCGTCCCGCCCATGTCCAGGGTGAGCAGGTGGGTCTCCCCCAGCAGCCTTCCCAGGTAGGCGGAGGCCATCACTCCTCCGGCCGGCCCCGAGAGCAGGGTCAGGATGGGAAAGGAGGCGGCCCGGTCGGGGCGCACCAAGCCGCCGTTGGACTGCATCATCTGCAGCCACACATACAGCTTGCTCTCGGCCAACTCGGCGCGGAGTCGGCTGAAATAACTCCTCACCAGGGGAGTCAGATAGGCGTTCATCACGGTGGTGCTGGTGCGCTCGTACTCGCGGTGGAGAGGGAGCGCCTCCGAGGAGATGGTTATGTCATCTGAGAGTCCCGGTAGTTCCTCGGCCAGGATCTGTCGGGTCCGAAGCTCATGGGCGGGATTCATGAAGGAGAAGAGGTAGGAGACCGCGATCGACTCCACCCCGGCTTGACCGATCTTCCGGGCCACGGCCCGGACCGCCTGCTCGTCGAGGGGCGTCACCTCGCTTCCGTCTGCAGCCGTCCTCTCGGGGATCTCGAACCGGAGCGGGCGGGGCACGACCGGAGCGGGGATCTTCTCGTAGATGTCGAAGAGAGTGGAGCGGTGGGTTCGACGTATCTCCAGCACGTCGCGGAACCCCTGGGTGGTCAGCAGCGCGGTCTTGGCGCCGGACCTGGTGAGGACCGCGTTGGTGGCCAGAGTGGTGCCGTACCCGACGGTCTCCAGCCGGTCGCGGTCGGTGGCTTTGGCCAGCGCCGCCAGGAACCCGGGAGTCGGATCGGGATAGGTGGTCAGCGCCTTGGCCTGGACCAGTTCGCCGGTGGACTCGTCGATGGTGACCACGTCGGTGAAGGTCCCGCCGATGTCGACTGCCGCCCTGGTCATGCCGAGTGCTCCGCGAGGTCGAGACTCTCCCGGACCCGGCGGGCGATCAGGCGCTCGTCAGAGATCATGGCCGCTTCCAGTTCGCGGGCGAAGGGAATGGGAGTCGCCTTGCTGCCGGCCCGGAGGGGTGGCGCGTCCAGTTCGTCGAACCCTTCGGCCACCACCCTGGAAACCAACTCGCCCGCCCAGCCGCCTCTCTCCACGGCCTCGTGGGCAACGACCAGTCGATGGGTGTGGGAGAGGGACTCCAGGACCAACTCGACGTCCATGGGCACCAGGGTCCTCAGATCGATCACCTCCACCGAGATCCCCTCCTCCTCCATCTCCAGAGCCGCCGCCAGGGCCTGGTGGACGGACTTGCCCACCGCCGCCACCGTGACGTCATCCCCCCGGCGCCTGACCACTCCCTGTCCGAGCGGGATGGGCGCCACCGGGTCGGTGACCGGACCCGTGGTCCGGTAAAGAGCCCGGTGCTCGACGAACAGCACCGGGTGCTCGAGTTCCACCGAGGTCTTGAAGAGGCCCTTGACGTCCTGGGGAACGGACGGCACCACCACCGCCAGCCCGGGGACGTGCAGGAACCAACTCTCCAGGGTCTGGGAGTGCTGGGAGCCGTGATGGGTGCCCGAGCCCCCCTGGGTCCGGATCACCATCGGCGCTCGCAGTTGGTCGCCGGACATGTAGCGCATCTTGGCGGCGTGATTCACGATGGCGTCCATGCCGCAGGCAACGAAGTCCATGAACATCACCTCCACGATGGGCCGCATCCCCATCACCGCCGCTCCCACCCCGGCGCCCAGCATTGACTGCTCGGCGATCGGCATGTCGCGCACCCGGTGCTCCCCGAACCGGCGAACGAAGTCCTGGGTGGCGCGGAAGACCCCTCCGTAAGATCCGATCTCCTGTCCCATGATGAACACCCGGTCGTCCGAGATCAGGGCCTCGGCCTGGGCCTCCCGGACCGCCTCGATGAAGCTGATCTCCCGCATCAGAAGCTCCCCTCCAGCGCGGTCTGCGGATCGGCAAACGGAGACTCGGCGGCGAATCGGGCCGCATCATCGATCTCTCTGTCCACGGCGGCCTCGATCTCAGCCAGGGCGGCGGGCTCCAGCCGACCGGACACGGCCTGGCGGAAGCGGTGGAGAGGATCGCTCCGGCGGGCCTCCTCGACCTCGCTGCGTTCCCGGTAGAGATGCTCCGCGTCACCGAGGTTGTGCCCGCGCCACCGGTAGCACTTGGCCTCGATCAGGGTGGGACCATCCCCGGCCCGCGCTCGCTCCACCGCGGCCGCGGCGGCCCCATACACCGAGAAGACGTCGATCCCGTCCACCACCACACCAGGTATTCCGTAGCCGTCGGCCCGGGACGCAATGTCGGGGTTCAACTGCATCTGGTCGGCTCGGAAGGAATGAGCGTATCCGTTGTTCTCCACCACGAACACCGCCGGCAGGCGCCAGATTGCCGCCAGGTTGAGCGTCTCGTGAAAGACCCCCTGACCAACCGCCCCGTCGCCCAGGAAGGCCACCGCAACCCGTGAGTCCCCCTTAAGGTCGAAACTCAGGGCGGCTCCGGTGGCGAGCAGGCCGCTCCCCCCGATGATGGGACTCTGACCGATGAACCCGTGCTCGGTGCTGACGATGTGCATCGACCCGCCCTTGCCTCCGCAGTACCCCGTGGCCTTGCCCCACAGCTCAGCGCAGACCGGCCCGAGTTCGGCGCCCTTGGCTATCGCGTGCCCGTGGCCGCGGTGGGTGGAGGCGACCACGTCGTCGGCCCGGAGAGCCGCGCACACCCCCGCCGGGATGGCCTCCTGTCCCATCGAGGAATGGAAGGGCCCGTACAGGTCTCCGGCCTGATGGGAGCGTTCCATCGTCACCTCGAACCGCCGGATGGTGTACATGGTCTTGAAGATGTCGAGCAGTTGGGCGTCGTTCAAGCCGTGAAGCTCGCCACCTCTTTCGGGGGAGCCGCCACCCCGGTCGTGAACGGGAGGGGAGGTGACCGGGGAGATCAAGCCGGCGCCTTCGGTCATGATCCCACGCCTCCGCCAACTCCCCCGTCATGACCCCTGTCAGTGCGAACAACGCCCCGGTCGACCAGTTCCTCAATGGCTTCGGGCGAGTAGTTCATCTTCTTCATCAGGACCTCGGCGGTGTGTTCCCCCAGCATGGGAGCGGACTGGTTGGGATGGCGCCAGCGGCTGAGCTTCACCGGGCTGGTCAGGTAGGAGAGATCGCCCAGCACCGGGTGCCGGTACCGGCGCACCATGTCCCTGGCCAGGACCTGCGGGTCGGTGAATACCTCGGCGATGTTGTTGACCGGAGCCACCGGGAGGTCGTACTTCTCCGTCATCTCCATCCACTCGGCCTTGGTCCGGCGGGCGAACTCGGTGGTCAAGACCTCCTCCACGAAGGAGCGGTTCTCCAGGCGGGCGGCGTTGTCCACGGTGCGGGGGTCGTCCTTGAGGCCGGGGCGCCCGATGGCGTCACACAGGTTCCTCCAGAACTTCTCGCCGCGGACGGCCACCACCACGAATCCATCCTTCACCGCCAGGGCCTGCCAGGGCACAATGTGAGCGTGGGCGGTTCCCCGCCTCTCGATCACCGCTCCGTTGTTCAGGTGGTCGAAGGCGTCATAGGACAGCATCGATACCAACGTGTCGAGCATCGAGATGTCGGCGTGCCGGCCCTCTCCGTGAAGCTCCCGGCCCACCAAGGCGCCCAGCACCGCCAGAGCGGTGAAGATCCCTCCGCAGATGTCGGCGATGGGGATCCCCACCCTCGCCGGGGGACCGTCTCCGGGGCCGGTCATGTCCAGCAGACCGCTGTAGGCCTGAACCACCAGGTCGAATGCCGGACGATCGCGGGCCGGCCCCGTGGCGCCGAACCCGGTGATCGAGACGGTGATGATCCGGGGGTTGTACTCAGAGAGACTCTCGGGGTCGATCTGAAGACGTTCCATGACCCCGGGACGGAAGTTGTCGATCACCACGTCCGAGCCGGCCACGAGGTCACCGAAGACCTCTCGCCCCGCCTGGCTCTTGAGATCCAACACCATGCTCTTCTTCCCCCGGTTCATCTGCAGGTGTATGGCGCTCTCGGAGCCCACCGGGGTGATCTTCGGGTTCCGGGCCGCATCGCCCCAGGGTGGCTCGATCTTGATCACCTCGGCGCCCAGGTCGGCGAGGATCATCCCGCCGTAGGTGCCGGCGATCACCTGGCCCAACTCCAGGACCGTCACCCCCGAGAGCATTCCCTTCATGGAGGTCCCGGCCTTCCAGTTCGCATACCCGTACGGATCAAGCTGTCAACCTTCCTTGATGGTCTCCATCACCGTCTCGCAGACTTCCAGCACCCGATCGATCTCGGTCTGGCTCTGGGCCGCGTTGGTGAATCCCAGGTGGTAGGGAGTGATGTAGATCCCGTGGGCCACCAGACCCAGGTAGAAGGTCCCCGCCATCTCCCGGTCGCTGGCCAGCACGTCGCGGATGGTGCGCACCGGTTCGTCGGCGAAGTACACCCCGAAGATGGGGCCCTGTCCCGTGGCCTGGACCGGCAGTCCCAGGTTGGCGCCGATCTTCTCTATGCCCTTTCGCACCTGCTCGCCGGTCTCCTCGAGGTTCTCGTACACGCCGGGTTTCTCCAACTCCGACAGCATGGCGATCCCGGCCGCCAGCGACGCCAGGTTGGTCTGGAAGGTCCCCGACTGGAAGATGGTGACCCGCTTGTCGTCGGCGTCCCTGGGGGGAGTGACGACCTGTTCCATGACGTCGCGGCGGCCTCCGAAGGCGCCCATCGGAAGTCCTCCCCCGATGGTCTTGGCCAGCGCCACCAGGTCGGGGGTGACTCCCGTCACCGCCGTGCTTCCTCCCAGGGCAACCCTGAACCCCGTGATCACCTCGTCGAAGATCAGGAGGATGCCGTGGCGAGCGGTAACCTCCCGAAGCGCCTCCAGGAACCGCTGGTCGGCCACGATCCCCGCCATCCAGGTCCCACCCACCGCTTCCACCACCACCCCGGCCAACTCCGAGGCGTGCTCCTCGATCAGGGCCACAGTGGCGTCGGTGTTGTTGAACGGCAGGACGACCGTGTCGTCCAGGACGCTCTGGGGAATCCCGGCTCCCTCGGGAAGGGAGACCGGACGCTCCTCGGGTCCGGCGAAGGAGGTCCCGCTGACCAGCAGGTTGTCGTAGCCGCCGTGGAAATTGCCCTCGAATTTGCCGATCTTCTGGCGGCCGGTGAAGGCGCGGGCCACCCGCATCGACATGTGGACCGCCTCCGAACCGGTGTGGACGAAGCGGACCATCTCCATGTGAGGCATGTGCTTTCGAATCTTCTCCGCCAGGACCAGGTTGTTGGGAGAGGGCGCAATGGTGCTGGTGCCCGACGAGAGTTGCTTGGCCACCGCATCCATAACCGCGGGCGGCGAATGTCCCAGGATGTGAGGGCCTCCCCCGATCAAAGAGTCGATGTATTTGTTCCCGTCCACATCCCACAGGAAGGGGCCGCGCGCCGCATCCACATACAACGGGTATGGGGGACGGAATCCGGCGTTGCCGGGGACGCCGCCCGGCAGGTGTCTCCTGGCTTCCTCGTAGAGTCTCAGGGACCCGGGCGTGCGCTTGGTGTACAGGTCTATGAATTTCGATCGGGCGTCTGTCATGGCAGTTTCTCTCCTGTGTTCAATCGGGCGGCGCGCATTTCGGCGCGCAAGTCTTGGGTTGCTTTGACGTCTATCCGGTAATCGAGAAGATCGGCGTCCCGCGCCTCGATCACGACTCCGTAGTCGGAGAGTGCCGATTCGATCGAGACGTACCTGTCCAGCACGTCTTCCAGCACCGCCTCCGGTTCCCGGTCCAGCGGATCGCCGTACCCGCCGCCTCCCGACGAGACATGATAGAAGTTGCCGTGTTGGCCCACGAACTCGTCGGCGAAGTAGATGGGAAGGTCCTCCTCCCGGTCGGTGCCCACGTTCTTGGCCACCCGGATGGGGATCCCGTCCCTGCCTCCGAACAGCCCTCGGGGTCCCCCCGGACCCTCCTCTCCCCGGTCGGCGATGTAGGAGAGTCGCACTCCTCCGGCGTTCTCGGCTCGGAGCACCGACTCCAGCCCCGCTCCTCCTCGCCAGCGTCCGGCGCCCATGGAGTCGGTGACCGGCGCCAAGCGGTCGAAGGTGACCGGCCACATCCGCTCGATCACCTCGCTCGACTGGTTCAGGATGCCCAGTCCGAAGATGGCGGCGCCGCAGTCCCGCCCGTCCGCTCCATACTTTCCTCCCCAGCCGCCGGTGTGCCAGTGGTAGTAGACGAAGTAATTGTTGTGCCGGCCGGGACGGTCGTCCACCCCGCCGGCCACCACGTACTCGAGGTTGAAATTCCCGGCGAAGGAGCGCTGGGGCGCCACCTGCGCCCACACCCGCTGGACGCAGGCGGTGGTCTTCTCGTAGGCGCCCGACACCTCCCCGCACACTGCGTAGGGCCTGATCGCGTTGACCACGCTTGTCTCGGGAAATATCGCCTTGATGATGCGCAGCCACCCTGCATTCATCAGAGGCTTGGGGAAGATGTACTTGGTGCCGGCCACCAGCGCCCCGGTGGTCGAACCGCGGGTGCCATTCATGCCCGACTGCACCGGCGGTCCGGACCCGGTCATGTCATAGATGACCCGCGGGGGGTCGTGCTGGATGGTCATCTTCAGGGAGACCCTCACCGGACCGTCCTCGGGCGCCTGCGGATCGTAGTCGATGAAGTCATCGGTCTCCCAGGTGCCCTCGGGGCACCGAAGGATCTCGGCTGCCAGTTCGCGCTCGGAATGGTCGAGTGTCCCCTCCATGGAGCCCACCACAGTCTCCAGCCCGTACTTCTCTATGAGGGTGTGGAGACGGTTCTCCCCCACCCTGGCCGCCTCGATGTGAGCGATCAGGTCACCGGTCGAATTGACCGGCAGGCGGATGTTGGCCATTATCAGGTTCTTCACGTCATGGCGGATCACACGCCGGGAAACCACCTTGAGCGGGGGAATAACCAACCCCTCGGCATAGATGTCCAAAGCCAGCGCATTCATGGAGCCCGGAGTGGGGCCGCCCACATCCGACCAGTGTCCCTTGGTGGCGGTGAAGGCGATGAGTTGGCCCTCCCAGAAGATCGGGCTGATGAAGGTCATGTCGGGAAGGTGCGTCCCTCCCCGGTAGGGTTCGTTGAAGGCAAAGACGTCCCCCTCCTCGATCCCTCCCTCCACCTCGGCGAAGTCCTCGATCACCGACTGCGTGCTGGGTTGGAGCGCCCCGACATGGACCGCCACATCCCGGGTGCCCTGGGCGACCAGTTCACCCCTGGCGTTGAGCATCCCTCCGCTGACGTCTCCGCAGTAGATCACGAACGACAGGCAGGCGTCCCGCAGCGCCTCCACCATCTCGTCCACCAGGCTGACGAAGGCGCTGGAGAGAATCGAGAATGTGACCGGATCGACCCCGTGCGTCAGCTCCGGCCCTCGGCGGTCACTGTTCATGCCCCACCTCCCTCTCCGGTGGTGTCGAGCACCAGGTTGAGATGACGGTCCACAAAAAGACTCATTCCGGGTGGCGCCAGGGTGGTGGAGTCCATCTGCTCCACCACGGCCGGCCCCACGGTCCGGAACCCAACCGGCAGGGAAGGCCGGGACCACACCGGCGTATCCACCCAACCTCCCGCCTCTCGCCAGTAGACCTGACGTGACGCAGAGGCGGTGGCCGCGGCGGAACCCTGCTCGGCCGCCTGCGGCCGGTACTTGTCGGAGATCCCCGTTCCGGTGACGTTTATTCCGTGGATCTCCACTTCCCGCTCCCCCAGGTCGAAGGTGAACCTCTGCAGGTACAACTTCCTGAAGAGTTCCACGCTCTCCGAAAGACTCTCCCTGGTCATCTTTCCGGAGACCGGGATGGCGAACACCCTCCATTGTCCCGCGTAGCACATGTCGATGGTCTTCTCCACGAACTGGCTCTCCGGCGCAATGCCCTCCCGGTCCAGGGCCGCCCGTACCTGGGCGTCGAACTCGTCAAAACGCTCGTTCATCTCGTCGATGTCGACCGCCGCCGCCTCCCCATAGAACATGCTGGCGCCCAGGTCATGGCGGATGTCGGCCATGAGACAACCCAGAGCCGAAGTGAGTCCGGGCCGGGGAGGCACCAGCACGGTGGGTATTGACAACTCGGCCGCCACCCGCGCCCCATGGAACGGCCCGGCGCCGCCGAATGCCACCAGGGCGAAGTCGCGGGGGTCCAGCCCCCGCCTCATGGTGGCCAGCCTGATGGCGTTGGCCATGTTCGCCTCGGCCACCGCGATCACCGCCGCCGCGGCGGAGACGGTGTCGCCGCCCAGCCTTCGACCGATCCCGTCATGGATCACCTTGTGGGCAAGCTCCGGTGAGATCTCCATCGCCCCGCCCAACATGGCGCCCGGCCGGAGGTTCCCCATCACCACGTGGGCGTCGGTGTTGGTGGGCTGGTCCCCTCCCTTGCCGTAACAGGCCGGCCCGGGCACGGCGCCCATGCTGTGAGGTCCCGATCGAAGCTTTCCCCCCGGGTCGAACCATGCCACCGACCCTCCCCCCGCTCCCACGGTGATTATGTCCACCGCCGGGAACATGATCGGATGGCCCCACTCCACCTCCCAGGTCTCGGTGGTTCTCAACTGGCCGTCGAGGGTCACGGAGACATCGGTGCTGGTCCCGCCGATGTCGAGGCCGATGATGTTCTCGAAGCCGGCCAGGGCCCCTATCTCCCGGGCCGCGATCGCGCCCGCCGAGGGGCCCGAGTTGGCGGTCCGGACCGGGATGTTGGAGGTGGCCTCCACCCCCATCAGGCCTCCCGCCGACTGCACGATCAGCACGTCGCCGGGGTAGTCCCGGTTCCGCAGACCCTGCTCCAAAGCCTGCAGGTAGTCGATCATCACCGGGATCAGGGCAACGTTGAGGATGGTGGTGGTGAAACGTTCGTACTCCAGGATGCGAGGGATGGTCTCATGGGAGGTGCGGACCAGCGCCTCCGGAAACTCCTCCAGGATGATCTCTTTCATTCTCCGCTCGTTGCGGCCGTTGGTGTAGGAATGCAGGAAGCAGACCGCGATGGTCCGGATGCCGCGTCCCCGAAGGATGCGGGCCACCGCGCGGGCCTCCTCCTCGTCGAGAGGGGTCCTCACCTCCCCGGAACTGAGCGTTCGCTCGGTGACTTCCAGCCGGTCCCGGGGCCTGACGATCGAGGGCCGGGGAGACTCGTGGTAAATGTCCCAGATGTCCTCCTTGGACCCTCGCGCAGCCTGAGTCAGGACGGCGGTGACGCCCCTGGTGGTCACCATGGCCACCCTGGGGAGGCGTCTCTCTATCAAGGCGTTGGTGCCCAGGGTGGTCCCATGGGCGAAGGAGCGGAACCTCTCCCCGGTCACCCCCGCTTCATTCATGGCATTGAACACTCCGGCGTACCCATCGGGAGTGGTGGGGGTCTTGACGACCTGCACCTCACCCTCGGGATCGGCCATCACCCAGTCGGTGAAGGTTCCGCCGATGTCGACCCCGATCCTGAACTCAGCCATCAGATCCCCAGATAGGCCCGGCGGACCAGATCGCTCTCGAGGACGTCCTGGGTCTCGCCTGACTCGACCACCAGACCCGACTCCATCACATACGCCTTCCGGGCGATCTCCAACGCCAGGTAGGCGTTCTGCTCCACCAGCAGCACCGTCAAACCCTGTTGGTTGAGGTCGAGGATGATCTCGGCCAGATGATCCACGATGATGGGGGCCAGGCCCGCCGACGGCTCGTCCAGCAGCAACAGCCGAGGCTCGGCCATCAGAGCCCTGGCGATGGCAAGCATCTGCTGCTCCCCGCCGCTCAGGGTCCCGGCCCGCTGGCGGGCTCGCTCGGAGAGGCGCGGGAAGAACTCAAAGGCCCGTTCCAGCCGACTGCGGTACTCGTCCTCCTCCTTCACCATGTGCGCGCCCATCTCCAGGTTCTCCAGGACCGTCATGGCGGGGAAGAGTTCCTTTCCCTGCGGCACGTGACCCAGGCCCATGCCGACTATCTCGTGAGGTCTGAGGCTGTCGATTCTCTCACCCTCGAAGGAGATCTCGCCGCTCTGGGGTCTGAGCACTCCGGAGACGGTGAGCAGCAGAGTGGTCTTTCCCGCGCCGTTGGCTCCGATCACCGTCACCAACTCCCCCTCCGGCACGCTGATCGAGACATCGAAGAGCACCTGCACCCGCCCGTAGGCCACGTTGAGAGCGTTGATCTCAAGCACCGCGGCGTTTCCCCAGGTAGGCGGTGATCACATCGGGGTTGCCCACTATCTCCTCCGGCGTCCCCTCGGCGATCTTGGCGCCGAAGTTGAGCACGGTGATCCGCGTGCAGATATTGGTTATGAGACGCATGTTGTGCTCGACCAGGAGGACCGTGACGCCCTGGCGCCGCAGCGTCCGGATCAGGTTCATCAGGTAGGCCGCCTCCTCGGGATTGAGGCCGGTGGCCGGTTCGTCCAGGAGCAGCATCTTGGGCTCAGCCGCCAGGGCGATGGCGATCTCCAGGTACCGGTGCTCTCCCGCCGAGAGGTCCCGGGCCACCGCGTCGATCCGTTCGCCGAGGCCCACAAAGGCCAGCAACTCCCGAACCCGGTCCTCGATCTCCGCACTCTGCCGCCGGTATCTTCTGGATCTGGTCAGAGCCCCCATCAACGATGTGGGGTTGTTGAGATGGCTTCCGTGGAGGACGTTGTCCCGCACGGTGAGGTTCTCGAACAGGGTGGTTATCTGGAAGGTGCGGACCAATCCCAGGCGCGCCAGGTCGTGGGGTTGCTCGCCCGAAACGTCCGAGCCCTGGTACCTCACCACTCCCCGAGTGGGTTTGATGTAACCGGTTATCAGGTTCAGGGCGGTGGTTTTCCCGGAGCCGTTCGGACCGATCAGACCCCGGATCTCCCCCTCTTCCACCGACAGGTCCAACTCGTCCACGGCGGACAGGCCGCCGAACATCCTGGTCAGCCCACTGGTCTCGAGGATTGGCATCCCTATCCCGCCTTGTCTGCTTCCAGGGCATGCTCGCCCATGGGGGCGCCGCTCTCTTTGTCATCGTTCCTTCCCCTGATGCGCCGCGCGATCTTCTGCAGGGCGGGAAAGACACCGATCGGCATGAACAGCACCACCAGCAGCAACACCACGCCGAATATCACGAAGCGGTATTCCTGCAGGGCCCGCAGCCACTCGCTCACCAGGACGAAGATCGCCGCACCCATAACCGGCCCCCACAGGGTCCCCGTCCCTCCTACCAGGACGACTATCAAGAAGATGAACATGTAGTCGAGACCCAGCAGGTTCGGGTTTACGAACCGGAAGTGATGGGCGTACAGGGCCCCGGAGAATCCCACCAGCGCACAGGCGAACGAAAAGGCCAGCACATAGTATTTGGTGGCCGCCACACCTATGGACTTGGCGAGGTCCTCGTTCTCATGAATGCTGCGTACGCCTCTGCCGAAGCGGGAGGTCCGCAACCTCGACAGGAGGAACACAATGCCCAGCAGGAGCAGCAGGGCGAAGTAGAAGTAGGCCAACTCCGAGCGTATCTCCCAGCCGAACAGACTGGGCGGGGGGACCTGGCGCAGTCCTGACGGGCCGCCGGTGACCGGCCGCCACCGCAGAGCGACCGTCCAGGCCAATACCCCGAAGCCCAGGGTGACGATCGCCAGTTCCAGGTTCCGGGTGCGGCGCAGGGCGATGTAGCCGATCAGGAGGCCAACCAGGCCGGCGGCCGCCGGCGCCGCCAGGAAACCGATCCACGGGGAAATACCCAGATCGAGTGCCAGTTTGGCCGAGACATAGGCGCCGAACCCCCAGAAAGCGGCGTGTCCGAAGGAGAATTGCCCCATCTCGCCCATGATGTAATCGAGACTGAGCCCGGCGATCGCATATATCACGATCAGGACCAACAGCCCGCGGTTGTAGGTGTTGGTGAACAGGAACAGCGGTACCAACACGACCACCAGGAGCACCAGACCGCCCAGCCACCACCCCGGAGGGATTCTCAACCGCACCTCATTTCCTCCCGAACAGGCCCTGTGGGCGAAGCAGCAGGACGATGATCATCACCACGTACAGGTATCCCTGGCGGTAATAGGTGGAGACGAACTGTCCGAACAAGGCCTCGGTCACGCCCATGAACAACCCCACCGCCACCGCTCCCGCCACATTCCCCATCCCCGCCACGATCACCACCGCAAAGCCGGTGATGAGCAGAGGCTGTCCCAGGTTGGGAGACGCAGACGAGACCAGGACTATCAACACCCCGGCCAGGGCCGCCAATCCGGACGCGACTATCAGCGTGGTGTCGTAGACGGCGGTGGTATTGATCCCTATCAGACGGGCGCCCAGCAGGTTCTGGCCGGTGGCCCGGGTCTTCTTGCCCAGCTTGGTGAAAGTGAGCATGAGATACAACCCCAGGACCGCCGCAAAGCACACCCCTACCAGGAGGACGCCGGCGGTGGTTACATACACCCCTCCCACCTGGACAATCTCATTGAAGGGCTTGTCAACTCCCTTGGGCCCGGACCCCCACACCACCAGACTGCCGTTCAGCAACACGAAGCTCAGCGCCACGGTCGAGAGGATCACCACCAACTCCGAATGCCCCAGGAACGGGCGGACCGTCACCCGATTGACCAGGAATCCGGCCAGGGCCATAACCACCACCACCAGCGCGGCGCCCGCGAAGTAACCCAGTCCCACCAGGTCGGTGACCGTGAACAACAGCATGGCCCCCAACATGGTCAACTCGCCATGCGCCATGTTGATCACCCTCATGACTCCGAACACCAGGCTCAACCCGGCGGCGAATATCACGTAGATCGAGCCGTTGAGAAGACCGTTCCAGAGTTGCTGGCCGATAACGTCCCAACTCATCCGCCGGACCTCACCTGGTTACCGACCAACCCGGGTTGAGACAACCGATTCATGGCTAGCCGTAGATCGGGACCCGGTTGTCGAATCGTATTGCCGATATCTCCCCGCTGATCCTCTCCACGAAAGATCTGAGGATCGGACCGTAGTGGTTTTCCAAGGTCTCGATGTCGGCCCGCGTTGCCAGGGTGGCCACCCCCACCGCTCCGATCACATCGGTGCCGTGAAACACCGGCGCCGAGACCGACCGCAAACCCACGGTCAACTCCTGGTCGTTCAGGGCGATCCCCTTGATCCGGGCCTCCTCCAGTTGCGCCCGGTAGTCATCGGCGCCGGTAACGGTGGTGGTGGTCCGGCGCTGAAAGTCCATCTCCCTCAAGACCGCCTCCGCCTCCTGGGGTGGCATGGCCGAGAGGATGGCCTTGCCCAAAGAACTCAGATGGGCCGGGAGCCGGCTGCCCACCTGAAGATTGATGGTGATGATGTCGTCGCGGTGACGTCTCGCCAGATAGATGACCTCGGCGCCCTCCAGGACGCCGTAGTTGACGGCCGTCGCCTCCGGCAACGCCACGCTGATCTCATCCAGGTAGGGGCGGATGTGCTCCACGAATTCCCGAGATTCAACGGCCGCCACCCCCAGATTCAGGACCTTCTTGGAAGGCCGGTAGAGACGCTCGGTCCTCCTGATGTATCCCAGGTCTTCCAAAACGCCGGTGAGTCGATAGACACTGGCCCGGCTGATCTGGGTGCGGCGCGCGATGTCGGCCACCGAGAGCGCCGGGGACTTCTCGTCGAACGCGGCCAGTATCTGCAGACCCTTCGAGAGAGACCCCGGTGGATGGCTGGGAACGGCAGTCATCTGTGACCGGCGGGCCTATTCGACAACGAACTCGTCCTCCTCGACGATCACGAACACCGAGTCCTGGGTCTTGGCCCCCATGAAATTCTTCTCGTCGGCCAGTAGGGCGGCGTACTCGGCAGAGTCGGCCGTGGCCAGAAAGTCCTCCACGGTGTCATACCACACCTCGGCCACCCCGTCGCAGGGCGCGACCCGCCCTGGGACCTCCAGGGGTCGACATTGAACGTACCGGCGCACCCTGGGCATGGCAAGCACCAGTGGCGCATGCACATTCTTCCAGTGTTCATGAAACTGCCGGCTGGTCATGTCGGATCTTCTGGTCAGCAGGGTCACCGTCTTGATCATCTTCCACTCCCCGTACGGGCGCGGCGATCATCGGGCGGATGGTGTGGGCCCCAAGTCATCAGTCGTCGTCCACTACTGCCACAGCCTCTATGTCGATCAGGGCGTGGTGAATCAACTCCGCCACCACCACCGAGACCCGGGCAGGCTGGCGGTCGGGGAAATACCGGGCATAAATCGGTTCGTAACGGTGGTAATGGTCGTGATCGACCAGGTACACCCGGGTCAGTACCACATCGCTCATCTTGGCGCCGGCCCGTTCCAGGGCCACCTTGAGGTTCTCAAGGGCCAGTTCCGCCTGTTCCTCCAGGGTCTCCCCAAGCACTCCGGTGGTCTTGTCCCAGCCCAGTTGGCCGGTTACCCAGAGAGTGTTGCCCGCCCGCACCACATCATTCCACCGGCTCTTCGACCCGATGGCCCGGAAGAGTTCCTCCTCAACCGGTACGAATACTCTCTCCACTCTCTTCGGCGCCTCCTTTCTCGGTCAATAAGGATGTATCGGCCTGGCCCCGGATAAAGGGCGCAGGCCGATACATCAGAGTTATGGGAGAGTTACGTCTACCCGGCCAACGGAACGGCGTCGACGGGATGCAGTTCACCACCGGTTGACTGGATGATGATCCAGTCGTCAACCAGTCGGAGTCCCTTCTCGTTGAAGCGCAAAGGCTTACCGCGAGGAGTGACGAACCCATGCTCGTCGTTCATCAGGGGAGCAACGGCCGAATGGTCGGTCGTTCCTGCCGCCTCGATCGCCGCGATCAACTGCAAGGCCGCCGTGTAGCCCAGTTCGGACCACCAGTCCGGTGCATGGCCGAACTCGGCTTCATACGCCTCGGAGAAGGCGGCCGCCTCGGGAATCGACTCGTCCAGAATCCACCCGGTGGAACTGTAAATGCCTTCGGAGAGGTCACCCAGGGCTTCCACTTCCGGCGGGGTGTACACGACCTCGTTGACCATGATGTCACCCTCATAGCCGATCTCGCGGGCGGCTTGGACGGCATTCACGACCACGTCCTTACCCCACAGACCGAGATACAGCAGGTCCGGATCGTTGCCGACTCCCTTGGTCACTTCGACCCGAGCTTCAGCGGTGCCGTAGGGGAAGTACACCATGCCGGTGTACTCGAAGTCCGCCGCGGCCTCTTCCTCGAAGATGCGAGTGAACTCATCATGGGTGAGACGCACCCAGTCGGAGTCGACGCCCACACCCTGGACCCGCTTGTAACCCTGGGAGATCATCCAGCGGGCCAGCACCGACAAGGCGTTGCTGTCGGATTGGCTCTGCTTCACGGGGGCGCGGATGTGCACCGCTCCCTCGTATCCCTCTTCGGTGATCAACTCGGACCCGCAGGCGGTCACGACCAATGGCATGCTGACCTCGGCCGTGACGTCCTTCATCGCCACACAGGTGGTGGCGTCATTGCCGCCGGCGACTCCGGCCACGCCGTCTGCGATGGCCTTTCTCGCCGATGCAACCGACTCGTCGGCCGAGTAGCCCTCGTCGTAGTGGATCACTTCGATCTGGCTTCCCAGCAGTCCTCCGGCCTCGTTCTTCTGCATCACGGCCAACTCGAATCCGTTGCGCATGATGTCGCCTAGGCCGCTTGCCACGCCGGAGTTGAACCAGATGGTGCCCAACTTGATGGGCTCTGCCGGTTCGGGAGCGGCGGTGGTGGTTGGGGCCGCGGTAGTGGTGGGAGCCGCCGTGGTCTCGGCCGCTTCTTCTCCGTCACCACAGGCAGTGGCGACCAGGGCCAGCACGGACAGCACAACCAACACTCGTACCCAAGATCTACGTTTACTCATTTACCTGCCTTCTCCTTCCGGACCCATGCCCCCAAAATGAGGACGGGCATAAGGTCACGCTGCTCTTGTCGTTCTCAGTCCATCTCGAATGGAATGCTCCGCCCGGCGCCGCCAAGCGGGCCACTCCGATCGAAATGCCCATTTACCGGAATCTCTATCCGATATACGGACGCTAGTAACCGCAGCCCGAACGCGTCCAGAAAACGGAGAATTAATTATTCAGGGAACCCTTCCCCAACCGGAGGAGCCCGCGTCACCACTACGGGGTGGCCGCTTCGCCCGCGGGGACCTGATCGGTCGTGGAAGCCCCTATTCGCCGCCGGTTGTGAGACTCAGCGAACCTGATCCAGGTTCTGGAGACGCAAACGACCCTGGGCAACCATCTTCCCATCCGAGCCGCGGGTTATCGTCACCTGCCAGATCTGCTGGCTGCGACCCTGGTGAACGGGGACCGCCTGTCCATCCAGCCTTCCGAGACGATGCGAGCGGAAGAAGTCGGTCGCATTGTGCACACCCACCGCCGCCGCCATCCCCTGCTCTTGGGCCCAGATGAAGGCGCCGACCGAGGCCAGGGTCTCCACCATGGTGGTGTGTAGTCCGGCGTTCACCATGCCGAACGGTTGATGGTGCTCCTCTCCCACTTCCACATGTCCGCGTACCCTCGAGGAGGACGACTCGTCGAGAACGATGCCCACCATCTCGGCAAATCCCCCGCCAACACCCATCACGGAACCGTCGGTCACGAACGCCAACCCTACCGAGGTCCCGCTAGCGCCGATCCGCCCACTTCTTGAGGCGGCGGACCGCCTCTGCGATGTCGTCGGTGGACTCCGAGTACGAGAAACGGACCCAGCGATCTCCCCGCTCAGGGTCGAAATCGATTCCGGGAGTGACCGCCACGCCAATCTCCTTCAGCCAGCGTGCGCACAGCGTGGGAGAGTCCATGCCGAGATGGGAGATGTCGGCGTACACATAGAACGCCCCGTCGGGAGGAGCGATCCGGCTCAAACCGGCTTCCGCCAACCCGGCCACCAAAACCTGCCTGCTCTCGGCGTACGCGGCGACGATCGCATCCAGTTCCGCGGTGCAGTCGAAGGCCTCCAGGGCGCCCAACTGGGAGACGGTGGGCGGTGCGATGAACAGATTCTGGGAGAGTCGTTCCACCGGTCGGAACATCTCGGGAGGAACCACCAGCCATCCCAGGCGCCAGCCGGTCATCGAGAAGTACTTGGAGAAGCTCTGCACCACAACCGGCCCATCGCTGAACTCCAGTGCGCTGTCGGCCGGTCTCCCGTAGTGGATCCCGTGATAGATCTCATCGCTGATCAGGACAGTCCCGGCGCTCTCGCAGAATTCGACCACCGAGTTCAACTCCTCGGGCGTGAAGGTGACCCCGGTCGGGTTGGAGGGGCTCGCCACCACCAGCCCGTCCAGCGGACCGGCCATCTCCAGACGTTCGATGGAGGGAACGAAGCGGGTCCCGGCGTCCACCCGCACCTCCACCAACTCCAGGCCCAAGGCGGTGAGCACGTTGCGGTAGGCCGAGTAACCGGGCACGGTCATGGCCACCCGGTGGCCGGGGTCGAAGAGCGCCAGGCAGGCCAGGACGAAGCCGGCGGAGGCCCCGATGGTCATCACCACCCGATCCGGGGACACATCCAGGCCGTACCGATCCCGATAGAAACACCCGATTCTCTCCCGGAGGGCGCCCAGGCCGGTTGCGGCCGTGTAACCCAGCCGGTCCTCGACCAGGCCCCTCCGGGCAGCCTCCAACACCCGGGAGGGAGCCGGCGTCATGGGTTGACCAACCTCCAGGTGGAGGACGTCTCCACCGCCCGCCTCCCGCAGGGCGGCTTCTTTCATCACCTCCATCACATAGAACGGAGGAACCTGGGAGCGAAGAGACTCCTTCACCGCGCTCGGCGGCTCAGCCGGTGGCGGGCTGTGCCTGGGCGGGAGTGCAGTAGGAGACCCCGGTGCCCCCGATGCCGCAGTACCCCCACGGGTTCTTGGCCAGATACTGCTGGTGGTAGTCCTCCGCGTAGTAGAAGGACTTCCCCTCACCGATCTCGGTGGTGACCAGGTCGTAACCGTTCCTGTGCAACTCCTGCTGGTAGGCCTCGAGACTTGCCCGGACCGCCGGCAACTGCTCCGGGCGGGAGACATACACCGCGGAGCGATACTGGGTCCCGTAGTCGTTCCCCTGTCTCATTCCCTGGGTGGGATCATGGCCCTCCCAGAAAACGGCCATGAGTGCGTCGAGGTCGATCTGTCCCGGCTGGTACACAACCTGCACCAACTCGGTGTGACCGGTCATTCCCGAGCACACCTCTTCATAAGTGGGGTTGGGGGTGATCCCGCCGCCGTACCCCACTGCCGTGGAGTACACCCCTTCGGTCTGCCAGAACATCCGCTCGGCGCCCCAGAAGCACCCCATACCGAACCAGATCAACTCGGAGCCCTCCGGGAAGGGGGGCACGATCCGGGCGCCGGTCACAAAGTGGAATTCAGGCACCGAAACGGGGTTGTCCCGGCCGGGGAGCGCTCTATTCCTATCGGGCAGACTGTTGGGTTTGCGACGCCATGACATAGGCCGGAGGCTACCAGTTACCGGTGATTAAGGGCAACAGATTCTGGCCGGGGACCCTCCGCTCAACCCAACGGCCCGAACCACCGGTCGTGGAGCTGGCGGTAGACCCCGCTCTCGATGAGTTCCAGCAGGGCCAGATTGACCTGCTCCCGGAAAGCGGCATCCTCCTGGCTCACCACGAAACCGTACTGGACCTGTTCGAAGTCGGGCCCCACCGTCGCCACCTCGCCGCCTCCCTCCCGGGAAGCGTGGAAGTGAAGGACGGGAGCATCGAACACGATCGCATCGACTTCGCCTGCCTCCAGCAGCGAATACGCCTCAACGACGTCATCCACCAGCACGGGCCCCACCCCGATCGAGGACAGGTAGGCAGCCCCCGCCGTTTGGTAGACCGTGGCAACCCGGTGACCGGGCAAGTCGGAGGGCCCGGCGATTTCCCCACGCAGTTCGCTCACCGCCAGCGAAGAGGCGATGGAAGCGGTGAAACTGGCGAACACCAGAGTTCCCAGGGCTATCCAGATCAAAGCGAACACTCTCCCCTTGTCGCCCCTGGCCACCTTGTCGCCATAACCCACGGTGCTCATGGTCACCACCGACCAGTAGAACGAATCCCAGATTCCCTGGCGGTAGGGCACTGCGAAATCGGCATTGTGATGTCGTTCCAACCACCAGATCACATGGGCGGAGATCAGCACCGCCACGCCGAACACCACCAGCAACCAGGGCAGGTCCGAGGAGATGATGGCCCTCAGGAACAGCAGGATGCGGTCGCCGACGTGCCGGTCCGCTTCGCTGGGCGCCATGATGGTCAGCCCGGTGTTGAGCACCGGCAGCGAGAAGTCGACCAGCCTCTCCCTGGACTCGGTGATCGCCACACCCCCCAGGGCCACCCGGGCAACGCCCCGGTCGATGTCGTCGATCTGCTTGGCCACCGTGTCCACCGCGTAGATGTCGACCTCCATCCCCAGGCGGGCGGCCAGAAGCTGCGCCAACTCCACCTCGAAACCGCTGTAGGAGCGGTCGTCATAAATTACGAACGGCGGAAGAATGCGTGCTGCCACCGACAGCCTGCCCCCGGCCGCCGAGGCAGCGTCGCCGGTGTCTTCCAGTCCCACCGCCTGCGGGTCCGCGGCTTGTATCCAGCCCTCTACGGTGACCTGATTGGCGTTCACCCATTCCTTGGCATGGCGGCGGATGTCTTCGGGATCCCCTTCGTCGGCCACCATCAGGGCGTTCTGAGCGGAGATGTCCTCCAGTGGTATCACCACCTGCTCCAAAAGTCGCCGGATGGAGGGATTGGCTTCCAGGAACCGGGCGTTGGCGACCACCCGTATGTCATTGGGAGGCCAACCGACCTGGCAGGGATCGTTGGCGCATCCCGGTATTCCGGGGATAATGGTCCGGTCCAGGTAGGCAGCCTGCTCCACCGGCAAGGATGGGAAGGGCGTCTCGAGCCAGACCACGTCCCGGCCGGGCTGCAACTCGCCCACCGTCCAGTTGGGCGTCCAGGTGTAGTAGAGGACCGGTTGTCCGGATCGATACCGATCAAAGGTCGCCCTGATCAGAGGTGAGTAGGCGCCCTGGACTTGTTCGACCGTCTCACCCAACCCATAGACGTCCAGGTGGTGATCTATGATGGCGGCGCACCCCCACGAAGGCTCGCAACCGATCAGGTCGGCCAGTCCGTTCCCATCCCCATCGAACAGCGCGGCGATCTCCGGGGCGGCCAAGTCACCGAGATTGGTGATCCCGTGTGCTTCGGCGGTCGCCTTATCCACGAAGTATCCCTGTAGCGCGCCATCGTCTACCTGGGTCCCCACCATTTCGACGTATTCCTCCTGAAGAAAGGCGTCCTGTGTCGGGAACCAGCCGTTTGCCCACAGGTCCACCTCACCGGCCGCCACGGCTTCGTAGAACTCGTCGTTGTCCATGGTGACAGGTCCCTCAACCCGATATCCGAGCCGCTGGATCAAGAGACGGTAGACCTCGGCCTGGAACCAGCCGGTATCCCAGGTGGCGCGAGCCATCCGCACCGGCTTTGCTTCAGCGCCGCCGTCCTCCGACTCGGCCTGTGCCATCACCGCGGCCATTGGAAAAACGAGCAGTACTGACAGTATTCCCAAGACAACTATGGAGATTCTGCGCATGAAAGGTGTCCGGGTGGGCTGGGCCAAAGGCTAGCAAAAGGCGACGTTTGCATGCCTTTTTCCGTCCTGAAATTCGGATGTCATTCCACTAGACGAAACAAGAGAAAAGAGTCACCGTTTTTTACGACGCGCCCGCAGGTTCGTAAGTAGGGTGTTTGGGAAATGCTAACCCCCGCCGGTGCGGCAGAGGTTCAACTGGAGATCGTTCTCGGCGGTTGGTAGTGAAGAAGAGAAGACGACGGAAGGAGGCGAAAATGGTTGATCGACGAGTAGAAAGGAGTTCGTATGTCTGAGAAAGAAGATCTCGATCTCACTCAGATCGCCGAGGCCTACGAGGACTGGGAAGAGGAAGAGGAACGCCGCCGCGCGGCGGCCATCCAGAATCGACCCCAGTTCGAAGGCCTCCAGGTCGATCCTGATATCGATTTCTATCCTGAGGTGGCCGACCGGGAGCCCGGTGACAAGAACATTGTCAAGTGGGGATTCGACATCCACCCACAGGTGACGTTCTACGCCGCAGGTTTCCTGTTGCTGTTCATCGCCTGGACTCTGTTGTTTCCGGAATCGGCCTCGGAAGTGTTCGGCGCCATTCTCACCTTTATCAACGAGAAGGTTGGTTGGCTGTACATCATTGCATTCAACATCTTCATCGGCGCCGCTCTCTACTTTGCGTTAGGCAGGTACGGCAAGATTCGACTAGGCGGTCCAGGAGCCCTTCCGGAGTTTTCCACCGGCGCCTGGTACGCAATGTTGATCTCCGCCGGTCTCGGCATCGGGTTGATGTTCTGGGGCGTCGCAGAGCCGATCTATCACCTGACGGCGCCGCCTCCCCTCTTCGACGTCGAGCCCCTTTCAGCGGGCGCGGCGAGAGGAGCGTTGGCGACTTCCTACCTCCACTGGGGGATCCATGGATGGGCGCTGTACGGCTTGGTGGCCTTGGCCTTGGGGTTCTTCGCCTACAACCGGGGCCTGCCACTGACCTTCCGCTCGGTCTTCTATCCGATTCTCGGTCCGAGGATCTACGGCGGATGGGGCAACGCCATCGACATCCTGACGGTGGTGGCCACCCTCTTCGGGCTCGCCACCTCATTGGGATTCGGCGCCGGCCAGGCTGCTGCGGGACTGCACAAGCTCTTCGGCCTTCCGGAGGGCACCGGGTTCCAGATCCTCCTGATCGCCTTCATTACCGGACTGGCGACCATCTCGGTGGTTGCGGGTCTGGACGCCGGGGTCAAGAGGCTCAGCCAGCTCAACGTCTATCTGGCCGCAGCGTTCCTGCTGTTCGTGATGTTGGTGGGACCGACCCTGTTGGTCCTCTCGCTGTACGTTGAGAGCATCGGCGTCTACATCCAGATATTGCCCGAGTTCTCGTTCTGGAACGCGGCATTGATCGAGACCCAATGGCAGCAGTGGTGGACCATCTTCTACTGGGGATGGTGGATTTCCTGGTCTCCCTTCGTCGGAATGTTTATCGCCCGAATCTCCAAGGGGCGCTCGGTGCGGGAAATGATCATCGGTGTGATCGTGCTCCCCTGCCTCCTGTGCTTCCTGTGGTTCGCGGTGTTCGGCGGAGCGGCCATGAATCTGCAGATGACCGGTGAACTGGACGTCGCCACCGCGGTCAACGAAAACGTTGCCACTGCCCTGTTCGTGATGTTGGAGGCCTTCCCATGGACCTTCTTCGTCTCGATAGTCGGCATCTTGCTATTGGTTTCGTTCTTCGTCACCTCGTCTGACTCCGGATCTCTGGTCGTTGACCACCTCACCTCCGGAGGGAAGCTCGACTCGCCCAAGCCCCAGCGGGTGTTCTGGGCGTGCATGGAAGGCCTGGTCGCGTGCGTGTTGCTGTTGGGAGGTGGCCTTTCGGCGCTCCAAACGGCCGCCGTGGCCACCGGGCTGCCATTCCTGTTCGTGCTTCTCATCATGCTGTGGAGCCTCAAGAAGGCCTTCGACGAAGAACTCGACCTCTTGGAGAGTCACTACGACGAAGCCATCTTCAAGGCCCAGCACAGCGGCTTGCTTGAGAGGCTGGGAAGAGGAGGCGACCCGTCATGACCAAGAGATCGAATGTATTGATCGCCGCTCTCGCGGCGTTCGTGCTGGTGCTCTCCGCCTGCGCCACCGACGGCCAGGACCGGCCGGTGACGATGGCCCGGGCCGATTGGTCCTCCGGTCACATGCAGGCCGCCATCTACGCTCAGTTGCTCGAGGAACTCGGACACGAGGTCACCGATCCCGCGTTGGCAGAGCTGCAGCCCTTCTCCTTCTATCCGGCCCTGGCCGCCGGACAGTACGACCTGTGGGTCAACGGCTGGTTCCCGAACCACGACATCTTCCTTGAGGGGGAGAACGTGACGGGCCAAGCGGTGGACCTGCCAATCGAACCCATCGGCTATGAAGTAGCCAAGGGGGGAGTTGAGGGCTGGATGGTCGACAAGGCCACGGCCGACCGGCTGGGAATCAGGTCCATGAATGACGTAGCCGCCAATGCCGGCGCCTTCGACAGCAACGGCAACGGCAAGGCCGACCTGATCGGATGCAACGCCGGTTGGGGATGCAACACCTGGATCAACGATCTGATCGCCGACGAGAGTTGGGGCGGCAGCGTTGAGCAGATCTCCGGTGACTACGACGCCCTGGTTCGGGGCGTCATCGACCGGGTGAACGCCGGTGAGTCGGTGCTGTTCTACGCCTATACGCCCAACTGGACCGCCGACTCCCTGGTCGACGGGGACAATGCGGTGTGGGTGTACCAGCACGGCGTCAACGACATCCGGGCGGTGGCCAACACCGACTTCTTGGATGACAACCCGGATATCCGTCGCCTGCTCGAGGTAGTGGCGATTCCGCTGAGCGACATCGCCGCTCAGAATGCCAGGATGGCCGCAGCGGACGAGTACTCCGACGCCGATGTCCAAGCTGACGCCGAGGCCTGGATCGCCGCCAACCGCGACCGTGTCGACAGTTGGCTGGCAATCGCCCGCGGCTGATCCAAAACCGTAAGTAATCGACTGTTTCGGCTGGTGGGTCCCCCCGCCAGCCGAAACCCTTTAAGGAGCCGGGCCGGGGTAGCCCGTCAACCGACGGTCAATCAGAGGGGCGGCAGGGTCAGAGCGCGGAGCCGCTCGAAGACCGCCGGCGTCTCGGCCAGGAACCTCACCGGGTCGGAGACCTCTTCCAGCCGGTCCTCCGGCACCGTCACGTCGGGATCGGCGGCCAACTCCTTCCACAGGACCCCGCCGCCGTCAAGCACCGCCGCCGCGTTTCGCTGCACGATCCGGTAGGCCTGATCCCGGCTGAGGCCCGAATGTTGGATCAACTCCGACAGAAGCGCTCCACTGACCACCAGTCCTCCGGTTGAATCGAGGTTGGCCCTCATCCGCTCCGCGTTCACCTCGAGACGCTCCATCAACCCGATGAAGGTCACCAGCATGTAGTGGAGGACGGTGCAGGCGTCGGGAAGGATAACCCGCTCCGCCGAGGAGTGGCTGATGTCCCGCTCGTGCCACAGCGCCACATTCTCCAGGGCTGCGGTGGAGTAACCCCGCAGCAGCCGGGCCATTCCGGCCATTCTCTCCGAGACGATCGGGTTCCTCTTGTGGGGCATGGCCGAAGATCCCTTCTGGCCGGGCCGGAATCCCTCAGCCACTTCTCCCACCTCGTTGCGCTGCAGCAGGCGGATCTCGGTGGCGAAGCGTTCCAGGGAGGCTCCGGCCAAAGCGACGGCCCCCAGCAACTGGGCGTGGCGATCCCGGGCGGTCACCTGGGTCGATGCCGGCTCCGATCCGATCCCGAGCCCCCGGCACACCCATTCCTCCACCGCCGGGGGACACTGCGCATAGGTCCCCACCGCCCCGCTCACCTTGCCTACCGCCACAGCCTGGCGGGCGGCGCTGAGCCGTTCATGGTCCCTGGCCACCTGGAAGGACCAGTTCGCCAGTTTCAGGCCCCAGGAGGTCGGCTCGGCCCACATTCCGTGGGTGCGGCCCAGCATCAGGGTGTCCCGATGCTCCAGCGCCGCCTCCCTCAGCACCGAGAACAGCTTCTCGACTTCACCGACCAACAACCGGGCGGCCTCGTCCATGATGGCGCCGGAAGCCGTGTCGACCACATCGGAGGACGTGAGTCCGTAGTGGACCCACTCCCCTCCCTCCACCATCCCCGCCGCCAGGACGTCGACGAAGGCGGCGAGATCATGATTGATGATCGCCTCCCGCTCCGCAACCTGTTCCGGGGTGGGAACCGGCGCCTTCCGGATTGCCGTCACGGCTTCGGGGGGCGCCACTCCCAGTTCGGCCCAAGCCTCCAGCGCCAGTTCCTCCACTCTTTTCCAGGTGGCCAGGCGCCGTTCGGCCGACCACAACTCGGCCATCTCCGGAAGTGTGTAGCGATCAATCATCTCATCGGCCGGGGGAAACTGGCTTCCACCGCCTATGGGAGACTACCTGCCGATGCCCGGCGGCCCAGCCACAAATAGGCTGATGGAGGAGGAGAAGACCATAGGCTCCTATCGGATGTGCCCCGAGACCCTCGACGCCGGACGCCCGGGATCCCTCCGACTGCGCACATGAGGCGACTGACCCTGGCCCAGGCCCGCCGGTTGGCGATCGCCGCCACGGGGCTCGGGCGGGCGCGCCCCGCAAAGCAGGTGGGCGCCGACCACTACCGGCGTGTCCTCGGACATATGGGCGTCGTGCAACTGGACTCTGTCAACGTGCTGGCCAGAGCGCATTATCTCCCCTTCTTCTCCCGGCTGGGCGCATATCCCCGTGATCTTCTCGACCAATGGCTCTGGACATCGCAGGAACTCTTCGAGTACTGGGGGCACGAGCGATCCCTGATGCCGATAAGCCATCGCCCCCTCCTCGACCACCGGATGCGCGGAACGCCCCGGGGATGGATCGAGTCCGTCAATTACGACAACCCCGAATACGTCCGGCAGGTGTGCCGGGAGGTGGCCGAAAAGGGACCACTTCGCGTTTCCGACCTGAGCGAGCCGGGACAGTCCGGCGGGTCCTGGTGGGGGCACAACATGGGAAAACGCGCCTTGGAGTGGCTGTTCTGGAAGGGCGCGGTCACGGTGGCCGACCGGCCGAACTTCATCCGATGGTTCGACCTTCCCGAGCGGGTTCATCCAGCCTGGGTCCTGGCAGAGCCAGGGATCGAGGAACGGGAGGCCCTCCGTCGCCTGCTCCACCTGGCTGTGGAGCGATGCGGCGTGGGGACCGCCGCCGATCTCGCCGACTACTACCGCATGGGTATCTGGCCGGCACGGCAGGGACTCTCCGACCTGGTCGCCTCAGGCGACATCCTGGAGGTGGAGGTGGAGGGCTGGTCGGAGCCCGCCTATCTGGACCCCGACGCCGGTCTTCCCCGCCAGGTCGGGGGACGAGCCCTTCTTTCGCCCTTCGATCCCCTGGTCTGGTTCCGACCCCGGATCGAGAGGCTATTCGACTTCCGGTATCGGATCGAGATCTACATCCCTCGCCCCAAGCGGATCCACGGCTACTACGTTCTGCCCTTCCTGCTGGGAGACAGGATGGTCGCTCGCGTGGACCTCAAGCTGGACAGGCGGGCCAAACGCCTGATGGTGCTGGGCAGCTACGGCGAGCCCGATATCGACAACCGAAGGGTCTGCGGAGAACTTGCCGCGGAACTCGTGGACATGGCCGAGTGGTTGGGCGCCGGGGACGTGTCGGTAACGCCCAACGGCGATCTTGCTTCCCCGCTCGCCCGGTCTCTCTGATCCTTCTGCGGGCGAGCTATCTCACCACCAGTTGGCTCCGCTCGGGGCCGACCGAGACCCAGCCCACCGGCACTCCCACCGCCTCCTCGATGAAACGTATGTACCGACGGGCCGCCGCCGGGAGGTCCTCGAATCTCCTGGCCCCGGTGATGTCCTCGGACCATCCCTCCAGTTCTTCGTAGACCGGGGTGCACTTGTACAACACCCGCTGCTGGCGGGGGAATTCCCGGTAGCTGTCCCCGTCGCCGTCGTAGCCAACCGCCACCCGCAGGGTGTCGAGCCCCGAAAGGATGTCCAGCTTGGTGATGAACAGGTGCGTCAACCCGTTGACCCTCGCCGCGTAGCGAAGGGCCACCAGGTCGAGCCACCCGCAGCGCCGCCGTCGACCGGTCACCGTGCCGAACTCCCGGCCCTGTTCCACCATCCAATCCCCAACCTCGTCGAACAACTCCGTGGGGAAGGGGCCGCTGCCCACCCGGGAGATGTAGGCCTTGGCCACGCCGACCACGGCGTCGATGGCCGTCGGCCCCAACCCCGCCCCGATCAAGGCGCCGCCGGCGGTGGGATTGGAAGAGGTGACGAAGGGGTAGGTGCCGTGATCGATGTCGAGGAGCGTTCCTTGCGCGCCTTCGAACAGCACGGAGCGCCCATCGGTAATTGCGTTCCAGAGAAGAAGAGAGGTGTCGGTCACGTAGGGAAGGAGACGATCCGCCATCTCCAGGTACCGGGAGGCCACCTCCTCGGGATCCATGGGGAGGCGGTTGTAGACCCTGGTGATTATCTTGTTCTTGTCCTCTAGGGCCGCCGCCACCTTCTCCCGGAAGATCCGGGGGTCGAACAGGTCCTGGACCCTTATGCCAACCCGCTGGTACTTGTCGGTGTAGGCAGGCCCGATCCCCCGTTTGGTGGTTCCGATCCGGTTGCGGCCCAGATACAGTTCCATCACCCCGTCCAGCACCCGGTGGTACGGCATGATCAGGTGAGCGTTGGAGGAGATCCGAAGGCGTGCGGGGCTGATTCCCTCCCGGGTAAGCATCTCGATCTCTTCGAGGAGCACCGCCGGATCAAGGACACAACCCGAGGCGATCACCGGCACGCATTCTTCGTACATCACCCCCGACGGGACCACGGAAAGCGCAAAGACCCGTTCGCCGATGATGATGGTATGCCCGGCGTTGTTTCCCCCCTGGTAGCGGACGACAAAGTCGGCGGACTCCGCGAAGAAATCGGTGACCCGGCCCTTCCCCTCGTCGCCCCATTGTGCGCCTAACACGATGGTGGCTGTCACAGCACTGCATGTTAGCCCGCCTCCCGGTTAAGGTAAATCTCATGTTCCTCTCATGTTCGTGGTCCATGCTCAATGGGCCATTCGCAACGGAGCAATGCGGAAGGCGGCAGTGAGAGAACCCCGACGGCTACGGATCGTCACCGGCCATGGGGTGGGGATCAGCGCAGTGAGCCGGACCGGGTCCCGGCCCGTCGCCTTCCTGTTCGTGCATGGGCTGGCCTCCAATGCCCGGCTCTGGGACGGCTGTGCCGACCATTTGGCGGCAAGAGGCTATTCCTCGGTGGCGGTGGACCAGCGCTCCCACGGGCAGTCGGACAAGGTGGACGGGCCCTTCGACTTCCCCACGCTCGCCGACGATCTGGTCTCAGTGATGGACGATGTCCTCGGCCCCGAAACCGCGGTCATCGCCGCGGGACAATCCCTGGGAGGCAATGTCGTACTGGAGTTGGCCCGCAGCCAGCCCTACCGGATCGCCGCCGTGGCCTGCATTGACGGGGGATTCATCACCCTGAGCAGGGCATTCCCGGATTGGGAGACGGCGGCCCGGGAGCTAGCCCCTCCGACCTTTGACAAGGTGCTCTACACCGATCTGGAGGAAAGGCTCCGAAAGCACTACTCCGACTGGCCGGAGAGCGGCATTCTGGGCCAGTTGGCCAACTTCGAAGTGGCGCCGGACGGAACCGTACGGCCCCACCTGAAGAGGGAATACCACTTCCGGCTCCTGCGGCAGATGTGGAAGCATCAGCCTTGCGACATCGCTCCCTCCCTTGAACAACCGGTCCTGGTGGTCGCCACTACACAGACCGCGGCCGGAAGAGCCGCCAAGCGAGAAAGCGTGTCCCGCTTCGCCGACCTTCTTCCCAGGGGCCGGGTGATCTGGCTGGATGCCCACCACGACCTGCATGCTCAATACCCTCGCCTGACCGCCGGATGGCTCGAGGAAATGGCGCGGAAGGTGTCCCCATGAGTGCCGGCCGGCTCATCCTGATGGGGTCGGGGGAGGTTTCCAATCGCCTGGTCGCCGCCCACCGCCTGGGAATCGAGCGAGCCGGCGCCCGGGAGGCGGTGGTCCTGGACACCCCTTACGGATTCCAGGAGAACGCCCCACTCCTCTCCGAACGGCTCACCGGGTTTTTCCGGACCAGCCTGTCGATCGACGCCGCGGTTGCCTCCTATCGCTCCACGTCGGAGGGAGAAGCCGCCTGCGAGAGGATGCTGGCCGCCGTCCGCGGCGCCCGCTACGTCTTCGCCGGGCCCGGTTCGCCCGGCTATGCCCTGGCAGCCTGGCGGGAGACAGGGCTGGCGGCGGCGCTTCGAAAGCGCCTCACCGAAGGCGCAACCGTCACCCTGGCCTCGGCCGCCGCCCTCACGGGCGGACCCAAAACCCTCCCGGTCTATGAGATATTCAAGGTCGGCGCCGGGCTGGAGTGGCTGGAAGGGCTGAACCTCACCGCTCACCTGGGCCTGGAGGCAGTGGTCATCCCCCACTGGAACAACACCGAAGGCCAGGGATTCGACACCAGCCGGTGCTACATGGGCCGGAGTCGCTTCCGGCGGCTTCGAGCGATGCTGCCGGAGGGAATGGGAGTGATCGGAGTGGATGAGCACACCGCCGCCACCATCGACTTCGGGAGAGGAGAGATGAGCGTGCTGGGAGCCGGAGGCGTCACCCTGAGCGGAGCGGACGACACCTTCGTGGCCGATGGAGAAGCGATAGCCCTGGACGCGATGTTCAAGCTCTTGGAGAGCAGCCCTCCGGCGCCTCCCCGCGAGCACCCCGAGACTCTGCCCGATCTCGCCGAGGCCAAGGCCGGACGGTCGGCCGGGAAGATTGCCGAGACACTGCTCCGGCTGGAGACAATGGCCGCCGACGGCTCTCCCCGGGCGCGGGAGACCTTGAGGTCCGCTCTCCTGGAGATATCGGAGTTGGCGGCGTCCGGCCTGGTGGAGCCGGCCGAATGGGTGGGAGGCTACGTGGAGTTGCTAGTTGATGCGCGGTCCCGCCTCCGCGCCCTGAAGCGCTGGGACGAGGCGGACCGGATCCGTTCCGGTCTGGAGGGGCTGGGAGTAAACCTCCGGGACAGTCCTTCAGGGACCACCTGGATCCTGGAGGGACCCCGATAGCCGGGAAGCGATCATGCCGGTCGCAGGTGGCTCGGAAGATTGCTACGACCGGATCCTTCACCAACGACGGTCGAGCAGCGAAGATCGGCAAGTTGATGGTGGAGCGGGCCCCTAGAAGCTCCCCAACTCTCCCAACCTGGTCCGGTCGACAGCCATGATCAATAACGTCACCGTCGCCGCCAGCACCACGGCCATGGCCATGGCGCCGGTGTAGCTGACCGCTCCCGGGCGGCCCAGCAGCCGGAAGATGAGAGCGGGAACGGTGATGGTGTCGGGCCGGGCTATGAAAGCGGTGGCCCCGAACTCGCCCAGGGATACGGCCGCCGCGAACCCCGCCCCCACCGCCACGGCCCGGGACGCAATCGGCAGGTCGACCTCCCTGAAGACTTGCCAAGGTGAGGCCCCCAGAACGGAAGCCGTCTCCCGCAAGTCGGCTTGGATCGAGCGGAGCATGGGGGTGACCGTTCGGACCACGAACGGCATGGCCACCAGGGCGTGAGCCAGGGGCACCAGCACCACGGTGGCCCTCAGGTCGACCGGCCAGTCCAGGGCCACCAGCATGCCGAAGCCCACGGTCACCGCCGAGGCGCCCAGCGGCAGCATCAACACCACGTCGAACCACCTGGCTGCTCGACCCTTGCCGGAAACTATCACGGTGGAGGCGCACAGTCCCACCGTCACCGCCACCACCGCGGTGGCGGCGGCGTACAGGAGCGAGTTGATCATCGCCCGACCGGGGGTGACCGCCAGCGGTCCCGGGTCAGCCAGGAAACGCCACCCGGCCCCGCCGGAGCGGAGCGAGCGGGCCACCAGCATCACCAGGGGAACCGCCAGCGCCGAAAGGGTCCCCCAGACCGCCACTACCAACCCCAGTCGCTCCCCGAGACTGCCGGGACGCTGCAGGTTGCGGCCCTCCGCCTCCAACTGCAGTCCCACCGCGGTGCGCTCCTGGTAGCGGGAGTACCAGGCCAGCACCGCGGTCAACCCCACCAGTTGCAGGATGGCCAGGGCCGCGGCGGCGGGAAGATTCAGGAACACGACCGTCTGCTGCCAGATCTCCACCTCCAGGGTCCGGTAGCGAAGCCCTCCCAGGATCAGCACCACCCCGAAGGAGGTGAAGGTGAACAAAAAGACGATCGCCGACGAGGCGGCCAGGGCAGGGCGGAGGAGGGGAAGGGTCAGCCGCCAGAACACCTGGCGGGGGTTTGCCCCCAGCGTCCGGGCAACGTCGAACAGTGACCGGTCGATCCTGGACCACACGCCCCCCACGGTGCGCACCACGACCGCCACGTTGTAGAAGACATGGGCGGCCAGAATGGCCCACACGCTTCCACCGATTCCCAACGAGAGAAAGGCCGACGCCACCACCACCGTGGGCAACACGAAGGGGGCGGTCACCAATGCCTTCGCCAGGGCCCGGCCCGGAAACCTGAACCTCGACACGGCCCAGGTGATCGGGGCGGCGGCCACCAGGGTCAGGGCCACCGAAGCCGTCGACTGCCACAGCGAGAACCACAGGGCGCTCCGCAACCCCGAGTCGGTCAAGACCTCCCCGAAGGCCCCGAACGCCCCCTCCTCCCCGAGGGACAGACCCAGGATGCGGGTAAGAGGGTAGACGAACAGGTAGCCCAGGAAGGCCACCGCCACCCCCGCGGCCACCCACCGGTAATTCACCGTCGCCCCGCCGACCCGGCCCGCATCCGTTCGGCGTTCGGTATGAACAGGCCTGCTATCCCAGCACCAACTCGGTCCACTCCTCTATCCATCGTTCGCGGTTGGCGTCTATCAAGGCCGGATCGACCGACGCCGGGGCATCGGGCAGAGCGGTGTGCTCCACGAATTCGGGGGGCAGGGCGGCCTCGCCATTGGCCGGGAACACGAACCACGTGAGAGGGATCTGCTCCTGGAACTCCACCGACAGCATGAAGTCGATCAGTTCCCCGGCCGCCTCGGGATACTCGGTCCCCTCCAGGATCCCGGCGAACTCGAACTGGCGATAACAGCCTTCCGTCACCACCCCGGTGGGGGCGACGTCGGTGGGCGGATCGGAGAAGATCACCTCGGCGGGCGGGGATGAGGCATAGGAGACGACCACCGGCCGGTCTCCTCCCCATCGGGTGAATGAGGCGTAGTAGGCCGTGTCCCAGTCGGCCACCACCTCCACTTCGTTGTCCACCAGGGCCTGCCAGTAGTCCTTCCACCCGTCCTCTCCGAACACCGCGATGGTGGTTAGCAGGAAGGCCAACCCCGGCGAAGAGGTGGCCGGGCTCTCCACGACCAGCATGCCCCGGTAACGCTCGGTGGTCAGATCCTGAAGGTTGCGGGGAGCATCGGCATCGGCGATCACGGCGCGGTCATAGTTGAGGCACACGTCGCCGAAGTCGATGGGAGTCACCCGGTTCTCGGAGTCGAGACGGATGTTCTCGGGGGTCTTGTCCAACAGGTCGGACCGGTGGGGACGGAACAAGTCGGCGCCCAGGGCCCTCGACAGGAAGGTGTCGTCGACCCCGAAGAGCACGTCGGCCAGGGGATTGTCCCTGGTCAGGATGGCCTGGTTGACCAGGGAGCCGGTGTCACCCGCCGGCACGATCTCCACCGCCACGCCGGTCTCGGCGGTGAACGAGGAGAAGGTCTCCTCGTTCACCCCCCCTGCGAAGGAGTCGTGACTGATGATTGTCAGGGTCTCGGGATCGGCCTCCCCGCAGGCGCCCAGGGCCAGGGCCGCGATGATGATGCCTACCGCCAGTTTGCCACGCATTGGGGGCTCCTTGTCTTATGGGGGGAGCCCGAGAAACTGGACTTGTCAACGAAAGCTTCCTTCGCCGGCATTATCCGGATCAGGTGCTAACGGTCGGAGGAACTCATCCTCCCTCTCAGCCCGGTCTTACCGAGCTCCCGTGTTTGCTCTGTCGTCAATGATAGTGATCGAACAGGCGAGGGTCCCCCGAATCCGGGTCTCTAAGCAACTGGTAATCCACCTCGCGGACGCCCAGGGACCTGGATTCGGCCAGCACCCTGGCCTGGGGAGCGATGGCGGTGGCAACCAACACCCCGCGGACCGGGGTGAGTCTCGGGTCGAGTTCCAACTGCGCCACATACCGGGTCAGTTGCTCTATTCCCGAAATCTCGCCGCGCCGCTTGACCTCCACCGCCACGGTCCCTCCGTCCGGGTCGGTGCAGAGCAGGTCGATGGGTCCGATGGCGGTCGGGTACTCCCGGCGGATAAGCTTCAAACCCGGGCCGATCACCTCCGGGTTATCAGCCAGCAACTCCTGTAGATGGGTCTCGACCCCGTCCTTGGAAAGACCGGGATCCACACCCAACTCGTGGGTGATGTCGGAGAGCACCTCATGGATGGTGATCTCCAACCGCTCCCCCTTGGGGTTGGTCACCAGCCAGAGTTCCTCCCCCTCGTCCAGCGTGTTGGGCGCCGACATCCAGTTGAGCGGCTTGTAGGCGCCCCCGTCGGCATGTACCGCCACGCACCCGTCCGCCTTGACCATTATCAAGCGCCGGGACCGCGGAAGGTGGGCGTCCACCCGGCCCTGGTAGTTGACAGTGCACTCCGCGATCACCAGCCTCATGGCCGGACGGCGCCCGCCCCCAGTATTCGCAGCGCCGCCGCCTCGGCGACGATCGCCTTCTCCAGTTCCCCCAGGTCCAGGCTCTCGTTGGGGGCGTGAATGCCCGAGCCGGGGTCTCCGATCCCGGCCAGCAGGAGGGGAGCATCCGGAAACACCCTCGCAAAGGACGCCAGGAAGGGAATGGTCCCCCCTTCTCCCTTGTCCACCGGAGTCACCCCCCACGACGCCTCCAGGCCCCGGCGCCAAGCGTCGATGGCGGGGTGGGAGGGGACCTGTTGGAATCCTTCCGCTTCCTCCACGAAGTCCACCTTCAACTGCGCTCCCCATGGCAGGTTCTCCCTCAGGTGATCCGAGAGGGCCCGCCGGGCCGACTCGGGGTCCTGTCCGGGAGCGGTTCGCACGCTCACTTTTGCCCTGGCCACGGGCACCAGCAGGTTTATCGCCTCCGATATGGGAGGGGCGTCCACCGCCAGCACCGAGATCGCCGGCTTGGTCCACAGCCGCGACGCCGCCGAACCGGTCCCGATGGTCTCCAAGCCGGCCACGGCCCCCAGGTTCTCGGCCAGATCGTCCACCGGCATCTCCAGATCGGTGACGTCTCTTCGAACCAGGCCCTTCACCGCCACGTCCCCCTGCTCGTCGTGAAGCGTGGAGAGGAGGCGGACCAGGGTGGTTATGGCATCGGGGAACAACCCGCCGAACACCCCGGAGTGCCCTCCGAGTTGGGCGGTCCGGACTTCCACATTGCACCCCACCAGTCCCCGGAGGGAGGTGGTGATGGCCGGGACCCCCACCGCCCAGTTGCTGGCGTCGGCTATGACCACCGCATCGCAGGCCAGCACGTCCTCATAGCGTTCCAGAAATGCCTCCAGGTTGGGCGAGCCGATCTCCTCCTCCCCCTCGAGGAACACTTTCATCCCCACGGGCGGCGACCCGGCAAACGCCCTGGCGGCGCCCAGATGTGCGATAACCCCGCACTTGTCGTCGGCCGTCCCCCGACCGTACATGCGACCCTCCTTCACCACCGCATCGAAGGGTTCGGTCTCCCACACCTCGAGATCGCCGACCGGCTGGACGTCGTAGTGGGCGTAGAGAAGCACGGTGGGGGCGCCCTCGGGGCCGGGCAGGTGGCCGTACACGGCCGGATGCGCCCCTTCGACTTCCAGCAACCGGACGTCCCGGTACCCCGCATCCGCCAGGAGCCGGGCACACTCCTCACCCGTCCGCCTCACCTCCCCGGAATGGGACCCCGACGCGCTGATCGAGGGAATGGCCACCAGTCCGGCCAGGTTCTCGACCAGTTCGGGAAAGAAAGCGGAGACCGCCTCCCGCAAGTCCTGGAGCGAAGAACCCTGGCTCATCGCCACCCCCACCCGGTCTTGATCACGCCCTCGGTTGCATTGCCCCGCATACCGGAAAAGATTACCCGGTCCGGGCGGGGGGTTGGCCAAAGGAACGGCGACCCGCCATCATCTAGGGGTACGGTGAACATGAGACTGGCAGGCATCCCGCTCCGGGTGAAGCCCTCGTTTCTGGTGGTTGTTTGCCTGCTGGGGATGCCGATCGTCCGGTACCCGACGGTCGAGCCTCCCGAACTCGTCGGGCGACTGGCAGTGTGGCTCGGGGTGGTGCTGGTGTCGGTGGTCATCCACGAGTTGGGACACGCCCTCCTGGCCCGGCGTTTCGGGGCCGACGTCACCATGGAACTGTGGGCCCTGGGCGGGCTCACCACCTGGCAACCCGTCTCCCGCCCGATCCCCCCTGTCAGGCGAGCGGCGATAGCCGCCGCCGGGTCGGCGCTTGGATTGGTGGTGGGCGCAGCGGTGTACCCGCTCTGGAAGATGGCGGGGCCGCCGGTCGGTCTGGTCTCCCTGGCCCTGGGCTGGATCGTGTGGGTAAACCTGGGCTGGGGCCTGATCAACTGGCTGCCCATCCGCCTCCTCGACGGCGGCCACATCTTCCGCGGAGTCATCGACGCCCTGTGGCCCGAGCGCGCCGACCGGATCGCCAACCTGTTCTTTCTCTTCACCTCGGCCGCGGCCGCGCTGGTGGCCTTCCGCCTGAGCCTCCCGATTGCCGGCCTGTTCGCCGCCTTCATGCTCATCATGGAGATCCGGCGCCTGCTGGGGGCGGCGCACAGGACCGGACGGCCCCCACCGCCGCCCCTTCCCGATCGCTTCCTGCTCGAACCCCCCTCTACCTCCGATCCGGCCAGCCCGGAGGGCGGACCGCCCCGATAAGGTATGTAGCGACATGGACTTCTCATATACCCCCAAGGTCGAGGCTCTCCGGGAAAAGCTTTGGAAGTTCGTCGAGGAACGGGTCATCCCGTCCGAGCCGATCTACGAACGCCAGATCAGGGACTCCGGCGATCCCCATCACCATCCCCCGATAATCGAGGACCTCAAGGCTGAGGCCCGCGCGCAAGGGTTGTGGAACCTCTTTTTGCCCGATGCCGAACACGGAGGAGGCCTTTCGGTCACCGAGTACGCCCCTCTGGCGGAGATCACCGGGCACAGCCCCGAGATCGCGCCCGAAGCGATCAACTGCTCGGCGCCCGACACCGGCAACATGGAGATTCTCCACATGTTCGGAACGCCCTACCAGAAGGAACGCTGGCTCCATCCCCTGCTGGAAGGCGAGATTCGCTCCGTCATCTCGATGACCGAGCCTGACGTGGCCTCCAGCGACCCTCGCAACATCCGAACCCGCATCGAGCGGGACGGGGATCACTACGTGATCAGGGGTCGCAAGTGGTTCTCATCGGGAGGAGCCTCCTCCCGCGCCAAGGTGGCCATCGTGATGGGGGTGACCAATCCCGACGCCGACTCCTACCGGCGCCAGAGCATGATCCTGGTTCCCCTCGACATCCCGGGGGTGATCGTAGAGGAAACCCCCACCGTTTTCGGGTACCAGCACCGGGGAGGACACGCCACCATTCACTTCGACCGCGTGCGGGTGCCGGCCGAGAACCTCCTGGGCACCGAGGGATCCGGTTTCGCAATCGCCCAGGCGCGGTTGGGACCGGGAAGGATCCACCACTGCATGCGGGCCATCGGAGCAGCCGAGCGGGCCTTTGCCATGATGGTGAGCCGAGCCAAGGCCCGGACCGCCTTCCGCAAGACCGTGGCGGAGCAGGGCGTGGTCCGCGAATGGATCGCCGAGGCGCGAATGAAGATCGAGCAGGCCAGGCTGCTGGTGCTGAAGACCGCCTGGATGATCGACCGGGTCGGAGTCAGGTCCGCCCGGGTGGAGATCTCGGCAATCAAGGTGGTGGTGCCCGAGATGCTCTGCTACGTCGCCGACCGGGCGATCCAGGTGTTCGGCGGGGCGGGGTTCACCGACCACTTTCCCCTGGCGTCCTTTTACACCATGGGTCGCTGGCTGCAGATGGCCGACGGCCCCGACGAGGTTCACAGGCGTGCGGTGGCCCGAGCAGAGGTAGCCCGTTTCGAACCGGGGTTCGTACCCGATCTGTACGTTTGGGATTGACCGAGAAAGGAATGCCGATGCTGGAGTACGACACCACTTTCGACTATCTGTGCCCCTTTGCGCGCAATGCCCACGAGGCGGTGGTCAGGGGCCTGGAGGAGGGACGACCCTGGAAAGTGTATTTCCGGGCGTTCTCGCTGGCCCAAGCCCACACCGCCGAGGGAGACCCCCCGGTTTGGGAGAACCCCGAGGGACAGTCGGGTCTCGACGCCCTTCAGTGGGGAGTGGCTATCCGTGACACCTGGCCGGATTTGTTCGGCAGGGCGCACCTCTCCATCTACGCCGCCCGGCACGACCGAGGTCTCGACATCGGCGACACCAGCGTGCTGGCTGAAGCGGTGGCCGCCGCCGGATGCGATCCGGATGCCGTGGCCGACGTGGTGGCCACGGGAGAGCCCCTGTGCAAGATCGCAGGGGACCACATGAAGGCGGTCAACGAGTGGATGGCTTTCGGGGTGCCGACTTTCATCACCGCCGATCAGGCGGTCTTCATCCGTTTCATGGAACGGGACCGCCTCGACGACCTCGACCGGGCCCTCGAACTGCTGTCCTGGAACCGTCTCAACGAGTACAAGCACACCACCGTCCCGCGTTAACTCGGCTTGGGAACAGCGCTCACCTGATCGACGGCCGAAGCCGGTCGGGTCGACCTCCGAACAACCGGCCTACGTGGCCGCGTCGTTAGCGTCCACTCCCACTATCAGAGTGACCAACCGGTCCATGGAGATGTCCTCGGTGAGTTCAGCCACCTTCTGACCGTGTCGGAGGACGACCACCCGGTCGGCCAACTCCATCACGTGGGGCAGGATGTGACTGATCAGTACCACCGCCACCCCGCTCCCGGCGATCTGGCGGGCCAGTTGGAGCACTCTCGAAGATTCCCGCACCCCCAGAGCTGCAGTGGGTTCGTCCATGAACATTCCCGTCTTCGCCCAGAACGCTCCGCGGGCCACGGCCACCGACTGCTGCTGTCCACCTGACATCTCTCCGATGGACACGCCCGTGGAACGGGGAATGTTGACGCCCAGGGCATCTATCTGGGTGAGCGCCTGGGCTTCCATCGCCCTCCTGTCGAGCATGCCGATCTTGCCACCCAATCCCTTTCTCAGAACTTCCCTTCCCAGGAACAGGTTGGTGACCACGTCCCGGTCCGGAGCGAGCGCCAAGTCTTGGAAAATGGTCTCGATGCCCAGGTCCCGGGCGTCGGCAGGGGTCCTGAGCACCACGGTTTCGCCGTTGATTCGGATCTCCCCGGCATCCGGGGTCACCGCGCCGGCCAGGATCTTGATCAATGTGGACTTCCCGGCCCCGTTGTCACCGACCAACGCTGTGATCTCCCCGGCGCGGATTTCGATGTCCACGTTGTCAAGGGCGGTGATCGGCCCGTAGGACTTGCTGAGGCCTATCCCCTCAATTACCACTTGACCGCGGTCAACCGACATCAGGCTTCCTCCGTTCCGGCGCGGAGTCCCCGGAAGACCCCCCTTCCTCCGAGCGTCCTTCCAGATATTTGATCGGTGGCAACCGCCGCCACCAGCAACAATCCCCTCGAGATGTCCTGGTAGGGCGCCGGCAGTCCCATCAGGTTGAGGGAATTGGCGATGATGCCCAGTAGCACCACCCCTAGGATCGTACCGGTTATCGAACCGCGGCCTCCGGTCAGGGCCGTTCCGCCCACGATCACCGCCGCGATGATCTCCAGTTCCCTGCCCTGGCCCCCGTAGGGAAACGCTGATCCGGCCTGGCTGGTGAGAACCACCCCGGCCAGCGCCGAGAAGAACCCCGACGCCAGGAAAACCCCCCAGGTGATCTTGGGGACGCTGATCCCGGCCCGGCGCGCCGCTTCGGGACTGCTGCCCACCGCGTAGATGTGGGCGCCCACCTTGGTGTATCGCATCACGAAACCGATCACGGCAAAGGCCACCACAGTGTAGAAGACCGGTTTCGGAATCCCGAGGGCCGATCCCTGCCCCAGGTTGACATAGGACTCGGCAGGGATGAATACGGATCTTCCACTGTTTATCACAAACGCCACCCCCCTGGCGATGAAGGCCGTGCCGATGGTGGCGATCAGCGAGTTGACCCGGAATTTCACGACGATCACCCCGTTCACGAATCCCATCAGCAGGCCCACAACCAGGGCCCCGAGAATCGCCACCGGCACCGGGAGTTCCTGGACCAGGAGGGCCCCGGCGGTCATCCCCGACAGGCCCATCGTGGCCGCCACCGACAGATCGACGTTGCCGGAGATCAGCATTGGCGTGGACACCGCCGCCACGATCCCGGTGATGGCCACCGCCCGGGCCACGTTCAGGAAGTTGCCCGCCTGGAAGAAGAACGGGCTAACCATGGTCATGGCAATGCCGATCGCCACGATCGCCATGGCCAGCCCGAGCGAACGCCGACTCCCGCCGACGTTCGCTCGGGTCCTACGGCTGGGGCCACCCGAGTGTGGCTTCGGGCCAATCACAGTTCGATAAGACCCCTAATTGGTTATCAGCACTTCGCCTGATCGATGCTTGCCGCGTCCACCACAGTGGCCTGCGGATAGATCTCCGACGGGATCGGATTACCTTCCGCTATGTCCTGGGCGATCGCAATGCCGTACTCACCCCACAGTTGGGGGACGAAGTCCACCGAGGTGAGGAACGTCGGATCGTTGGCGCACAACGGACCAACCGACTCCTGGGAGAGACCTACGCCACCGGCGATCGAGGTCTCGGCGCGACCCGACTCGCGGAGGGCGTTCACCATCCCCAGAGTCCGCAGGTCGTTGATGCCGAAGCCCATGATGTTCTGGGTGTCGGGGTGGGCGGTCAACCAGTCGGCCACGTTGGCCTGGTCGGTCACGATGTCCGAGGGGCACTCGAGTTCGTGGATGTTGTCATCACCGACGTCGAAGGACTCCTTGACCACCTCACGGAATCCGATGATGGATGCGTAGGGACTGGTCCGGTCCTGCACGAAGGCGGAGTGGGAGCAGAGAAGGACGTCGACGTCGCCGGTCGTCCAACCCCTATCTTCGGCCACCGCGATCAGGTAATCAGCCGAGGCGCGACCGACCGCGTACCACTCCCCGCCACCGAAGAAGGGCTGGCCCTCATGCGGCACGGAGTGGGCGAGGGCCGGGATACAGGCCTCTTTGTACTTGCTCATGATCGCCGGGTTCAGATTGGCGAGGACGTTCATCGAGAGGACCACATCCGGGTCGTGCTGGACGACCAGGTCGGCAACGACCAGAGGCTGCTCCTCGCTCGGGTACAGGTTGTCGAACTCGGTGACGTCGGTCTCCGACGCGGCTGCCGCCACCCGGAAACTCTCGTTGGCCACGATTAGGGTGTCGAAAACGTTGTCCTCCGGGGTCCAGGCAAACCGGTAATTGGCATCGCCGTCCTTGCGGAGCACCGCCTGATAGACATCGGGGTGATCATCGGTCTCGACGAATGAGCAACTGGCCTCGTCCCACAGCATCCAGGTTGCGGCGGCCGCCTGCTCGGCATTGGCAATGGTGGTCGGCAACTCCATTACCACTTCGCCCAAGAGGCTGGCGGGCTCCGCCGGTGTCTCGGGGGCTGCAGTGGTCTCGGGAGCGGCGGTGGTCTCAGGGGCCGCTGTGGTCGCGGGCGCCGCGGTCGTAGCAGCCGTATCGTCTCCGTCGCCGCAGGCTGAGACGAGCAGCGCCAGAGCCAATAATGTGGCGATTATCACACGTGGGAACCTCTGCATGATTCTTCTCCTTTATGGGGCTTCGTTTTCATTATTGCCAGCCAACATGCCCCCAGTAGCTCTGAGTAGGATTATTTTTCTCAAAACCCCTCTTGAACCATCGGTAGCGTCTCTTTTGGTCATATGACGAAGCGATACTCGTGTGCCGACTACGGCTGGCCTTCGCTCAAGCATCCCACCGTGATGGCGGTTGCGCAGGACTTGGGATATCAGGGTGTCGATGTCGGCATCTTCGGAGAGGTGACCCACGTCAAGATCTCGGATCTGCAGCACTGGCGGCAGACATCCGCCCACATCAACAGAAGTCTCAGCACTTACGGTCTCCAGTGCTCAGATGTGTTTCTGATACCAAGCGTCGACCTGTCCTGTTTGACCCCGTCTCATCCGGACCCGGCCCAACAAGCCGAAGCAATCCGGATCTTTGAGCGGGCGGTTCTCCTGACCCGGGACCTGCAAGCATCGGGTTTGACAATCTGTCCCGGAGTGATGCACGAGGGGGACACCTACCGACAGGCACTGGCAAGGACCGCCAAGTCGCTTCGAGCCCGGGTCGAGATGGCCTCTTTCCATGGACTCGAGTTGTCGGTTGAACCCCATTGGGGTTCACTGATCGACACGGCGGAGAAGGTGTGGGACATGTTGGAGGCGGTGGAGGGACTGACCCTCACCCTCGATGTCTCGATGATGTTCTTCTGCGGGATGACCGTCGAAGAGATCGCTCAGTTCTCGCCCAAAACCCGGCACGTCCAGTTCCGGCCCGGCACCCGTGACAAGGTCCAGGTGCGGCTGAAGCACAACGAGATAGATTTCGATCCGATACTCCAAGCGCTGGAAGCCTCCTATCAGGGTTGGGTAAGCACCGAGTACGTCTGGATGGAGAGGTGGGGGTGCGACCAGGTCGATGTCACCGAAGAATCGAGACAACTCCTGGCATTCCTCAAGGGCGAGGTACAACCCGCCGCCCTCTAGATGGCGCCGTCAACCGCCGGATGGGTCAGGACGGAATCGGTACGGGTCTCCCGTGGCGTTCGGCCGAGTGATAGCAGGCTTCGACCAAACTGAGCGTCTTGAGGTTGTCGCGCCCCGATATGCAAGGCTGCCTGCCACTCAGAATGGCTTCCGCCACATGACGTAGAGACTTGGCGAAAGCGTCAGGCACCCAGGAGGCCGCGCTCAGGGAATATGACGGGTCCGAGCCTGCGGTTGCCTGCGTGATGTGATCAGGACTCGGATCCGGGTAGGCATCCCAAATTCCGAGATGACCGAAGAAGAGGCCGTCGGAGGTCGCGGCCCGCAGCGAAGCGGTATGCCTTCCCTCCGGTCGCCGTGTGTCCCGGATTGTCACCGACAACCCCTCAAAGCGGATGATCGCATAGAGGGCCGACTCCCCGACGATCCCCGGAATGTCGGCCGGGCCCAGCCAGGCCCGGACTTCCCGCGGCTCCCCGAACAGCCAGCGGGAGGTGTCGAGAAAGTGGATGGAATTGAAAAGCCCCACGAATCGAGGGGCGTCCGCCAGCCATGACGGCAAGCCGTCGCCCCGCTCGATCGGCCACACCAGGTCAAAGGATGCCGACTCCACCGATCGCCCATCGGCGAACCGTCGGAAATCCAGGATCGCCGGCGCCCACCTCATCTGCTGGTTGACAGCCAGGACTCTTCCATACAACTCGGCCGCCGCAACCAGTTCGGCGGCCGAGTCGAGGTCCACCGCCAGTGGCTTCTGGGCCAGGACATGCTTCCCGGCTTCCAACGCAGCCATCACAATCTCAGGTTGGGCCCCGGGTGGCACCGCTATGTCCACCAGGTCGACCGCAGGGTCCTCCAGCAGACGCTCGATTCCCTCGACTGCAGGGACACCCGCCGCTTCGGCAAATAATTCCCGCCGGGAGGGATCGACATCGAAGATTCCCCGGAGCTCAACGGTCTGCGGGTTGGCGCCATAGGCCGGCAGGTGACCGGCTCGGGCGATCTCGCCGGCGCCAACCAGGCCGACGCCCAGCCGGGAGGAACTCACGAAGGCAACCGGACCTCGTGCACGAGCTCATCACCCTCCACCGACAGCCGTCCGAGGTCTTCACCGTTCCCTCCGATTCCCTCGCCTATCAGACCGACCAGGGTTCCGGCATCCTCTCCTGCTTCGATCAAGGAAGGATCAACCATAGCCTCGATGGCGTTGCGGTACGTGCCGATCCCCCCGGCTATGTCATAGTCGTTGAGGCGCAGGTGACAGCGCCAGTACTCCTTCCAAGCCGCTCCGGGGTCGGTCGCCCCGCTGGGATCCATCACCGCGAACAGTTCATACCCCGAGTTCCTGACAACGTCCTCCATGACCTCATTACCCAGCGTGTTCCTCACCTCCAGCCAGAGCAGGGCGAGCCAGAAGCGGTAAACGTCGTGGATGGCGTCGCGCCATCCGAACAGGCACTCTTCGACAAGCTCGATCGCCTCTTCCCGGTTTCCGCCTTCCACTCGTTGAATCAACCGGTCGAGGGGATGTGTGGCAATCCACACCAGTTGCTCGTCGGTCAGCCATCGGCCCGGATCGGCTGCCTTTACTTCCAGACTCGCCCGATCCGGCAAGGGGAGTTCGGCCCGCTCGTAGAACTCGTCGGGGGGGAGATGACCGTCCTTGTAGGTGTGCTGCAGGCAGATCCCCTGCTCCCGCAGCGGAGTCCAGCCTTCGACGATGAACACCGCCTTGTTGTAGCGAAGGGCGGCGTGGCCCATCTCCGAGCAGTGGTTGCAATAGCTCGGATAGTCGGTGGACATGAAAGTAGAGAGAGTCGGGCGCACCGAGAGAGGCAGCGCCCGTTTGCCCTGGTATTTCCCCTCCTGGATCAAACGCATGCCGCTTCCGCACGGACCCAGGATGAAAGTGAACCTTTCAGGATCCTCCACCAGTTCGAACTCGGTGGCGTGCCAATGCCACCCGGCCGCGATGTTGTTGAGCCGCTGCATTATCGGACCCTGCGAATACTGGGGTATCTCCCCGTCACCCATCAGATCCAGTACCACCCGCCGACCGATGGCCTCACCTTCCTCGGGCCCCGCAATCCGGATCCCTTCAGCCAGCGTCCTGGCCACCGCGTTACGGAGCCCATCGTGCACTATGACGTATTCGGCCTTGAGCAGGTCAGCGATCTCTCGGCACCGGCCCGCATCCCCGCCTTCTACTGCTTCGATCAGTTCGTCAAATCGGGTGGAGAGTGGCAAGGCCCGGTCCTTCCCGCTTCACGCCGCTATTGGTGCGGCGATGGTTGTTGTACTCTTCTCCGGCATGCTAACGGATCGATCGGCATCGATCCGGCCCTGAGTGCCGATCTTTTCGGTGGTCAGTCCAGCGGGAGGCGCCATTTGGGGATAGGAACTAAGTGATCGGGTAACCGCATCAAAACTCCATCATCCATTGGCCATCATCTGAGCGGGAATATATCAGATTATCTGTGTGTTATGCTTTATGTAATCTGATATTCCTAGCCTCAGCAGAAAGGAAGTGCCCATGTTGGCAAGGATCAATCCCCTCTTCGAGTTCCCCTCCGCGGTCTCCAACACCCTCCCCGCCGAGGTCTACCTGGCGGACGACAACTTCGTGGTGACGGTGGACATGCCGGGGATGGACCCCGAGATGATCGATGTGGAGGTGTCCAAGAACACTCTCACCATCTCCGCCCAGCGCGACACCGCCGCCGCCCGACCGGAGGAGGCCCGGGTGTTCTTCGTGGAGCGACCCAGCGGGAGCTTTCGCCGCAGGTTCGTGATAGGCAACGACCTCGACATCACCGAGACCACCAGCTCCTACGAGAACGGCGTCCTCACCCTCAACATCCCGGTGGCCGCCTCGTCCCGGCCCCGGAAGATTCCGGTGACCGGCGGAGCCAACGGTCCGACTGCCTGAGGACCTCCCACCGAATCGCATTGCCGCGGGTCGTGGAAAAGTTCCTAAACTGCGACCCGTGGCCTTACCCAAAGACCTAGCGGGTTTCTCCACCCGGGCTATTCACGCCGGCCAGCGGCCCGACCCCGAGACCGGGGCGCGGGCCATGCCCATCTACGCCACCAGTTCCTTCGTCTTCGAAGACGCCCAATCCGCCGCGGATTTGTTCGCGCTCCAGAATTACGGGGACATCTACACCCGGATCAGCAATCCCACCACCTCCGCCTTCGAGGAGCGGATCGCCTCCCTGGAAGGAGGGCTGGGAGGACTTGCCACCGCTTCCGGACAGGCCGCCCAACTCATAGCGGTGCTGACCATCTGCAAGGAGGGGGACGAGATCGTGGCGGCCCGCAACCTGTACGGCGGCACCATCACCCAGTTCGACGTGACCCTCCGGCGCATGGGAATCCACACCACTTTCGTGGACGCCACCCGCCTGGAGAACATAGAGGAAGCCATCACCGATCGCACCAAGCTGGTCTACGGGGAGACGATCGGCAATCCCCGCGGGGAGGTGCTCGACATGGAGCCGATCGCCGGCATCGCCCATGACCACGGGATTCCCCTGATGATCGACAACACCTTCGCCTCCCCTTGGCTGTGCCGGCCCTTCGAATGGGGAGCCGACATCGTGGTCCACTCCGCCACCAAGTTCATAGGCGGGCACGGGGTGGTGATCGCCGGCGCAATCGTGGAGTCGGGCCTCTTCCCGTGGGACAACGGCAACTTCGGGGTGATGACCGATCCTTCCCCCGCCTATCACGGGCTGCGCTTCTGGGAGAATTTCCGGGAGTACGCCTATCTCACCAAGGCGCGCACCGAGTTGCTGCGCGACGTGGGCGCCGCCATCTCGCCCTTCAACTCCTTCCTTCTGCTGCTGGGCCTGGAGACTCTCCCTCTGCGGATGGAGCGGCATGTGAAGAACGCCCGCGAGGTGGCCCTGTTCCTGGCCGCAAACCCGGCCGTGTCCTGGGTGAGCTATCCCATCTTTCCCGACAGCCCGGGAAGGGACCTCGTCGAGAAGTACACCCCGGCCGGGCCGGGAGCGGTGTTAACATTCGGACTGAAGAAGGGCTACGCGGCGGGAGTGCGGTTCATCGAGTCGGTGCAACTGGCCAGTCACCTCGCCAATGTGGGCGACACCAAGACGCTGGTGATCCATCCGGCGTCCACCACCCATCAGCAGGTCTCCCCGGAGGCCCGGGCGGCGGCCGGAGTGGGTGACGACACGGTCCGCATATCGGTGGGGATCGAGGACATCGAGGACATCCTTTCGGACCTCGACTACGCCCTGGAGGCGGCGGCCCGTGTCTGAGCGCCCCCATGACGCCACCGCCACCGAGCGGCTGGCGATTCTGCGCAAAGCCCGCAGCGTGGCCCTGCTGGGAGTCTCGGCCAACCCGCTGCGCTCCTCCAACTTCGTCGCCACCTACCTGATCCGCACCCCCTACCTCATCCACCCGGTCAACCCCGCCTATCCCGACGTACTGGGAATCCCCACCTTTCCCAGCCTGGCCGATCTCCCCGAACCCCCCGACATCGTGGATGTGTTCCGCCGCCGGGACCAGCTACCCGGGGTGGTGGAGGAGGCGATCGAAGTCGGCGCCAAGGTGGTCTGGTTCCAGCTGGGACTTCGTCACGAGGAAGCTGCAGCCCGGGCCCGAGAAGCCGGATTGCAGGTCGTCCAGGACCTCTGTCTCAAAATCGAGCACGCTCGGTTCGCCGGAGGACTGCACACCGCCGGGTTCAACACCGGAGTCATCTCTTCTCGCCGGCGCCGACCTATCTGATCCCGTCCGGCCCGGCCGCCAAGTGGCGGGCGATGGCCCGGTAGCACTGGTGGGGTCGCTCGGCTCTCAACACCGGAGGGGAACCGGTGAGGCTGTCGAGGAACCAGGAGGAGTAGCGGGCGGTTCCCAGTCGCTTGTCGAGCACCACCAGCACTCCCCGGTCCACGGGAGTGCGGATCAAGCGCCCGGCGCCCTGCCGGAATCCCAGCACCGCCTCGGGTAGGAGGAAGTCCTCGAACGGGTTTCCCCCTCGTCGGGCGATCACTTCCTGGCGGGCGGCGACCACCGGATCCTCGGGAGAGGAGAAGGGGAGCTTCTCCATCACCAGCAGGCTCAGCGCCTCACCGGGAACATCGATCCCCTGCCAGAACGTGCCGCTGCCCAAAAGACAGGTGGGCTGGGAGGGGTTGCGAAGGCCCTCGGTGAGTTCCGGCGCCGAGGCCTCGCCCTGGCAGAGCACCGTGAAGCCGGGAAAGAGGCGGTCTCTCAGGTACCCCGCCGCCCGCTCCATCCTCCGGTTGGCGGTGAACAGCGCCAGCGCCCGGCCCCGGCTGACCTCGAACAGGCGGGCCATCTCCGCCGGAGCGACCTCGGCGAACTCCTCCAGGCTGGTTCCACTGGGATTGGGCAGGTACCCGGGAATCACCACCAGCATCTGCCTGGGAAGGTCGGGGAAGGGACTGTCCAACCGCTCCTTGCGACTGTCACCGATTCCCAAACCGGCCGCGACGTAGTCAAAGGACCCTGCCACCGTGAGAGTGGCCGAGGTCATTATCACCGACTTCTTCTCCTCCCAGACCTCCGTCAGGCGTTCGTTAACTTCCAGCGGGACGGCGCTCATCCCCCAGCGCCACTCTCCTTCCCACCAGGCAAGGTCGCAGACCAAGGCCACCTCCAGGAGGTCTTCGGAGTCGATGTTCGCCATCTGGAAGCAAAGTTCCGCGATCGTCTTCGCTCCCCCGGCTGCGTAGGTGATCCGCCGGTTCAACTCTTCGGGCGACCGACCGGCCCGCAAGCGCTCGGGCACCGGCAGGCTGTCGAGTGCCTGGGACAGGAGGGAGAACGCCTCCGCCAGGTGTTCCAGGGCCTCGGTCACCTCCTGCCACCGGGAGCGGTTGAGGTCCACCCGGGTGATGCGGGTGGAGAAGGTCTCCTCCTCCCCGGCCGGCCACCTGCGGGTCGCATCGAGGTAGTCCAAGAGAGTGTCCCCCAGGTCGTCGATGCGGGGCTCGCAGAGCCGCCAGTAGCGCACCACCCGCTCGGCGGCGACCTGGCCACTGTCCCCCGCCGGGCCGGACGGCAGGGAAGCCAGATAGCGACGCAGCAGGCTTCCCGAGGACCGGGTGCGGTACACCATGTGGAGGAGGCGCCAGAGGGCGCGCCGGCTCACCGACCCCGTGAAGGCGGACCGCGCCGCCGACTCCAACTCGTGCGCCTCGTCCACTATCAGACGCGGGCTGTAGCCGGTCATCTGGTCGCGAAGCAGCATCAACGAATGGTTGGCCACCACGATCTGCGCCGCCGAGAGCCGCTTCAATGCCCGCACGAAAAAGCACCGCCTCTCCAGGGCGTTGCGGGCTCTGCCGGGAGTCTCGGTCATCGACAGCCGGGACCGGAGCCGGTACATGGTGGCGTCGCGTCTTCTGAGCCAGCCGTCGCGGAGATCGTCCCACTCTCCGGTGGGAGTCTCCGCCGCCCAACCCAACACCACCGCCAGGGCCAGGCCGAGATGATGATCCGCCAGATGACCGGAGGCCTCGTCTCCGAAGAGGGGGTTGTCCCGGATTCGACCCGACTCGAAGGGATCGAGCCACACCAACTCCTCTGCCAGGGCATGCACCGACAGATAGTTGCTGAGCCCTTTCAGGACCGTCCATCGAACCGGCGACAGCCGGTCCGAGATGTCGCGCAGGGTCAGGCAAACCTGGTCCTGCAACGCCTTGGTGTAGGTGGAGACGAGCACCTGGGTGTTCCAGGCAGCGGCCAGGCGAGCGGCGGGCACCAGGTAGGCAAGCGTCTTGCCGGTGCCGGTGGGGGCCTCCACCATGAGGTTCTCGGACCGGGCAAGGCTGGTGGCCACCTGTTGGGCCATCTCCTCCTGCGACGGCCGATGCTCCATGCCCTCGGTCATCAGTCCTCCCCCCTCGGTCAGTGGAGCCACCAATCCGGGGAGATCTATATCGCGTTCGACTTCCTCTTCCCCGGTCAGTTCATCGAGTGCCGGCCCGGGAAGGGGAACCCGTTCTTCTTCGGACAGGGGAGGCAGCGGGATCACCTCCACCAGGTCCGGCCGGTAGGCCGCCCCGATATCGGCTATGTCAGGCTGGCAGAAGACCGCCCACGGGTGACCCGTGATCTCCAGGATCCACCGCTGGGCGCGACGGACCGGATCATCGCGGTTCAGTTCCCCGAGCAACCCTTCCATCACTCCCCACACCCTCCGGGCGTCCGAGAGGGCCCGGTGAGCAGGCCCGATGCCTTCACCCACGCCGAAGTGGGCCGCCAGGTCAACCAGGCGACGCGAACGCGGGGGTATGCCTCCCCCGATGTCGGGGACCGACTCTCTCCCGGCCCGGGGGAACACCACATGAGCCAACTCGAGGGTGTCTAGTCGCTCTCCCCTAGGTTCCCCCAGGCCAACCCGGTCCAGTTCCGCCAGTAGCAGGAGATAGTCATAGGTGCTCCCGTTGTGGGCGACCAGTGGGAGGTCCCCGCAGAATTCCAGGAAACTCTCGAGGGTCGGCCCCCTGGACGGCGCCCCCCGCAGGGTCTCGGGCGTGAGGCCGGTCAACTCGACAGTCAGGGAGGCCAGGGGTCGACCCGGGGTGGGAGCGACCAGGGTGGAAAACTCTCTCGATACCCTGCCGTCCTCCACCAACAGGGCGCCGACTTCGATGATCTCTTGGCCCTCCGGGCGGGGATGATCGGTGTTCGCTTCCAGATCGAAGACCACAAACCGCATAAGGGCAGTGTATGAAAGATGATGGGACAAATTCGCCAATCCCGCCGACATCAACCCCACCCTGAAAGATCGAGTCTTGGGGCTCATCAGACGGGCTCAGCCGCGTTGCTCTTCTTTCTGCCCACCTACGCCGCGAAGGGCCTGATCGAAGGTCTTGATCTCCTTGATTCCCCGTCTGCGACAACTTGCAAGGTGACAAAGATCCCGGGCTCCCAGGGTGGGGAACTGGTCAAAAAGCTGCCGAGCAAGTGTCACGTCCTCCAACTCCAGGGGCCAGACCTCCACTCTGTGCCTGGCGATCAGGGACAGCGCGGCATCTAGGATGGGCTGTCTCGATACCGGGACGTAGGCATGCAACAGTTCCTGGAGCACCTCCGCCGACGTACACAGGGGGGTGTGGTTCCGCTGGCACTCGAGGAAGAACTCACGGGCCGCATTCCGCAGAGGATGGGGACGGCCCACCGCATACATGAAGACATTCGTGTCGACAAAGATCACGTTCCCGACGCCCCGCGGCGGCGAGACTCATTCATCACCGCGAGGTGCTCCTCCCAATCCGGTTCCTCAGCAGGCCCATCCAGAGCATCGCACTCCCTGAAGAACTCCTCCAAATCGGCTGTCCCCTCGAAAGGACTTACTCTCTGCTGTTGGCGTAGCCGCTGTTGAGCGGCTGTCCTTATCCAGGCACTCAAGGTCATACCCTCCCTTCGGGCTTGATGGACGTAACGATCCCGATCCTCGTCCGGGATCACCAATTGCACTCTGGCCATTACCTATACATTATAAGTATGTGTATTCACTATACACACGGGCTATTGGAATTAGCGCAGCCAACTCCGCCGGAACCTGTCTCAGGATGTCGCCAACGTGGAACGGATCTCCTGGATGTGGCGGGGAGTGGATCCACAGCAGGTGCCGATTATGCGGCATCCTGCATCCATGGCCCGGCGGGCGTAGCTATCCATGAGGTCGGGACCTTGGGGATAGGTGAGCCCTCCACCCTCGTATACGGGTATCCCGCAGTTGGACTTTACGATTACGCAGGCGGTGGGAGCATTATCCGCAATGGCGGCCGCGGCCACCAACGCCTCATCCAGCCCCGTCCCGCAGTTGGCGCCCAGAGCCGCGGGACGCCGGTCCGGGGAGAGACCCGCCCACCATTGTCCGAACTCCGAAGGCCTCAGGCCCATCATGGTCCGCCCGTTGGTGTCGAAGCTGAGAGTCACCGCGTAGGGTAAGTCAAAGCCCGTGGCCGCCTCGGTGGCGGCCGAGATCTCCTCCCAGGAGGACAGGGTCTCGATCCACAGCACGTCGGCGCCTGCATCCACCAGGGCTTCCATCTGTTCCCGGAACACCTCCACCCCCTCGCCATGGCTCAGAGGGCCGAGCGGTTCGAACAGGTCGCCGGTGGGCCCCACGCTGGCTGCCACCGCCACCGCCTTCCCGGCGTCGGACGCCACCCGGCGGCCGATCCTCACCCCGGCCTGGTTGAACTCGGCAACCCGGTCTTCAAGACCGTGCAGGGCCAGGCGGCGGCGGTTGCCCCCGAAGGTATTGGTGAGAAACAGGTCCGCTCCCGCCTCCACGAACAGCCGGTGAACCTCCGAGATCATCCCCGGCTGCTCGATATTGAGCTTCTCCGGACAGTCCCCGCTCTCCAGGCCCAGGCTGAACAGCGTGGTGCCCATGGCGCCATCGGCCACCAGAACGCCCTTTTCCCCCAGTAGTTCTCTAAACAATCCCCCGCCTCCGAATCGGATCGGGTCCTGTTGCATCACAGCCGGCAGTGGGCGGCCCGGACCCGGCAGCGTTCAGAATGATGGTCGTGCCAGCCTTCGGGCCGCCTCCATGTCTTCCGCCGGCGCTTCAGCGCCGCTCTTGCCTTCTTCGGCGGCGGAAGTGCCCAAAAGGACAATGCAGAACAGTCCGAGAAGCGCCTCCCCCAGAAACTCGACGCCAACTATCTCTTCGGCGACGATCAGAAGGACACAGCACAGCAACCCCACCAGCCCGACGAGTTTTCTTACCTTTCGATCTCCCATGGCACTCTCAGTTGGGCAAACCCAAGTCTAGGGGCGCGTACCGGTTCAAGACAGGAAAACGATAGCCGGTGGGCCCAAGAAGGCGCAGGCTGCCAGGTCCACCCCACATGCAAGTGAGGCCACCCGGGGGGTGGCCTCACTTGGTTCGTTTGTCTTACAGGGAGGTTTATCCGGGGATCCAGGCCTGCCAGACGGACTCGTTGGCGTCCATCCATGCCGCAGCGGCCTCATCGACCGACAACCCCGCGTCCAACTGACCCAACATGAAGATCTGGTCTTCGTTGGTGTAGCTGAAGTTGGAGAGAATCGTGAAAGCCGTTGGGGCGCCTTCCTCCAAGCCGTCCCACATGATCTTGAACAAGACGTCATCCGGATAGTCGCAGTCGACCGCGCCCGACGCATAGCACTCGTCCGAGTAGGCCGGCAGCTCGAATGCGGTGAGGTCGAACTTGCTGAATGCCGAGTGGGGGGTCCACCAGTAGAACAGCAACGGGTCGCCCCGGCTGGTAGCCGAGTCCATCGCCGCCAGCAGCGCCTCCTCGGATCCGGCATAAGCCACCTCGAGGTGCAGCCCGAGGTTGTCGATGATGTCCTGCTCATAGGAGACCCAACTGGGGTCGCCGATCAGGAACTGTCCCTTGTCGCCGGTTTCGGCGGTGGCGTACACCTGGGCCGTTGCCGGGTCCTGCAGACCCTGCCAGGTGCCGGCCGCCGGGTTCTGATCCACCACGTAGGTGGGAATCCACCAGCCGATCTTGCCTACTGCCCCGAGTTCACCGCCGTTCACGACACCGCCGCCTCCATCTATGTAGGAAGCAACATTGTCGGCATGCCCGGAGGGCCAGACCTCCAGGGAGGCGTGCAGGTCGCCGGCGGCGATGGCAGCCCACTGGGCGTTCTCGTCGATCTCGACTCTCTCCACGGTGTAGCCCTCTCCCTCCAGAACGGCCGCGGCCACCGCAATGTTGACCGCCGAACCGTCCCACGGGTTAACCGCAAGCTTGATGGTTTCGACGTCGCCAAGGTCATCTCCGCAGGCCGCCAGCACCAGAGAAAAGGCGGCCAGAAGGAGAGAGGCCTTGAACGCTGATCTTTTACTCATGTCACGTCCTTTCGTATCGCTCGATCATTGGACACAATTTGTATGTCTGAGAAATGCCAACCTAAGTGTTTACAATATGTTAACCATGTGGAGGCGGAATGTCCATTCCCCTTGGGCCCTGAACTTTCGACGGGAGCATCGTCCCCTCCAACGTCTCCCCTATTCGCCCTCCGAGGATGGCGGTTGGAATCGAGCCGCCCAGCCTTGGGTGATCCGGTCCAGGATCATGGCGAGAATCACGATTGAGGCCCCCGCTTCGAATCCAAGTCCGGTGTCGCTTCGGGCCAGCCCTTTCACCGCCTCCAAGCCCAGTCCGGCGCCTCCCACCAGCCCTGCTATCACCACCATGGCCAGGACCAGCATCACCGTCTGGTTGATGCCCGCCAGAACGGTGGGCATGGCCAGAGGCAACTGTATCTTCCACAGCTTCTGCCGACGGGTGACCCCGAATGACTCGGAAGCCTCGACAATCTCGGAGTCAACACTCCGAATCCCCAGGTTGGTGAGTCGAATCACCGGCGGAATAGCGTAGAGGACCGAGGCGATTATCCCGGGGATCCGCCCCACATTGAACAGGATTACCACCGGCACCAGGAAACAAAAGCTCGGGATGGTCTGCAAGGTGTCCAGGACCGGTCGCATTCCCCGCTCCAACCAGTCCCGGCGTGACGCCGCCACCCCCAGGGGCAGCCCGATCACTATGGCCATCAACACCGCCACCACCGTTTGCGACAGGGTGTCCATGGTGAGGGTCCACATACCCAGCAACCCGATGACAACGGTTCCGACCACCGATCCCAACAACAACTTCTTGCCGGAAGCCCACCAGGCTACGAATCCGAAGAACAGCACCACCACCGGCCACGCCTCCTCACTCAAATAGAGCCGCATGGGGCGGGTGCCGTAGGTGGTGAGGAAGTCGCTGAACGGGCCGGTGCCCACCGGCAGGTTTCCCAACTGGTACAGGTTGTCCCTTGCCCAGTCCACCGCTCCGTCGATGGGGGCGGCGTAACTGAACTGCAGGGCGGTCGGATAGTCCGTCCAGCCGATTGTCCATCCGGCGATCGCCAATGCGGCAAGCACTCCTCCCGCTACCCACCAATACCGATACCGGAGCCCCTCAGTGTGATGCGCCCCTCCCATGCGACCCTGCCCCACCAGCGAGTGGGAGAAACGGTCCAGCATCACCGCCATCAGAACGATGGCCATTCCCGCCTCCACCGCCCTTCCCACCTCCTGATGGCGGAGCGCCAGCAGCACCTCCTGGCCCAGGCCTCCCGCCCCGATCATGGCCGCGATCACCACGATGCTCAGCGCCATCATGATCGTCTGGTTCACCCCCGCCAGGATGGAGGGCACGGCCTGGGGCAACTGGACCTTCCGGAGCAGTTGGCCGGAGGTGGACCCGAACATCACCCCGGCCTCCAGGCTCTCGGTGGGGACCTGGCGTATCCCCAGGTTGGTGAGCCGGATTACGGGAGGCAATGCGTAAATGACCGTGGCAATCAGGGACGGCACCCTCGCCACCCCGAAGAAGAGCAGGACCGGAATCAGATAGACGAAGGCGGGAAGCGTCTGCATCGAGTCGAGCACCGGCCTGAGCCCCCGGTAGACCCAGTCGTTTCGAGCAGCCCATATTCCCACCGGCACTCCGATCGCCACCGCGAGCGCCACCGCCACTGTCATCAGGGAGAATGTCTGGACGCTTTGTTCCCAGAGCCCGAGGGCGACGAAATACAGCATGCCCGCCCCGGCGGCCAGTCCTCCCGCTCTCCCCAGCCAGCGGCCGAAAACCACTCCCACCCCTGCCACATGGACATACCACGGGATGGCCATCAACAGGTTCTCGAAGGCGCGCAGCAGCCAGTCGATGGCGTCGGAGAGCGGATCGAAGAAGTACAGGTATACGCCGAGATCGCGCCGGTTGCTGATCCACCACTGCTGGACTTCGTTCACCGCCGGCCCGAAGCCGATGTCCCACTCCGGTGGGAATGCCCCGATTCGGTCCGGCAGCAACACAATCAATCCTCCCAGGAGGAGAACTGCTCCTCCCAGATACGCCAACGGACGGCGCCAGCCCGCCGACCGGGCGGTCAGAGAGGTCATTGCCGCCAGAGGTACCGGGAGACGACCGCCGGCTCCAGCACCCCGCAGCGTTCACCGCGCTCGTCGACCACCGGCACCGGTCTGCCCTCGGTCAGGAGGCGAGGCAGGATGGCGTCCAGTCGGGCGGAAACCGCCACGGGCTCTCCTTCCAAGACCATGTCCGGGGAGACCCCCGCCATCACCGTTCCGGCGGATAACACCTTGTGCCGGGGAACATCGATCGTGAAGTCCCGCACGTAGTCGTCGGCGGGATGGGCGACGATCTCCTCGGGCGTTCCCACCTGCACTATGGCGCCCGATCGCATGATCGCGATCCGGTCCCCCAGCTTCAGAGCCTCCGAGAAGTCGTGGGTGATGAACACCATGGTGCACCGGAGACGTTCCTGGAGACCCAGGAGCTCATCCTGCATGTCCCGGCGGATCAGGGGATCCAGGGCGGAGAAGGGCTCGTCGAACAACAGGATCTCGGGGTCCACCGCCAACGCCCGGGCCAGGCCCACCCGCTGCTTCATGCCTCCGCTCAATTGCTCCGGGTAGTTCGAGGCCCATCCGTCCAGTCCCACCAGTTCGATCATCTCCTCGGCCTTCTGGTAGCGGTCCTCCTTGGTGGCTCCCCTCACCTCCAGCCCGAAGGCGACGTTGTCTATCACGCGCCGGTGGGGAAAGAGCCCGTAGTTCTGGAAGACCATGCTGATCGTGTGGCGGCGCAGTTCCCGCAACTCGATCTCGGGCATCTCTCCCAGGTCCTGGCCGTTGATGACGATCGTCCCGGCAGTGGCGTCCACCAGCCGGGAGAGGCACCTGATAAGGGTGGACTTTCCGCTGCCCGACAGCCCCATCACCACGAAGATCTCCCCCCAGTTGACCTCGAAGGTGGCGTCCTGCACCGCCACGACACACCCGCTCCTGGCCAGGATCTCGGCCTGGTCGACATCGTCCCTGGCCATTGCCATGGCATCCGCCACGCGCTTTCCGAAAACCTTCCAAACCCCCGAGGCCAGGATTGGTTGACCGGAGAGACTGTCCGAATGCTCTTCTGAATCAGCCATTCACACCTCGGCCTCCGAGTCCGGTCATCGGGTTAGTTCGGCAAAGGGTACCGCGCGGTCCTCTACGAGACGGATAGCCGTTGCCCAGCATGAAAGAGTCCGGCCGCCACCAGGCGGTCGCACTCTCTTCAACCAGTCACGCTCAGCAGTGCATCGGCCGCCACGGCCCCCGAGGCGGTTGCCAGCAATGGGTTCACTTCCACCTCCACCACATCCCCGTCGCCCAGCACCCCGTCCACCAGAGCGCCAATCGCGGCTGCGCAGGCGCCGAGATCCGCGGCCGGGGCCCCCCGGTATCCGGCCAGCAGTCGGCCCACCTTCAACTTCCCGAACCCGGCCCGCACCTCCCGGGGGCCGACCGGGGCCAGGAAGTGGACGAAGTCGTCAACCAATTCGGTGAGGATTCCCCCGGCGCCCACCGTCACCAGCCATCCCACCGGCCACTGCCGGCGCACCGAGACCAGCAACTCCGCCACCACCCCGCCGACCGTCTCCTCCACCAGGAACGGTCCCTCGTAGCGCTCCGACATCTCCGCCAGGACGAGACGCAGATCGGCGGGCGTGCGGATCCCCACCCTCACCCCTCCACTCTCGGTCTTGTGATCGATGCCCAACACCTTGATCGTCACCGGGTAGCCGATCTCCTCCGCCGCCTCCTCCACCCCGCCGGACGGAGCGACCCTCCCCCGGGGGACCGCCACCCCCCACTCTCCGAGGCGCGCCTTGGCTCCGGCTTCATCCAGGTGAACGGTGCAGCCACCCGGCGGCGGGACCACGGCGGGAGAAACGGAAGGCTCGCAATGCACCGCCTCTCCCCATCGGACAGCCGCGTCCAGTCCGGCCAGGGCTTCCGCGATGCCGCGCACCGGCGTCACCCCGGCCGCCGCCAACTCCCTCGCCAGGCTTGCTGAGAGGCTTTCGGGAAGGCCCGACACCACCAGGGCAGGTCGCTCCGATCGCGAACGGGCCGTCACCATCGCCTCGGCCGTCTTCCAGAAAGCCGAGAAGTCTCCCTCCCGGTCGGGGAGGTCCAGCACCAGCATCGTGGCGTCCTGGGGACCGGAGGTCACCTCGCCGAACAACTGCTCCAGCCGGGCGCGGTCGTCCCAGATGAAGGTGTGGTAGTCGAGGGGATTGCCCACCTTCACCCTCCCTTCCAGTATCCGCTCCACCCGGGCCGCCTGCCCGGGCGGGAAGGGGGTGAACTCCAGGCTGGTGCCCTCCGACAGGTCGGCTACATGCGACGCCTCCCCTCCCGAACAGGACATGGAGACGATCCGGTTGCCCCGGAGCGGACCGACCCCCACCAGCACCCCGAGGGTCTCCAACAAACCGGGGATCGTGTCGACACTGATCACCCCGCCACGGTCGAAGAGGGCCCGGTATGCCTGGGTCATGCCGCTTATCGAGGCGGTGTGGCTCCGGGCGATCTCCGCTCCCCGACGGGAACGGCCCACCATGAGGGCCACGACCGGCACCCGGGCCGCCAGGGCCCTCCGCGCCATGACCAGGAACCGGGCGGGATCCCGGACCGCTTCGAGAAACAGACCGATCCCCCTGACGCGCCGGTCCTCCAGCATCTCCTCCATCAGGTCCTCTATCCCCACAACGGCCTGGTTCCCCACCGTGACCAGGTGAGAGACCGCCAACTGGCGACTCTGGAACGACAGGTTCATCCCGACGTTCCCGCTCTGGGAGATCAGGGCCACCCCTTCCGAGACCGGCTCGCACCCCAGTAGATCGGGCCACAGCGCCACGCGGTCCACCGCGTTGACCAGACCGTAGCAGTTGGGCCCCAGAATGGGCATCTCACCGGCCGCCTCCACCAGACGCCGCTGGTGGGCGGCGCCGTCCTCTCCCTGCTCAGCGAAGAGCGAGGCGTAACAGACCGCCGAGCCCGCTCCCATGTCGGCCAGGGTCGCCACCGCCTCGATGGTCCGCCCGCGGTTGACGGCCAGGAAGGCCGCGTCGGGCGGGGACGGCAACGCCCGGAGGTCGGGAAAGCACCGCAGGCCGGCCAACCGGTCCCGATCGGGGTTCACCGGCCAGATCTCTCCTCCGAACCCCATCTGCTCACAGGACTCCACCAGCCGGTTGACCAGACTGCCGCCGACCATCGCCACGGTCCTGGGCCTCAGCAGCCGCGCCAGTCTCGACACCCCGGTTCAGCCTTCCAGGGGCCGGAGCATGGAACGAGAGATGATGTGACGTTGGATCTCGGAGGTGCCATCCCAGATGCGCTCAACCCTGGCGTCTCTCCACAGGCGTTCCAGGGGCAGTTCGTCCATCAATCCCATCCCCCCGAAGATCTGGATGGCCTCGTCGGTGACGTAGGCCAGCATCTCGGTGGCGACCAGCTTTGCCATGGCCGCATCGGCGTTGGTCATCGTGCCACGGTCGGCCTTCCAGGCGGCCCGGAGGGTGAGAAGCTCCGCCGAAGCCAACCGGGTGGCCATGTCCGCCAGCTTGAAAGACACCCCCTGGAAGCGTCCGATGGTCTGGCCGAACTGGGTCCGGCGCGCCGCCCATCCGGCCGCCAGGTCCATGGCCCGCTCCGCCCTGCCCAGGCAGTTGGCGGCCACCGCCAGCCGGGTCTCGCCCAACCAGGTGTTGGCTACCTCGAAACCTCGATGCTCCTCCCCCAGGATGTGGGATGCCGGGATGCGACAATCGTCGAAATTGAGGACCGAGTTGTTGTATCCCCGATGCGACACGGATCGATAGCCCTCCCGGACTTCGAAGCCGGGAGTCCCCACATCCACCAGGAAGGCGGTGATCCGCTGGGGCAGGCGGCCCCGCTGGGCGACGGCGTCCGGCTCGGGACCGGTGGCGGCGAAGAGAATCACATAGTCGCAGATGTCGGCATGGGAGATGAAGTGTTTGACGCCCGAGATCACAAACTCTTCTCCGTCCCGGACCGCCCGGCACTTCATCCCCCTCAGATCGGATCCGGCGTCCGGCTCGCTCATGGCCAGCGCCTCCATTCGATCCCCCGCCACGGTGGGATAGAGGTACCGGTCACGCTGGGGCCCGACGCACGCCAGCAGGATGTTGGAGGGCCGCGCCACCAGGTGGTGGAGGGCATAGGAGACCTTGCCGAGTTCTTTCTCGACCAGCGCCATGGTCAGGTTGTCCAGGCCGGCGCCGCCCACCTCCACCGGCATGTTGGCGGCGAAGATCCCCGCATCGATCGCCCTCTTCTTGATCTTCTCCGCCACTTCGGCGGGGACGTGTCCGAACCGCTCCACCTCGTCTTCGTGGGGTAGCAGTTCCCGGTTGGTGAAATCTCGGACGGTTGAAAGGATCAGTTCCTGTTCGTCGGTGAGCGAGAAGTCCATGGTTGGGTATCCCTGTCTCTAGTCGCGGCGGTCGAGGCTCATCCGCGACCCTACCTCGGGTGGGACTCCCAGCTGCCGGTGGGCCTCCTCCACGGCGGCCAGCGCCCGGGCCGGTCCGGGGAGGATGGGTGCGGTGGCGCCCGCCCGGGTGTCGACGTGAAGAAGCATCTGCTCGGTGGAGGACAGCCGGTCTCCGTCCTCGGAGTACATGGTGTGAAAGATGTGAAGGCGCTTTCGGTCCACTCCCAGCACCTGGGTCGTGAAGAAGAGTTCCTGGTGCACGGAAGCCTCGCGGCGGTAGTGGATGTGGGTCTCCACGGTGTAGAAGGAGTGACCGGCCGCCCGGTACCGTTCATCGATCCCCACGAAACGGAACAGGGCGTCGGATGCCCACCCAAAGGCGGTCAGGTAGGCGCTTTCGGTCATGTGCCCGTTGTAGTCCACCCAATCAGGCTCCACCTGGGTGTGATAGAGCTCCAGGGGGGTTCCCACCTCCACTCCGGGGCGCCAGGTCCGGGCCGCGGCCCGCAACCGGACCGCCTCCCGGTCGGCAACCATCCGCCCGGCGCCCAGGTTGTGAGGCCGAAGCGCCCGCATCACCGAGATCAGAAAGTGATCGCGAAGCTGCTCCAACTCGGCCACGCTCCGGCCCGCCGCCTGTTGATCGGTGCCGGAGATCAGGGACTCGGACAAGCGGTCGGTCAGGGGTGGCGCTTCGAGGTTGGTCCAGGGAAGCTGCAGAGCGGGGCCGAAATGCCGGAGCATGTGTCGCATTCCCCCCTCTCCCCCCGCCAGGTGAAAGGTGAGCATGGTCCCCATCCCGGCCCAGCGCAGGCCGGGCCCGTAGATGATGGCCTGGTCGAGTTCATCGGTGGTGGCGACGCCGTCACTCACCATCCACAATGCCTCCCGCCACATGGCCTCCTGCAGGCGGTCGGAGAGATAGCCCTCGATCTCGTTACGCACCACCAAGGGATGCATGCCCAGGTCTTCGTAGATCGCCCGGGCCGCGGCCAGCGCGGCGGGGCTGGTGAGACGGCCCCCGCACAGTTCCACCAGGGGGAGTATGTAGACGGGGTTGAAGGGATGGGCGATGAGGTACCGCTCCGGGTGCCGGAGTCCGGCCTGCAGGCGGCTGGGCAGAAGGCCCGAGGAACTGGAGCAGATCAACACATCGGCCGGGAGGTTCCCGTCGATCCGGAGGGCCACCTCCTTCTTCAGTTCCTCCCGTTCGGGGACCGACTCCACCACCAGGTCGGCATGGGCTGCGGTCTCCTCGATGCTCTCGACGAATCTCACCCGATCGGGCCGCGCCCCAGGATAGAGCCCCAGCGCCACAGCGGCCGGCCAGGCCCGTTCCACGAAGGCCATCAGGCTGTCGGCCGCCCCGGGAGCGGGATCGGTGGCAACCACCTGCCAGCCCCGGGAGAGGGCGCGCACCGCCCATCCCTTCCCGATGACGCCGGTCCCCACCAGACCGACAACCCCTACGTCGGCGCGGAACTGCCCGGGCGACCCCCCCGGTCCGGTCACCATGGTCAGCGCCGGTCAGAAGGCCACATTGTCAAGGCCCTTGAGATTGAGAATCTCCCGGGCCTCCGCAGAGGTGGCGGTCTCGCGGGAAAGCTCTTCGAGGATGCGGACCATCTTCGCCACCTGTTCGGCGTTGTTGTCGGCCAGCCGTCCTCGCCGCAGGTAGATGCCGTCCTCCAAGCCGACCCGGACATGGCCCCCGAGCACCGCTCCTGCCGTGACTATGTCGAACTGAAAGCGGCCTCCCCCCAGCACCGACCATTGGATGTCGGTCCCGAACAGGCGGTCGGCGACCTGCTTCATGGCCACCACGTTCTCGACGTCCGGCCCTATCCCTCCCAGGGTCCCCACCACGAACTGCATGAAGATGGGAGGCTTCACCAAGCCCTGGTCCGCGTAGAACGCCAATGTATAGAGGTGTCCCACGTCGTAGGCCTCGAACTCGAAGCGACACCCGGTCTCCTCGGTCAACTCGGTGAGCATGTACTCGATGTCGGAGAAACGGCTCACGAATGGCTCGTGGCGGGTGGACTCCAGATACGGCTCTTCCCAGTCGTACTTCCAGCGGCCCTCGTAGCGGGGGATCATCTGGAACAGCCCGTAGTTCATGGTCCCCAGGTTGCAGGTGGCCAACTCGGGCTGCAGCGCCTTGATGACCGCCAGTCGCTCCTCGACGGTCTGGCCGGTGGCGCCTCCGGTGGTGATGCTGATCACCGCATCACACTGCTCCTTGATGCCCGCGCAGTACTCCCGGAACAGCCCTACGTCGGGACTGGGCCGGCCGGTAAGAGGATCGCGGGCGTGAATGTGGATCACCGCCGCTCCCCGGGAGTGCGCATCCACCGACTGGGACACCATCTCTTCGGGGGTGACCGGTATCCCGATGTTCATGGTGGGAGTGTGCGAGCTTCCCGTGACTGCACAGGTGAGGATCACTTTGTTTTGAGTAGCCATCCCCAGACTCCTTCGACTTGTTCCGTATTATAGTACATTCCGGCTGGCGGCACGCTCTACCGACAGGAATAATGCGAACATACCTCCCATCCCCGGACCGAACACTGTGACCTCCCCTGTCCGGGCGGTGACCAGAGCCTTCGCGGTGCTGAGGGTGGTGGTGGCCTCCCCCAACGGGGCCAGCCTGGCCCGGATCGCCAGGGTCACCCGACTTCCCAAGAGTTCGGTGTCCCGCATGCTCGACACCCTCCAGCATCTCGACATGGTGGAGCAGGTGGGCAAACGGGGCCGGTACCGGGTCGGCCACGGTTTGGAGGTGTTGGCGGGCGGGGGGACCTCGCCGCAGGTGCTTGCCCAGTTGAGCCGTCCCCACCTGCAGTCCCTGGTCTCCCACCTGGGAGAGGACGCCACCTTGTCGGTGCCGGAGGGCGACAACACGCTCTATGTCAGCCAGGTCACCGCCGACCGCACGGTGCAGGTCCAGGACTGGACCGGGTTCGCCCTGCCGCACCACACGGTGGCGCCCGGAATGGTGTTCCTCTCGACGTGGGATCCCGAGAGGCTGCGGAGGTACCTGCAACAGGACTTGGCGAGGCACACCCCTCAGACCCTCATAGAGCCTGCGGCCCTGATGGCCCGCCTGGAAAGGGTCCGCCGGGACGGGTACGCCTGGACCCACCGGGAGTACGCCGATGACATCAACGGGGTGGCCGTACCGGTGTGCAATCCCCACGGCCAGACCGTGGCCTCCCTGAGCGTGCACGGACCCTCCTACCGATTCCCTCCGGGTGGGGCGGAGGCCAGGATCGGCCGCCTGCTGTGCGACGTCGCCTCCCAACTCACCGCGGAACTGGCCGGGTTTTCCCTCTGAGGGCCCCGGACTCCCTGATCTACAAGCCGGCGAGAATCAGGGCCAGGGGGTAGAAGACCACCAGCACCCACCCGGCCATACGGCTCCTCGACCAGCGATTGAAGACCACGTCACTCCTGACCAGCGCGCTCCCCAGCATTTGCAGGAGCCGATTGGGACTGTGGTGGATACGGAGACGGTCCACTCCGCGAAGGCCGTTGGCGATGCCACCCGCCGCCACCGCCGCTGCCAGCATCCAGAGAAGGCTTCCCCTGAAGTTCCCCCCGAAGACCCCGTCCCCCACCACGCCCGCGATCCCTCCCACCGCCAGCGCATTGAAGAGATTGGAGCCCAGCACGTTCCCGATCACCAGCGCGTTGTCACCGTGCCGGGCGGCGGCTATGGCGGTGGCCAACTCGGGAAGAGACGTGCCCAGGGCCACCAGGGTGAGGCCGACCAGCCCTCCCGAGATGTTGAGCCGCTCGGCGATTCCTGTGGCTCCATCCACCAACCGGTCCGCTCCCCAGAGCGTCAACCCCAGGGAGACCACCGCCATCACGATCTCCTTCCACAGGGTGACCCGCAGCCGGAACCCGAGCCCCAGGAACCGTACGGAGGTCAGCACCTGCACCTTGTCCTTCCACCCCGAGATGGCGGAGGAGCTGGAGGCATCGCCCACCCCGCTGGAGTCCCGGTCTGTGTCCCCGTCGATCAGACGCGGATCGCGGGACCACTTGACCAGGAGCATCAGCGCCAGCGCCATCCCCGCGATCAGGATCACTCCGTTCCAGCGGGACAGGGCGTTGTTCCATGCCAACGCCACCAGCACAAACGATCCCGCCAACATCGCCAGCCACTCCCGCCGCAGGTCCACCTGCACATTCTTGAGGGGAGCTATCACCATGGAGACGCCCAGCACCAGGGAGAGGTTGGCGATGTTGGATCCCACGATGTTGCCGGTGGCCAGGTCGAGTCCTGCCGGCCGGGCGGCGGCCAGTCCCGAGATGAGCATCTCCGGCAGCGAGGTGCCCAGTCCCACCACCACCGCTCCGATCAGGACCGTCGACATCCCCCAATGGTGGGCAAGCCGCTCGGCGGCGGTGACCAGGCGTTCCGCACCGAATATGAGCACGGCCATCCCCAGAACCAGCCAGATCGCGTCAACCAGCATTCAGCGTGACCTTACCGTCGGGGGCGAGAGCCGCTACCGCAGGGCCTCCAGGTACTCCTGTCGCCAGGCCTCGGTGGCCTCGCAGCGGTTGAAGGTGTAAATGTGCAGTCCCTCGATCCCCAGGAGGGGATCCACCAGGCTGTCTCCCAGGTCCTCCAGCAACTCTCCCGGATCGTACCCTCCCGGGCCCAGGAGCCTGGTCACCACCCGGGCGTTCTTGGTGAGAAACCTCACGGAGTCTCCCACCCCGATCCGCGCCGAGATCTCCAGGAGCTTCAGCCTCCCGCCCACCCCCGGCACGCCCAGGAAGGCGGGAAGCCCGATCCGCCTAGTCCGAGCCCCGGAGAGAAAGCTGCGAATCGCGTCGGCGTCGAAGCACATCTGGGTGGCCAGATGGTGTGCGTAGGGCTGCTTCTCCGACAGCGCCTCCTCGAGCTTGGCGTCGGGGATCAGGGGGTGCCCCTCGGGGTAGGCGGGGATTCCCACCTCCTCGAAGGGGTGGCCGATCTCCTCCATCGCCCGCAACAGGGAGATCCCGTCGAAGAACTCTCCGGGGTGGAGGTGGTCTCCTCCCACCACGAAAGCCCGCCGAAGACCCAACTCCGCCGCCCTGTCGAGAGTCGCCTCCAGATGGGCCCGGTCCCGGTGGAGCCGAGCCGAGAGATGGGGGGTAACGTCGAAGCCGGCTTCGGCCAGTTCGGCGGCCAGGTCCATGGTGGCCTCCATCCCCTTGTTGGGAGAGGCCGTCACGGTTATCACCGAGCCCGGAGGCAGGTGGGCGGCCTGGGTCACCGCGTTCTTCAGGGGGATGATCTCGAAGCGAGCGTTCCTGAGAACCTCGGCTATCGCCGAACGAGTGGCCGGACCCACGCCGTTCAGCCGTTCGGCATAGGCGGACGCCACCGCTACACCTCCGAATCGGGATAGAACTGCTTTTTCTTGGCGATGTACTCGCGGAGCGCCTCGTCACGGGCCTCATCCAAGGGAGGCGGCTGGTATTCGGCGAGGGACTTCTTCCACAGCGAGTTGGCCCGCTCGGCGGCCTCGAGAGCACCTTCCTCTGACCACTGCTCGAAGCTGTTGCTGTCAGCGGTGAACGACCGGTAGAAAGCGGTCTCGAAGTTGGCCAGGGTGTGGGCCGACCCGAGATGGTGCTGGCCGGGACCGGTCTCGATCACGGCCTCCAGGGCCTGCCCGTTCTCCGACAGGTCCACTCCCTTCAGGAGGGCCTCGGCCATCCCGCACTGATCGGTGTCCAGGATGAACTTCTCATACCCCATCGTCAGCCCCCCCTCCAGCCATCCAGCCGCGTGCAGCACGAAGTTGATTCCGGCCAGGAGCGTGGGCTGAAAGGTGGCGGCCGACTCGTAGGCGGCCTGGGCGTCCGGGATCTTCGAGGCGGTCAGGTTCCCGCCCGAGCGGAACGGGACTCCCAACCGCCGAGCCAACTGCGCCAGCACGAACAGGGTGATGGTCGGCTCCGGGGTACCGAAGGTCGGCGCTCCCGACTGCATGGAGAGAGAGGATGCGAACGACCCGAAGATCACCGGGGCGCCCGGCCTCACCACCTGGGTGTAGGAGAGACCCACCAACGCCTCCGCCAGGGTCTGGGCGGCCACGCCCGCCACCGTCACCGGCGCCATCGCCCCCGCCAGGATGAAGGGTGTGATGATGACTCCCTGGTTGCGGCTGGCGTACTCGCGAGCCGAGCCCAGCATGGCCTGGTCCCAGGTGAGAGGAGAGTTGGCGTTGCACAGCGAGATGATCACCGTGTTCTCTTCCAGAAAGTCCTCCCCGAAGAGGAGAGCGGCCATCTCCACCGAGTCGGCCGCCCGGTGGGGAGCGGTCACCGAGCCCATGAACGGCTTGTCCGAGTATCGCATGTGGGCATACACCATGTCGAGGTGACGCTTGGGAATCGGGATGTCCACCGGCTCGCACACCGTCCCTCCCGAATGATGGAGGTGGGGAGACATGTACGCCAGCTTGACGAAGTTGTGAAAGTCCTCCAGGGTGGCGTAGCGGCGACCACCCTCCAGATCCCGGACGAACGGAGAACCGTAGGTGGGGGCCAGAACCATGTTCTTTCCCCCGATCTCCACCGACCGAGCGGGATTGCGGGCCACCTGGGTGAAGGACGACGGGGCGGTGGCGGTGATGAGTTGGCGGCACATCCCCCGCGGGAAACGGACCCTGGTCCCGTCGACGTCCGCGCCGGCCTCGGCGAAGTCTTTCACCGCCTGGGCGTCGGTGATGTCCACCCCCACCCTCTCAAGGATTATCTCCGCATTGTTTTCGATGATCTCCAGGCCCTCTGTGCTCAGCACCTCGTAGGGTGCAAGGTTGCTGGTCAGGAACGGAGACTTCTCCATCTCCCGCCGGGCCGCGGCCCGAGCGGCGGCCCGCGCAGCCCGGCCTCCTGATCTTCTTCTTCTGCTGCTCATCTCCGCCTCTCTCTTGCTCGACGGGAAGACCCCCGCCTGGATCGTCGCTGGTGTGCTCGCCCTTCGCCGTCGCCGCCCTGCCGAGCGCCCGGAAAGGACATCGCCTCCACAAAGTGCTCCTGAAAGCGTGGCTCTATGGCGGTCTCTATCTTCTCCACCCTCCCCGTGACCTGTTCTATCTCCCGCCGGCACTCCCCGCTCAGGAGGGTCATCAACGCACCGGTCCCCGCCGCGTTTCCCGCCGATGAGGCCCGCTCCGGGGAGATTTCGGGGATCAAACCCAGGGCCATCGAGTGCGAGGCGCTGAGGTGGGAGCCAAAGGCGCCCGCCAGGCGGATCCGGTCCACCCGGTCGGTCCCCAGGTGATCCATCAGCAGCCGAGCCCCGGCCAACAGCGCGGCCTTGGCCAGTTGCACCGCCCGGACATCGTTCTGAGTTACTTGCACCTCCGAACCCTGATCCCAAAGGATATAGGAAAAAGTCCGCCCGGTTTCCACCACCCGGCGGGAACGCTCCGCCGCCCGCCCGTCTATGCGGCCGTCCGCGGCTATCACCCCCGCCGCCGCCAACTCCGACAGCGCCTCGATGATCCCCGATCCGCAGATCCCCGTAACCTGCGTCTCCGCCTCCAACTCCGAGAACCCCGGCTCGTCCGACCAGCGATCGATCCCGATTACCCGGATACGTGGTTCCAGGGTGTCGGGATCTATGCGCACCCGCTCTATCGCTCCCGGCGCCGCCCGCTGTCCCGACGATATCTGGGCCCCCTCCAGGGCGGGGCCGGTGGGGCTGGAGGCGGCCAGCAGCCGCTCGGAGTTGCCCAGCACGATCTCCGCGTTGGTCCCGATGTCGCACAACAAGGTGATCTCGGTGGACTCATAGGGACGCTCGGCGAGGATCATCCCCGCCGCATCTCCTCCCACATGCCCGGCAATGCAGGGAAGAAGGTAGATTCGGGCCGCGTCCGCCAGGCCGATTCCCACCTCGGAAGCCGCAATCTCGACCGGACCGTCGGTGGCCAGGGTGAAGGGGGCCTCCCCCAGGGGACGCACGTCCAGTCCCAGGAAGAGATGATGCATGATCGGATTGCCCACCACCACCATCTCCAGCACCGACTCGGAGTCGGCCCCCGCCGACTCCAGGAGACCCGCGCACAGTTGGTTGACCGCCCCCCGGACCAGAGAGGTCAACCGCGCTCCCCCATCCTCGTTCATGGCGGCGTAGGAGACCCGGCTCATCAGGTCCTCCCCCAGCCTCACCTGGGGATTCATCAAGCCGTCGGAGGCGAGTATCTCCCCGGTGGTCAGATCGGCCAGGTGTCCGGCGATGGTCGTCGAGCCCACATCGACCGCCACCCCCAGGACCACTTCGGAGAATCCCGGCCACACCGCCACCACCTCCCGGCCATCCCGTACCGCCGCGGTCACCTGTCCCCGGCCCTCGCGAAGCGCATCCTGCAGGGTTCCGAGCACCTCCGCCCGCACTCCCACTTCCGTGAGTCCCCATTGCTCCCCGAGAGCCCCGCAGAGCCGTTGGGCGTCTCCGGCCGCCTTCTCCAGGGAAGGCGGGGGCGTGATCACGTAGTGGAGGGTGGTCACCGGGTCCAACCGCAGTTTCCCCACGTCGACGTCTTTTCTCACCACCTGGCGATGGGTCTGGCTCTCGGGCGGAACGTCCACCAGGACGTCCCCGCACACCCTGGCCATGCATCCCAGCCGCCTGTCCGACCCGAGTCCGCGGCGCCGCCGGTAGGAGGACTCCGTCTCCGACCACTCGCTCAACGCCTCCGGACCCACCGAGATCCCATGCTTGGCGAATGTCCCGAACACCGGCGTCATCTGGCACCGACCGCAGATCCCCCTCCCCCCGCACAAAGACGCCAGGTCGGCGCCCACCATGCGGGCGGCCTCGAGCACCGTGGTTCCCCGGGGCACCCGGCCCCTCCGGCCCGAAGGTGTGAAAATTATCCTGGGTTCAGCCGGGTTGGACATCGGCGCCTCGCCCGGTCCGCCGACGGCGACCCCCTCCCCGCCGGGAACCTCCCCCCCTTCCCGCCGGAGCCGGGGCCCGGTTGGCCCGGATCCACCGGGCGCACTCGGGATCATTGGCCATCATCACGTCGGCGGCCATCACCGCGGTGCGGATCTCCTCGTGAAGGGGGTTGGTTATCGCAGAGGTGAGACCGGCGCTGATCGCCATGGTCAGGAAGGCCGAGTTGATCGCCGAACGGTTGGGGAGTCCGAAGCTGACATTCGACGCTCCGCATGTGGAGTTGACCCCCAACTCGTCTCTCAGGCGGCCCAGGATGTGGAACACCTGCCTGCCGGCGTTGGCGAGCGCGCCGATCGGCATGACCAGCGGGTCCACCACCACATCGCAGGCCGGGATCCCGTAGTCGGCGGCCCGGGAGACGATCTTTCGGGCCACCTCGAACCGGACGTCGGGGTCTTCGGAGATGCCGGTCTCGTCGTTGGAGATGGCCACCACCGCCGCTCCGTGCCTGGCGACCAGGGGCAACACCCGTTCCAGCACCTCCTCCTCACCTGTCACCGAGTTGACCAGTGCCTTGCCCTGATACACCCCGAGGCCGGCCTCCAACGCCTCCACGATCGAGGAGTCGATGGAGATGGGCACGTCGGTGAGCGACTGCACCAGTTGGACGGCCTCGGCCAGGATGGCCGGCTCGTCGGCGAGCGGTATGCCGGCGTTCACGTCCAGCATGTGGGCACCGGCGGCGACCTGCGCCAGGGCGTCGGCCTCGACCCGGCTGTAGTCTCCCCTCTTCATCTCGGCGGCCAGAAGCTTTCGGCCCGTGGGGTTGATCCGCTCCCCGATGATCGTGAATGGACGATTGGGGCCTATCACCAGTTCCCTGGTGGCGGAGGAGACGACCGTCTCAGTCATCTCCCCACCCCGTCTCAGGCATTGGCGCGTTGCTTCTCGACCAGCGTCTTGGCCGTCTCGGCGGCCACCGCTGCGTCGCGGCAATAGGCGTCGGCGCCCACCGCCTCCCCGAACTCCTCGTTGAGGGGAGCGCCTCCGACCAGGACTATGTACTCCTCCCGGATGCCCTCTTCCTTCATGGCGTCGATCACCACCTTCATGTAGGGCATGGTGGTGGTCAGGAGGGCCGACATCCCCAGAATGTCGGGCTCGTGCTCCTCCAGGGCCGTGAGAAACTCCTCGGCGTCGGTGTTGATTCCCAGGTTGATAACCTCGAATCCCGCTCCCTCCAGCATCATCGCCACCAGGTTCTTCCCGATGTCGTGGATGTCTCCCTTGACGGTGCCGATCACCACCTTGCCCACCGACTCGACGCCGGAGGCCGACAGTATGGGTCGGAGTATCTCCATGCCGGCCTTCATGGCCTTGGCGGCCAGGAGCACCTCGGGGACGAAGAGGATGCCGTCGCGGAAATCGATCCCCACGATCCGCATGCCCTCTACCAGCGCCTCGTTGAGCACCTTTTGGGCATCCCACGATCGCTCCAGTAGAATTTCGGTTCCTTCAGCGATCTCGTCGGCCAAGCCGTCGTAGAGATCGTCGTGCATTTGCTCAACGAGTTCTTCGTCGTCGAGAGAACCCAAGTCAAAGTCTTCACTCATGGTTTCTCCTGTTGGATGGGAGGGCTTGACGCCGACGGATTTGGGAAACATCTTAGGGCGACGGACTTTGGAAAGTAACTTCACCCGCAGTGCAGGAAAAGTTTACACAATGTCAAGCCGGTGTGCAAACAATACAGCACCATTTAAAATCCCCTCCTGTCCCCGTCTATAGGGAGTAGAGATATGGACTTCCCCACCAGCGCCCATGTGATAGTTATCGGAGCAGGCATTGCAGGAAACTCGGTGGTAGGACACCTGGCCGAAATGGGTTGGAAGAACATAGTCCAGATAGACAAAGGACCCCTCCCCAACCCCGGCGGTTCCACCGGGCACGCTTCCAACTTCTGCTTCCCGGTCGATCACTCCAAAGAGATGACCATGCTCACCCTGGATTCCACCAGGCAGTACGCGGAGATGGATGTCATGGTGGTCTCCGGAGGCATCGAGGTGGCTCGCGCCCCCGAGCGCATGGAAGAACTCCGCCGCCGCATGACGTCGGCCACCGCCTGGGGCGTGGAGTCCCACCTCATCTCGCCCGCCGAGGTGGAGGAACTGGTGCCCTTCATCAACCGGGACATCATTCTGGGAGGCTTCTACAGTCCCGGGGTCACCGTGGTCGACTCGCTCCGGGCCGGAACCATCATGCGGGAGAGGGCGCAGGCTCTCGACGCCCTGACCGTCCTGCCCAACACCGAGGTGCTGAGCATGGAAGTCAGAAACGGCGCCATCGCGGCGGTCGTGACCGACAAGGGCCGGATCGAGACCGAGCATCTGGTCATCGCCTGCGGAGTGTGGAGTCCCCGCATGGCGGAGATGGCCGGCGCCACCATCCCTCTCACCCCCGCCGTCCACCAGATGATCGACGTCGGTCCGATACCGGTCCTGCAGGCCACCAATTCGGAGATCGGCTATCCGATCGTGCGGGACATGGACACCTACATGTACGAGCGTCAGACAGCCGGGTCGATGGAGGTCGGCTCCTACGCCCACCGTCCGATCTTCCACCATCCGAACGACATCCCGTCCCTGGGAGAGTCCCTCCTCTCCCCCACCGAGTTGCCCTTCACCGACGAGGACTTCGACCTGCAGATGGAGCACGCCCTGGAGTTGATGCCCGAGATCCTGTCGGCGGCGGAGATCCGCTATGCCATCAACGGCCTCCTGTCCCTCACCCCCGACGCCATGCCTCTCCTCGGGGAGACCGTTGAGGTCCGGAACCTCTGGTCGGCGGCGGCGGTCTGGATCAAGGAGGGCCCCGGAGTGGGGAAGATGATCGCCCAGTGGATGACCCAGGGGTATCCCGAGATCGACCCCCACTCCTCCGACATCGCTCGTTTCTACAGATACGCCCGGAACAACCACCACATCTACGCCCGGTGCTCGGAGCACTTCAACAAGACCTACGGCATCGTTCACCCCCGCGAGCAGTGGGAGTCCAACCGGAGGGTCCGCACGGTCCCCGCCTATCCGCGGCAGGTGGAACTGGGAGCGGTCTTCTACGAGGCGGGAGGCTGGGAGAGACCCCAGTGGTACGAGGTGAACGCTCCCCTGGTGGAGAAGTACGGGGTGGAGGGCCGCGAACATGAATGGGACGCCCGTTGGTGGTCGCCGATCATCAACGCCGAGCACCTCGCCATGCGCGAGAGCGTGGGGATGGTGGACCTGACCGCCTTCGCCATCTTCGACATCACCGGACCCGGCGTGGTCGACTACATCCAGAAGATGGCCGTCAACCAGTGCGATGTGCGGGTGGGACGCGCCGTCTACACCCCTCTCCTAACCGAGACCGGAGGTTTCCGGGCCGATCTCACCATCCTCCGTCTCGGCGAGCACCACTACCGGGTGATCAGCGGTGGAGGCGACGGCGCCCGGGACCGCTACTGGTTCCGCAAGCACCTGCCCGACGACGGGTCCGTGACCTTCGTCGACAACACCTCAGGGGTGTCGACGGTGGGTCTGTGGGGGCCTAATGCCCGGAAAGTCATCGAGAGTCTCACCTCCGACGACGTTTCCCACCAGGGCTTTCCCTACGGATCGGTCAGGGAGGTCAACCTGAGGGGAATCGACACCCTCATGCTTCGCATCTCCTACGTCGGAGAGTTGGGATGGGAGATCTCGGTCTCCATGGAACAGGGTCTCCAGCTGTGGGACATGCTGTGGGAAGCAGGCCAGGAGTGGGGGGTCGTCCCGGTGGGCATCGGCGTGTACGGAACGACCGGGCGCCTCGAGAAGGGCTACCGCCTGATGGGCGCCGAGTTGGAGTCCGAGTACAACCCGGTGGAAGCAGGACTGGCTCGCCCGAAGGTCAAGAAGGCCGACTTCATCGGTAAGGGACCCTACCTGCAGGCGCGCGCCGAAGACCCGGCCACGATCCTGTGCACCCTCACCGTGGAAGACCACACCTCGGCGTCGGGCATCGAGCGCTACATGGGCGGCAACGAGCCGATCCTCACCCCCGACGGGCAACGCATCACCGACAGCCACGGCCGTCCCTCCTATGTCACCAGCGCGGGGAACGGACCCTCCGTGGGCAAATACCTCCTGTTGGCCTACCTGCCGCCCGAGCACGCGGTGGAGGGCCGGGAGTTGGCGGTGATGTACATGAACGAGTTGTATCCGGTCAAGGTGGCCGTGGCGGGCAGCACCCCGCTGTTCGACCCCGCCAACGAACGGATGAGGCGCTGAGGTGAACATCCTCGTCTGTGTGAAACGGGTGCCCGCACCCGGCGCACGGATCGTCCTCACCGACGACTCCCAGGGGATCGACACCCGGCACCTCGGGTTCACCACCAGCCCGCACGAGGAGTGCGCGGTGGAAGCGGCCGTGCAGCTGAAGGAAAAGCACGGCGGCACCACCACCGTTCTCACCCTGGGGCCGCCGGAGGCGACCGAGCAACTCCGCTACTCGGTCTCGGTCGGAGCCGACAAGGTGGTGCTGGTACCGGCCGACACCACCGAGTTGGACCCCCAGGCGACGGCCGCGGCCCTGGTCGAGGCCATCGAGGAACTGGAGACCGAAACCCCCTTCGACCTGATCCTCTTCGGGAACGAGTCGGCGGACTCGGGGGGGTACCAGGTGGGGATCAGGGTGGCCCGGAAACTGGGCCGTCCGGTCATAAGCGGCTTGAAGGGGATAGAGATCGATGGCGACCGGATGGTGGGCCGCCGCGAGACCGACGAGGGCTTCGAGGTATACCGCCTTCCGATGCCTGCGGTGGCCGCGGCCAAAGAGGGCATCACCCTGCCCCGCTATCCCACGCTTCCCGGCCGCCTCAAGTCCCGGCGGGCGGAGATCCAGGAGGTCCCGGCGGGGTTGAGGACGGGAGGCCAGGAGATGGTCAGCCTGCTGAAACCGGCCGAAGAAGTCACCGAGACCGTCATCCTCGGACACGGCGCCGAAGCCGCTCCGGGTGTGGTGCGCCTCCTGGAGGAGGTGGGCCTCCTGTGAGCCGGATCCTGGTGTTCGTGGACAACGACCGGGGGACCCTCTCGCCTTCGGCTCTCGAGGCCCTCACCCCCGCCCGTGTCCTGGCCGAGGGCCTGGACGCATCCCTGGAGTTGGCGACGGTCGGCGAAGGAGGCCGGGCGGCCCTCGAGCCGGTGGGCCTTCCGGGACACGTGATGTCCCATCCGGTCCTCACCGACTACGCCCCCGAGGCCTACGGAGAAGCGTTGGCCCAGTTGGCCTCCGAAAAGAACGCCTCGGTGGTCATCTCTCTGGGGGATGACCGCGGCGCCGAGGTGATGGCTCATGCCGCCGCCGTCCTGGACCAACCGCTGGTGGCCAACGTCACCGAGATCGTGGACACCGGGGGGCCTGACGGCGCCTGGGAGGTGATCCGGGTGAGATGGGGCGGGAGCCTCCTCGAGAGAGCCCGGCTCAGATCAACCTTAAAACTCCTGACCATTGCCCCGCATACCTTCCCGGCCCCCGATTCGGCCGGGGACGCCGCCGGTTCGCTCACCACCTTCGTCCCTGAAATACCCGATGCCCTGGCCCGCACCAGGGTGGTGGAGAGGGTCAAGCTGGCCGAGGGACTCACCCTGGCCACCGCCCCGGTGGTGGTGAGCGGCGGGAGAGGGGTGGGAAGCGCCGAGAACTTCGCAATTCTCGAGGAGTTGGCGGAGTTGCTGGGAGGAGTGGTGGGGTGTTCTCGCGTGGCGACCAACAACGGCTGGCGGCCCCACTCCGACCAGGTCGGACAGACCGGCACCCGAATAGCCCCCGACCTCTACATTGCCTGCGGCATCTCCGGCGCCGTCCAGCATTGGGTGGGCTGCATGGCCTCCAAACAGATCCTGGCGATCAACACCGACCCGGAGGCGCCCCTGGTGACCAAGGCCGACTATGCGGTCATCGGCGACCTCCACGAAATCCTGGCCGCGGTGATCGCCGAGATCAAGGCTCGCGGCTAGGCGTCACACGCCTGCGGGGGCCCGCGCCCGTGGCTTGAACCCCCGAACGGTGTTCCACTAGGTGGAACTATTTAGTCCGGGGTTTGCCCTCCCTTATAGTTGACGTTCTGTTAACTTAACTAGTAACCAGATGACCGTCACTAGTAAACGCATATGAGCCTCGCAGAACTTGTCGCCGATTCGGCAGACTCAAACCGGTGTATTCAGCTCTGGAATTGCCTTGGGCATGAAGAACAAGTAGCCCCTATTACAACGCGCGGTCAGCCTCAACCTTTAGAGTTCGGTTTACACAATCAATGTTGTCGGACTGGGAGCGGCCGGAAAGGGCGATATGACCACTAATGGGGCCGGGCTGATACGCCTAGAGAGCGTCTATAAGATATTCGGCCCGCAGCCTCGCGGGCGGGCTTTCGAACTTACCCGCGCGGGTCTTTCCAAGGACGAGGTCCTGAGTCAATCAGGCCATGTGGTGGGCCTCAACAACGTGGAGTTCACCGTGGGAGAGGGGGAACTGTTCGTGGTGATGGGTCTGTCCGGCTCGGGAAAGTCCACCGCCCTTCGCACCGTCAACAAGCTCTTCGACGCCACCCACGGACAGGTCTGGGTGGACGGCGTCGATGTCCAAACCCTTGATGGAGCGGCCCTGCAGGCCTTCCGGCGGGAGAAGACGGGGATGGTGTTCCAGCACTTCGCCCTCTTTCCCCATCGGTCGGTGATCGAGAACGTGGGTTACGGCCTGAAGATCCAGAAGGTCCCGAAGGCCGAACGGGACGCCGCCGCCATGAGGGCCCTCTCCCTGGTGGGACTGGAGCCCTATGCCGGTTCCTACCCCCGCCAACTCTCGGGAGGCATGCAGCAGCGGGTGGGGCTGGCCCGGGCGCTGGCCTCCGACCCGCCCATCCTGCTGATGGACGAGGCCTTCTCCGCCCTGGACCCTCTCATCCGCCGCCAGATGCAGGATGAGATGATGGAGATCCAGAACGAACTCCGCAAGACCATCCTGTTCATCACCCACGACCTGAACGAAGCACTCCGCATCGGCGACCGGGTGTGCATCATGAAAGACGGGGCGGTGGTCCAGATCGGCACCCCCGAGGAGATCCTCACCAGACCCGCCACCGGGTATGTCGCCGAGTTCGTCCAGGACGTCGACCAGGGCCGGGTGATCGAGGTTTTGGAAGTGATGGACAAGCCCAGACCGATCACCATGGGCATGTCCCTCCGGAAGGCGCTCGCCCACATCGGCGACCGCGCCGGGGCTTTCGTGGTGGACGCCAACGGACGCCCCACCCATCTGCTCACCGTCGCCGACGGTTTACGCGCCGGGAGGATGGGCACCACCGATATGGGCCCGGCGCTCCGCACCGACTTCGAGACCGCTTCGGGTGACGACCACTTCAACGATGTCTACGCGGCGGCGGGCCGCGGTCTGCCCATCGCGGTGGTCGACGGGAGAGGCAGGTTGATCGGCAACCTCGACCCGCGAAAGATCATGGAGGAAATGGGCCGGGTGGAGCGGCTGATCGACGACTACGAGCGAGAGGTGTTCATGTGAGGGCCGCAGGACTGATACTCGCCCAGGCCGAGGAGGCGGAAGCCCCCCTGCGTTTCTGGGAAAACGCCATACTCGACGAGTGGGAGATCCCCTTCGGGTTCTGGATGGACGAGATGGTGTCGTGGGTGGTCGCCAACATGGAAACCGTGTTGGACATCATCAAGTGGCCCTTCTCGTTCCTGTTCCGCAACTTTGTCGTCAGCCCCGAGTACCACCCATGGTGGGAACTGACCGACATGCCTTGGCTTCTGGTGTGCGCCATCGTGCTGGTGGTCGCCACCCTCACCCGCAATCTCAGGGTGGGAGTAGGCCTGGCCGTGATGCTGGCGCTCTGCGGGTTGTTGGGCAACGAGTTCTGGGAGGAGACGGTCGTCACCATCGGCCTGGTGGTGGTCTCGGTGGTGATCTGCGCGATCATCGGCATTCCCCTCGGCGTGCTGTGCGGGCGCGTCGACGGGGTGTGGAACGCGGTGCGACCGGCTCTCGACGCCATGCAGGTGGTCCACGCCTTCGTCTACATCATTCCGTTCATCTTCTTCTTCGGACTGGGACCGGAGCCGGCCACCATGGTGACGATGGTGTTCGCCATACCTCCTCTGATACGGCTCACCAACCTGGGGATCCGCCAGGTTCCCGCCGACGTGGTGGAAGCCAGCCGCGCCTACGGGGCCTCGGAGTGGAGGGTGCTGCTGGATGTGCAGATCCCCCTGGCTCGCCCCGCCATAATGACCGGGCTCAACCAGACTCTGCTGCTCTCCATCTCGATGATCGGCATCGCGGCCATCATGGGCGCCAGCGGACTGGGCCTACTGGTGTTCCGGGCGGTCATCAACATCGACACTCCCCTCTCGACTTCGGCGGGCCTGGCCCTGTTCATCGTGGCGGTGGTGCTGGACCGCATCTCCCAGACCGAGTCCGGCGAGGGCGCCAATCTCTTCACCCGCATCTACCGGGCCTGGGCGCACCGGCGCGATCCCGAGGCCCTGCTGGCCGGATCGGGCGGCGGCGATCCGGACGCCAACGAAGGCAAACCCGCCCCGGCCGGCGCCTCGGAACGCACCTGTGCGCTGGTGGCCCTGGTCGGCTCGTTGGTCGGGATCGTCTCGGTGTTCCTGCCCTGGAGCCTGGACTCGGGGCTGGTCTCCGGTTACAGCCGCGCCGCCGACCTTGACCTGGCGGGAGTGAGCGCCAACGGACTGGCGGCCGAGGGAGGAAGCTATTTCGGCATCGCCGTCCTGGCGATGAGCCTGCTGTTGCTGGGAGCGGCCGTCACGACCCTGACCCGCCCGGGCCGGGGGGCACGATGGTTCGGCGCCGACGGGGCGCTTTTGTTCGCCGGGGGCGCGTTGATCGCCGCAATTTCCTACCTGTGGATCGAACCCTCTCCCGAGGCTGTCTCGCACCAGGACGGTATCGGGACCTGGGCGGCCCTGGCGGGTGGCGTGATTGCGGTGATCGGAGCGGCGCTCTGGATCCGCATCGCCCCCTACAGCCCGCTCCGGCCGCTTCGGATCAACATCTCGTTCAGCCGGATTGCCATAGCGCTGGTGATCGTTGGCTTGCTGGGGGTGGCAGGCCTGTCACCGTGGTTTGTGGACGCCCGGGCCCAGTCGGTGATCACCCCCGAACTGCAGGCCGAGATCGACGAACTCGAGAAGGAGGCCCGGGAGGACACCACCAAAGCGGGACAAAACGCCATATCAATCGCCACCCTGGTGGCCGAAGCGCAGCGCAAGAATCCCATTGCAGCCGACGGCTTCACGGCGAACGGACCCGGCCTGGGACGCCTGGTCCTGTGGTTGGGAGTGGTGGGCGCCCTGTTCAGCCTGCCGGCCGCCGGGGTGTTCGGCGGCGGCGAGCGGCGTCGCTGGATGTGGAGCGTGGCGGTCTCGGCTGTCGGGGTGGGAGTCCTGCTTGCGTCCGGAGGCTGGATCGCCTCGCTGGTGCGCGCCTCCGATCCCAATTTCGTCAGCGGGTTTGGTTCATTCCTATGCCTGCTGGCAGGGTTCTTTCTCTTCATCTCCTCGCGGGGTGTCCTGAAAGAGTTCCGTCGGTCCATGGTCTACGCGGGCGACTCCGGGCTGATGGCCCAACGCGGGGGCCCGCAGGCCTCCGCGGCCACAGAAGCGACTTGATTCACACACAGGAGGAATACACCAAAGGAGACCTCTGACAGACGGCAACAAGCCAAGATGGAAGGAACAGAAAAGGAGCACTACATGAGAAAAAGACACATCAAGCATCTGATCGCCGTCCTTTCGGTGCTGGCGCTCTTGGCGGCGGCATGCGGAGACGGGGACGATGCAGAAGTGACGGAGGAGCCCGCGGCTACCACAGCCGCCCCGGCCCCGACCGACGACGACATGGACGACGACATGGACGAGCCGGACGACATGGACGACGACATGGACGACATGGACGACGACATGGACGAGCCGGAGGAACCCACCGACATGGCCGACGATATGGCCCTTCCCGGTGAAGGTGTGTCGGTGACGATGGCTCGTGCTAACTGGTCGACTGGCTATATGCAGGCGGCGATCGTCGCTGCTCTGTTGGGCGAGTTGGGTTATGACGTGTCAGATCCGGCCGACCTCGAGTTGGCGCCGTCCAACGCTTTCGTGGCGATGGCCAACGGCGAGTTCGACTTCTGGGTCAACTCGTGGTTCCCCAACCACAACCAGTTCCTGGCCGGTGAGATGCCCGACGGTTCGTTGGTCTCAGAGCACGTGACCACCCTGGGTTATGAGATGCCCCGTGCAGGCGTGCAGGGTCTGATCACCAACAAGGCCTTCGCCGAGGCGAACGGGGTTACCACCCTCGACGCCCTGTTGAACGACCCCGCCCAGTTCGCCGCCTACGAGGCAGCCGATGTCTCGCCGGGTGACGGCATCCTCCAGATAATGGGTTGTCCGGAAGGATGGGGTTGCCGGGTCAACATCGACGGGTGGATCGCCAACGCTGGTTGGGACAACGTCGAGCAGTTCGACATCGGTGGTTATGACGCCATGATCGCCGATGCGATCGCACGTGACGCCGCCGGTGAGCCGTACCTGGTCTACACCTGGGCGCCGAGCCACTACGTGGGCGACCTGCGCCCCGGCGACAACGCCGTGTGGCTCTCCATCCACGACGATCCGATCTCCGACACCCAGATCGAAGGTCCGAAGTCGATCGGTAACCAGTGCACCACCGACCCCTGCAACCTGGGTTGGGACGCGGCCGACATTCGCGCCACCGGGAACAACGACTTCCTGGCCGCCAACCCGGCGGTTGCCCGGTTGCTCGAGTTGTTCACGATCAACCCGGTTGACGTGACCCTCCAGAACGTCACCTACAGCCTCGGCGAGAACACCGAGGACGACGTCAAGCGGCACGCCGCCGCATGGATCGAAGCCAACCGCGACCAGGTCGACGCCTGGCTCGAGAAGGCCAAGCAGCCGATCAGCATGACTCCCGGTGATGGTGTGTCGGTGACGATGGCCCGTGCCAACTGGTCGACCGGTTATATGCAGGCGGCGATCGTCGCTGCTCTGTTGGGCGAGTTGGGTTATGACGTGTCAGATCCGGCCGACCTCGAGTTGGCGCCGTCCAACGCTTTCGTGGCGATGGCCAACGGCGAGTTCGACTTCTGGGTCAACTCGTGGTTCCCCAACCACAACCAGTTCCTGGCCGGTGAGATGCCCGACGGTTCGTTGGTCTCAGAGCACGTGACCACCCTCGGCTTCGAAATGGCCCGGGCAGGCGTGCAGGGGCTGATCACCAACAAGGCATTCGCCGAGGCGAACGGGGTCACCACCCTCGACGCTCTGGTGAACGATCCCGCCCAGTTCGCCGCCTACGAGGCAGCTGACGTGTCGCCTGGCGACGGCGTCCTCCAGATAATGGGTTGTCCGGAGGGATGGGGTTGCCGGGTCAACATCGACGGGTGGATCGCCAATGCCGGTTGGGACAACGTCGAGCAGTTCGACATCGGCGGATATGACGCCATGATCGCCGATGCGATCGCCCGCGACGCCGCCGGTGAGCCGTACCTGGTCTACACATGGGCGCCGAGCCACTACGTTGGCGACCTCCGCCCCGGTGACAACTCGGTGTGGATGTCCATCCACGACGATCCGATCTCCGACACCCAGATCGAAGGTCCCAAGTCGATCGGTAACCAGTGCACCA
>JAPPFC010000052.1 GCA_028824015.1 bacterium
CGCTGACACTGCGCTGACCTGGGATGTTACAGGTCGACAAGGTGTTGGGGGAGGGTTCCCGAATTAGGGGCCGAAATTTTCGCGAATTTCCTGTTGTGATGGGCATGACCTGCTCTTATGGCCGCCCGGAGCCTCCACGAGGGAACAAGTCACAGCCCCCTCCACCGATGTATCCTGATTCCGGTGTCAGCCGCCATCACCGTCAGGAACCTCCATAAGACCTATGGCGATGTAACCGCTCTGGGCGGGGTGAGCTTCACGGTGGCCGAAGGAGAAGTGTTGGCGCTCCTGGGTCCGAACGGGGCCGGGAAGACGACGGCGGTGGAGATTCTGGAGGGATACCGCCGGGCGGACGAGGGGGACATCGAGGTGCTCGGCTTCCACCCGGCCACCGGAGGGCGGGCGTTTCGCGACCAGATCGGGATCGTGCTCCAGGAGACAGGGGTCGAAGAGGTCCTGACCGTCCGGGAGGCGGTTGAACTGTACGGGAGGGCCTATTCCCGGCGACGCCCGGTTGATGAACTTGTCTCCCTGGTAGGCCTGGAGGAGAAGGGCGATTCGCGGATAAAGACCCTATCGGGCGGACAGCGGCGCCGGCTCGACCTGGCCCTGGGGCTGGTGGGAGACCCCGACCTGGTGTTCCTGGACGAACCCACCACCGGATTCGACCCCGCGGCCCGACGCAGATCATGGGAGTTGGTCGAAGGACTCACCGCCCTGGGCAAGACGATTCTCCTCACCACCCATTATCTCGACGAAGCCCAGCATCTGGCCGATCGGATAGTCGTGCTGGCAGAGGGCAGGATCGTGGCGGAGGGAACGCCGGAGACCTTGGGCTCGGCCCAAGCGGTAACCACGGTCCGGTTCAACGTGCCCGAAACGGCGAATCTGCCCGTCATCGGCGAGGGCCCCGAGATTGGCGACAACAAGGTCACATACCGGTCCACCGACCCAACGGCCGATCTGTACACACTCACCAAGTGGGCCACGGAGGGAGGTGTGGAGCTGGCCGGCCTAGAGGTGACCCGGCCCAGCCTGGAGGACGTCTACCTCGACATCATGGAAGAGGCCGATAGAGCGAGAGAACCGAAGTGACGGCTCTGCGGGTGGACCTATCGCTGCTGTGGAGGCAGATTCGAAGCCAGAATCGCACGTTCTGGAGGACACCCGTGGCCGCGTTTTTCACATTGGCCCTTCCGGTCTTCTTCCTGGCGCTGTTCAGCGTGCTGTTCGGAGGCTCCGAAGTGGCCGACGGCTATCGGTTCGCCCAGTTCTTCGCGCCGGCGATGGCGGTGTTCGCCGCCTGCTCGGCGACCTTCAGCAACCTGTCCATCGGAACCGCCTTCGCCCGTGACCAGGGCATTCTCAAGCGGGTGAGGGGCACTCCCCTTCCGGCGTGGATCTACATGGCCGGAAGGATCGGCTCCGGGGTATGGATCGCGGTGGTCTCGGTGGTCGCCATGTTCGTGGTCGGCTGGTCCCTGTTCGGATTCGTCATGGTTTGGGACAACATCGGTGTGGCTCTGTCCGTTTTCGTGCTCGGCATGTCCACTTTCTCGGCGCTGGGACTGTCGGTGTGTGCCCTCGTCAGGACCGCCGATACCGCGCCGGCGGTGACCAATGCCGTGTTCCTCCCGATGGCCTTCATCTCGGGCATCTTCATCCCGATCGAGGACGCCCCGGGATGGTTGGTGATCCTGGGAGACATCTTCCCGCTCAAGCACTTTGCCGAACCGTTCGGCGCCTCTTTCGACCCCTTCCATACCGGCCCGGTACTCGGTTGGGAGAACTTGGCGATAATGGGCGCGTGGCTGATGCTGGGGCTGGTGATAACCACCCGCTTCTTCAGCTGGGATCCGAGAGGCTCGAGATAGGCTTGTGGTGAGCAAACGCCCAGGAACGATGATCTCCCCCTTCACCGGTCTCCTCTATCGCCTCTACGAGAGACGGCTTCTCAACCGGATGGACGCCACCCGCTTCCCCCGGCATGTGGGAGTGATCCTCGACGGTCATCGCCGCTACGCCCGGCGGAGCGGGCTCCCCAACTACGTCGAAAGCTACCTGGAGGGCATGCGCCGGTTCGAGGACTTTGTGGACTGGTCGGCGGCGCTGGGCATACCGTCGATTACCGCCTGGGTGCTGTCGAAGGAGAATCTCAGCCGGCCCTCGGCGCAGCTTGAGCCCTACTACGAAGTGCTGGTGAACCTCTTCCGGCGACTCCCCCAGCGTTGTCGAAAGCACGAGATGGGACTGCAGTTCATCGGAAGTCTGGATCTGTTGCCGGCCAGCCTGGTCACCGCGGCCAAGAGCGCCATGGAAAGAACCGGCCCGGGGTCGGAGGGCCGCAATCTGACCATTGCCATGGGCTACGGCGGCCGCCAGGAGATCGTGGATGCCTGCCGGAACCTTGTGGCCGAACTGAGCTTCGGTGTCGAGAACCCGGCACACCTGGCGGAACGGATCGACTCCGCCGGCCTGGCCCGGCACATGTACTCCGCCGGCACCCCTGACCCGGACCTTCTGATCCGCACTTCGGGAGAGTCGAGACTATCCGGGTTCCTGTTGTGGCAGTCCGCCTATGCCGAGTTTGTTTTCGTGGACGTCTACTGGCCGGCCTTCCGCCGGGTCGACTACCTCCGGGCCCTCAGAGACTTCTCCCGTCGAGACCGTCGATACGGGCAGTAACCCCTATCCGGTCACCTGTTCCGGCGAGAGATGAGTCACATCCCCGAAGCTTCTCAGGGAGAACATCCAGGAGTCCGCCAGCGGATAGGTCTGGAGGACGGAGACTGCGGTGTGGAGGGAGCGGAACTTGTGCCACGCGATGGGCGTCGTCCCGCACCCCAGAAGGTTCTCGTAAATCACTCCGTTGGTGCCGCCGTGGGCAACCAGCAATATTGACCTGCGGCTGCCGACCTTCCACAACCGGGGTTGGGAAGGTTCCATCATCTCCGTGCCGTATCGACCCAGGGTGGACACCAACCCGTCGGTGACTCTCTTCTGGAAGCTTCCGTAGGACTCCCCTCTCCGTACTCCTCGCCACAGTCTGTCGATCGTCGGCTCGTTGTAGAACTCCGCGATGCGAGCGTCAACCTGGCTCTGGGACATCCCGTCCCATTCCACGGGGTCCCCGATCTCGTTCATCCACCTGAACACCCGCGGCTCCAATCCCAGCGCCTCGGCCAGGGGAGCGGCGGTCTCCCGGGCCCGTCGCAACTCCGAGACCCACAGTTCGTCAATCCCGGACCAGGACCGTGCGGCCAACTGCGCCGACTGGCGTCGCCCCAACTCGGTGAGAGCCGGGTTGCCCACCATTCTTCCTCCCTGTATCCAGTCAGGCTCGGCGTGCCGGATCAGAATCAATCGCATCTCGCCCAAAGCTAACCGCCGGGCCTTCCCTTCCGCCAATCCGCCCTCTCGGTGGCGCCTCCGGCACGTCGGGTTCGTGCTCCAACACGGTATCGTGTAAGTCGCCGCCCCTAGGAGAACATGGAGACACTCACCGTGTACAACTCGTCCCGGCGCAGTTGGGTCGCTGTGCTGTCGGGCGGGGTGCTGGTTGTGGCGGCGTCGGACTTGCTGTGGTGGAACTGGCTGGCGAGGGGACTGGCGGAGCTGGTCTTCGCGGGTGACGAGATCCTGGAGGACCGCGAACGCGTGTGGGCTGCGATGATCCTGGTCGCCGGGGCTCTCCTCCTGGGGTGGGGACTGGTGTCGGCCATGCGTATACGTCCGGTCTTGACAGTGGGATCAGACGGTCTCTCCATTGCCCTGCTGGGACCCTTCCGGCCCCTTGTCCCCCTGCCCTGGGAATCGATCAGCCAGGTATTCGCCCAGCCGGTGGACGACAACGGGAGTCTCCTGTCCAGCCTGACCATCGTCCTGCAGCCGAACGGTCCCCGGCCGGGGCTCCCCTCCCAACCCTGGGGAGCCAGATGGACGGGAAGACGAATCCTGCGGGTCTTGGCTTCTGACTGGTCCGTGCGGGCAGTGGTGGTAGAGACCGTGGCAAACCACTACCTCGACCGCCTGGCCCAGGAGAGAGCAGTGGCTGCGGCGGACGCCCCGTGTTGATCGGAGCGCACCTCTCCAACCGGCGCCCCCTGTCCGATGCGCGGGAGGTGGGCGCCGAAGTCGTGCAGGTTTTCCTGTCAAATCCTCAAAGCTGGAGGAAGCCCCTCCCCCGGTCGGATTCCGAGGAGTTGCGTTCCTCCCCCATTCCCATATACGTGCACGCCCCCTACCTGGTGAACGTCATGGCCGGAGAGAGCAGGGTACGGATACCGAGCCGGAGAATCCTGGCCGAGACCTGCGAAGCGGCAGCCCAAATCGGAGCAGCGGGGGTAGTCGTGCACGGCGGGCATGCCACCGGGAGCGGCGGACTCGGGGAGGCGGCCGGGCGCTGGCGCAAGGCTCTTTCCTACCTCGACACCGAAGTCCCGGTCCTGATCGAGAACACCGCCTCCGGAGACAACGCCGCTGCCCGTCGCCTCGAGGACGTGCGCCGTCTCTGGGAGGAAGTCGGTGATCTGGAGGTGGGCTTCGTGCTCGACACCTGCCACGCATGGGCGGGTGGAGAGCCGTTGGAGGGACTGGTGGAACGGGTCATGGCCGTAACCGGACGCATTGACCTGGTCCATGCCAACAACTCCCGGGACCCATTCAACTCTCGCCGGGATCGCCACGCCAACCTGAAGTCAGGAGAGATCCCCCCGGACCTCCTGGCCGAAGTTGTCCGAGACGCCGCCGCCCCGGTGGTGGTGGAGACCCCGTCCGAGGGCCAGGAAGCCGATATCGTCTGGCTTCGGGACCAGACCGCTACCGGATGACCGACCTGGGTGTCGGATTGAGCCGGGAGATCACCGACTCCTCCCGGTGGAGCATCTTCACCACCGCCGGCAGAATCTCCGTGTTCCACCTGTCGCTGGTGTAAATCTCTTCGTAGATGAGCTCGCGGTCCTCCTCGGAGTCAAAACGCCGGATCCACACGTATCCGTCCGGGTCCTCCTCGTCGACGAAGCAGCCCACTACCACCACTCCTTTGGAGGCCTGAAAAGGGATCAGCGTCTCGTCCATGTACCGGACGAACTCATCACGTTTGCCGGATCGGCACCGGTACTGCCTCAACTCAAAGAGCATCATGGTCCTCCATTGGTCCTCCAGGGCTGCTAGTTGCCCGTTCCCTGGCATGTTGTGAGCCGGGTGGCTCGCATTGCCGCCGGAGGGTAACAACCTCACCAAACCCCGAATCATTGACTAACAGACCGAGCGGCAGCAAACTCCGAATCCGCCAATGGCCAAAGCAATATAATTTGGGACCATGGACTTTCTCTTAGAGACGCATTCGGGGCTCCGTTGGCTGGTTCTGGTGGCCTTGATCGCCATGGTGGTGATCGGGCTGGCCAGATGGAACAAGGAGTCCTCCCATCGCCCTTCACTGGTAACGGTTTCATCCATCATGTTGGATGTCCAGGTGCTGCTGGGGATCATCCTTTTGATCGTCAACCAGACCTGGGATGACCTCTTTCATCCCGTCGTGATGTTGATCGCCGCCTCGGTGTTCAAGGTCGGAAAAATCAGGACCTCAAGGGTCGAGGAGCCGATAAGGGGAAAGAGGCTCACGGTGGTGACCGTTCTCACCCTTGTCTTGATCCTGCTCGGTATCTACCTCTAGCAGTCCCTCCAACGCCGGAGGCCACAACAGAGCGGGGAGTCAACGCTTTGCGTCAAATCCGGTTTGGTCTCCAATGTGGGCGTCTTATTATTGAGGGCAGCCAGCCCAAGGGGGCGGTCGACTCGATTCGAGCGTGCTGACCCCCGACCACCGGGCTGACGAACCAACTGACCCGATCCCCCAACCCTCCGCGGTGGGGAGAGAGGAGATAAACATGGCAAGAGTAACGGTGCCTTCCATCCGAGCCCGGAAAGGCATTGAAAGGATCGCCATGGTGACCGCCTACGACTATCCCGGGGCCATTCTGGCCTCCGAAGCGGGCATCGACATCATCCTGGTCGGAGACTCGGCGGCCAATACCGTCCACGGCTTCGACAACACCCTTTCGATAACCCTGGAGATGATGACCCACCACGTTGCCGCGGTCGCCCGGGCCAAGCCCCATTCACTGGTGGTTGCGGACATGCCTTGGATGAGCTTCCACGTTTCCCCCGAAGAGACGGTCCGCAACGCCGCCACGCTGATCAGAGCGGGCGCGGAGGCGGTAAAGATCGAAGGTGGAGCGGAACGGGTTCCCCACATCCGAGCACTGCTGGCCGCCGAGATCCCGGTGATGGGTCATCTGGGGCTCACTCCCCAGTCCATCCACGCCGAGGGCGGCTATCGCGTGCAGGGCCGGCGGCTGGACACCGCCCGCCGGATCATCCAGGACGCTCAGGCCCTGGATGAGACCGGGGTGTTCGCACTGGTCCTGGAAGGCATACCCGAAGTGGTTACGTCGGTCGTGACCGAACGCATCTCCGCGCCAACCATCGGCATCGGCGCCGGGATCTCCGCGGACGGACAGGTCCTGGTCTTCCACGACCTCCTGGGGCTGGGATTCGGCCGCTACCCCAAGTTCGTCCGTCGATACGCCGACCTGCGAACCGTCGCCACCGACGCCCTTCGCCGCTACTGCGACGATGTGCGCTCCGGTCGCTTCCCCTCCCAGGAAGAGACCTACAACGTGGACGCCAACCTCGAGGAAGCCCTATCGGGAGAGACGCCTTCAAACGCGAGCGCCTCCTCCTTCTAGTCTGCGTCATCCTATTGGCCGGGGCTTGCGGGGAGGCCCCGGCCGACAGCCTGCCGGGAGACGACGCCGAGGCCGGAGCGGCCACGACAGAGCCAACCGTCGCGACTTCCTTGGACGAAACGGTCCCAGTGGAACCGGCCGGTACAACCACCTCTTCTCCCACCACCGACTCCACCGCTTCCCCCGCCAGCGCCACGGCCGCTCCGGACACCACATCGGGCGAAGCGGCATCCGCACGAACGCCCAGCACAGCCACTTCGTCTTCGGCCACATCCGCCGCATCCCCCACCAGCACCACGGCCGCTCCGGCCACCACCGGCACGCCCCTGCCTCAACCCGACGCCGGAGACATCTCGGGATTCGAGATCGTCAACGCCGACCTGGGCGACCGGTCGCTTTGGGTGGCTTTGGCCGACACTCCCGTCCTGCGAAGCCGCGGCCTGATGGGGGTGACTTCCCTGGGAGACCTGGACGGGATGCTCTTTGCCTGGGAGGCTCCCGTCCAGGTGTCGTTCTGGATGAAGGACACGCTCATCCCCCTGGACATCGGGTTCTTCGATGAGAGTGGATCCCTGTTCCTGGTGGCCTCCATGGTCCCATGCCAGGCCGACCCGTGTCCCACCTATCCCTCGGAGGCTCCTGTCCGCTATGCGCTCGAGGCTCTTCCCGGCTTTTTCGACGCCGTAGCCTTGGGGGAGATCCTCTTTCCGCGAAAAAACGCCGTGGCGCCCTGAATCGCCGTAGCAGCCAACGCGGGATTGTCCAGGAATTCACCGGCTATTATCATGGCCTGCACAACCCCCCAAAAGGTGCCCGCCGGCACCGCGATCCTGCCCCAATGACGGGGCCTTCTGCACGTCAAGCAGATGACCAAAGGAGGTGACGCTGTCTTGCGTCAGTACGAATTGATGACGATCCATCGCCCCGAGTTGACCGAGGGCCAGTACCGGGAAAAGGTTTCTGAGTTGAGCGAGTTCCTGGCTGGCCAGGGAGCCGTCAACCAAGAGACAGACCCTTGGGGTAAGCGGCGGTTGGCCTACAAGATAGACCACGTTTCCGAGGGCTACTACACCGTCAACCGCTTCGAGTCGGAGCCGGCCACGGTGGACGCCCTTCGTCGGGTCCTGTCACTGGCCGACGAGGTGCTACGTCATAAAGTTGTCCGTCCTGAAAGCTGAGCGAGGTCCCAGGAACTAGAGAGGAATAGAGAAATGGCCTATAACAACTCCGTAACGTTGGTAGGGAACCTGACGGAGGACCCCGAGCTCCGCTTCACGACTTCGGGTATACCCCGAGCCAACATCCGCCTGGCCGTCAACCATCGCTGGCGGGACTCGAACAACGAGTGGCAGGAAGATGCCAATTTCTTCCGAGGGACGGTATGGCGCCAGTATGCCGAGAACGTCGCCGAGTCGCTGCAGAAGGGAGCCCGAGTCATCGTCACCGGGCGTCTCCAACAGCGCCAATGGGAAACGGCCGACGGAGGCCAGCGTTCGGTCGTGGAGATAAGGATCGATGAAATCGGGCCTTCGCTGCGATGGGCCACCGCCGACGTGAGACGCACCACCCGCGAGAGCAGCGGCGGCTACTACGACAGCGGTCAGAGGTCACGCACTCCTGCCGGCCCGGTCAATCCGACCGGTTCCTACAGCCCCGACGAGGAACCCTTCTAGGAAAGGAACGGTATGGCACGCAAAGCTTCAACCAGGAGAAGACCACGGTCGGGGTCGAGCTACCGGCGGGTCAAGAAGCGCTCCTGTTACTTCTGCGACTCGAAGATCAGCTACGTGGACTACAAGGACATCACGCTGCTGCGCAGGTACATCTCCGACGCCCGCGCCAAGATCCGCGGCAGGCGGTCCACCGGCAACTGCCAGCGCCACCAGAACGCGGTGGCGCGCGCCATCAAGAACGCCCGGGAGATGGCGCTCCTGCCCTACACCAACCTATGAGCGCCAAGCTGATTCTGACCGAGGACATCGCCGGGCTGGGATACAAGGGCGAGGTAGTGGTAGTGGCGCCGGGCTACGCCCGAAACTACTTGATACCACGTAACAAGGCCATCAAAGCCACCCCGCGGGCCATCGCCCATGTTCAGGCTTTGAAGCAGGCGAAGCTGGCCGAATACCTGCGGCTCAAGAGCGATGCGGAGCAGATCGCCACCAGACTCGTGGGCAAGATGGTGGTCATAGCCGCCCGCGCCTCCGAGGCGGGGAACCTGTACGGCTCGGTGGGCGCCAGGGACGTGGTGGAGGCGGTCCGGCGCGACACCGGCTTCAACCTCGAGGAGCAACATGTGGTGTTGGATACCCCCATCCGCAAGGTCGGCGCCTTTCCCGTCACCATCCGCCCCCACGAGGAGGTCCAGTTCCCGATCACGGTGGATGTCTACCCGGCCGAAGAGCACTAGGGGTCGGGTAGGGCGGTCTACCCCGGCCGGCCGCGTCGGCCGGCTTTACGTGACGGATGCAACGTAATCGGTGATCTCCTGCCGGAGAGCGGCTTTCCGATCCTCGGGAAGGAAAGAGGCGGTCACCGAATTGCGGGCCAGTTGGATCAGATCATCACGGGAGAGATCCAGGGCGGCGGCGATGGCGAGGTAGTTGTCGCCAATGTAACCACCGAAGTAGGAAGGGTCATCGGAGTTGACCGTGACCAGGACCCCGGCATCCATGAGTCTCTTGAGGCTGTGATCGGCCAGGTCGGGGAAGACTTGAAGCTTCTGGTTCGACAGGGGACACATTGTCAGAGGGATCTGCTCCCTTGCCAGCCTGTCCACCAGGGTCGGGTCATCCCCGGCTCGTACCCCATGGTCAATGCGCTCGATTCCCAAGACATCGAGAGCCGACCACACATACTCCGCCGGACCCTCCTCCCCGGCGTGGGCCACCGGTCTCAAGCCTGCCTCAACCGCGCGGCGATAGGCCTCGGCGAACAGTTCGGGGGGGTTGCCCAACTCCCCGGAGTCGAGCCCTACGCCCTGGATGTGATCTAGGAACGGCCGGGCCTGCTCGAACACCTCGACAGCCGACCGGGGGGAAAGGTGCCGGAGGAAACAGAGGATCAGGGTCGAGGTAATTCCCTCCACGTCCTGCTGGCCCTGCACCAGTCCCCGGATCACCGTTCCGATGTCGATCCCTCGCTCGGTGTGTGTCTGGGGATCGAAGAAGACCTCCGCATGGCGCACTCCGTCCGATACCGCCCTCTCCAGGTAGGCCGCCATCAACCGGGCGAAGTCGTCCTCGGTCTGCAGCACCTCGGCGGCCTGGTAATAGATGTCCAGAAAGGACTGCAGATCATCGAACTGGTATGCCGCCCGTACTTCGTCGACCGACCCGAACGGCAACTCCACACCGTTCCGCTCCCCCATCTCGAACATCATCTCCGGCTCGAGCGTCCCCTCGATGTGAATGTGCAACTCGGTCTTGGGCAGGCCCCTGATGAATCTCTCCATGGCCGGTTTTCTTTCCCCTTGAGAGCTTGTGGTGCAACACGTTAGTCGAGTGTGCCTGGTGAAGGCAGGTCCCAAAAGAGAGAGAGCGCCGTGTGGCGCTCTCTCTCGTTCAAATGGTTATCCGGAACGGAGTTACAGGAACATCTCGATCCAGTCGCTGGCAAAGTAGACCAGGCTGGCAAGAGAGACCACCCACATCAGGACATGGATCTCGCCCGACTTGCCCTTGACCACCTTGATCAAGGTGTGCGTCACGAATCCGGCCGCGATCCCGACTGTGATCGAGAACGTCAACGGCATGAGGATCACCGCCAGCAGCGCCGGCAGCCCTTCCTCGAGGTCCGTGAAGTCGATGTGCTTGAGAAGCCCGACCATGAGGAACCCGATAAGGATCAGCACCGGCGCCGTCGCCTGAGCCGGGACAATTCCGGCCAGGGGCGACAGGACAATGGCGATCAGGAAGAGGATCCCGGTGACGACGGATGTCAATCCGGTCTTTCCTCCCTCCGCCACCCCGGCCGAACTCTCGATGTAACTGGTGTTCGAGCTGACTCCGGCCACGCCTCCGAGCGCTGCTCCGAGAGAGTCCACCAACAGGAGGCTCTTGAGACGGGGGATGCCGCCCTTCTCGTCGGTCAACTCTGCTTGTTCGACTATGGCGGTGGCAGTGCCCATCGTGTCGAAGAAGTCGGCGAGCATCAGCGTGAAGATCGCCAGGCACGCCGACAGGAACCCGAGTTCCGCAAACGAGTTGCCCAGGTCGAAGGCCCCGAAGGTCTCGAAGCTCACCGACGCCGCGAGGTCGTCCGGCACGCTTGCCACTCCTGCTATCAGCGCCACGATGGTGGTGACCGCGATGGTGATGATCATCGCGCCCTTGACCCTGCGCGCCAAGAGAACCAGACCGATCAGAACTCCGACCAGAGTCACGCCTTGGGAGGCTGTAGTGGGAAACACGAATTCTACGATCGTGCCCCCGCCTCCGTGGACCAACCCGCCGTTGACCAACCCGATGAACAGGATGAAGAGGCCAATGCCCACCCCGATCGAATACTTGAGGCTGGTCGGTATGGCGGCCATCACGGCTTCCCGCAGGCCCAACAAGACCAGGATTGTGACCAGAACGCCTTCCCACACCACGACGCCCATTGCTCCCTCGATCGAGAGACCATCGGCCGTCAGGCTAAAGGCGACCACCGCGTTGAGCCCCAGGCCGGCCGCCATGGCGATCGGGTAGTTGGAGAATACTCCCATAGCGATCGTCATGATCGCCGCTACCAGCGCCGTACCGGCTGCAACGGCAGCGGGGTCAAGCCCTCCGGCGCTGAGAATTCCCGCGTTCACGAACAGTATGTACGCCATCACCAGGAATGTGGTGATGCCGGCGCGGACCTCTGTGCCGATCGAAGAGCCTCTTTCCGAGACTCGGAAATAGCTGTCTAAACCTTGCATCAGTCCTACCTCCTTCCAAACTACGTAATTAACGGACAGCAGACACCAACCATGCTATTGGCGCATACCTGAATCCAGGGGTGTTAGCAGTGTTTAATTCGCGCCATCCCCATGAATATCCCCCACCGGCGCCCGATAGGGTCCTATTCCGGGCCATTGCCCGGCTGATCCTGGCCGAGGACATCGCAGGACCGGATTGCAAGAGCGAGATGGTGGAAGTGCCGCAGGGATACCGGCATTCAAACTCGATGTGCACCACACAATGTCGGAGACGCCCATGGAGATGGGTCGACGCATCTTCTGTTACGATCCGTCCCCACGAGGAGGCCGGTTCCCGATCGTGGTGGGTGTGTCTCCAGCCGAAGACATCAAGGACCCCAGATAACAGGAGGCTGTCCGTGCCGACCAAAAAGCGACAGCAAGTATCTTCCAACCGTCCGTGGGACCCGGTGGGTTACTCCCGGGCGGTCCGGATGGGAAACCTGGTTGAAGTAGCCGGCACCACCGCCGCAGCACCTGATGGAACCGTTATCGCTCCCGGGGACATGTACGGACAGACCCGGGCCTGTCTGAAGATAATGCTCTCCGCGATGGCCGAGTTGGGCGCCACGCCGGAGGACGTGATCCGGACCAGGATGTTTTTGACCGACATCTCACGATGGGAGGAGGCTGGGCGGGCGCACGCCGAGGTCTTCGGTGAGATAAAGCCCGCCTCCACGATGGTCGAGGTGTCGAGCTTTCTGGACCCGGGCTATCTGATCGAGATCGAAGCGACCGCCGTCTGCGATTCATAGAGCCGGCCCAATGTCCGGGCCCCGTCCGGATGGCTGGTCGATCTCCTATAATGCCTATGGCCTCACGCCAAGGTGATTACCGGCTCGATAAGGATACGAGAACCATGGCCGAAACGCCCAAGTGGACTATCTCGCAGTTGGCCGCAGAGGTGGAGGAGGTCTTGGCCAAAGGGATTGCGGGAGACGGCCCGCTGATAGAAGGTCGGGCGATGCATGTGAAAGCCTCTCCCGAACTGGGCAACTCGGACAAGATAGTGATGGGGACGGCGTCTCTGCCACCTCACTTTTCGACCGTTCCTCACTCCCACGCGGCGGAAGAGGTGGCCGTGGTGATCTCCGGCTCGGGCTGGTTGGATATCGACGGTAAGTCCCATGCCATGAAGGTGGGAACCGTCATATTCGCCTCTTCCAACCTTCCCCATCAGACCCATTCGGGACCCGACGGCCTCACGGTGCTGTGGTTCTACGCCCCGCCCGGTTCGGAGGCGCGCTGGCTGGAATCCGACGCCAAGGAAGAAGACCCCCGGTAACCCGAACCGGCCCGACCGGCTCCTGTTGATCACAACGGGAAGTCGCGAAATTCTCGTCCCCTATTTTGGGAACCCTCCCCCGCCACCACCTTTCCATGGGTCATCAGGCTCTGTCCAGCCTGGGACAGGGCCTGTTGATTAGGCCGCTTTGATCCCTCGACGCGGTCCGGGCGACGCCTGGGCGGACGGTCTCAGTGTTTGGCTGGTATCAGTATGTAATGGCGTTGGGACAGAAACCAACCTCCCTGCCGCAGCTATTTTCACAGCCTGTGGCAAAACCCACGACCGCCGCCGACCCGACCCCGCCACAGGAGAAGCTAGGTGTCTATGACACAGATCACTTCGCCTGTGTTTACCTCTGCGTCCTCGGTCACCGTGAGTTCGGCTACGGTCCCCGCCACGGGGGAGGGGACTTCGGTCTCGACCTTGTCGGTTTCCACGAGAGCCAGTTCGGTCCCCTCCTCGACCTGGTCCCCCTCCTCGACCAGCCACTCCAGTAGCACCACCTCGTCCACGGTCTCGCCCAACCTGGGCATCCTCACCTCGTAACGCATCCGTCCACCTGCCCCCTACGCCGACGCGTAGATGTTCCCGAACATGGCGTCGACGGTCGCCGGAGGGCTTTCCTCGACCGCTCTCAGCGCCGCCTCGAGGCGGGCGGCCACCTTTTGCTCTATCTCTTCGGCTGCTCCCGCGGCCAACAGTCCCTCTGATTCCAGCCTTGCCCGGAAAGTGTTGATGGGATCCCGCTCGTACCAGCGCTCGAACTCTCCCTCAGGACGGTATTCGGCCTTGTCCGCCCGGGAGTGGCCGGCATAACGGTAGGTCTTCATCTCCAACAGGGTGGGGCCCCCGCCGGAGCGTGCAACAGCCAAAGCCGCACCCACCGCCTCGACAGTCTGGTCGGGGTCCTGTCCGTCGACGATGATCCCCGGGATGCCGTAGGAGGCCGCTCGGTCGGCCAGATCTTCGATGGGCGTGGTCAGGTCGATGCGGCTGTACTCCCCGTACTGGTTGTTCTCGCATATGAACACCACCGGCAGGTTCCATATAGCCGCCAGGTTCAAGCCCTCATGGAAGGCGCCGATGTTGGCAGCCCCGTCGCCGAAAACTCCGATGGCCGCGTCGTCGGTTCCCCGCACCTGGGCGGTGAGCGCCGCCCCGGCCGCGACCGGGATGCCTGCCCCGATGATGGCGAAAGTGGGCAGCAGGCCCAGTTCCCTATCACAGAGATGCATGGAGCCGGCGATCCCCCCGACGCAGCCGATCTCCCGACCCATGATCTCTCCGAGGATCACCTCGGGAGTCATGCCCAGCGCCAAGCCTATGCCGTGGCCCCGATAGGTACAGGTCACCAGGTCGGTGGGCCGGGCCGCAGCCGCGATCCCCACCGCCACCGCTTCCTGACCCTGGGCGGTGTGGGTGGTGCCGTGCACCAGTCCCTGGGCGAACAGTCCCTGGACCCGATCCTCAAAGGCTCGAATCTCCACCATCCGCTCATAGCGGGCCACCCGGTCGTTGGCGACCGCCCGGCGCCGCTCCATTCTTTGGCCGTCGCCCATCACGCGCGTCTCCCTTCTCCCACCCACCACGGGTCGGGCGTCCGACCGGTGGCCAGCAGTTGGTCTATCTGATCCGTCACGTATCCGGGGTTGGGCATATAGCGCTGCTCCAGTTCCCGCCCGAAGGGCACCGGTACATCGGGACAGGTAATCCGCAGCACCGGTGCGCGCAACTCCCCGAACAACCGGGCGCCCACATGGGCGGCGATCTCGGTCCCCCACCCCGAGGTGTACGGACTTTCCTCAACTATCACCAGCCGACCCGTCCGCCTCACCGCCGAGACGACGCCGTCGCGGTCCCAGGGGATGAGGGTTTGGAGGTCGATCACCTCCGCCGACCAGTCATCGGAGGACTCGGCGGCGGCCAGCGCCACCTTCACCATCGCTCCGGCGGAGACGACAGTCACAGCCTCGCCTTCCCTAACCCGACGGGCCTCGCCCAGCGGCAGGATTCCGTCGGCGCCGGTGGTCACCTGTCCCCGGCCGCCGTAGAGCGCGCGCGGCTCCAGCACCACCACCGGATTGGGGTCGCGGATCGCCGACCGCAACAGGCCGTAGGCGGACTGGGGACCGGACAGCATCACCATCTTCAGGCCGGGGGCGTGGCTCATCCAGTTCTCCATGGTCTGGGAGTGCTGGCACCCGAAGCCCAAGCCTGCGCCGATGGAAGCCCTGACGGTCATCGGGCAAGTGAACGCCCCTCTGGACAGGAAGTGAAACTTGCCGGCCTCGGTTACCACCATGTCGAGCGCCACGCCGAGGAACTCGATGAACATGATCTCGGCGACCGGACGAAGACCGGAGGCGGCCGCTCCCACCGCCATCCCCAGGAATCCCATCTCCGAGATGGGAGTGTCCCTCACCCGGGATGGCCCGAACTCCTCCAAGAGCCCGTCGGAGGTCTTGAAAGGACCACCGGCCACAGCCACGTCCTCCCCGAACACCACCACATCGGGGTCTTCGCGCATTTCGTCGGCCAGGGCGGCTGCCACCGCCTGGTTCATCCGCATCCGGACCATTTACCACAACTCCTTTAGGACTTTTACGCCCGCTTCCACCAGTATCGCCTCGGATTCGGGGGCGACCTGTTCGATCAAACCGTAACTGTGGTGAGCGTAGTCCACTTCGTATCCACCGTGAGGGTACTCGGCGGCGCTGGGCAGGTAGGAGATGACCCCGTTGGAGTAGCCGGAGAATATGGTTTTGGCCCGGTCCGCGGGGGACCGATCCCTGATGGCCAGGGCGATCTCGGCAAACGCCTCGCCCGGGATGGACACGATCGCGGTGTCTCCTATCCGGATGGCTTGTATGAAGGCCGGAACCCGGTCATAGGGCGCCTCCTCCAGTTGCGCGATCGCCACCTCCGCCCAACTGATGTGGTACTGGATCGGGTTGAGTTCCTCCCAGCCGGCGCCGGCTTCGCGGGCCTTATCCAGGTTGGCCTGGTAATGGTCTCGCTCGGCCTGCACCTCGGCGATGGGGGGAACCCGTTTGAGCGGCAGGTCCACCACTGTGGACGCCACCGCAAGTTCCTGTGCCGGCTGCGTCTCGGCGCGCACCACCCGGTAGAGGGCGATGGGGGTCACGGAGCCGTAGGCAAGGCGCTCGACCCGGGTCTCGAAGGTCTCGATGTTGCCCATGGCATGGAGAGCCTCGGCCGCCAACTTCTCGCCGAACGCCTTCTCGGCTCCGGTCTCGGGCAGGAACGCCTGCAGCGGAAGGACGTTTCCTCCCGCGCCCTGCAGGAAGACGCACATCGCCCCGGTCGCCTCCTCGACGGCCTCTCTGAGCGGCCAGGGAAAGTCGGGGTTGATGGCCGGGTCCTCGGGTCCCACCGTCACCGGGTGGCACCCGAAGCTCACCACCACCGCCAGGGGCGAACCGTCGTGGCGGTCGACTCTGATCACACCCGCATCCCGATCGATCGGACCATCGGGGTTCCACCCCAGGATGGTGTTCAGAGATCCCACCGTCCCTTCCACGCCTTGAACCCGCTCACGCCGGTTCACCGACAACCCCCGGACCTCCGTACTGGTCGAGCCGACTCTCACTGGCACGGTGTTCTCCGCCGCTATCAGGGCGGCCGACACCAACTGGTGGGGGAGTATCTCGAAGTAGGCCTGCTCGGAAGGCTTGATCTCGTCGAGGCGTCCTCCCAGCTTCACGCGTCCGGGCGTATGGGGCCCGGCATGCGTGTGGCTCACGTTCAGCAGCACCGATTCGGGCCGGGTGGAGATGGCCTCGGCTATCCGCTCCCGGATCATGGTGGCGTAGTCGGGGTTCAGAATGGCCAGGTCGATTCCGAGTATCGCCACTCGCTCGGTCTCGGACTCGAGCACCAGGGCGGTGGCTGTGAGCGGCGCTCGCACCTCGGTTGCGGGAATCCAACGCCGCACGTATCCGACCAGGTCGGCGGGGACCGGCGGAGTGACGTCGGTTCGACCCACCCCTCCCCGCAGGCTGTTATTGGAAGTGATGAGCGCCCTCCTTTGTTCGGCTGACTGGCAGTCCCTCCGACTATAGAGAAGCTGAACCTTGGCCGACCCTTCCCCGCTGATTGTTTTGGCGGCGGCCCTTGCCAAATCAGTAGAAGAGCAGTCCCCCGCTGACGTTTATGGTCGCCGCGGAGACATAGCTTGCGTGAGTTGAGAGGAGGAACACCGCCACCTGTGCGATCTCCTCCGGTCTGGCCAGCCGACCCATCGGGCACGACGCTGCTATGGCATCGAGGTCTTCTGATGTCAGGCCCACCCCCAGCATGGGCGTGTCGACCACCCCGGGCGCGATCGAGTTCACCATGATCCCATGTGGAGCGTATGCGGTGGAGAGACCGCGGCACATCGAGACGATGCCTCCCTTGGAGGCGGAATAGACCACCGAGCCGTGGCTTCCTCCCGTCCACCAACCCTGGGAACTCAAGGTGACCATCCGTCCCCCTCCCCCCCGGGCCTTGAGCGCTTCGCCCACCGCCTGATTCAAGAAGAATGCAGCCTTCAAATTCACGTCATGCTGGATGTCCCAGTCTTCCCGGGTGATCTCGGCGGTGCTCGACCGGCGGATCAGAACCCCGGCGCAGTGGACCAACCCCCACAGGTCGTCGAATTCCTCCAACACCCCGTCAACCACTGTTCGGGGCGCCGCGGCTCCGGTCAGGTCGATCTCGATGGCCAGGTGCCTGTCGGGATTCTGCCACTCCCTCATCTCCGACCGCAGCGCGGGGCCGTTCACGTCCACTCCGCACACCCGCGCCCCGCATGCCGCAGCCAACCTGGCGGTGGCTCTTCCGATACCGCTGGCTGCGCCGGTGACTATCACCCCCCGGCCCGAAAGCCCCGCCCCCAAAGAAAGCCGGTCGTCTGTCATGATCACAAGAGGCTAGGTTGCCTTTGACGCCGAAGCCACAATCGCGGGGGATGAATCTCGCTGCCAAGCGGGCCGCCACAGCGCGGATGCCTGCGACAGGTCAGCCCTGGATCCGTCTCCGTATTCCCGGCGGCGGGTCGGCGCCCAACCACGGAGCGGCCGGAAGAAGATCCGTAGCGGTGTAGAGGCCCGGAGGCGCCGCCAGGACCGCCGGGATGGTGTTGACCAACAGGGCCGAAGTGGTGAGTATCGACGTGGTCCCGGGCTGGATGGTCACGTTCAGGGTGTTCTCGCCCTCTATCCGGATGTGATCACGGGTTTGAATGCCAACCGACTCCGGATCCACGTGCAGGGACAGGTCAAACCGGAGCCAGGGAGTCCCGCCAACCCAGCCGGTCGCATCCTGGACCACCCCGGCCGTCTCCCCCGCGGAGACCACATACTCGGCAAGTTGATAGGGTTGCTCGGCTATCAATGGTTGGACATTCTCCTCGAAACGGTCGAGGTCCCTGCCCATCACCCTGGCGATGACCCGGGCGCTCTCCTCGAACCCGATGTGACCGCGGATGATCCCTGCCCGGCGGGCTTCCTCAAACCCGGCCGGACTGTAGCCCACCCCCAACAAGCGATGGACGGTCCGCCCGAACACCGAGCAATCGAGCATGCGGGTCACCGATACCCGCTGCACATCCCAGGAAGCGCCGGCGATCACCACCGGGAGGACATCGAACACGTACCCGGGATTGATGCCGGTGGCCACCACCGCCGCTCCCCCGGCGCGGCAGGCTGCTTCGATCTCTCCGGCCGCCGCTGGGTCGGCGACGTTCGGGTAGAACATTTCTTCGCTCGAGGTAACCACGCTCACCCCCCGCTCCACGCATCTGATGATGTCTTCTTTGACATCGGCAACCGGAGAGCGGGTGGCGATCAGGGCGACTTCCGGTCGGAGTTGGTCCAGTAAGAGGTCGGGGTCGGTCGACAAACGCAGATCGGCCGGGTGCTCCCCGGATTCGACGCGCCGTCGAGCCGAGGCGCTACTGCCGATCACCGCCCCCACCGGATGCAGCCACTGCCTGGTCTGAGCCAGTCGGAGGGCGGCCCTTCCCACGGTCCCCATACCGAACAGAATCACCTTCACCGGACCGGTATCCGCAGGAACGCTCATGACCCCGAGAATAACCGACGGGGATTGTCCACCGTCAGCGCAGTCGTGTCGTCCTTGCTGATCCCCCGCTCCCACAGGAGGGGAAGGAAACGGGTGATCACATGGTCATACCCCGTCCCCCCATACGATCTCATCGCACCCCGCTTGCCCACGTCGGTCGAAAGCAGGATGCGGTCCCGATACCCGGCCCCTATGAGCCGGACTATGGCGTCCGCCCTCCGCTCGTCGGTCTGTTTGTCCAGTTGGCCGATGGCGTCGTAGGCGATCCAGACTCCCCGCCGGAGCAACTCGAGGTGATAGTCCACGTCCGGGGTGGTGTCGACATGGCCGATCACCAGTTTGTCGAGGTTCGCCCCGGCTTCCTCAAACAACCTCACCTGTTCCATGCCGATCCGGGTGAAGAGGGCATGGGTGGAGATGGGCACCCCGGTCTCCCGCTGAGCCACGGCACAGGCTCTGATCACCCGTTCCTCCGCAGCAGAGATCCTTCGGTGGTGGGTACCGATCTCCCCCAGGATTCCCGCCCGGACATCTGTCCCGTAGAACCCCTCGGCGAGGTCCTTCACCAGCATGGCCGCGATGTCCCGGCCGGTCATATCCCTCAGCCAGGGCGGATGGAACTTCTCCCAGTAGAAACCGGTCCCGGCGATGATGTTTATGCCCACGTCCCGGGCCACCTCCCGGAGCGCCTCCGGATCCGACCCCAGCCCGTGCACCGTCTGATCGACGATGGTGCTCCCCCCGCACTCCTTGAAGAAACCCAACTCGTACCGGGCAACCTCGGGATCGCAGAGGATCAGATGGGAGTTCATGGTTATCTCGTAGAGGTCCATGAAGACATGCTCGTGGGGCAGGGTCACACCCAACTCGTCCGGAGAAACGGGTCCCAGAACGGTTTGAACGGTGTTCAGTGATCCACGCCCCTAATACATCGTCAGCGCGCCGCTCACGTTGATGGTGGCGCCACTGACGAAACTGGCGTGCTCGGAAGCCAGGAAGGTCACCACCCGGGCCAACTCCTCGGGCTGTCCCATCCGCCCCAGCGGGCATTGCTCGATTCCGGCCGCCACGATCTCGGGGAGATTGTCGACGTGCTGCATGGGCGTGTCTATCTGCCCAGGCGACACACAGTTCACCAGAATGTCATGCGGGCCATAGGCCCGGGCGAACCCCCGGGTCATGGAGACCACGCCCCCCTTGCTGGCCACGTAGATGTGGCTGCCGTGCACCGGCCCGGTCAGCCAAGCTCCGGAGGTGAAGTTGATGATGCGCCCCCCTCTGCCGGTGGCGATCATCGCCTCTCCAACCGCCTTGTTGAGAAAGAACGACCCTTTCAGGTTCACATCGAGTTGAGCGTCCCAGTCCTCCTCGGTCACGTCGCCCAACTCCTTGCGCCTCAGATGGGCCGCCACATGAGCCAGCGCCCACAGAGAACCCAGCCTCTCTTCGATGTCGGCCACCATCGCCGGCATCGACCCGCTGTCAGCCAAGTCGAAGACCACCGGCAGGTGTCTCCCGGGGCCCTCCAGTTCCGCCACCACCTCCCGCACGGTCTCCTGAACATCCAATGCCGCCACCCTGGCGCCCAGAGCGGCCATGACTTGGGCAGTCGCCCTCCCGATGCCGCTCGCCGCTCCGGTCACCAGCACCGCCTGGTCTTGGAGACCTGCGCCCAGCGACCAGTCCTGTGCGGTCATGCCCTTCCCGGCCCTTCGGTGGAGTCTCTGCACCCGAAGCCCAAGGTCATTCGGCGGGCATCCGGAAGGGCTCGGGATCCAGGAAGCGGTTGAGGACGTTGCGGCTCACCGCCGCCAC
>JAPPFC010000044.1 GCA_028824015.1 bacterium
CCCTACGGTAGACCCTGGAACGCTACGAAACCTCCACAATGTGCCCTCCCCCGCCTCCACCTTTCCAGGGCCGAACGCGGTCGGCCACGCCCGATAATGGGCCTCCAGACTCTGATCCCTCGGCACGGTCCCGCCGGCGCCTGAGCCGGGCCGTCCAGGTGTTTTGGCTCCTTTCAATGTGCAACCCCGGTGGGACACAGTCAACTCCGGGGATCCTGTTTATTTCACAGCCCCGCCTGAACCCGTGGGCCGGGGCGCATACCGCCCGCTCCTGAACCGGCTAGTAGCAGACCAGGCTCATGATTTCGTACCCCTCGATCCTGGCCCGGCCACCCAGTTCCGCCAACTCGATCACAAACCCCAGCGCGACGACCTCGCCCGTCGCCATCTCGACCAGTTTGGTGGCCGCTTCCGCAGTCCCTCCCGTCGCCAGTAAATCATCCACGATGTACGCCTTGGTCCCCGCCGACAAGGCGTCACGGTGCATGTCGAGTTGACTCTCCCCGTACTCCAGGGAGTAGGCAACCGAGAAACGTGCTGCCGGCAGCTTCCCTGGCTTTCGAAGCGGGACGAAGGGAAGTCCCATGCGGTCGGCCATCGCCGTACCGAACACGAAGCCTCTGGACTCGATGCCCACTATCGCGGCAGCATCCCTCGCCTCGGCATCGGCGCACAACTCTCCAACGGTGTACCGGAACGCCGCCGGATTGGCCAGCAGTGGGGTGATGTCCCTGAACAGGATGCCCTCTGCCGGGAAGTCGGGAACGGCGCGGATGTGTCTCCTCAGGTCCACCGCAAGCGATTGTACCCTGAGGCCTCCCCTGCTCCGTTCGATGGGACGTCATGCGGTATGCGCCACGCCCCGATAGGGACTGCCCCCGGCGCTCGGTGTGGTTCCGGGAGACTCGCTGGGTACCATAGGCCGCCGCGCCGTTCATCGTTGGAGGCATAGATGAAAGGGGACAAACACTATTACGTCGAGACCTTCGACACCGTTGAGGTCACCTCGTTTCGACTCGGCCAGTCACCCTTTGCGGCCCGGTACATCACCGATGAAACGGTCTTCGGCGTCTATTGCGACCGCTTGTATCCCCTCAAACTCACCGATGACGAGGACCCCGTCTCCCTGTATTGGAAGTTGCGCGGGGACGTCCTCTTGTACGACGTGCCGGAAAAGCCGCTTGAGATAGTCGGCCCGGACGCCGCCCGACTGCTCGAGAGAGTTCTCGCCTGCCGGGTCGGTACATTACGGGTCGGCCGGTGTCGCTACGGCATAGCCTGCCGGGAAGACGGTACGGTGCTCATGGATGGCGTGGTGATGCGTCTCTCCGAAGATCGCTTCTGGTATGTCAAGGCGAACGGTGAGTTCGAGAGTTGGCTGGCGGGCATGGCCATCGGTCTTGACGTGGAAGTCTCCGACCCCTATTCGCGGGTACTCCAGATCCAGGGACCCAAGTCGCTTGCTGTCCTGGATGCGGCCATCGGTGGCGGGCTGCCGACCGATTTCCGGTACTTCCACGCCGGGTTCTTCGAAGTCTGCGGTCAGACACTGTGGGTCTCCCGGACCGGATGGACCGGGGAGGTGGGGATAGAGATCTACTGCAACAGCGGACCCGAGCCGACGGATCACGACGCCCTCTGGGAAGGTCTGTTCGCCTGCGGTGAGCCTCTCGGGATGGAGTTCAGTTCGGGGTGGTCGATGGGGATCCGACGCGTAGAGTCCGGGATCCTTGACAACGGCACCGACATCGAACCGGATTTGACGCCCTATGGCGCCGGTCTCGGACACTTCGTCAGACTCGAGAAGGAGGACTTCATCGGGCGCGCCGCACTGGAGCGGGCCGATCGCAGTCAGCTTCTGTTCGGCCTGGTCTGTGCCACCGCCACGCCGCAGGCCGGCATGGAAGTCCACTTCAACAACGGCCCCGTGGGACATCTGACCGTGGGCACCTGGTCGCCCACCCTCGATGCGGGGATAGGCTATGTGCGCTTCGACCGACCCCTGCCGGGAGATGACTGGTATCCGAAGACGGTCTTCCTGCATGATCAGGACGGAAGGAGCCACAAGGCGACCTTGGACACCCTGCCGTTCTTCGACAAGGAGAAACGCCTACCCCGCGCCACGTGGACGGCCGGAGCACACCCCTAGCACATCTCCGAATCCCCTGGCCGGGAACACCCGGTAAGGTCCCCCGGTCCTTGATCCTGTGAGAGACCATGGCCGAGGGTACCCTTGCCTGGAAAGCACCATCACTCCCACTACCCAGTCGTCGGAACACCCACCAGCACACTGATCGAGACGATCATCAGCGGTGAAAACGTTACTGGAGGAAGGGCATGCGGCAATGATTGAATGGCTCGGCATCAGCCACCTTTTCGAGTTGACAGGGACGGAAGCGATTCTGGGGTTCCTGACCCCTCTCATAGTCTTCATCGTCTTCTTCCTGGCCCAACTCATACTGCCGGCACGGCGGGTTCCCGGGTACGTCATCAACCCGGAAACGGGCCAACCCCGCAACTACCGGCTTAACGGTCTTCTGGTGTACGTGCTGGCTGTGCTGGTGTGGGCTTTCGAACTCACCGGGATGCCTCACGACTGGTTCTACCGGTCCTCGATCTACGCGGTGGCCGGGGGAACGGTCCTGACCGCCCTGTTCTCGCTGGTGGCGTTCCTCACCCAGCCCAAGAACGAAGGGCAGCACCCCTGGCTGGCGTTCTGGGACGGGCGGTCCCAGGAGATCGCCTTCTTCAAAGAACGCTTCGACATCAAGATGTACTTCTACGTCGTGGGGGGGACGATGCTGGCGCTCAACGCCCTCTCGGGCGCCGTGTACCACTACGAGCGCTTCGGAGACGACTTCAATCCGGGCGTCTTCATCTACGCCGGCTTCTTCACCTTCTACGTGCTGGATTATTTCATCTTCGAGCGCGTCCAGCTATACACCTACGACGTGATCCATGAGAGTCTCGGCTTCAAGCTGTTTTGGGGTGGATTGATCGTCTACGGCTGGATGTTCATCATCCCACTGTGGGGGATGGCCGTTCACCCCGATCCCGGATTCTCGGGGGCCGGACGGTATCTGTGGCTGATCGGGGCGCCTGCGCTCTTCCTGCTGGGCTGGGGCATCTCCCGGGGCGCCAACCTGCAGAAATACACCTTCAAGCGGTGGCCCGACCGGAAGTTCCTGGGGCTCATCGAGCCCGAGTACATCGAAGCAGGGGACCGGAAGATCCTCACCAGCGGCTTCTGGGGCCTCGCCCGCCACTTGAACTACCTGGGCGAGGGGTTTGTCTCCCTCTCCATGGCCCTGATCTTCGGCCACTTCACCAACCTGTGGGCCTGGACCTACTTTGTCTTCATCGTCACCCTGTTCGCCTTCCGCCAACTCTTCGACGAGAACCAGTGCCTCCAGAAGTACGGCGCCGAGAAGTGGACGGAATACCAGGAGAAGGTGAAGTACCGCATTTGCCCCTGGGTCTATTGAGGAATACCGGGGGCGTTTCCACTCTCTAATCGGCCCTGTTGACCAGGAAGGCCGCGGCGTTGTCGAAGTGGTCGAACATGAGGTCCCGTATCTCGTCCGGCAGCCTCCGGCCAGTCCCGTCGGCGACCGTTGCGGCGTCGAGAGCAGCTGTCATGTGTTTCATCCACGCCTCACGCTCTGCCTCACCGATCGCAAAGGGCATGTGGCGAAGCCGAAGGCGCGGGTGACCCCGCGTCTCGCTGTAACGGGGAGGGCCGCCCCAGTACTGGGCGAGAAAGCCCGCCAGCCGCTCCCTGGGGGGACGCAGATCGCTCGGGTACAGGGGCCGCAGCACCGGATCGGTCTCCACCCTTTCATAGAAGCGGTTGACAAGATCGTCGAAGAAGCTCTGGCCTCCCACCAACTCGTACACCGTAGGAGGCGCCTCCCGCAGAGATTCCCCGACGATCACGCCTGCCAGGGTCCCTTAGGCGCCACAGGTGCCTTCAGTTCGTCCACAGTTGGAAGCCTATAGAAGTCGCCTCCCATCCCGGGCACTTGACTAACCCGTGACCGCGCCGATAGTCTGGCACCAGAGGTCCCCCGTTTGAGTGGAGCACAGACGGAACGGAATGAGCTTCGATAAACGACCCACCATCGTGGTACCCGGCGACGAGCCGATCCAAATCCAGGGCTCTCCACACCTCGATCGGTTGGAGCCGTTCGGAAGGGTGATCGTTTATCCGGATCGCCCCACCGAGGAACAGAAGGTGGAGCGGGTCAGGGATGCGGAGGTGATCATCAACAGCCGCGGGGCGGTTACCTGGCGAGAGGACGATCTGGGTTCCCTCGCAAGGCTCCGTCTCATAGTGGTGTGCGCCGTGGGGACCGACAGCATCGACCTCCGGGCGGCAACCGCGTTGGGAGTGGCTGTGAGCAACCAACCCGGGCGGACCGCGGGGGTGGTCGCCGAGCACATCTTCGGCCTGATGTTCGCGGTCGCTAAGCGAGCCGCATACCAGACGATCGAGATGAAATCGGGCCGCTGGACCCGCAGGGAAAACGTGTTACTCCAGGGAAAGACCCTGGGCGTGGTCGGCACCGGCAACATAGGATCGGAGCTTGCCAGGCTGGCCAACGCCGTCGGGATGGAGGTGGTGGCCTGGACGTTCCACCCCTCCCCTGAACGCGCCCGGCGCCTCGGAGTTCGCTACGTCGGATTAGACGAACTCCTGGCCACCGCCGACGTCGTGAGCCTCAACGTTGCATTGACGGATGAGACCCGCGGGATGATCGGCGAACGCGAGATCGGGCTCATGAAACCCGGGGCGTTCCTGGTGAACGGTGGCAGGGGGGGCGCTGGTCGAGAAGGACGCCCTGGTCCGGGCCCTGCATTCTGGCCGGCTTGGAGGAGCAGGGCTGGACGTCTACGACACCGAACCTCTGCCGGTCGACGACCCGATCCTCTCCTGCGAGCAGGTGGTTCTGACCCCCCACATGGCGGACCAGACACCCGAGGGCACCGAACTCCTCAACGAGGGGGCGGTCGACAACGTGATCGCCTTCCTGGAGGGAAGCCCCCGCAACATCGTCAACCCCGAGGCACTGAAACGCAGCTGACGCTCCCGACCGCCCGGGACGGTTGATGCTTCCCTCGGGTGCCGCAACTCCCTCAAGGGCTTGTTCGTATAGTCACGGTTGTAAGCATGAAGGTCGTTTCTCGCATCGGGTTGTGGTGCGTCCTTCCGTCGGCGGCGCTGTTCTTGCTGCTGGCAGCACCGGTTGCCGCCCTGGAAGTCAGCCCCGCCGGGCCAAACGATTCGGGGTTTGCTGACGTCGAAGGAGGTCCCCACGCCGACGACATCCGCTTCATAGTGGACCGCGGGCTGACCATCGGCTGCGACACCGAAGGTCCCCGGTACTGCCCGGACCGAGACGTCACCAGAGCGGAGATCGCTATCTTTCTGGCACGCGCCCTGGATCTCGATACCACCCTGTCCTACCGGGGGGTGTTCACCGATGTTCCCCCCGGCGCCCCCTACGCGCCTCATGTGGAAGTCATCGGCGCCCTGGGGCTTTCCGACACCGGCGTCGGAGACCCCTACCGGCCCAACGATCCCTTGCTCCGATCCGAGATGGCCGTCATCCTCCAAAGGGCTTTCCGGCTGAACACCCCCGATGACATCACCTTTTCCTCATTCTCCGATATCGCCCCCGAAGCCTCCTACCTTAAAGCTGTCGAAGCCGTGCTGACTGCGGGAATCACCCGAGGATGCGAGACCGATCCTCCCCACTACTGCCCCCTGGACACCGTGAGAAGGGACACCATGGCCTCCTTCCTGGCCAGGGCACTTCGGGGAGCGGACCTGAGGGCCGTATTGGACTACGCACCCGGCCGCCACATCATGGAGACCATTGCCGTGGGAGAGGATCCGTGGAACGTGTGGACATGTGAGGGAGCCAACGTCACAGAGGACGTGCCGACCTTTCTCAACCGGCAGGTAGCCCCTTATTTCGAGTGGCTGTCGGGAGGCCGCCACCAGATCCGGTTCCAACACGGAGAAGACCCCTCCCCCGAAGTCTCGGCGATCCTGGATGGTTGTGGCGACAACAGTCGACACGTGAAACGGGTGGAAGGGACCCATGTCTTCGTTGGAAGCCCCCTGGGCGGAGGGATTGCCGGCCTGGCGTATCAAGGAGCGTTCGATTCACAGGAGGGCAAGTTTTACCGGAACGCATGGGTCGACAGAGGGGGCGTCTACCATGCCAGCATCTACGCCCACGAGATCGGCCACACTCTCGGCTGGCCGCATAACCTGGCGGCGCCGGACGCCCGGAAACCCCTGATCACCGGAATGGACATCATGGCTCAGGACCGAGGGTTGGTGGGAACTCCCGCTCACAATCTGTTTCACACCGGCTGGCTCGATCCCACCGACGTCGTCCTGCACAAGAAAGGAAGCGCCGAATACTCTCTTGCCCCGCCCCGCTCCGACCGCGGTCAGAAGCTGTTGCTCTTACCCATCCGACCAGACAGGTACCTAGCGGTCGGAGCCAGAGCCAAGGAGGGATACGACAAGAACATCACCCGCCAGGGGGTGGAACTCTACGAGATAGACCTCTGCAACCCCTGGGTGGTGCCCTGCAAGCGTGTGTACCTGCCTACCGGGTCCGGTTCCGAAGATGCCGTCGTCCTTGATGTGGGGGAGTCCTGGACAGCCCGCCTATCCGTGTTCTATGAGGGGAGGGGGTCCTTCGTGGAGTTCGAGGTGACGGTGGTTGAGTTCGTGGACGACTCATACAGGGTCCGGGTGAGCGCCACTCCCCTGACCAGCGGCTTCTCATCCATCGACGTGGGGCGGGGTATCTGTGGGACGCGGCTGAACGGCATCGTGGTCTGCTGGGACTGGCTGGGCTTTGACTCCTCTCCCAGGGGCGACCTGGTGGCGGTCAGCGTTGGGGACAGGGCCTGTGGGATCGGCGTTGACAAGACCATCGAGTGCTGGGGACGCGATATCGGCGGCACGCCCCCGCCCGAGGGGGAGTTCGTGGCCATCAGCACCAGCGGTTCACACACCTGTGCCATCGGCGTGGACGGAAACGTCGATTGCTGGGGAAGGGACGCGACCGGGGAGCCGATAGCACACCGGCCGCCTGAGGGACAGTTCATCTCCATCGGCGTGGGCTGGTCCCATGCCTGCGGGATCCTCGGGGACGGCACGGTGAGTTGCTGGGGTCGAGATTCCTACGGCGAAACCCAGCCTCCGGCCGGTGTGTTTACCTCGGTCGCCGGCGGCGGATTCTTCAGTTGCGGACTGCGGGCCGATCAATCGCTGGCGTGCTGGGGAGCCAGCGACAGGAGAGGGACGTCGCCTCCCCCTGGCCGGTTTGTCTCTGTGGATGCCGGATGGGACCATGCCTGCGCGATGCGCGCCGACGGCACGGTGGAGTGCGGGGGAGCCAACGACGAGGGGCAGATCTCGGTGCCGGATGGTCTCTTCATAGCCATGGGAACCGGCGATCGGCGCACCTGCGGGTTGAGGCCTGATCTGAGTGTAGAGTGCTGGGGCCGGGACCATCTGAAGAGCCTGATACCGCCGCTGGAGATCGCACACTAGATCCCGGTGCCGCCCGGACCCCGGATCGTTGGTAGCTGCCGCGCCAAGGCCGGTGCGAGTTCAGCCCTCCGGAGAGTCAGCAAACGGGGCGGACGGTTACAGCAGAATCGATCTTGCGAGGTATCAGCCGGCCCGAGGCGGCCGCGCTGAAGGCGCCGTTCGACACCACTACCTCGCCTCGCAGGATGGTGGTCACCGGCCACCCTTCGATCTCGTATCCCTCCCAGATGCTGTAGTCGGAGATGTGGAAGTCCTCGGCCGCCAGCCTCCGCTTGATGTTCGGGTCGATGATGCAGATGTCGGCGTCGCTGCCCGGCGCCAGCACGCCCTTTCTCGGATAGAGGCCCATGATCCTGGCGGCGTTGGTGGACGTGACCTCCACGAACCGCTGCAGGTCCATTCCCTGCCGGGACACGCCTTCGGTGAAGGTGATGCCCATCCGGGTCTCCACGCCGTTGTGCCCGCCGGTGACGTCCAGGATGGTCCGCCCGACTGTCTTGGTCTCCCAGGACGTGCAGTACTCGTCGGTGGCCATGGTCTGGAGGTCCCCTCCGATGATGGCATCCCACAGCGCCACCCGGTCGTCCTCGGACTTCAAAGAGGGGTAGGTGTGGTATTTCATCCCGAACTCCTCGTGGTAGTTCTCCTGGCTGAAACAGCAGTAGTTATGGAGCGTCTCCCCGTAGACCGGGCGACCGCCGGCGCGAGCCTCGGCGATGGCCTCCACTCCGGACCTGGCGCTGACATGGACGAAGTAGACCGGCGCGCCGGTCCACTCGGCCTGCCGCAGTACCCGTCGGAACGACATGTCCTCTGATTCGACGCTGTGTACAAGGGGCATGTTGGGCCATTCCGTGCGCCCCTCCCGGACCAGCTTCCGGTGCATGTGCTGCACCATGTCGTCCTCCTCGGCATGAACCAACAGCATGGCGTCCAACTCCCTGATGCAGGTCATGAGATCGTGGAGGTGCCCGGTGCGGACCATGCGGGGTACGTCGCCCGTCGAGGGAGGGCGGACCTCGGTGGTGAAGATCTTGAAGGTGGGAAAGCCCTCCTCCACCGCCTCGCGAACCGAGCCGATGATCTCGTGCGGGATGGCGCCGAGAAGCATCACATGGTGGGAGTAGTCGGCATAGGACTGTCCCTGCCAGACGCCTGCCCGCTCTTCGAGGGCCATGGGGATGTCGAAGCCCGGGTACAGCACCGCGAAGTCCAACAGGGTGGTGGTGCCCCCGAACAACGCGGCGCGGCTCACCTGCTCCGGAGGCGCGGTCATAAGATCGCCGCGGCCCACGATCGGCGCGGCGATGTGAGCGTGCGGCTCGATGCCCCCGGGAACCACGACCATCCCCGAGGCGTCGACCACCCGACAACCGTCACCCGACAGGACGCCCGGCGCGGTTATGGCCGCGATCTTCTCTCCTGTGACCGCCACGTCCCACACCCCGACGCCCGCGGGGGTGACGACCTTCCCTCCTCGAACGATCAGGTCCAGCATCTCCGGTGCGACCCCCTAGGAGACGGCCAGGACCATGGCCCCCGAGGTGGCTGCTGCTGGAGCGAGACTGGCCCGGTCGTCGTGCGGCATCAAACGTCAATCCTACCTGCGACGCCCCCGACCGACCCGGCCGGCCGGCCCGTCACCCCGCCCCTCCCCGTGCGGTGCCCTCAGACGATGCGGCGGCGGGTCGCCCAGTGGGCGAGTTCGTGCCTGCTCGACAACTGGAGCTTCCGCAGGACCGCCGAGACGTGGGACTCCACCGTCTTGACGCTGATGAACAGTCGCTTGGCCACCTGCTTGTACGGATAGCCGCGGGCGATCAGCCGCAGGACCTCCTTCTCCCGGGAGGTGAGCCGGTCGAGTTCCGGGTCCGACGCGGGCGAGACATCCATCGAGAAGGTGTCGAGCACGAAACCGGCCAGCATGGGAGAGAACACCGCATCGCCCTCGTTCACCCTCCGTATCGCATCCGCCAGTTCGTCGGGTCCGATGGACTTGGTGACATATCCCCTGGCTCCGGCCCGGATCATTGCGATCACGTCCTCGGCGGCGTCCGAGACCGACAGCGCCAGGAACTTCACGTCGGGGTTGGTCTCCCGGACGTTCTCCACCACCGCCAGTCCCCCTCCTCCCGGCATGTGGACGTCCACGAGCGCCACATCCGGTGGGTCCTCTCGGAGCGCCTCTATGGCCTCGTCGACGTCCTGGGCCGTGCCGATCAGGGTCATGCCGGCCCGGCCTTGCAGTTCGGCCATGACCCCGGACAGGAACAGCCGGTGATCATCGACCACGAAAACCTTGATCACTCGGGTTCTCCAATCAGTCGGAGGTGTACTTCGGTCCCTTCACCGGGTACCGAGGCTACGGTCGCCGTCCCGCCATGGCTCTGCATGCGGCTCACTATGGACTCCGCAATGCCCCGCCGGTCGGGGGCTACCTGGCCGGTGTCGAAACCCCGTCCCAGGTCCGACACCCAGACTTCGGACGACTCTTCGGTCGCCTCGGAGTAGACGGAGATCCGGTCGGCGCCCGAATGCCGGGCCGCATTGGTGAGCGCCTCTCCCGCCGCCGCCACCATCGCCCGGACATGGTCGTCCACCGGCCGATCACCCACGGTCACCAGCACAACCGGCACGTCGTAGGTGTTCTCGATGCGGTCCGCCTCCTTCTGCAGCGCCCGCGACAGAAGTTCCTGGCCGTCGGCCACAGAGGAGTCATAGAGCCACCGTCTCAGTTCCCGCTCCTGGACCCTCGCCAGGGTGGACACCCGCTTGGGGTCGTCGGTCCGCTGGATCAGGGCCAGGGTCTGCAGGACCGAGTCGTGGAGGTGGGCTGCCATGTCGGCCCGCTCCTCCTCCCGGATCCGCTTGCTCCGTTCCGCCCCGAGGTCGGTGGCCATCCTCCACACCCACGGTCCGAACAGCACCGCCATCCCCACCCCGGTCACCACCACCGCCAGCACCACCGTCTCCAACGCCGGGACCGCCGCCGCACTCAGGATCGAGACTCCCACCACCAGCAGCAGGATCCCGATCACCGCGCGGCTCCTGAACCTGCCGCTTCGCGGGTCGAAGATCGCCAGGATCGCCGAGCGGGGATCGATGTCTCGCCGGTCCAGCAGGAACGCCATCCCCAGGATCACCGCCGCGCCGGGCCACACCAGCCGGTCGCTGCTCCATATCCCGATCGAGCGGAGGGCCAGCAGGCCGCCGGCGAAGATCAGGAGGTACCCCACCTTCCGCTGCTCGCTCTCTTCCAACCCGGGCCGGGAGTCGTGGGTGCGGTCCAGGGTGTACGCCCACAGCGCCAGGTAGAGGAGTATCCCCACGCCCCATATGAGCGTCAGGACCAGGAATCCGGCCCGGACGTACAGGTCCACCACGCCCAGGCGGTCGGCTATCCCGCCCGCCACACCGGCGATCACCCGGTCGTCGCGGCGCCGAGACATCATGGCTCCCACGCGTTCCACCACCGATGGTCCCGTGCTCTCCATGCGGAGACATTGTCCCACAACCGGGTCCGCACGACAACCGCAAAACGCCCGAAAAGCCCCAACTCAGGGATCATTCAGGGTGATGCCCCATGGACACCAGGGTGATACCCCATAGACGGGAGCGCCCCGGTCCCCCGATAGTTAAGGACATGAGCAACCAAGCAACACGACTTCACCGACCCCAGGAAGGCCGATGGATAGCCGGGGTGGCCGCCGGGCTCGCCCTCCAACTGGGAGTGGCCGCCGGGGTAATCCGGGCCGCCTTCGCCCTGCTGTGTTTCGTCGGAGGACTGGGCGTCCTCCTGTACGTGGCGGGCTGGCTGCTGATCCCCGGCGAGGGCGAGACCGAGTCGATCGTGCACAGCTGGGTGGGCGCCGGCCAGGCGCGACGGTGGGTCGGCGTGATTCTCGTCGGCGTCGCCATAATCATCCTGGCCGCCGAGACGTCCCTCATCCGGGGCGACCTGGCCTTCGCGGTGGTGCTTATCGGTATCGGGGTGATGCTCTTTCGCGGCGACCTGACCCGCGCGGACCGGCCGTCTGCCCCACGCAGTTCGCACAGCCGGGAGGCGCCGCCCGACGGAGCGGCCGAGGACTCAACCGCCCCTCCCCCACCCGCGGCGGCGACGACTCCCCCACCACCCAGAGAACGATCCTATCTCGGCAGGGTATTCGTGGGAGTGGCCGTGATCGCCCTGGGCGTGCTCGGTCTGTTGGATGAGGTCGTCCCGGGTTTCCATCCCCACTTCTTTCACTACGTGGCTCTGGCCGTGGGCGTGATCGGCCTCGGCGTGGTGATGGGCGCCTGGTTCGGCCGCCCCGCAGGACTGGTGATTCTCGGCGCCGTTCTCATACCGGTCCTGCTCCTCTCCCGACTGGCGGAAGCGGGAGGGGTGAACCTCGTTTCGGTCGAGATCGGTTCGGGCGGCCAAGCCATCCAGTTCACCTCGGTCGGCCAGGTTCTCCACCGACCGGGCTCGGTGGAGGATATAAACGAATCGTATGAACTGGGTGTGGGCGGTCTGATCATCGACCTTCGGGACGTCGACTTCGCGGGGCGCACGGTGACGATGGATGCGGAAGTAGGGATCGGAGAGATTGTTGTCCGGCTCCCGGAGAGCGTGGCCGCCCAGGTGAGAGGCGAGGTGGGAATGGGAAGCCTGGAGGTGGGAGACTGGGACCGTGACGGAATCGGTGTCGAGGCCGATCTTCACCTGGAGGGGTCGGAGGGCACGCTGGTACTCGATTCGGGGGTCGGCATAGGAGAGATCGAGGTCCGCGCCTGGCCGGTGGACAATCGATCGCCCGACCGGCTGTCGGAGGACGAGGGGCTCGGGGAGGAGTACCGCATCCGGGACGGTGCGGAACTCGGCGACGAATACACGCTGTCGGCCGGGTCGCTCAGGCTCGATCTCGGGGAACTGGTCCTCACAGACGACAGGCAGGTTCCCATCAACGTGGGCCGCGGCGAGGTGTGGGTAACCGTCCCGCAGGAGGTCAGCCTGCGGATCACCACCCGGGTGGACCGGGGCCGCGTCACCATCTTCGACCGGGTGTCGGAGGGATCCAACCTGACCATGACCCATTCAACCCAGGTTCGGAACGCCCCCCGTCTTACCCTGGACATCCGTCTCGGCCAGGGGAACGTGACCATAGAGGAGAAAAGATGAAACGCCATCCATTCAATCTCTTATCGCTGATGTTCGGGATCTTCCTGATCCTGCTGGCCGCCTGGACCACCTGGTTCGTCTTTCCCATAAGGGCATGGGTCATCGACTTCTCCCGCTGGCTGGTTCCCGCCGCGGCGATCCTGGTGGGCGCCGCCTTGCTGAGCCCGGTGTTCATACCGAGACAACGGGACGACGCGCCCGGGGACGAAACCGGGGATGAAGCCTCCGAGCTGGTTGCCGAGACGCCTGCGGACCGCCCGTAGAGACCCGGGCGCGGCCTTCTCAGGGCCACCCGTCCTCAACCGTCCGATTCAGTCGGGTATCCAGTTCTCCAACTCGAGGCCCAGACCGTCGGCGATCCGGTTGGCGTAGGCATAGTATCCGACCACTTCGACTATGTCGAGAATGTCACGATCGGAGAATCCGGCAGTGCGCAGGGCCTCCACGTCGGCGTCGCTCACGGCGCTGGGCGTGGCGGTCAGCTTGACCGCGAATTCCAGCATCGCCACCCGCTTGGGCGACAGCGCCGCAGTCGTCCAATCCCGCTCTATCGCCTCGGCGAGATCGTCGTCCCTGAGCAGCCGGCGCAGACCGCGCCGGTGATGGACCACTCAGTAGTGGCAGTCGTTGTGGAGGCTCACCACCAGGGCGATGATCTCCCGCTCCACCTTGCGAAGCGTCGCCGTGCCGGCCATGGCCGACTCGTACAGCCCCTGGTGAGCCGCCATGCCCCGCGGATTCAGAGAGTGCACGGCCAGGATGTTGTCGACCCGGCCATGCACGGGGTCCACAACCCGCGGGTAAAGCTCCCCTAGGGCGCTGTCCCAATCGTCGTCGGGAATGACCTTGATGCGCGCCATGGTTCAGCGTTTCACCATACCAGGGGAACCGAGGCAAGCGGGAAGACCCAGGCCTGGTCGTCGCTTCTCGACGTTGCCACCTGGTGGCGACGTGGGGGGCTGTAGCATCTACCCGGTGACCGAGAGTGCCCCCGGAACGAACAGCAGTTCGGCGGAAGCCGTGTTCGAAGCCATGCGTCTCCGCCGGATGCACCGCGTCTTCACTCCCGAGCTTCCCAGCGCCGATGTTCTCGATCGACTTGTCTACGCGGCCGGCCGCGCCCAGGTGGCCCGCCCGGGCATCCGGCACCTGATCGTGGTCACCGACCCGCGCCTGGTGCGCACCGTGCGGCATGCCTGCCCCGGGTTCGTGAACAACGCGCCCGCCATCATCGTCATCTGCAGCGACCTCCAAAAGGCCCACGAAGTCATGGGGCCCCGGGGAGTCGAGGTGGTCACCCGGCTCGACGCCGGCGCCGCGGCCGGATACATCACCATCGCCGCCCCCGCGCTGGGGATCGGGGTATGCAAGGTCACGAGTTGGACGGAGGAGGTGGTCCAGGCCATCTTCGGCCTCCCCGACCACATACGCCCGGAAGTCCTGATGGCGATCGGGATACCCGTGGCGAACCACCCCAAGGCGGTCAAGGGCTTCCAGCCGGCCGTCCACCACGACCTCTACGGCCAAGATGGGAGCGACACACGGTGAGCGAAGCCGGCCACGACGATCCCCTCTTCGACTTCATCCTCTATCTGATCACCTCGGCCCGCACCAGCCTCGACGAGCGGGCGATATACGGTTCGTTCCGGCTGATCGAAGGCGCCAGCCGGCTCATCGAAGCAGCCGAGGAGATACCGGGGTTGGAAGTCGACGACTTCCTGCGGGCCACCCGGAACTCCATCGACCGGAACAAGGCCCGGATGATGTTGGAAAAGGACGCCTACCGGACGTGGCTCACAGACCTGGCGACCGGCCTGGCGTCCGAATCCGTGAAGCGAAGCAGGGGAGAGAACTGACGCCGAGCGTGGTCGACTGTCCGAGACGGTGCAGGTCCCGGTGTCTTGTCATGTGTTCGAAACCTCGCGGCCGGCCGATTCAGGAGCAGAACTCCAAGCCGAGATCATCCAGATCATCAACCGCGGTCTCGAGCCACCGCCATTCGGCCGGCAGACATCCACTCAACTGGTTGTCATCCAAGAGCAGGTAGGCGAGGTTGGCTAGTTCGCCGAGTTCGGCCGGAATCTCCCCGGAGAGGCGATTGCCGCCGAGGTTCAACTCCACCAGCGCCACCAGCATGCCCAGCTCGGCCGGAATCTCCCCCGAGAGGCTGTTACTGCCCAACGTCAGATGTCTCAAACCGGTCAGTTCTCCCAACTCCTTGGGTATCGAGCCCCACAGCCCGTTGTACTGAAGGTTCAGGGTCTCCAGGTTGGCGAGGCCGCCCAGTTGGTAGGGAATCTCCCTGGATAGGCGGTTGCCGCTCAGATCCAGGAGCTTGAGATTGGTGAGCCCCCCGAACTCAATGGGTATGTGTTCGGTCAACTGGTTGTCCCGCAGGTTCAGGTGTTCCAGGGAAGCCAGGGCGCCGATGTCCCGGGGAATCTCGCCCCACAGCCAGTTTCTGCTGAGATCCAGATGGACCAGCCGGAGAAGTCTTCCCAACCGGGCCGGTATCTCACCGGACAGGTCGTTGCTCCCCAGATGCAGTTCGTTCAGGTTCTCCAGATTGCCCAGTTCCGCCGGGATCTCCCCCCAAAGCTTGTTGTGCTCCAGGTTGAGAGAGGCAAGTCTCCCCAGGTCTCCCAGTTCCGCCGGGATCTCCCCCCACAGAGTGTTATGGTTGAGCCGCATTTCGGTCACCTCGGTGAGATTTCCCAGCTCAGTGGGGATCTCCCCGATCAGGTCGTTGTGCTCCAGACCCAGTTCGGTCAGGTTCACCAACCGGCCAAGTTCCGCCGGAATCCCTCCCGACAGTTGGTTGTGTCCCAGCCGAAGACGGACCAACCCGGTCAGTCTTCCCAGCCCGCCCGGCACCGGACCAGACAATGCGTTGCGATCAAGGGTGAGAATCGTCAGGTTGGCGAGGTTGGCAAGCGAAACCGGAATGGGACCCGAGAGTCGGTTGTCGTGCAAAACAAGGCGTTGCAAGTTGGGCAGGTCTCCCAGCCAGGATCCGAGCCGGCCGGACAACCGGTTGTCCTGGAGCACCAACTCCTCGAGGTTGACGAGACCGGCAAGCTCGGCGGGTATCTCACCCGACAGGTCGTTTGCATCCAGGTGCAACTGCCGAAGATTGGTCAGTCTCCCGAGTTCCGGCGGGATCTCTCCCGTCAGACGGTTGTTCCACAGGTTCAGCCTCTCCAGAGCCCTCAGGTTGCCCAGCGTTGCTGGGATCTCCCCGGAGAATCGATTGGACCGAAGGTACAACTGGGTGAGATTGGGGAGATTGCCAAGCCAGGCAGGAATCTCCCCCGACAACTCGTTCCGTCCCAGCCACAGCCGGGAGAGTTTGGAGAGAAAGGCGAGTTCGGACGGGATCTCCCCCGAGAGTCGGTTGTTGTGCAGGTACAGGCGCTCGAGTTCGGTGAGATTGCCAAGTTGGGCGGGAATAGATCCCGACAACTGGTTGCCCTGTAGCCACAACTCTCTCAGATCGGTGAGGTTGCCAAGCTCGGACGGGATCTCCCCCGACAGGTTGTTGGAGTCCATGTCTAGCCGCCGGAGGTTGGTCAGAGAACCCAGTTCAGTGGGAATCTCACCAGAAAGGCGGTTGTTCCACAGATTCATGATGCGTAGGTTGCCGAGTCTGCCCAACTCCGCCGGGATCGATCCCGAAAGCCGGTTCACCCGCAGGTTCAGGATCTGCAGGTTGGAAAGCCCGCCCAATTCGGGAGGGATGTCACCGAAGAGCTCGTTGAAGCTCAGATAGAGCACCGTCAGGTCATCCAGCCTTCCCAGTTCCGGCGGGATGTCTCCCGTCAACCGGTTGTAGCTGAGATCGAGCCATTGCAGGTCCGCCAACTCCCCCAGCCAGGCGGGGATCAGCCCACCGATCGAGTTGTCCCGCAGCACCAGATGGGTCAGCCGGCTCAGGCTGCGCCACCCGTTTGGAATCTCACTCGAGAGGTCGTTGTCGCGAGCATCCAGCACCGTCAGGTTGCCAAGCGCTCCGAACACGGCCGGAAGCGGCCCGGTGAATCGGTTCGAATCGAGCTTCAGTTCCCGTAACTCTGCCAGGTTGCCGATTTGCCAGGGAAGTTCGCCCGTCAGGTGATTTCGGCCCAGGTTCAACACCTGAAGTCCGGATAGATTCCCGATCTCCACCGGCAATTCTCCCGACAGATAGTTGCCGCTCAGGTCTAATTCTCGCAATTCGACCAGGTTCCCGATCTCCGGGGGAAGCTCTCCAGACAGGTGGTTGCCCGCCAGCCACAGTGCGGTGACCTGTCCGTCGCCGTCGGTCGTAACACCCTCCCACTCACCGAGGGGGACATCCTCCAGCCAGTTCATGGACCTCCTCCACCGCTCCCCGTCTGTGGCCTGGTACAGAGCCACCAGGGCCCGGCGGTCACTTGCCTCATCGGCAAGGGCGGTAGGCACTCCCGACCCTTGCCCGGTCCAGACCGGACCGACCGTGGCCGACACCGCCAACCACAGCACCAGTGCCGTCCTCGCGATCGTCGGGAAACGAAAGCCGTTGTGGGACCCCTGCAAGCCGCGAGAGTTTATGAGCGGGAATGCCGGTTTGACCGATACAAGACGGCTCGAACCGGCCAGTGTTCTTGGAAGGGAATACATCCCGCCGACACTACCGGTGGCCCCGGGCATGCGATAGCATTAGCCCCAGCAAGGCCACCGCCACCACGCCCATCATCCAGCCAGTGGCGGACCGGACCTGATGACCTACACCAACAACCCCGAGAAGGCGTTCTCTCGTCCCTCCCGGGCGCCTCCCAATCCCCGATTGCTATTCTCTCCGGCACCAATGGAGAATGGCAAGGGCATGTTGTCATCTATGCCGAACCTGCTCCGGCTCCTAGTAGCTACTTGCCTGCTCATCGCCTCCGCTGCCTGCAGTGACGGCGCTCGGGAGGAGCCGGGGGCTTCCGAATCCATGAAGATCGGACTGCTGCTGGACTTCAGCGACGCCCCGGAGACATCGGCTGATCGGAAGCGAGCCTTCGATCTGGCTATACGACATGTCAACGAAGCCGGCGGGGTGCTCGGCAGGCCGGTGGAAGCTGTGGAGGCCGACGCCACGCGAGACCCTGAGTTGGGGGTCGACGCGGCGCGGCGCCTGGTGGAGTCGGAGGGTGTCCATGCCATCGTGGGGCCCAACGCCAGCGCCGTCGCATTGCCTGTTGCGGAGATGGTGGCCGGACCGGCCGGGGTGCCGATCATCAGCCCCTCGGCCACTTCTCCCCGTTTGACCGCGGCTGCCGACGACGGCTATTTTTTCCGCACGGCCCTCTCCGACACCGCCCAAGGCCCGGTCCTGGCAAGAGTGACCGCCGAGCGAGGCTTCGACAACGTCGGTCTGGTCTACGTCGACGACCCGTACGGTCAGGGACTGGCCGGCAGCTTCGAGGAGTCCTGGGACGGACAGGTGCGTTCGGTCCCCGTCGACCGCGGCCAGACGGCCCATCTTGCGGACCTGCAGGTCAGCGCCGGCGGGGGCGCCCAAGCGCTGGTGGTGATCACCTTCGAGCAGCAGGCGTTGGCCATCGTCCAAGAGGCGCTACAGGAAGGCATCTACACCCAGTTCGTGTTCAGCGACGCTTCCAAGAGGCTGAGTCTGGTCAGGGAGATAGGAGGCGACCGGCTGGGCGACATGTACGGCACCGCAGGCGCTCCCGCCCCGGCCAACGACGCCACCGCCGCATGGGATGCGGCATTCGCGGCGGCTTATGGCGGGCCGCCCCAGGTCACCTACGTCAAGGAGACCTACGACGCCACCATTGCTCTGGCCCTGGCAGCCCAAGCGGCCGGAAGCCTTGACGGCGCAGCCATCCGGGACCAGCTGCGGTCCATTGCCAGTCCGCCCGGGGAAACGATCTCGGGGACTCCCGACGGAATCGCCGAAGCCCTTCGCCTGCTGGCCGACGGTCGCCAGATCGACTACCAAGGGGTCGCCAACTCCCTTGACTGGGACAGCACCGGCGACCTGCTCCAAGGCTACATCGGCACCTGGCGCTTTACGCGGGACGAGTGGATCCAGGATTTGGAAACGATCCTTTTCCAAAACTGATGACGCCCTAAGACGAACCTTCTCACACAACCACTCCAAAGGGCCACCGGGGACAACCCTCAGGGTTGCATCCTGAACGACGTGTCCAGATCACGACGACCTCAGAAAGCCATAGGGTCAAGAAACCCCCGTGGAGGTGCTGCTGATCCGTATGACAACTCCGACATGACCCGTTGATCTGGGCTGTTGGCGGTTCTTGCAACCTCGGGAACCGGATGAATCAGTGTGGGCCCGGCAGGACTCGAACCTGCAACCAACGGATTATGAGTCCGCTGCTCTGACCGCTTGAGCTACGGGCCCGGCTGTTCCCATTTTACGGCGTGCCGGAGTCGTTGGCCCGCTGTTAGCATCTAGGCGCATCCGGGCTGTGGCGCAGCATGGCAGCGCGCTTGACTGGGGGTCAAGAGGTCGCCGGTTCAAATCCGGCCAGCCCGACCCTTCCCCTACCCCTGTTTCCGGTCAGATGAAGAGGCCGCTGACCGTTCAGTAGCCGACATCGATGGGCGTGTCGGGCAGACAGCCCTCCAGGATCGCAGCCATGTGCTCTCCGATGAGGGTGGGTGCGAAACTTGGCCCCGCAGCCGCTTGCAACTCCGGGACACTCCACCACCGGTGCTCCAGCACCGTCTCGCTCTCCAGGTCGACCCTGACGCCTGGGGAGAGGGAGAAGCGGGGAACCCACAGGATGAAGAACCTCTCGTGTGCCTCATAGATCCGGTCGCCCCATCTCCAGACGACCTGTCTTCTCCAAACCCAAGGGCCGAGGTCAACCCCTGTGAGGCCGGTCTCTTCCCACAGTTCCCGGAGAGCCCCCTCCTCGTAAGTTTCGCCCGGCTTCAACCCCCCGCCCGGGGTGAGCCACACCGAGAGTTCCTTGCGATGGGGCAACTGGGTCCGCAACAGTAACACCCGCTCGGACTCGTCGATCACCAACACCCGAGCGGTTCGCCGGATCGGCGGTCTATCTTCTGGATCCTTCAACTATCGTGCCTCGGGTCTGTTCTTTCCTTGGAACCTCTGTGCTCCCAATTGCGGATTTGGTGGAGAACAACGGCCCCGCAATCAACCGAACACTCGGGAGATCAGCCAACCTATTCCCTGGACCAGCCGCCACAGGAGGTAGAGCGCGGTCAGGGCGATCGTGATCTTGAAGCCCCACGGATAGGACTCCGGCTCCTCGGTTTGCCCGTCCCTCTCGGGGAGGTAGGGGTCCCGGTGGCTCATCGGCTGCTCCTGGTCCGACGACGGGTGACAAACCGTACCGGGGTTCCCACCAGGTCGTATTGCTCCCGGAGTTTTCTCTCCAGATAACGCAGGTACTCGGGGATCAACCGGCCGCCGACAGTGAAGAGCACCACGGTGGGAGGCCTCACACCCGTCTGCACCGAGTACATGATCCTGCACCGACGTCCCTTGTGAGGCGGCGGTGGCTGTGCGTCCACCCAAGCGGCCACCAGCCGGTTCAGTTCCCCGGTGGGCACCCTCTGACCGGCGTTCTCCAGTACCAACTCGAGCGCCGCCCCGAGACGTCCGATCCGAGCACCGGTCAGAGCCGAGAGGCGCAACACCGGCGCCCAGGAGATGAAGCCCAGCCGGTCGGGTACCGACATTTCGGTCCACTCCCGTTGCTCGGGATCGACGGCGTCCCACTTGTTGAGAAGCACCACCAGACCGGTCCCCGCCTCCGCCGCCGCCCGGGCGATCTTCTGGTCCTGATAAGTGGCGCCATCCAGGGCGTCCACCACCAACAGCGCCGCATCGGCCCTCGACAGGGCGTCCCGGGCTCTCAACACCGCGTAGTAGTCGGCGTCCTCGGTGATCCGGGGCCTGCGGCGGATCCCTGCGGTGTCCACCAACCGGTAGGTCACGCCGTCGAGTTCAACGTCCACATCCACCGGATCCCGGGTGGTGCCGGGAACGTCGGAGACGATCACCCTCTGCGATCCGCACAGGCGGTTCAGGAGCGTGGACTTCCCGGTGTTGGGACGGCCCACGATGGCAATCCGGAAAGGTTCGTCGGTGGGATGGGACTCCCGTTCGGGAAGGACCGCCAAGACCTCGTCGAGGAGGTCTCCCACTCCCCTGCCGTGGATTGCGCTCACCGGATGGGGCTCTCCCAGGCCGAGCGACCAGTACTCGCCCACCTCCATCTCCCGGCGGGGATTGTCCATCTTGTTGGCCGCCACCACCGCCGGGATCCCGCTCTTTTTCACCACGGCCGCCATCCCCTCGTCATCGTCACCCAGGGCCGCCGTGCCGTCCACCACGAACAGGACGGCGTCGGCGCCGCTCACCGCGGCTTCGGCTTGGTGACGCACCGCTTCGGAAAAGGGCGATGAAGGATCCCGTTCCCATCCCCCCGTGTCCACCAGCAGGAAATGGCGGTCCGCCCACTCGGCGGTGAAGATCCGCCGGTCCCGGGTCACCCCCGGCTCCGACTGGACCACCGCGGCGCGCCGACCGATGATCCGGTTGATCAAGGTGGACTTTCCCACATTGGGACGACCGACCACGGCTACAACCGCCAGACGCTCCGAACTCATACCCCGAAAGACTAAGGGTCCGCAGCCGGTCGGAAGAGCGGGAAAAAAGGGGCCGGAGGAATCCTCCCGCAGACCTTGAAAGCGTCGCATCGGCATCACATAGTCAATAGAGACACAAACACCGGCGGCCGTCCGGACCGCCCCGGTCATATCCAAGCCTCGTCCCCGGATCCTGACAACCCCCGGCAGGACGGGCAAGCAGCCGACCACCAGACTCCCGGTCCGGATGAGCCAACGCGCCTCACCCGAAAAAAATCACGCGGCATGGCGGCGGCGGGTCGGGAGGGGAAATCCCAAATAATTAAACAAGGTGTGCGGTGGGCGCGCATGAGAAGCCCGCGGGAGCGCATTCGGCCTCGAACCGGTCGCCGCATCGGAGGAGAGTCGGCAAAGTGGCGAGCCGCGGCCGGCGGGTGTCTAACATCACATCTATGGTTGACCGCATCATCCTGGCCGAGCCGAGGGGGTTCTGCGCAGGAGTGGAGATGGCTATCAAGGCCCTCACCTGGATGCTGCGGATCTTTGCGGTGCCGGTTTACTGCTACCACGAGATCGTCCACAACGCGTGGGTGGTGCGGGCTTTTGAGAAGGCGGGGGTGATTTTCGTGAACGACATCTCCGAGGTCCCCACCGGGTCCCCGGTGATGCTGTCCGCCCACGGGTCAGCGCCCCAGGTGGTCGAGGACGCGCAAGACCGGGCGGCGGTGGTGATCGACGCGGTCTGCCCCCTGGTCACCAAGGTCCACCACGAGGTCAAGAGGATGTCACAGAACGGATACGACATCCTGTACATAGGACACAGGCGCCACGACGAGGCGGTGGGCACCGTGGCGGTGGCCCCCCAGGCGATCACCATGGTGAGCCCCGAGTCGGGAGTCGGGGACTTCAAACCCAAGGACCCCTCCCGCGTCGCCCTCCTGGCCCAGACCACGTTGGGCATGCACGAGTGGAGCGCCGTCCACGATCAGGCCTCGGAGCAGTTCCCCGACCTCTGGACCGCCCGGCGCTCCGACCTTTGCTATGCCACCACCAACCGACAGACCGTCGTGCAGAGCCTGGCGGAGACCTGCGATCTGATCCTGGTGGTGGGCTCGGACAACTCCTCCAACACCCAGGCGCTGGTGAGGGTGGCCGACGATCTGGGCACCATCGCCCACCGCATCGACCGGGCTGCCGACATCCTCCCCGAGTGGCTGGAGGGAGTCTCGGTGGTGGGCGTCACCGCCGGCGCCTCGGCGCCCGAGCACCTGGTGCAGGAGGTGATCGAGGTCCTGGAGCCGCGGCACGGGTTCGAACTGGCCCACGTCACCGACGAGGAGGAGTACTTCCCCCTCCCCCGCCAGCTCCGGGTCTTCACCTCGCTTCTTGGTCAGGTAGTGGAGGCGGGGCTGACCGTTCCCGCATCCGACTGGCATGCCTGGACCGATTTCGACCGCTCCTGGACGGCCACCGACGCCCTGTCGCTGATCAACCGGTAAGGGCTTCGGGTCGGAGCCGGTCCGGGTCGAGGTCTCGATCTCAGCCGACCGGCTGGAACTGGGTCAGGTACAGGGTGGCGTACAGCCCGCCCAGATCAAGGAGTTCGGAGTGCGTTCCCTGCTCCACCAGGCGTCCCCGGTCGATCACCACGATCTGATCCGCAGCTTTCACCGTGGAAAGCCGGTGGGCGATCACCAGAGACGTCCGCCTTGCCATCAGGCGTTCCAGGGCCTCCTGGATGAGCGCTTCGGAGCGGGTGTCCAGATGGGAAGTCGCCTCGTCGAGAATCAGAATGGCGGGGTTCTTGAGTATCACCCTGGCAATGGCCACCCTCTGTTTCTCGCCTCCCGACAACCGATAGCCGCGTTCGCCCACCACGGTGCCGAGGCCCTCGGGTAGGGAGCCGACCAACTCGGTGAGATTGGCGGTCTCACAGGCTTCCCACAGCTCGGATTCGGTGGCTTCAGGGCGGGCGTAGCGCAGGTTGGCGGCGATGGTGTCATGGAGGAGGTAGGTCTCCTGGGTCACCTCCCCCACCGCTGCGGCCAGGGTGGAGAATGTCAGGTCCCGGACGTCGACTCCGTCGATCCGAACCGCTCCCCGGGTGACGTCATAGAGGCGGGGCACCAGATACGAGAGGGTGGTCTTCCCCGCTCCGGAGGGACCGACCACCGCCACCAGGGCGCCGGACGGTATCCGGAATGAGAGGTCTTCGAGAGCCCACTCCCGGGTGGAGACCTGCGCCTGGGTCTCCCCCTCCCCCTCGAAGGAAGACACGTCCCAGGGAGTGAAGCGCTGAGTGGATCCGAGCCCCTCGGGACGGTCGGTCGGGTACTGGAACCAGATGCTGTCGAACTCGACCTCTCCGGTGACTTCATCGAGGTCCCGCGCCCGGGGGGACTCGGGAAGGTCGAGGGGGATGTCGAGCACCGCGAATACCCTCTCGAAGGAGACCAGCGACGTGGCGAACTGGACCCGGGTGTTGGAGAGGGCGGTGAGGGGCGCGTAAAGCTGGGTAAGGAGAGTGGAGAACATCACCACCGTTCCCAGCGAGATGTGGCCCTCGATCACCATCCAACCCCCCACCCAGAACACCGCAGCCGCACCCAGGGCGCTCACCACCCCCATCGCCGCCTGGAATCCCCGGCCGATCAAAGCGCTCCTGATCCCGAGGTCTCTGACTCCCGCCGCCTCATGTGAGAACCGGTCGCGCTCGCGCCCGCCCCGATCGAAGAGCTTCACCAGGAGCGCGCCTGAGACGTTGAAGGTTTCCTGGAGGATGGAGGCCATGGTGGCGTTGTGCTTCATCTGCCGTTCGGTGACCGCCCGCAGGGTCCTCGCCACCCGGCGGGCAGGAGCGACGAACAGCGGCAGGGCGGCCACCGCCAGGAGGGTCAGGCGCCAGTCGGCGCCGATCAGCACCGCCAGGATGGCGACCACCGCCACCAGGTTGGAGAGGATGGTGACGAACGTCCCGGTGATGGCCTGCTGGGCGCCCACCACATCCGACTGGATTCGGGAGATCAACTCGCCCGTCCGGGTGTTGGTGAAAAAGCCCAGGGACATGCGCTGGAGGTGGGCGTAGAGCTCGCATCGGAGATCGAAGATGATCCCCTCCCCGGCCTGGGAGGACCACCAGCGCTGGAGGATCCCCACTGCGGCGATCACCAGCGGCACAGCCACCATCCCGATCCCCAACACGGTCAGCGCCCCCAGGTCACCCTGGGGGATCGCCTCGTCGATCAGGAGGCGGATCAGGATGGGAGGAACCACCGACAGCCCCGAGACCACCACCACGGTGACCAGCACGCCCACCAGGCGGCCTAGATAGGGGCGTCCGTATCCCGCCACCCTCCCGAGAAGGGCCCGGTCGATGGCGGGAGGGGTCTCCCCCACGCTCCGCATGTAGCTGTACCACCCGTGCCACATGGAAAGAGCAGGCTACCCCGGTTTCCGGGCCTATCGGCAACCGCGTGCGGGAGAGGGTCCGATGCGTGCGCCTTCGAGCAGGCGATGTGCCACAAACCGCTCTGTGCCCACCGGAGGGCCTAACTTCTGTCCTGATGAGTTCTCATAGCAGAGAAAGTCCCCGCCGCATCGTGGTGGTCCGCGCCGGCAATCCCGAAAACCCGGCGCTTGACACCGCCGTGTCCCACGCATTCTTGGAGGAGGTGGCCGCAGGGCGGCAGAATGAGACCTTCCGGCTCTACGTCCCCGGCCGGGTGGTGGCCTTCGGTCGCCAGGACACGGTGGCCGACGGATACCCCGAAGCGGTCCGTGCCTGCCGCACGGAGGGATACGAAGCGGTCGAGCGGCTGGCCGGAGGGCGCGCCGCGGTCTTCAACGAGGGAACCCTGGCATTCTCCTGGGCGATCCCCACCTCCGATCCGCTGGGGACGATCGGAGTCCGCTTCGCAGAGATCGACCGGGTGGTGGTGGGCGCGCTCTCGTCCCTGGGCTTCGACGCCCGGGTGGGAGAGGTGGAGGGAGAGTACTGCCCCGGTCGCTACAGCGTCAATCTCTCAGGTCGCTGGAAGGTGATGGGAGTCGGCCAGCGTCTTCGCCGGGGAGTGGCACATGTGGGAGGGGTGGTGGCGGTGTGGGGACATGAGGCCATCAACCGGGTGCTCGCCCCCGTCTACCGGGCGCTGTCGTTCGACTGGGACCCCGCCGCCACCGGGTCGCTCCGAGTCGCCCGGCCGGACACAACCATCTCCGAGGTCGCAGACGCCCTCCTGGCTGAACTGGCGCGGCTGGGCGAGGTCTCCGAAGCAGAGCTCTCCGGAGAGATCCTGGACCGTGCGCACGAACTCCTCCCCCACCACTTACCGGCCTGAAATCCGATGCGGCCCTGAGTAGCCTCGGGCCGATGGGCATGCGGATCGCGGTCGTGAACGGACCCAACCTCAACCTGTTGGGAACCCGCCAACCGGAGGTGTACGGCTCCACCACCCTGGAGAGGCTGGTGCGGCTGCTCACCGCCTGGGGACGACCGGTGGCAGCGGAGATCTCCCACTTCCAATCCAACCACGAGGGCGAGATCATCGACCACCTCCACAGCCTCCGGGGACGAGCGGACGGGGTGGTGATCAACCCTGGAGCCTTCACTCACTACTCATACGCGATCGCCGACGCGATCGAGGCGGTGGAACTCCCAACCGTGGAGGTGCATATCTCCAACATCATGAAGAGAGAGGAGTGGCGGCGGCGCTCGGTGGTCTCGCCGGTGTGCGTGGCCACCATCTATGGGAGGGGCGTCGAAGGATATCTGTGGGGGATACGCCACCTCCACCACCGGCGGATCGGGTCCCCCGAGACCATCCGGGGAGAGGGAGGAGCGGTGGGGGATCTCCGCCTGCCCGAGGGGACGGGACCCCATCCCGTGGTGGTGTTGCTGCACGGAGGGGGGTGGATGGGACAATGGCGCCGGGACCAGTTGGACGGGATGGCCGTCGACCTCTGGGCTCACGGCTACGCAACCCTCAACTTTGAATACCTCCCGCCGCGACAGGACGGACGGTTCCCGGCCGTGTTGGACGCGGCCGATGGGGCCAGGCGCTTCATCTCCGCCCGCCCGGAACTCGATCCGAGCCGGGTTGCGCTACTGGGGCACTCGGCGGGGGGGAATCTGGCTCTGATGGCGGCCGGGCGGTGGCGGGCGCAGGGATTCGCCCCCCTCCTGGCGGTCTCTGTGGCGGGCGTGACCACCCTCCGGGCAGACAGCGACCTCGACCGCGCCTACCTGGGAGCCCAGGATCCCCGGGCGGCCTCTCCCCGGTGCCTGGTGCCGATCGGAGTGGAGACCCTCATGATTCACTCCACCGATGATGAGATCGTTCCCATCGAACACTCGGTGGGATACGCGCAGGACGCCTCGGCAGCCGGGGACCGGGTGGAGACTCTGATCCTCGACCACGGAGGGCATTTGGGCTATCTGGACCCTGCCAATCGAGCCTGGACCGCGGCCCGGGAGGGGTTTGTCTCCGCTTTCCCGGCATGAACCCCCCTCCGCAGAACCGACGCTTCGACCAGCCTGAGCGGGACTGGCTCCACCAGCTGCGAAGACGCCGGGCCATCTGGGCGAGCGTCTCCTTCGTTGCGGTGGCGGTAACCGCAGTCCTTTTGGTCAACCTGTTCTCCGAGCCCGAACCGGATCCCGCCGTCCCGGCCCAACCGGTCGGCGCCCTGATCCCCCACGGACGCAATGCGGGAGGCGCGGCCGCCCAGCTACTGGTCCTCTCCCTGAGCTCGGAGGACCTCCCCGAGCCGATCGGGCAGATCGACGATGACGCCGGAGTGGAGCAGGAGGAGGAGTTCGGGACCGGAGTACCCGACAGAAGGGAGACGGGGCCCTCGGACGCTCCGTTCCTGCGCCGAAGAACCCTGACGTCGGCCGACATACACACGATTGCATCCCGCTACTTCCTGGAGGAGGACGTGCTCAGGGCGGTCCGCCTGGCCTGGTGCCTGTCGCGGTTCGACCCCGGGACGATCGACCCGACCACCGGTCATGTGGGCCTCTTCCAGCACGACCCGGGCTTCTGGCCCGACCACGCCCAGTTGGCCGGATTCCGGGGCTATGACCCATTCGATCCGGTCGCCAACACCGCGGTGGCGGCCTACCTGGTGTACGAAGGCGCCGGCTGGCAGACCTGGGACTGCCCATTGTGGAAAACCTAGAACCCACCCCAACCGTCAGCCGTCCCCGGCGCCGCTCCTCGGGACGCCGCACCAACCTCGCATTGGCGGTGCTCCTCCCCCTGGTGGTCATCACCGGAGGGCTCTCCTTCGCGGTCGGCGTGGACACCCAGATCGATCCGGCAACCGTCCACGCGGTCCTGGCCCTGGCGGTGGCCATCCTCACCCCTTGGAAGTCGGCGATAGTCCGCCGGGGTCTCCGGCGCCGGCGCCCCAGCCGATACATCTCCGCAGCATTGGGGACCCTGGTGGCCGTAGCGCTCGCCTCGGGGCTGGTCCAGGCTGCCGGGTGGACCGACCGGGTGGGTCCTCTGACCCTCATGCAGATCCATGTGGGCGCCGGGATCGGAGCGGTGGCGATGGTCTGGCTGCACTACCGCTCCCATCCCGTCCGGTTCAGGCGCAGGGACTTCGACCGGCGCTCGTTCCTGCGCTCGGCCGGGCTGGCGGGGATGGCCGCTGTGGTGTGGGGCGGGTGGGAATCGGTGGTGCGCGCCGCGGGCTGGCCGGGCGCCGAACGGCGGTTCACCGGCTCACACGAGCGGGGCTCATACGACCCTCGGCGGATGCCGGTCACCTCCTGGTTCAACGACCGGACCCCGCGCATTCCGGGCCCCGAGTGGCGGCTCAGGGCAGGCGGGGAGGAACTGGGTCTCGCCGACCTCGACCTTCTCCCGCGAGAGCGCATCACCGCCATCCTGGACTGCACCGGCGGTTGGTATTCCGAACAGGAGTGGGAGGGGGTCCGCCTCGACCGCTTGGTGGAGCCCGGCGAGGCGCGCAGCGTGGTCGTGCGCTCGGAGACCGGATACCAGCGTCGATTTCCCGCCAGCGACCTCTCCCGCCTGTGGCTGGCCACCCGCCTGGGCGGAGCGCCCCTGAGCCCCGGTCACGGGTTCCCCGCCCGCCTGGTCGCTCCGGGACGCCGGGGCTTTTGGTGGGTCAAATGGGTGGTGGAGATGGAGACATCCCACCGGCCCTCGTGGCTCCAGCTTCCCTTCCCGCCCACCTGAGGGACCCCGCCGAAGCCCCGGTCGCCGCCCAGCCTGTTGAGACCTGGGAAAAGTCGTCCGGAAGATCCCGCCCCCTGGGATTGAAAGTGTCCCAGGCGTGCTGCATTCTGTAGGTACTACAAACATCGTGCGGTCCGGACCGCACGATCATCATCAAGGTCTCCTCTTCCGGAAAGCCCTTCATGCTTGTCCCGCCGAGAGGAGCACCCAGCCGACCACCGAGGTTCGGTTCGGATGAGCCCTGCGCGCATCCGAAAATTCTGTTCGGCACGGCGGAGGCGGGTCGGGAGGGGAATCCCAAGGGGGGATCGGTGGCCGCCGGGGGCGGCGCTCGGCGGGCGTTTATCGACCGGGCAGCCGGGGTCTTCCAGGTGAAATCCCAATAGAATCTCCGGGCATGTGTCGCAACATCACCACCCTGCGAGGTCTCGAACCGCCCGCCACTCCCGAGGAGATCGAAGCGGCCGCCCGCCAGTACGTCCGTAAGGTGAGCGGTGTGCAGAAAACCTCGGCCGCCACCGAGGCGGCTTTCGAGGACGCAGTGGCCCGGGTCAGCGCCGCCACCGCCCAGGTGCTCAACTCCCTCCCGCCCCGGAGGGTGCCGCCCCGCTACGATCCCCCGATTCGCCGGATGGCCGCCAAACGCGCCTGAAGTCTGATCGCCCGGCGGTCCTCTTTCGTAAAGAGTCACGATCTCATTGCTTGCATGCCCCTCCGGGCTTGCCTACACTGATAATGATTATTATTTTGAGAATGATAATCATTTGCGTCTCGGAGGAACAGAGAAATGCGTAGAGGGTGGACTTTCAAGGTATGGGCTACGGCGGTGGCGACGCTGTTGGTGCTCGGGGCGTGTGGCGACGGCGCCGACGAAAGCGACGTCGAACCCGAGGAGACAGCTCCCACCGCCGCGGAGGTCGAGCCCGATCCGCCCGAGGAACTCCTGGTGGTGGCGACCACCACCATCCTGGGCGACCTGGTGAAGGGGATCGTGGGAGACGACGCCACGGTGACGGTGTTGTTGCCGGTGGGCGCCGATCCACACGACTACCAGCCTTCCTCCCGGGACGGCGTGACCATCAGGGAAGCCGACCTGGTGGTGGCGAACGGTCTCGCCCTTGAGGAGAGTCTCATTCCGGTGTTGGAGTCCGCCCACGAGGACGGTGCGCGAATCCTCGAAGTCGGAGACTTGGTAGATCCCATGGAGTGGGGCGAGGGACGCGACCCCCACGAGGGTGAGGAAGACGACCACGACGACGATCACGACATGGACGAAGACCACGACGACGATCACGACGAGGACGACGACCACGACGACGAGGACGAGGACGAGGACCACGACGAGGACGAAGACCACGACGACGAGGACGAAGACCACGACGACGAGGACGAAGACCACGACGACGAGGACCACGACGAGGACGAAGACCACGCCGACGAGGACCACGACGACGAGGACCACGACGAGGATCACGACGAGGAAGACGACCATGGCCACGCCCACGAAGGAGCCTTCGATCCCCACTTCTGGTTCGATCCCTCTCGTGTCCAGAAGGCGGTGGAGTTGATCGCCGCCGAGTTGGCGGACATCGGCAAGGTGCTGTCCGCATCAGAGTGGACCCAGCGGGGCCACGACTACGCCGAAGAGATCGGGAGAGCCGCCGACGAAGCACAGGAGATCCTGGCGGCGGTGCCCGAGTCACAGCGGAAGCTCGTCACCAACCACGATTCGTTCTCCTACTTCGGTGTGTACTTCGACTTCGAAGTGCTCGACTCGGTCCTCCCAGGCTCAGGCCTGGCCCAGGCTGACACCGCCCGACTGGCCCGGATCGTCGAACAGATCCGCGAGGAGGGCGTCACGACCCTCTTTACCGAGACCATCGCCGACGCATCGGTGGTCGTCACGGTGGCCAACGAATTCGACCCGCCGCTGGCGGTTGTGGAGCTCTACACCGGATCTCTGGGCCCGGAGGGTTCTGACGCCGACACCTACGTCAAGTGGCTCGTGGAGAACGCCCGCAGGATTGCGGAGGCGCTGGCGCCGTGAAGTCTTAAGGGGATAGCTGAGCTGAAAGGCTCTCCAGCTCAGCATCGGCGAGGCGGCGGAAACACCGTCTCGCCGACCCCTCCTCCAAGACCGCCGCCTCCCAACCGTCCAGAGGGCGGTTCTCGGTCTCCGCGAAGACCTCCATCCCCAGACGGATCGCTGCGTCGAGTTCCAAGTCCTCCGTGAAGCGCTCCCGGAGCGCCCCACCCAGCAGGTCGGCCTTCCCCCCAATGGCCAGCACGCCTCGCTCATCCACCAGGGTTCCGTCGTAACTGATCTGCAACATATGGTTGGGGTGTCCGTCCCTCCCCAACTCGCAGATCAGGAGTTCCACCTCGAAGGGCTTGGTCTCGTGCGAGAAGATCACGCCCAGTGTCTGCGAGAAGGCCGTGGCCAGACCCAGCGCGGTGACGTCGTCGCGGCTGTATAGATACCCCATCACGTCGGCCTGGCGTATCCCTGCCTTGCGTAGCGTCTCGAATTCGTTGTAACGGCCCACGCCGGCGAAGGCGATCCGATCATAGACCTCGCTGATCTTGTGCAGCGCCCCCCCGGGGTTCTCGGCCAGCATCAGGATGCCTTTCCGGTACTCCATGGCCACGATCGACCGTCCCCGGGCGATTCCCTTCCGGGCGAACTCGGCCCGGTCCCGCACCAACTGCTCGGGAGTGACATAGAAGCCCGGGTTCACCGGATTCCTCCCAGCGACGAGCGGGCCACTTCCTCCAGGTCCTCCTCGGAGACCTCCCGCACACCCTCTGCATCGATCACCGCCAGGTTGGGGAGAATCCCCCGGCGAAGATCGGGACCGCCCGTGGCGACATCCACGTCGGCGGCCGCAACCAGGGCCGCCACCACCTTCTCCACCGCGTCGGCCTCGCTCATCCCAGGCTCCCAGGCGGTGCGAAGAAAGGCCCGCGCCTGGACGGCTCCCGAACCGGCCGCGCCGTAGTCGTGCTCCTCATAGCGCCCCCCCACCACGTCGAACGTGTAAACCCGACCCTGTTCCGAACCGGGGTCATAGCCCGCGAAGAGGGGGACCACCGCCAAACCCTGGAAGGCCAGCGGGAGTTGGGAGCGCACCAGCCTCGACAGGAAGTTGGCCTTCCCCTCCAGGCTGAGCATCGCCCCCTCGATCTTCTCGTAGTGCTCCAACTCCACGCAGAAGAGTCGCACCATCTCGAGCGCCAGCCCTGCGGTCCCGGCCACCGCCACCGCCGACATCCGGTCGGACGGATACACCTTGCGCATCCGGCGATGGGCGATCAAATGGCCCTCGGTGGCCTGGCGGTCCCCGCCGATCACCACCCCGTCCCGGTAGCGGGAAGCCAGCACCGTGGTGGCCTCGGGAGCGCGGAGATCACGCACCGGCGAGTCGGGGACCTCCCATCGGGGGGAGAGTCCCAACGACTCCAGCAGATCCGAGAAGCTGGCTCCGGGGGCGGGGGCGCCGAGCGGCAGGCCCCAGTCGGCCGGTGAGGTCACTCGCCACCCTTCTGTATGTAGTTCTTCACGAATTCCTCGGCGTTCTCCTCCAGCACGCTGTCGATCTCCTCCAACAGATCATCGATCTTCTCCGAGTCCACCTGGGCCAGCCCCAGGCCGGCTCCGTCCTCCTCGCCCGAGGGCGGACCTCCCTTGGTCCGACGCCGCCGTCTTCCCTGCTCTTGATCAGCCATTTCTCTCACCCAATTCGCGGATCAACTCGGCCGGATCCGACACTCGGCCCAGCAGGGGACCGGCAGTGACCCGATCACCCTGCAATGGTTCCATCATAGACACCCTCACCAGACCATCGTGATTCGTTTCAAACAGCAGGGAATCCCAGTTGGCCGCCACCAGAGAAGGGCCGAAGCGGGACACGCAGGTCCCCCGGAACCAGGCTCGGGTGCTCTCGGGGGGTAGCCGTTCGGCCCTCTCCACCTCCGAGCGGGTGAACATCCGACGCATCGCTCCCCTCTCGACAAGCCGGTGATAGATGCTTCGGGAGGGATCCACGTCGTGATACTGGAGGGCCAGCGCCGCCAGGCGGGGATGGGACCACCTCAGGTTCTCCCTGGCGCGATAACCCTGGAGCAGTCTCAGCTTGGCCGTCCAGTCCAGCCGGTCCGACGTCAGGAGGGGATCCTCCTCGAGGTCCAGGAGCACCCCCTCCCACTCTTCGAGAAGCTCGGTCCAGACCGGATGGTCCAGGTGGCGCCGGGCGTACTCGGAGAGCCACTCCAAGTACAGGAATTGCAATTCCAGCGCGGTGATCGACCCACCCTCGGAGAGAGCGAGGGGCTGGGAAAGGCTCAGATCGTGGCTGATCTGCCAGCAGGCCTTGACCGGCTCGGCCAGTTCCAGGGCGGAGGGCAGCGCGTCGTCCTCCATGGCATGGAGGAACAGAGCGGTGGTCCCGAGCTTCAGGAAGGTCTGGATCTCGGACAGGTTGGCGTCGCCGATGATCACATGCAGCCGCCGGTACCGGGTCGGATCCCCGTGGGGTTCATCCCTGGTATTGACAATGGGCCTCCGCAGGGTGGTCTCGAGTCCCACCACCTCCTCGAAGAAGTCGGCGCGCTGGGTGATCTGATAGGAGCAGGCAGGACGGTGGTTCTCAGAGCCCACCTTGCCCGATCCGGTGTAGATCTGGCGGCTGACCAGGAAGGTCGGGAGGTATTCGATCACCTTCCCGAACGGCGTGCGCCGGGAGAGCAGGTAGTTCTCGTGGGCGCCGTAGCTGCTGCTCTTTCCGTCGCTGTTGTTCTTGTAGAGGCGGATCTGCTGGTTGGGAGGGAGGGACTCCTGGACGACCCTGCCCGCCCGGGCCATCACCAACTCCCCAACCTTGTCGTACAGGGCGGCTTCGCGGGGGTCGAGGCATTCGGGTCCGGAGTACTCGGGATGGGAGTGGTCGACATACAGGCGTGCGCCGTTGGTGAGAACCGAGTTGATCAACGCCGAATCCGGATCGGGCATCCCGAAGTTCTCATGCCCGAAGCCCCGGGCGTCGCTTCCCGGCGCCTCGTGCTCGTAGGACCACTGGACCCGGACCGGACCGCCCGGATAACCGTCGATCACCGCCGCCGCGGCCAGGGCCTGATGGTGATGGCCCCTATTGCGTATTATCACCCCGTACTCGGTCTCGGTGCCGAGCACCTTGGGAATGGCCATCAGGGGTGGGGATCCGTTCGAATCAGAGGTACTGGCCGGTGGTCACCGTCTCCACCATGCGCCCCTTCCCGTCTTCCAGGAGGGTGCGCACATAAACGATCCGCTCTCCCTTCTTGCCGGAGATCTTCGCCCAGTCATCGGGATTGGTCGTGTTGGGCAGATCCTCGTGCTCGCTGAACTCCCGCCGCACGGCCGCCAGCAGGTCGGCCCGACCGATGCCGGACTCCCCTCCGGTGAGGTGGCGTTTTATAGCGCTCTTCTTGGAGCGGCGCACGATGTTCTCGATCATGGCTCCCGAGGAGAAGTCCTTGAAGAACAGCACTTCCCGGTCACCGTTGGCGTATGTGACTTCCAGGAAGCGGTTCTCCTCCTTCTCCGAGTACATGTCATCCACCACCGCCGCGATCAGATCCTCGAGCATCCTGGCTACATCCCCTGACGTCGCGGCCAACTCCTGGCGGCTGTAGGGGAGGTCGGACGTCAGGTATATCCGAAATATCTCTCGGGCCGCCACCTTGTCGGGACGGGAGATCTTGATCTTCACATCCAGGCGACCGGGTCGGAGGATGGCCGGGTCGATGAGGTCCTCCCGGTTTGATGCGCCGATGACGATCACGTTGCGGAGCGCCTCCACGCCGTCCAGTTCGGAGAGGAGTTGGGGCACTATGGTCGATTCCACGTCCGATGAGATGCCCGTGCCCCTGGTCCGGAAGAGCGAGTCCATCTCATCGAAGAAGACGATGACCGGCACCCCCTCGGATGCCTTCTCCTTGGCCCGCTGGAAGATCAGCCGGATCTGTCGTTCGGTCTCCCCCACCCACTTGCTAAGCAGCTCAGGGCCCTTGATGTTGAGGAAATAGGAGTGGGTGTCGGGCTGGCCGGTTCGCTCGGCCACCGCGGTGGCCAGGCTGTTGGCCACCGCCTTGGCAATCAGGGTCTTACCGCAACCGGGCGGGCCGTAGAGCAGGATTCCCTGGGGTGGATCGAGGTCATAGCAGGAGAAGAGCTCTCGGTGGACATAGGGAAGTTCCACCGCATCGCGGATCATCTCTATCTGGGACTTCAGCCCTCCCACCTGCATGTAGGTGACGTCAGGCACTTCTTCGAGGATCAACTCCTCCACCTCGGGACGGGCCAGCTTCTCCAAGGCGATATCTCCCTGAACGTCCACCCGCACGTTGTCGCCCATCCGGATGGGCTCCTCCTGGAGCGGTCCGGCGATCCAGATCACCCGGTTCTCATCGCCGTGGGCCTGCACCAAGAGGCGGTCGTCTCCCAGGCGGTCCTTCACCACCATCACCTCGCCGGTCCCCTCGAACTCCCGCACGTCGATGATCGAATAAGCCTCGTTCAACAGGACCTGCTGGCCGGGTTGGAGCAGCTTCACCTCTATGGAGGGCTGGGCGTCCACCCGGAGCTTTCGGGTGCCGGTTACCAGGTCCACTTTCCCGTCGGTGTTGACCTTCATCACCGTGCCGAAGGAGTTGGGAGGGCTGGTCAGTCTCTCCACCTCGGTGCGCAGCATTGCCAGTTGCTCCCGCGCCTCGGTGAGAAGGCCCCCGAGCTTCTCATTCTGGCCGCGCACCCGGTCCAGTTGGCGGCGGGTCTGCTCCATCTGGTGCTGGAGGGCGTCGACTCGCCGGGGCGTCTCCGAGCGCAGCCTGGCCAACTCGGCCTCGAGTTGGGCGATGACCGCGGTGGGGTCCGAAAAATCTGGACGGCGCTTCTCGTACATCGTGCCTACTATATGCCTGGTTGGGCCTCTCTAGGTGTGTGGGCAAGTATAAGAAAGGGCGGGTGCTTTGTGTGATCCGGGTTTGCTATACTAGAGATCAAGCACCCAAAACGCGGAAGGTGAGGCATTCGTGAAGGTTTGGATCGATCAAGATCTGTGTACCGGCGACGGGTTGTGTGAGGAGATCGCGCCCGATGTCTTCGTTCTCCTGGACGACGGCCTGGCCTACGTACGGGAAGGCGACACCATCTACGCAGAAGCCGAGGGGGAAGTTCAGGGTGCCGGCGGCTTGGCGGTCGTCCCCGCCGGGCAGGAGGACATCACCATAGAGTCCGCCGAAGAGTGCCCCGGGGAGTGCATCTTCATCGAGCCCTAACCCAAGGGCGGCGAACAACCGGCTTACAGGAGTCACACAGATTCTCCGTTCGCGCCCGGGTGAGAACGCGGGGATCGCGAAAGAACCTCTGCGGAAACTCGTTATTGGGCCTTGAAACTGCCGCAGGCCCTTCGTACAATGAGGTACGCATATGTGTGATGTCAAGCCACTCATCACCTAAGCCACTCACCAAGGAGGGAGAATGTTGGAGAGCCCGGACCTAAAGAGTTCGATTGCCCGGTGGGCGGAGGTCGCCGTGTCCCACGCGGTCACCAGGCGGAGTGAAGACCCTCCCGGATTGATCGCCACAGTGGAGGGAGTAGAGGGCGCATGGGGTTTCGGTGATACCAATCACAAAGCGCTTGAAGACCTGGAGTCCGTGCTAAGGGATTGGGCCGCCATGAAACTTCGTGACGGAGACAAAGACATCCCTCACATCAAGGGCGTGGATCTCGTTCCTGCGGTGTGACCCGTCGGCTAACGCCGATCAGTCGACGCGCCCTCATCAAACGGTTCAGGAGGCTCGGCTGGGAGGGACCCAGGACCGGCGCCAAACAAGATTTCATGGTGAAGGGTCAACGGAAGGTTCGCATCCCCAACCCTCACCGCCGAGATGTCGGAGTGGACCTGTTGTACACCATCCTCAAACAGGCTGGGATCTGCCGGGAGACGTGGAGAAGGACTTCCTAGTCTCCCTCTCGGCGATCGGGACACCCCTCGGATGTGAGTCGGGATGTAGGCACCCGCGCTCGGCCGTCAAGGACATCCCCTTGGGCTAGCCGGGCGGTTGGTCCCCTTTGACGCGGGACACCAGCACGAAACCGGTGTGACCGACCATCCGGTGAGAGGGGCGCACCGAGGGTCCCGCCACGTTCCACTCCCGGTGGAAGGTCTCGAAGATCTCGGTCTCGCAGAACCCTCCTGTCCCCTTCAGCGCTTCCACCAGGGTCTGCAACTGGGGTACGGTGGGCAGGTAGGAGCAGAACACCCCGCCCACGGGCTGTGCCCCCGCCGCCACCTGGGCGGCGTGCCAAGGCTCGGGGACGTCCAGCACCACCCGCTCGGGGCCTACCTCCGCAATCGCCTCCTCGACCCTCCCCCCGCGGAGTTCCAACTGGGGGGGAATCTCCCCGAAGAATCGGCGGATCATCTTCCGGGCGTGGCCGGCGTGGTCCTCGCGAACCTCTGCCGAGACCACCCGCCCGGTCTCCCCTACCGCCCGGGCCAGTGCCATCGCCAACGCGCCCGATCCGGTCCCGCCCTCCACCACCGTCATCCCGGGAGCGATGTCGGCCCACATGAGGATCGGGCCGATGTCCTTGGGATACACCACCTGGGCGCCCCGCTTCATCTTGAGGATGAAGTCGGCCAGGCGAGGGCGGAGGAGGCGCAGTCGGGCGCCCCCCGACGACCTGAGGAGAGTCCCCTCGGGTTGACCGATGATGTCTTTGTGGGGAAGGATCCCCATGTGGTATTCGAACCGGCGGGAAGGATGGAGGAGCACCATGAACCGCCGGCCCTTCCCGTCGATGAGAAGCGCCACCTCTCCTTCACGGAGGGAGCGATCGGAGGAAGCCGTCCCGCTCATTCAGGCGCTGCGTCGGGCGATCCTGAGCACCGTCACCTTCTTCAACCGGCAGAAGGAACAGGTCTCTCCCGGCGTTGGGCGACCGCACTCCCCACAGGCCAGGAGTTCGGGAGGATCGGGCGGGAAGTAGGCCGCTCCCCTGTCGAGAAACCCGAACAGAAACTGCGCCTTCAAACCGGGAGACTGTTCTTCGAGTCGGTTCAGCCACTCCTTGTAGCGGTTGATGGTGTTCCCCGCCGCCATCGGGCACTCCTCTATCTCGTATTGAATTCCCCGCAGCACCGCATAGGCGGCGGTCTCCCTCTCAGCCACCCGCAGGAGCGGTTTCACCTTGCGCACCAATCCACCGTCCGCGGTGGGCAGCACCGGGCGCTGGCGGGCGAGATAGTCCACCTCCCATCGCAGTACGTTGCCCAGGAGCACCGCCGCTTCATCATCGAGGTTGTGTCCCACCACCAACACGTCGTATCCCATCTCGGCGGCCGCCTCATTGAGGAGATAGCGCTTGGACAGCCCACAGGCCGAGCAGGCAACCCTGCTGGTGAGCCTGGCCGCCTCGGGGATGGAGAAACCGTGTTCTGTGCCCAGGTCGATCACCCGGAGGGACAGGTCCCGCTCCGAGGCGAACCGGCGGCTCAGCCGCAGGCCGTCGGAGCTGTACTCACCGATCCCCAGATGCAAATAGACGCCGTCCACCCGGTATCCCAGCTGGGTCAGGATCTCCCAGAGGGCGAGACTGTCCTTGCCTCCCGACACACCCAGCACCAGCCGTTCGCCAGCATCGAACATGTGATGGTCGGAGATGGTCCTGGCCACCTGGCGATGGATGTGCTCTATGAAGTGGGACCGGCAGAACCCGGCGTTGTGCCGCCGCACCGAGATCACCGCTCTCTCCCGACACACCCGGCACTTCACGGCGTCGTCAACCTCCGGAGATGACCGGACGGACCTCGATCACGTCGTCCGGACTGAGGCGGACGTCGTCGGTCAAGAGTTCATCGCCCCGGATCACCAGCACCGACTCCGACACCAGGTCGAGCCGGTTGAGCAGGGCCTTGACGGACCTCGGTCCGCTCACCTCGATCTCCCGCCGCGGCTGGTGCATTATGACTTTCATTGGAAGACGGATACCACCGAGGTCAGCAGGGTGAGCACCAGCGCGACGACCAGTAACCACACCAGCACCCTCCTCAACCGTGCGTTCCTCAAAGAGCCTCCTTCCGGTAGGTGCCTAAGCTTGGTTGTTCACTACCTTACCCCTTCGGATGAGAAGCAACCGCCTGAGAAAATACGGCATCACCAATGCCTTCCGCGGAGCGCGCACCGGCGACTTCTGGCTGATGGCGGCCGGCCTGTTCATCTGGCGCTGGGCTTCCCGTAGAAGGCCGCGCCGTCCGTAGGTCCCGGGACGGATCAGACCATCCGGGCCAGTTCGGAGATCGCTCTCTTGACCTTTCGCCGTCCCTTGCGTCTCCCGACCCAGTAGACCACACCGATCATCGCCGCGGTCCCCAGGCTCCGGAGAAAGACCGGATTGGTCATCCCGCCCGCGGTGCTGCCCAGGGTGTCGAGAATCTTCTGGGCTCCGCCCTCAAGGTCCTCCCGGGTCACCGCGGTGGGTTGATCATCCACGGCCTAGGCCCACCTTCCCCACCACCAGCGCGGAGCATAGGAGCACCGCCGAGGTGATCCCGGCCGCGGCCACCCCCCACCAATCCGTGTCGGGGAGGGCTTCTGTGAGGAACCCATGCAGCGCCAGGGACCCCAGCACCGCCCCGAGGCTCACCAGGGCCGCCACCGCTACTGCGATACCCACCGAGAGGCCCAGCCTCCGCATGGGGTCGATCGTCTCCTGGCGCAGATACTGCTTGGCCAACTCGATCAGTTCGGCGACCTGTTGAGGCAACTCCCTCGGATCCGTCATCAGGCATTCAAGGCTACCACCGCTTGTCCAGGTTCCTCGCAGGAGTTACCTTCCCCACGCCGACTCGTCTTCGAAGTTGGCGGCATGGCGCAGCAAGGGCATCGCCCTGCCAAATGTCGACGGGGCTCAGCGACTCCTCGCCGGGACGCGGGTCGAAAGGTAGGCGGACAGATGGTCAACCAGGTCGCGGGCGTCGTCCTCGGCGCCGTGGATGAAGCTCGACTTGCGGCGGCGGAGGAAGTTCATCCCGATCCGGTACATGCCGGGCGAGTCGGTGACGATGCCGCCGTCGTGGCGGAGTCGCCCCTTGTGGTCCAGCACCGGAACATGGAGCCAGGAATAGTCCGGCCGGTAACCGGTGGCCCACATGACGGTCTTGATCTCTCCGCTGGTGAGGTCCAGGCCCAGGGGAGGCGACTTCTCGACCCGGGTCCGCTCGTAGCGGCGGGGAGGGTCGTACTCACCGTCCAGGCCGCGCTCGGTGATCCACTCGTCTATGGTCAGCAGCAGCCGGCCCATCTTGAGGTCGGAGCGGTTGCACTTGTTGTGGAGCGAGCCCGACAGCTGGGCCTGTCCTTCCCTGATGCCGGCCAGCCGGCCCACCAGGCGCACTCCCCGGTCGGTCAGGGCGTTCAGGTCGAGGGTGATCCGTTCCGGCGTCCCCACCAACTGGGGAGAGGGGACGCTGCGGGCCCGCACGATGTCGTCCACCTCGTCGTAACGCTCGTCGGAGAGGCCGGTGACCTCGAACCAGTAGCGGATGTCCTTTCCGCGGTAAACGCGGGGCATGCGGACGTGCTCCCCAACCGACACCGTCACCGGTCGACCGGAGCGGTGGATCTCGTCGGCTAGTTGCACGCCGGTGGCCGACACTCCCACCACCAGCACGCCTCCTTCGGGTAGGTCCGAGGGACGGCGATAGTGGAAAGGGGTCACCGACTCCACCGAGGGCGGAAGCGCCGCGGCGATGGGCGGCACCTTGGGAAGGTTGAACTCCCCGGTGGCCAGCACCACGGATCGGCACGACCACACACCGCGGCTGGTCACCACCTCGTAGTCGTTTCCATCCTTGCGGACGGAGGTCACGTTGGTAAGGGTGTGCAGGGGCGGATCGACCCACCGGGCGTACCGGTCGATGAACCCGACGAGCTCGGACATGGTCATGAAGCCGTCGGGATCGTCTCCGTCATAGGCGAAGCCGGGCAACCGGGTCTGCCAGTTGGGAGTCAGCAGGCGGAGGGAGTCCCAGCGCTCCGTCCGCCAGGTGTTGGCCACCTCCCCGCGCTCGAGGACCACATGGTCGATCGAGTGCTGGGAAAGGAGGTAGCTGACCGCCAGACCGGTGTGCCCGGCGCCGATTACGACGGTGTCGGTCCGCACCCCGCTCCGCCCGTTAGTTGACCTGGACAGTTACGTTGGTGGGGTTGGTGAGGATGTCGAACACCGCCGAGATCTTCTGGGACTGGGCCACCAGCGCCTCGACGTCGGCCGAACTGGCCTCATCCGCGTCGATCTGGTAGGCGACCCGCACGTCGCTGAAGCCGTTCCTGACTTCGGGGTCCGATCCGAGGATGCCCCCGATGTTCATATCCGCCTCGACGGTCGCCTTGACGGAACGCAGCTTTATCTCGCGGTTCTCCGCCACGGCCGCCACGCCGGCGGTCAGACAACTCGCCAGGCCGGCCAGCACGATCTCCACTGGAGTTGCGGCGTTGTCCTCCGCGTTGAACTCCAGAGGATGGTCGGCCTCCACCTTGTAGGTTGACTTGTGAGCGCGTTCTTCGCCCAGTCCGAAGTAACCCCCGATGGTGGTCCGGCTGTGCGTTCCGTGCACCCACTCGTTCGAGGCTCTCCATGTGTAGTCGCCCGCGGCGGGGGTGTCTCCCACAACTCCCCGGGCAAACAGCAGATGCGCTGTGTCTACTCCGTTGATCTCACCTGTGCTCATTGGATTCTCCTTTGATTCTCAGTCATTGTTTCGAGTTTCGTCACTGTTATGTGGTGTTCATCCCGGAGACCGCATCCACTCTGTCTTGAGTCTTGAACTTCGAGAAGAGAGCCGGTCCCGGTGACAGAAATCAAACGCCAAGGATGGTAGGTACCAAATGCTCCCGGGTGGTGGCGTTATCTATTGGCGGGCAGTGGTCCCGCTCCGGTGAGCCACCCGGGAGCCGAGACAACCCATGTAATCGCGCATGGACATGGAGGCGGACTGCTGAAACATCTTCGTGACGATTCCTATTCTCGCTGCCTACCGCGCCGTCAGGGGTCTTCGGTCCCGGAAAACCGGGGAAACATCATTATAGCAGAATCTCAGGTGATGCAAATGCACCAGCGTTTCCCGACCGAGAATCTGGGGTTAACGACCCCGAATCTGCATATAGCATTCGGCCCATGGGTTTGAAAGCGCCGCCCCCGGAGCGAGGGGATCGGAAGTCGGCTAAGTCGCCGGGCAAAGCCGACCGAGACAGCTAGCAGATGGTCGACGACGAGATTGCCGCCTTGGACATATTCATCCAGGCAGTGGCTCACACCACACTCACGGCGTACCGGATGGAAGAGTTTTCAGTTGGAGAGATCGCGAGCGTCCTCGACCGATTCCTGGCGGAGCACCTCTCCACCGAGGATCCCCGCTGGGAACCATTGATGGCACTGGGCAAGCTTTACCTGATCGGCTTGGAGATGAAGAAGATCGACTTTGAGTTGGATGATCTCCTCGCTGAAGGCGACGGCTGAAAGCTCCAGTGCAAGCGGCCCTGGCGGTTCCGGTACATGGTGACTTAGTGGACATCCGGTAGGATCCTGGCGGGAAACCACCCGGAGGAACACATGACCACCACCGTGGTGTGCTGGAACATCGACAAGCGCCACGGGCCTTGGCGTCAACTCGTACAGATGGGAGCGGACGTAGCCCTGCTCCAGAAAGCAGGCACCGTGCCCCCGACGCGGCTGCAAAGGTCGACACGGGTCCCGAGGAGCACTGGAACTCCCTTGCTTGGAACCGCTCCGAGGTCACGTATGATCGCTGGGCGATGGTGGTCAAACTCTCAGACCACGTAGAGGTGGAGTGGTTCAAACAGATATACGGCGCCACCCCCGACAACCGGCTGGCTCTCCCGGCTCGCGACCGCACTGTCACAGACAGGATGGCCGCGCTCGGCATGGAGTTTCTGGGACCCCGCCACCCATCAAAGGATCCAGCGAACGCTGAGAACCAACTCGACCATGTCTTTGCTTCCCGCGGTTACCACGAGAGCGTCGCGGTGCGCGCCCTCAACTCCGCTGAGGAGGACGAGTGGGGCGCAAGCGGCCACTGTCGCCTGTTGATCGAAGTCGGAGGCTAACAGCACACATGACCGATCGCCTTCCCAATGGGAGGGTCGGTTACACACGTCGGAGTTCCCAGGCTAGCGTTTGGTACTGCAGAGCCGATGCACCCTCTGACCTGGGCCACGATAGTCTCGAAAGGTGTCGGAGGAGGGACTTGAACCCTCACCCTCCGTAGAGGACTAGGCCCTCAACCTAGCGCGTCTGCCATTTCCGCCACTCCGACTTGAGGTCTCGGAAGTATACCTGCGAGGCTCCCCTTGACACTCCAGCCATTGTTCAGCCCGGCGACATCCACCCAGACGGGGCGCGGCTCAACCAGTAGACGCAACACCGCAATTCGCATAACTGGCCGACTCCCCCAGGCCGGCGACCGGGGTTACTCCCGGATCAGGGTGCGGGCTTGCTCCCTGACATACGATCGCATATACCAGGGACCACCGCTTCCGGCGCCTGATGTGCCTGAGCCCTTCCAACCACCGAAGGGCTGGATGTCGGGCCAGGCGCCGGTGGTGGAACCCGCCCGGCGGTTTGCGTACACCACCCCGGCCTCGATCCTTTGGAAGAACCGGTCCACCTCCTCGTCGGTGCCGGCGAATACCCCGGCGGTGAGTCCGAAGATGGTGTCGTTGGACTTGTCGATTCCCTCGTCCAGGGAGTCAACCGCGGTGACGGCTACGAACGGCACGAACAGTTCCTTCTCCCAAACCCAGGACTCCTGGGGAGCGGTGACCACAGTGGGCTGGAGGAAGTTCCCCCTGGCCAGATCCCCGTCTGTGACGACCTCGCCGCCGGACAGAACCTCGCCGCCGGCCTCTTTCACCTCGGCCACGGCCGAGCGGAACCGCTCCACCGCCTCCTGGTCGATGACCGGTCCCAGGAAGATCTCACGCCGGCGGGGGTCGCCGACTTCGATCTCGGCGGTCTTCTGGGTGAGGAGGTCCACGAACTCCTCGAATGCCGGGCGCTCGACATACACCCTGGAGTTGGCCGAGCACTTCTGTCCCGAGAGCCCGAATGCTGCCCTCATCACCCCTTCGGCTGCCAGGTCCAGATCGGCGGAAGCAGTCACCACTGCCGGGTTCTTTCCCCCCATCTCGCAGACCACCGGCTTGGGGCGGCTGGCTGCCACGGTCCGGTACAGGTACATTCCGACGTCGTAGGAGCCGGTGAACGTGACGCCGTCCACATCGTCGCTGTGGGCGAGACGGTCGCCCGCCTCATCGCCACCGGTGATCACCTGGAGGGCGCCCGAGGGCAGTCCGGCGCGGAAGAAGATGTCGGCCAGGAGCAGGGAGCCCAGAGCACCCGTGTTGGACGGCTTCAGCACCACGGTGTTTCCGGTCAGGAGAGCGGCCGACGTAGGGCTGGCCACCAGCGCCATCGGGAAGTTGAAGGGGGAGATGATCGCCCACACACCCCAGGGGCGGAGTACCGAACGGTTGGTGTCCCCCACCCCGTACGCTCCCATCGCCCTCTCCAGTCCTCCAGCTTCCTCCAGCCAGTCGCAGTAGTAGTGAGCGAAAGCCGCCCCCTCGGAGACATCCCCCAGGGCCTCGAGCCGGTTCTTGCCGATCTCCAGGCTCAGGAACCCGGCCAAGAGCGGGGTCTCATCCTCCATGATCTCCGCGGCCCGGCGGACGATCGCCACCCTTTCCTGCCAGGGGGTGGCTTCCCACTCAGTCTGGAAGGCGCGAGCGGTCGCTATGGCGTCGTCGACATCGTCGTCGGAAGCCTGCGAATATATCCCCACCACCACTTCGGAATCGATGGGAGAGCGTTCCACGTAAGTCTCTTCGGTGAACCGCTTCTCGCCGTCGATGATGAGCGGGTGGGTCTGGCCGATCTGCGCGGTGGCCGCCGCCAGTCCGTCTTCATAGGCCTGGTGAAGCGCCGGATCGTCGGCCGACATGGTGGCGTAAGTGATCTTTCCCATGGTTATTCCTTTTCCCCTTGAACTGTGGTTGGAAGACGGAGTAAATTTTAGCAGGCTTCCAAAACACCACCTCCGATCGGAGACCCCGACCATGAGCTTTCGCCGTCGCCTACATGTGATCGACTCTCACACCGCCGGGGAGCCGACCCGGGTGGTGACCGAGGGGTTTCCCGAACTGGAGGGAGACTCGCTAGAGGAGATGGAGGCAGACCTGGTCTCCAGACACTGGGATGTCGCTCGGATGCTGGTCGGCGAGCCGCGGGGACACGCACCCACCCACGCCGTCCTGCCGCTGCCCCCTTTTCGCTCCGACGCCGACCTCTCGATCCTGATCCTGTCGTCGCTGGGGTCGCTGACCATGTGCGGGCATGCCCTGATCGGGACCGTGACCACCCTGGTGGAAACCGGCAGGATCCAGCCGACCGAACCGGTCACGAGGGTGGCGGTGGAGACTCTGAGCGGCCTGGTGATGGCGGATGCCCATGTCGAAGGAACCAAGGTCCGGGCCGTGACCTTCCAGGGTGTGCCCTCCTGGGTGGCCGTTACCGGACTGGAAGTGGCGGTCGACGGACAGACCTTCGAGGCGGATCTGGGCTTCGGAGGAATCTGGTACGCCTTGGTGAGCGTCGAGCAGACGGGACTGAGGATTGCGGTCGACAGCATACCCAGCCTGGTGGCCCTCAGCCATCGCATCCGCCTCGCGGTGAACCGGGTGCTCTCCGCGGGCGCCGGATGGCCCCCCGGTACACCGGACCAGGTGGACCAACTCCTCTTCTTCGGACCTCCGGTCAGTCCCGGCGCCGACGGGCAGAACATGGCCACCTCCACCGGCCTGGGATTCGACCGCTCTCCCTGCGGAACGGGAAGCTGTGCGCGCATGGCGCGGGCGCACGCCCGGGGAGAACTGGCGGTGGGTGACACCTTCGTGCACGAGAGCGTGCTCAACACCATGTTCACGGGGACCGTCGAGGCGGAGACGGAGGCCTACGGACGGAAGGCGATCATCCCCACCATCACCGGCTCGGCCTATCTCACCGCCTTCAGCCAACTGGTGCTCGACAGCCACGACCCCCTGGGAGAGGGGATCTTCATCCCGGCGGCGGGGGGAACCTAAGGCTCGACCGGCTCGTACCAGCCGGAGCCGAAGATCAGTCCGTCGTGGAGGACCACCCAGGCGTGCTTCCGCTGCTCCTCCCCGGTGTCGGGATTCACGAAGACGTAGGAGACCCAGTGGCCGTCCCCGGTGGCCGCCAGCATGTCGTCGCCGTAGAAGTGGCCGGTTGAGTCCACCCGCAGGGCCGGGTCGCGGTATCTGAAATCCGGATTGTGATGCCCGATGGTGTAGCCGTTCTCGTCGATGATGAACACGTACCACTGCCCGTCGACGTTCATGGGAGTGTTGTGATAGGCGATGGTGAGTTCCCGGCCGTCCTGCTGGTAGCGCTCGATGGCTTGCTCCACCACATGCTGGGTGTATGCGGCCGGGTCGTCCTTGCTGGGAGTGTCGTTGCCGGTGAGCGCCCGAAACCCGATCAGGACCACCAGCATCACCGCCACCAGGATCAGCATCTGGGTAGACGAACTGCGCTTCTTCCGGGTAGTCATTGGATGCTCAACCTGCTCCGAGAACCTCTTCACCAACGCAGGATAACTGCCGGGCGGTTTAGCCCGGCCTGATCACCTCGCCCCGGCGGGAAGACTCGTACAGCGCTTCCATCACGGCCATGGTCCGGCGTCCCTCCCAACCGTCGACCAGGGGTGGGCGGCCCTCGGCCACCGCAGCAACGAAGTCCTCCATCTGTTGGAAGTGCAGGGTGGGGTCTGCATAACCGCTGGAGGTGAGGGTGTCGCCCCGGTCGACCGATCCGGCCTCCAACAACTCTTGGATCTCCCGGGTGGGCCCGCCCGGGACGTCCCATCGAGCCAGGTCGTCGTCCACCATGCCCACGGTCCCCTCCGTGCCGCGGATAACGAGGCTCCGGGGCTCCGGGTTGACCGTGGCCGTGGAGCTCGCCACCGTGGCCAGGACTCCGTTCCGGAAGCGCACCACCCCCAGCGTGAGGTCCTCGACCTCTATGCGGTGAAGGGCGGTGGTGGTGTAGAACCCCGCCACCGACTCGACGTCTCCCAGCATCCAGACCATCAGGTCCAGGATGTGGCTGGTCTGGGTAACCAGCGAGCCTCCCCCCTCCGACGCCCACTTGCCTCTCCACTCCGCAGAGTTGTAGTAGGCCTGGGAGCGGAAACACAGGTCCCGGCACTCGGCCACCAGCGGTTGGCCGATCAGTCCCCCCGTCACCGCCTCTCTCATCCGCAGGGCCCCCTCCATGAAGCGGTACATGAAGATCACCCCCAGGGTCACCCCGGCCTCGTCGCAGGCCGCGATCATGCGGTCTGCGTCGGCCACGCTGGTGGCGATCGGCTTCTCGGTTAGAACGTGAAGACCCCGAGCGGCGGCGGCGACCGTCATCGGGGCATGATCCCCGGTGGGCGTGGCCAAACAGACCGCGTCGATGCCGGGAGCCTCCAACAGATCACGCCAGTCGGTGAACACCTGCGGCACGCCGTACTCCCGGGCGAACCCGGCGGCATTCTCCCGGTTGCGGGAACACACCGCAACCAACCGGGCGCCGCCGGGCCGCATCGCCAGCGCTCCCGCGAACAGATGCCCCGCCCCTCCGGTGCCCACCAGGCCGAACCGCAGGCTCATGACAGGGGATGAAAAGTAGCCGAGCGCCGCATCGGAATCAAGGACACCCCCTTAACATTACGAGGCACCAACCCGACAAAGGAGTCAAAGTGCGTCGAGTTCCAAACACTTCCGCGGCCGGAGCGGAACTGGTTCCCCTCTTCCGGGATCAGTTGCTGCTCTGCGACGTGAAGCCGGGCGAGACCGTGCTGGGCTTCACCGACACCATGAGCAACGACGCCTACACGACCGCGCTCGGCGCCGCGGCCCGCGTGCTGGGCGCCACTTTCTTCCAGATCGTGGTCTCCGGCGACGAGGATTGGATGAAGTCCGAGGCGATCATCGACGCATGGAAGGGCTCCGACTTGGTGGTGGGGATGCTCACCACCGGTTGGATATACAGCGATGCTCACAACGCGGCCCTCGACGCGGGGGCGCGCACCCTGATGATCGAGGAGCCCGAGGACATACTGGCGCGGATGTTCCCCACTACCGAGATCCGGCGCCGGGCGGAGGTCAGCCAGAGACTCATGGAGGCGGGGACCACCCTCCGGCTCGAGTCGGAGGCCGGCACCGACCTGACCCTCAGCTACGAGGGACGTCCGGTGGGAATCCAATATGGCTACTCCGACACGCCCGGACGCTGGGACCACTGGCCGTCGGGACAGGTGGCGGTGGCCCCCCTCGAACACTCGGCGGAGGGCACCCTGGTGCTCGACGAGGCCGACTGCATGATCAACCTGGGAAGGTACGTGATGTCACCCATCCGCCTGGAGATTCGGGAAGGGAGCATCGTCTCGATCGACGGCGCAGCCGACGCCCGCCTGGCAAAGGACTACTTCGAGCTTCCCCGGGACGCCCGGTCCTACGGGGTCTCCCACATCGGCTGGGGCTATGAGCACCGGGCCAACTGGAACGCCCTGGGCCTGCGCTTCTGGGAAGGCGGAGGCGTGATGGACGTCGAGAGCTACTACGGCAACATGCTGATCGCCTTCGGCGCCAACTACATGCGAGGACTGGACGGGGAGAACCGGGTTCCATTCCACTTCGACATCCCCACCCTCAACCACTCGATCTGGGTCGACGACACCCAGATCATCGACCGGGGTAACTTCGTCATCCCCGAACTGCAACTCGACTACCAGGAAGGCAGCGACTAGTGACCAATCTCGTAATCCGCAACGCCGAACTACTGGACTGCACCGGAGCCGACCCGCGGGCCGGTGTGGACGTGGCGGTATCGGGTTCCCTGATCGCAGACATCGGACCGGGCGTGGGAAGTTCCCCCGATCAGGTGATCGACGGAACCGGCCTGACCCTCATGCCCGGGCTGACCGACGCCCACGTCCACATGGGTCTGGTGGATCCGGCCGGCGGGATCGGCGACCTGCCCTGGATCGACTACGTGTTCACCGTGCGGGGCGTCATCGAGAACACCCTCCAGGAGGGATTCACCACCGTCCGGGACGCGGGGGGACTCGACCCCCACTGGGCGCGGCTCTCGGAGCAGGGAGTGATCGACGGCCCCCGGATCCTCCCTTCGGGGTCGGTGCTGTCCCAGACCGGAGGTCACGGGGACCTGCGTCCCGCCCACCACATCGCCCACCCCCGCGGGAGCATCCCCGGCCTGTCGGCCACCCCCGAGATCGTGGACGGGGTGGACCAGGTGCGCCGGGCGGCAAGGGAGCAACTCCGAAAGGGCGCCACCCAGATCAAGGTGTTCAGTTCCGGGGGCGTCCTCTCCCCCACCGACCCCTTCGACAGCCTCCAGTTCAGCTACGCCGAACTCCGGGCGGCGGTGGAGGCGGCGGCCGACTGGCACACCTACGTGCTGGCACACTGCCACACCTCCGACGCCATCCGCCGGGCGCTGACCGCCGGCATCCGCTCCATCGAGCACGCCAGCATCCTGGATGAGGACGCGGCTCAGAAGATCTTGGATGCCAACGCTTTCGCGGTCGTAACCCTGTCGGTGAAGTACGACCTCTTGGGCGATCCGGAGGGAGCGAGACTCACGCCCGCACAGTTGACCAAGCTCAAAGCGGTCGAGTCCGCCGTACACCGGAGCCTCGAGATCATGGGAGAGACCGGACTCAAGGTGGGCTCGGGCTCGGACATCGTCGGACCTCTCCAGGACCGCCGCGGCCGGGAATTGCCCCACAAGGCCAATTTCATGAGCCCCGCCGAGGCGATCGCCACCGCCACCACCGGCAACGCCGAACTGTTCTACATGGAAGACCGGATCGGCACGGTGGAGGTGGGCAAGGAAGCCGACCTGATCCTGGTGGACGGCAATCCCCTGGACGAGATCGAAGTCTTGGCCGAACCCGACCGGATCGTGGCCGTGATCAAAGGCGGCCGCATCTACAAGGACACCCAGGGAAGGGCTGGCTGAACCCACTCTCCCCCTGAGATCCCCATCGGGATACCGGGCCGCACCCAGCTTTGGACTCAGGTCTGGATGGAGATGCGCTCGTCCTCGAACACGGCCACCAGTTCCAAGTGACCACCCATTCCCTCCACAACGTGGCGGACAGTGGAAAGAAGGTTGTCGTTAGCGGCTTCCATTGCCGAGATGGAAGACCGGGCACGGGCTAGGCGCTCGGCGAGTTCCTGCTGGGTGAGATTTCGGCGCCTTCGCAATTCCTTCAGGCTCAATGCCACGGCATCAGCCTGCGCTCGTGCCTTGATGGCGTCGATCCGGGCGCGGCGATCCGGCCCGATCCCTCCGACAATGTCCCTGAACTTGCGATAGCCGATTGGAGCCTGTTCTTTTGTCATAGGATTCCTTCTTGCTTCAACGCTTTGAGAGCAGTCGGCAAACCGGTCCGTGCCATTGATCTCCCATCGCATGCCTCAACATAGATCGAACGCTATTGAGAGTCAACCCGATGTTTTGACACTCCCGATGCCAGCACGGGCGGACCCGCTTTAGATTTTTTCTTTTTCTCTGCAAGTGGTCAGGCCAGGATCTGGGAGAGTTGGCGGCGCTCTTTCTTGAGTTCGGCGACCTCGTCGCGGAGCCGGGCGGCGTACTCGAAGCGCAGTTCGGCGGCGGCTTCGCGCATCTCCTCCTCCAGGGAGAGGATCACCCGGGAGAGGTCGTCGCCGGTCAGGTCGATTACCTCCCGTTCCGCCCGGGATGAGCGGCGTCTCTCCACCGACGGCGCTTCGGAGGAGACCAACTCCAGGATGTCGGAGATGCGCTTTCGGATGGTCTGCGGATCGATCCCGTGGCGGGCGTTGTACTCCAACTGGCGGCTCCGGCGCCGGTTGGTCTCCCCTATCGCCCTCTCCATGGACGAGGTGACCTCGTCGGCATACATCACCACCTGCCCGTCCACGTTGCGAGCCGCCCGTCCGATGATCTGGATGAGTGAGGTGTCGGAGCGCAGGAAACCCTCCTTGTCGGCGTCGAGGATCGCCACCAGGGACACTTCGGGCAGGTCCAGGCCTTCTCGTAGCAGGTTGATGCCCACCAGGACGTCGAAGTCGCCCATCCGGAGTTCCCGGAGTATCTGCACCCTCTCCAGGGTGTCTATCTCCGAGTGCAGGTACCTGGCGCGCACTCCCATCTCCAGCAGGTAGTCGGCCAGGTCCTCGGCCATCTTCTTGGTGATGGTTGTGACCAGGACCCGCTGGTCAGCGGCCGCCCGCTGGCGGATCTCGGCCAGCAGATCGTCGATCTGGCCCCTGGTGGGCCGGACGATCACCTCGGGGTCGACCAGCCCGGTGGGACGGATGAGGAGTTCCACGGGCTGGGGACATCGCTGCCGTTCGAATGGTCCGGGGGTGGCGGACATGCAGATCACCTGCCCGGTGCGGTCCAGCCACTCATCGAATCGGAGCGGGCGGTTGTCCAGGGCGGACGGCAGACGGAACCCGTGCTCCACCAGCACCTCCTTTCGGCTCCGGTCGCCCTCGTACTGGCCGCCGATCTGGGGAAGGGTGATGTGGGATTCGTCGATGATGGTTATGTAGTCGTCCGGGAAGTAGTCCAATAGCGTGTATGGGGGTTCTCCCGGCTCGCGCCCGTCCAGGTAGCGGGAGTAGTTCTCGATGCCCGCGCAGTAGCCGATCTCTCGCATCATCTCGAGGTCGTAGTTGGTCCGCATCCTGAGCCGCTGGGCCTCCAGGAGCTTTCCCTCGCTCTCCAACTCGGCAAGCCTCCCGGCCAACTCCTGCTGGATTCCCCGGATGGCCTCGGCCATCCGCTCCTCGGGAGTCACGTAGTGGGTGGCCGGGAAGACGTGAAGCTCTTTCATCTCCGAGATCACATCCCCGGTGATCGGGTTCAGGGAGACGATCCGCTCCACCTCGTCGCCGAAGTACTCCACCCGCACCACGTTCTCCTGATAGGCCGGGAAGATGTCAAGGGTGTCTCCCTTCACCCGGAATCGGCCGCGGGTGAGACTGACCTCGTTGCGGTTGTACTGGAGCATCACTAGGCGGCGCAGCGCCTCGGACATGGGGAACTCCACTCCCCGGATCAGACGCAGGAGTTGTCCCTCGTACTGCTCGGGGGAACCCAGCCCGTAGATGCAGGAGACCGAGGCCACGATGATCACGTCGTCTCGCACCATCAGCCCCGAAGTGGCGGAGTGACGAAGCCCGTCGATCTCGTCGTTGATGGAGGAGTCCTTCTCTATGTATGTGTCGGTCTGGGGCATGTACGCCTCGGGCTGGTAGTAGTCGTAGTAGGAGACGAAGTACTCCACCCGGTTATCCGGGAAGAACTGGCGGAACTCGTTGGCCAACTGGGCGGCCAGGGCCTTGTTGGGAGCGATCACCAGCGCGGGCCGCTGGGCCTTCTCGATGGTCCACGCCACGGTGGCGGACTTGCCCGAGCCGGTGATTCCCAGGAGCGTCTGGAACCGCTCGCCCTCATCCAGGCCCCTGGCCAGAGAGGCGATCGCGGAGGGTTGGTCGCCCGAGGGGGCGAAGTCGGCTTTGACCTCAAAACGATTCATCGCTCCTCCGAATCGTATCGGATCAGTGGGACAGAATGCCCAACTCCCGGGCAGCCCTTTTTACCTCTTCGGCAAGGGCATCCCGACCCGACCGGTTGGAGACCACCAGGTCGGCCAGTTCCAGCCATTCGCGGCGGGGGCGCTGGGAGTCCATGCGGCGACGGATGTCCCCCTCGCTCATTCCCCGCTCCCTCAGACGGGTCCGGATGGTCTCGGGCTCCGCGTCCACCACCAGCACCGGCCAGTCGGGCATAACCAGGTCGGAAGGGGCTGATATCTCGACGGCCACCGGGCGGTCGGGATGGCGGTCGACCTCCCGGAACAGGCGGGCGCGGATGTGAGGATGCGTCATCGCCATCAGTTCGGTGAGCTGACCGGCGTCGGCGAAGACAATCCTTCCCAGTGCGGACCGGTCGATCCTCCCTCCGGTGACCACCCGGGGCCAGCGGGCCGCCACCTGGGCGAAGGCCTCGCCATCGGGCCGCAGCACCGCATGCCCCAGAGAGTCCGCATCGATCACGGCCGTTCCCAGCGCGTGGAGGAGGGAACACACCAGGCTCTTGCCCGAACCGATCCCTCCGGTCACCACCACCCGGGGAGGAGTCCCGCTCATCTACCCGCGCCGGTTCCTCGGGGTTATCGTCCCCCGATGCCCCGCTTCTTGAGTTCTTCCAGGATGGCCTCCAGGGAAGAGTCCACCCGGACCGATCGCCGCTCGGCCTCCGGCTTTTCTCTCTTGGGACGGGGGTGTTCGGTCCTCCGGGGGCGGGGGCGGGAGCGGGTCTGGCCGCGGGTCGCCCACTCCGGAAGGGCCTGCTTCACAGACAGGCTGACGCGCCGACGGTTGGTGTCGAGTTCGGTGATCTTGACTCTGATCTCCTGTCCGATCGAGAGTTCCATCTCGGGGGACTCCACCCGGTGCATGGCGATCTCCGAGACATGCACCAGCCCTTCGACCCCTTCGGCGATGGAGACGAAAGCGCCGAAGGGCACGGTTTTGGTCACCTTGCCCTCGATGACGTTCCCGACCTCGTGAGAGTCGGAGAAGACCGTCCACGGATCTTCCAGCGTCTGGCGCATGGAAAGGGAGATCCGCTCCCTCTCTCGATCCACTTCCAGCACCTTCACCATCACCTTCTCTCCAACCTCCACGACTTCGGAGGGATGGCTGATGTGCGTCCAGGCAAGTTCGGAGACGTGCACCAGTCCGTCCATCTTGCCCAGGTCCACGAACGCGCCGAACGGCACGACCGAGGAGACCGTGCCCTCGCGGGTCTCACCCTCCACCAGGAGATTCATGAAGGAGTCCCGCTCCTCGGCCTGCTCCTCCTCGAGGAAGGCGCGCCGCGACAGCACCACGTTGTTACGCTGGCGGTCCAACTCGATCACCTTGGCCTCGATCTCGGTGTCGACGAAGGGATGGAGGTTGCACACCCTGCGCAGGCCCACCAGCGAGGCCGGAAGGAAACCCCGGAGGCCGATGTCAACGATCAGGCCTCCCTTGACGACTTCGATGACGGTCCCCTTGACCGACTTGCTGTCCCTGTGTACTTCTTCCACCTTGCTCCAGGCTCGTTTGTACTGGGCCCGCTTCTTGGAGAGAATCGGGCGGCCGTTCTCATCCTCACGGGTGAGCACCACCCCTTCCACCTGGTCTCCCACCGAAACGATGTCTCGGGGATCGACGTTCTTCTTGATGGACAACTCGTTGGCGGGAATCAGGGCCTCCGACTTGAAGCCGATGTCGACCAGGGCCCCCTCGATGTCCACGCTGACCACCGTGCCTTCCACCAGTTCGTTTTCCTTGAAGACCCTTATGTCCCGGCCCAGGGCCTGCTCGAATATGGCCTCATCGTCCAATCGGCTGGCTTCGGCTTCATCGACCGCGGGCCCCTCGGACGCGGTTGCCTCGCCGCCTTCCTCCGAGGCCTCGGGACTGTCCGCATCCTCCGCTTCTCCTGCGGCTTGGGGGGCTTCGGCCTCCTCCGGCTCCGCTGCGGCCTCCGCAGCCTCGGGAGCCTCGATCTCCCCCGTATCCCCTGCAGCCCCGTCGGCGATCGACTCGACTTCCCCTGCGGCGCCGTCGCTCTGCTCCGGGTTCTCGACGGTCTCCACACCGGGGTGTCCTGCCGGTGGCTCCTCCTGCAATGTCGCGGTCTTGGATGAAGCCGGCGCCGCCGTCTCGCCGACGGGCAGGTTTATTTGTTCGTCGCTCATGTAGGAATAGGGATGGGGGAAGGGGTAGATGTTATTTCGTCCAAGCAAGCGCCTATGGCAGTCGGACTCCGCCTAAGTTTGGCACACCCGAGCGCACTCCGCAAATTGCCTAGCTCTTGCATTCCGCAAGGTTGCGTCCGAAGGCTACATCCACCTTCAGGGGAACCGCCAGATCCGCCACGCCCTCCATCACCTCCACGGTGAGCGCCGCCACATCCTCGAGGTCGTCCTCGGGTGTCTCAATGACCAGTTCGTCGTGGATCTGCAGGAGGAGACTGCACGAAGGACTCACCTGTCCGAGTCGGGAGGCAAGAACGATCATCGCCTTCTTGATGATGTCCGCGGCCGTCCCCTGCACGGGAGCGTTGAGCGCCATCCGCTCCCCCATCTGGCGGATCCGATAGTTGTCACTCCGGAGTTCAGGCAGGTAGCGACGACGCTTGAAGAGGGTGGTGGTGTACCCGTTCCTCCGAGCCTCCTGCACCATGCCGTCCATGAAGGACTTCACCGCAGGGAACTGGGAGAAGTAGGCGTCTATGTGCTCGGCTGCTTCCTCCCGGGAGATGTTCAGTCGCTGGGAGAGTCCGAATGCCTCCATCCCGTACAGCAGTCCGAAGTTGATGGTCTTGGCCCGGCGCCGCATGTCGGCAGTGACGTCCGAAACGTCCACTTCGAAGACCCGGGCTGCGGTGGCGGTGTGAATGTCGACGTCGGACAAGAACGCCTCCAACAGGCCCGGATCGCGGCTGAAGTGGGATAGCACCCGCAACTCGATCTGGGAGTAGTCGGCCACCAGCAGCAACTGCTCCGGACCGGCCACGAAGGCTCTTCTGACCGTCCTCCCCACCTCGGTGCGGATCGGGATGGTCTGGAGGTTCGGATTCTCCGATGAGACCCGACCGGTGGAGGTTCCCATCTGGTTGAACCGGGTGTGAATCCGCCCGTCGGCCCCGATAAGGGAGAGATACCCGTCCACATGGGCCGAACGGATCTTCTCCAGCTGCCGGAACTCCAACAGCAGATTCACCAGGGGATGCTCCAGTTTGCCCAGCACCGAGGCGTCGGTGGACGGTTTCCCGGTAGCGGTCTTCTTCAATACGGGAAGGCCCAGTTTTCCGTACAACACCTCCCTCAGTTGAAGGGTGGAGTTGACGTTGAAGGACCCGCCGGCCAGTCCGTAGATACGCTGTTCCAGCCCGGAGATGTCATCTCTAAGACTTCCGCTCAACTCAGACAAGTACTCCCGGTCCACCCCGATCCCCGCCTCCTCCATCTCGGCCAGCACACCCACCAGGGGCAACTCCACATCCGCGAAGAGCTCCATCTCTTCTCGCTCCTTCAGTTCGGAACGGAGGGGTTGGACCAGCCGGGCGATGGCCTCTGCCCTCAAGCCGATCTGATCGAACCGGGGACGAGGATCGAACGCCAGGCTGCCCTGTGTGGGGATGTCCTCCTCGGGAAGGTCTTCGGTGAGCGGCATGCCGATCATCCGCTCGGCCAACTCATCGAGTTGGTAACGACCGGTGGCGGGATTGATCACGTAGGCGGCCAGGGCGGTGTCGAATTCCAGGCCCCGCAACGTCACGCCCCTCGCCCCCAGCCACCGGATGAGAGGCTTGGCGTCGTGGGTGACCTTGGGGCGTTCAGGATCGGCGAGGATCTCCTCCAAACCGCCCACCACGTCCTCTGGCACCAGCGCCACCCGGTTCTCGCCCTCCCTCACCGCCAACCCGGCGAAGTGCTCGTCCCGCACCAACTCCAGCACCAGGGGATCGAGGTCACAAAGGTCCGCAACAGCTTGAGGTGTGGTCAGGACGCGGGTCTCCACCTCCACCCTGCCGACCTCCGGTTCGCCGCGTCCTCCCACCCGCACCGACTGGAGGTCCGTCCAGAGGCTGAAGAACTCCAGGGAAGTGACCAGTTCCCGGACGCGATCCACGTCCCACGCACGGCGGACCAGACCGGGGATATCCACCTCCACCTCGAGGTCCCGCCGAAGCGTCATCAATTCCTTGTTGAGCAGGACCTGGGAACGGTTGTCGGAAAGATTGGCGCGGAGCCTGGGGGTGAGGTCCTCGAGGTTTTCGAACACCTTCTCCACCTCACCGTATTGGCCGATCAGCCGAGCGGCGGTCTTCTCCCCCACCCCCGGGACTCCCGGAAGGTTGTCGGAGTTGTCTCCCCGCAGAGCCGCGATTTCCACATACCGGGAAGGAGGGACCGAATAGCGCCTCTCCACCCACTCGGGAGTCACCTTCACCGTGTCGCTCACGCCCCGGCGGGTGTAGAGAACCTTGAAGTTCTCGTCCACCAACTGGAACACATCCCGATCACCCGTTACCGCCAGCACCTCCCATCCCTCCGCGGCAGCGCGGCCTGCCATGGAAGCGATCACGTCGTCGGCTTCGAAGCCCTCCTTGCGCAACTGCGGCACTTCCAAGGCCTCCAGGAAGTCCTGCAGGAGCGAGAACTGCGGAGCGAGCAGATCGGGAGTACGGGACCGCTGGGCCTTGTACTCCGGATACAGTTCCGTCCGAAAGGTCTGGCGGGAGACGTCCCACGCCACCGCCAGGGCCTCGGGCTGCTCGTCGGTCAGGAGCCTTATGAGCATGCGGGTGAATCCGAACACCGCATTGGTGACCTGGCCGGAGGACGTGGCGAGGTCCTTGGGAAGGGCGTAGAAGGCCCGGTAGGCGATCGAGTGTCCGTCGATCAGCGCCAGGGTCGACATCAGAAGATGTCCTCGAAGGAACTCATCCGATCCAGCAGGCGATCCCGCTTGTGAAGAAGCACCGCCCTGCGGTGATCGATCTCGTCCAGGGCCCTCTCGAACCGCTCGACATCGGCCAGGGCCCGCTCGGCTTCGCCCTGATGCATCGAGGAACCGATCACCGCTGCGTCCCGCACCGCGTCGTCGGCGAGGTGGCGGTGGTAGTCCAACTCCGCAGAGACGCGCCCTTCCTCCTGATCGAGGTGCTTCAGCCGGTCGTTCACCGCAAAGATCTGTTTGGAGAGGCGGCGCTTTCCCATGGCGATCCAGCATATCGGGACACTTTGTCTCCGGTTCCCTCTAAAATGTCATTCGGCAGGCCGGGATGGCGAAATCTGGCAGACGCGGTGGACTCAAAATCCATTGGGGGCAACTCCGTGTGGGTTCGAATCCCACTCCCGGCACCAAAGATCCGAATAGTCACCCAAGTGCCGATGTGCGACTGACCGGTGGATTAGAGGCTTACGTCCAGGGAAACGCCCGGATTGTCCCTGCCCCGCTCGCGCACGGTGTCCAGTTCGGCTAGTACCTCATCCAAGACTTGAGGAAGAATGTGCGGGCCGATGTCTTCTTTCGTTTTACCATGCACCGCGTTGGCACCGTATCCCAGTCAACCCGGTCGAACGTTGCTTCGGCCAGCTCCATCACCTCCACTGCGTCGAAAGCGGCTGCTGAATAGAGGATCCACTCCGGAGAGCCTGGCTCTGCATTGCGGGCTCTTGCTCGGAGTTCAGCGGGTGTCAAGCGCACGACGTCGCTCTTCAACAGTCGTGTCAATTCCTCTCGATCGCTTCCACGCCAGCCTGCGCTCGTTATCTCGGGTCGTAGATAACCCGGCCCTTATAAGCCTGTCTCTGCCTCGCTGCGCCCGCTCCAGCACTTCATCCATGGACAGGATCTCCGGAGGAGACGGAGTGGCTTCTGTGAGTGTCATGAGCGATCACCCCCCACAATACCAGGCAACTCCCAGGTTGGTCAGGACAAAAAGTAGATGTCGGGAGTAAGGAGCGAGTGCTCCGTGCACCAGGCGGTGACCGGATGCTGGAGGGCATCTCCGAGGAACTGTCGCGCATCGTGGACGCCCTGGGAGAGATAACTCGCTGTAAAACGAGTCTGACATAAGCGAGGTCTGTGGGTAGGACGGTTGTGATTCTGTCGATCGGAGAGATCTAGCGACAGGTTGTGTGCTATGCTGTCGCTATGACGTTTGGTGTGGTGAGGTTCTTGGTTTGCCTTTCGCTAACGGGGTGTGGGGGATAGCTGGCGTGGCGGAGTATCGGCGGGTGTGGTGGACGCCTCGGTTCGAGGGTCCCACCCGGGCAGATCGGGCGGGCGGCTGGTACCACCCCTATTCACCGGATCTTCTGGCCGGGTGGGATCCGTCCATTCCCGGCTCGTTGGCCGCTGCGATCAGCGAAGCAGAAGAAGCGATAAGAGGGCTGAACCGATCCGATCTTCAACCTTCCGGTTTGGCCGGGTTGGGCCGGTTCCTGCTGAGAGCCGAGTCGGTGGGTTCGTCGGCCATCGAGGGACTGCGGGTGGGACCTCGCCGTTTGTTGGCAGCCGAGGAACAAAACGCTAGAGGGTGGGCGGTCAACGACCGAGTGGCCCAAGAGGTGCTGGGGAACATCACAGCCATGCAACGGGCAACAGACCTGGGAACCCAGAGCCGGCCACTCACCCTAGGCGACATGCTGGAAGTCCACCATCTCCTGATGAGCCGCTCCCCCAACCCGGAACTGGGAGGAGTGCTGAGGGAGGAACAGAACTGGATCGGAGGCAGCAGTTTCAACCCTTGCAACGCCGCCTACGTCCCGCCCCCGCCAGACAGGGTGTCCGCGTTGATGACCGACCTGATGGCCTATGTCAACACCGACCATCACAGCCCCCTCACCCAAGCGGCCATAGCACACGCCCAGTTCGAGACGATCCATCCCTTCGGGGACGGCAACGGCCGAACCGGCCGGGCTCTAATCCACATAGTGCTCCAGAAACGCCAGGTGGCGCCCCGGTTCGTGCCGCCTATCAGTCTGGTTCTTTCCACATGGTCCGATTCCTACATAGCGGCTCTCATAGACTATCGGCACGAAGGACCGGCCGACAGCACCCAAAGATCCCAAGCCGTCGAACCCTGGCTGGAAACCTTCGCAGCCGCCACGAAGAGAGCGTGCCACGACGCTCTCGGGTTCAGCCACCGCATAAACCAACTCACCGAAGAGTGGAACCAGAAACTGGGACGCTACCGCAAAGGATCAGCACTGGAACGACTAGTCGACGCCCTGCCCGGCAATCCTCTCCTGACTCTCGAACGCGCAACCCAACTGAGCGAACGATCCCCGGTCGCTACCAGAGCCGCGATCACCCAACTCCTACAAGCGGGCATACTGGTCCTCCGACGATCCAGCACCCCCCGCAAGCGGACACTGGAAGCCCCCGACATCATCAAGCTGTTCACCTCCCTCGAACGCACCCTCGCCGCGCCGGGAGGCAACACCCAGCAAGAACCCCCCGTCCGACCCGTACCCGAAGGGCCACCACCGCGCCCACCCCAAACAGAACGGGGACTCAGCCTCTAGCCGGCCCGATTCACCATTTCCCCGGTACAGCAGACCCAGGTCTTATCAGACATCGCCGAGCACACTCAAAGGTCGAATGACAACCCAGGGCCCTGCCGGTCGCGTTTCTGTTCGTCTCGGAAGCGGCGAAGGACATCGAGGGTCTACCACGTTCGCCCCGTGCGCAGCGAACGTTTCTAAGATCCGGGCGAGAGATTCCACTTGGTGCCGTACTTCTTCCTCAGCGCCAGGGTCTCTTTGCACATGAGAACATGCACCCCGTCCATCATACGGCCGTACGGTGGTGTCCCGACGATCAACTCGCCTACTGCCTCTTTGCTGCAGATCACATCCTCCATCGCGGCTACCCAAACCGACAACCCATCCGCAACCTCCCAGAAGTCAGCTTTGGCCACAACCCGCTCGTAGCCACCCACTCCAGGAAGGGCATCCACCACATTCACCATCCCCGCCGACGTCATCAGCCGTCTGTACCCGGACAGAGCGTGTTCCTCGACCGGCCCCCACTCGTCTCTCTCCAACGGCCGCGCCTCCAACACCTCCAAGACCTCCTCCACCCGAGCTAGATTGTCTGACTCCATGCTGGGAGTGACATCGGTGTTGTAACTCGGGTAGGGAGCCCCCCGCAAATACCCGGCGCCCATCCCCACAAACACGAACTCAACCCCCCGGTCTGTGAGAGTGCTCAACACCCGCACAGGATCAAACCGAACATGCTCCTCCCCCCGGCGTTCACAGCCGAACCGCAACGACCCATCAACATAAGCCTCCCAACGCTCCAACCGCTGGGCCGGGGAACGCTTCAAGTGAGCAGCTATCTGCGAAAACCAACCGTTCGGGTCGTCGTCCTCCGGTATCGGGGGAAGACTCCGAGCATAAGCGAGGAACGCCCTAGTGTTTTCGCTAAACGTCTCCTCAACAGGCAATGGCGTCGGGCTAATCCTGGTTTGCATCCGAACCCCCTTCCCCCTCTGAGGTTAGCTTGACACCACCAAGACCAATGGACAGGATAGATGGTAGATACCGGGAGTAAGCGACAGGCGCATGTCACAGGCTTACTGGATCTCATTGGTTGCGCGACGGTACTTCTTCGGTACTGTCGCCTGACCGCGCTTGACTTCCTCCGTTACTTCGCCGGTAGTCACGCTGATTCTCGTGCTATGGAACTCCGTGTGGGTTCGAATCCCACTCCCGGCGCCGCCTTTTCACTCCGGTGTGGGCTTCGACGAGCAGGCCGAAGCTCCCTGTTCACCGGGGGCGGACCGCCGTAGCCTTGTGGAGTCGTTGTGACAAGCCCTGCGCCTGGAACCGGACCGCGCCGGGAAGCGTTGAGGCGGGTGTCCTGGTTGTGTCGTTAACCGAGCGACAGCCCGCCTAAAGTTTAATCACTATGAACAATGAGGAGCTTCTTAGCGAAATCAGGGCGCTGAGGAAACGTCTGTCCCGGATGAGCGCCGCCAGCCTTCACATCAACGAGAGCCTCGACTTCGACACGGTCTTGCAAGGAGTTTTGGACAGTGCCCGGACGCTGACGGATGCGCGGCATGGAGTCCTCACTCTTCTGGGTGACGCGGGCGACGTCACAAACCACCTGTCCTCGGGCATGTCCCCCGACGAGAGCCGCCGTCTCTGGGATGTGCCGAACGGGCACAGATTCATCGACTATTTGGGCGAGGTCCAGAGTCCGATACGGGTGGCGGACCTGCAGGACTACCTCCGATCACTCGGTTTGGGAGACATGCCACTGCCGGTGGAGGGGGGTTCCTTCCTGGCGGCGCCGATCACACATCGGGGTGAACACGTCGGTCACATCTTCCTGGCAAACCGGGAACGGGGCGAAGAGTTCACCGTAGAGGACGAAGAGGTTCTGGTGATGTTCGCCGCGCAGGCGGCCCTGGTCATCTCCAACTCCCACCGTCACATGGAGGAGCAGAGAGCAAGAGCCGACCTGGAAGCCTTGGTGAACACATCGCCGATAGGCGTCGTGGTCCTGAACGCCAGGACCGGGCAGGTTGTCTCCAGGAATCAGGAAGCCAGAAGGATCGTAGGAGATCTGAGGTTGCAGGATGGTTCCGTGGATCATCTAATGGAGGTGGTGACCATCCGCCGGGCCGATGGGCGGGAAGTGTCCCTTCAAGAGATGCCGATGGCGCAGGTTTTGGCAAGCGGAGAGACGGTGCGCGCCGAGGAGATGGTCATTGAAGTCCCCGACGGCCGCAAGATCACAACCCTGGTGAATGCCACACCCATCCGCTCCGAGCAGGGCGACGTGGTGTCGGTGGTGGTGACCATGCAGGACATTACGCCCGTGGAGGAACTGCAAAAACTGCGTGCTGAATTCCTGGGTATGGTCAGTCACGAGCTGAGGACCCCGCTCACCACCATCAAAGGATCGGCGGCCACGGTGCTGGGATCTTCCTCGCCGCTCGACATCGCCGAGACCCGCCAGTTCTTCAGGATCGTGGACGAGCAGGCCGACCACATGCGGGACTTGATCGCCAATCTGCTGGACGTGAGCAGGATCGCCACGGGCAGCTTGTCCGTCCACCGGGAACCGGTGGACGTGGGAAGCCTTCTGGACCAGGCAAGGGCCGGCTTTCTCAGCGGTGGGGGCAGGAACCTGGTCAGCATCGACGTCAGCAGGGACCTGCCTCCTGTGATGGCCGACCGCCAGCGCCTCCTGCAGGTGATTGGCAACCTGCTCTCCAATGCAGCCAAATACTCTCCCGACCGGTCCTCTGTCTTGATGAAGGCGTCGCTTGACGACCAGCACGTGGTTATCTCGGTCACCGACCAGGGTCGGGGGATCGCAGCCGAGCACCTGCCCTATTTGTTCCGGAAGTTCTCAAGGTTGCACGGCGCCAGCGCCGAGAGTAGGAGCGTCGGGGACGGACTGGGGCTGGCTATCTGCAAAGGAATAGTCGAGGCTCACGGCGGGCGCATCTGGGCAACCAGCACCGGACCGGGCATGGGAGCACGATTCACCTTCAGCCTTCCCGTTGTCGAGGAAGGCGCCAGTCCCATGATGATGGACTCGAGCCGGTTCCTCCCGGGATCGGCGGGGTTGGCAGAGCAACGTCGGGTGCTGGTCGTAGATGACGATCTGCAGATCCTCAGGTATGTGAGAGACACCCTGTCCGAGGCGGGCTACGTCCCGATCATCACCGGAGATCCGAATGAAGTGGGTCACCTGATGAGGAGGAACAAACCACACCTCGTGCTGTTGGACTTCATGCTGCTGGACACCGACGGCGTGACCCTGATGAAGGACCTCCCCGAACTGGCCGAGGTTCCTGTGATATTCCTTTCGGGGTACGGGGAGGACGAGATAGTGGCGAGCGCGTTGGACGCGGGCGCGGCCGACTACGTGGTTAAGCCCTTCTCCCCCACGGAGTTGATCGTGAGGATCGGAGCAGCGCTCCGCCCGCCCAGGGCGCCCGGCGACTTCGGGCATCCCAAGCATTTCCGGGTCGGTGATCTCGCGATCAATTACCTCGAACGCACCGTGACCGTGGAAGGCCGGCCCGTGAAGTTGACCGCCACCGAATACAAGCTGTTGACCACCCTTTCCCTCAACGCCGACCGGGCCATGTCCCAGGACCAGCTACTCAAATCGATCTGGGGCGTCGAACAGGCCGGTGACCCGCGGGTGCTTCGGTCCTTTGTCAAGAACCTCCGGCGCAAACTGGGCGACGAGGCAACCAACCCCACCTACATTCTCACCGAACGCGGATTCGGCTACCGCATCGCCAAACCCCAACCGGCCCACTGAGGCCTCCAACTGTTTGGCGGCGGGACCACCGGAGCCCGTTGCCTGGACCCATCGGCTAGTTGAGCACCACCTCTGGGATCAACTGGGGGCCGATCCTGGTGTAAACCGCCCACAGTCGCCCGGATGCATCGAGCACCCGGGTCGGTCTGCCTTCTTCGAGTTGTAGAGCATTGTCTGCAGACAGGCGCCTCCCGTGGCGGACCATCTCCAATGTCGGGGGATCGGCCGTCCAGGCGGGCAGGTCGGCCAGGCCCTCGGCGGGTGGCAGCATCCACCTCTCCCAGTTCTCAAGGTCATCGGGACCCGGAGCGGCGCCCGCCCGCTCTCCCACCGCAAGGCTTCCCACACGTGTTCGTCGCAGTTCCACCAGGTGGGCGCGACCCCCCAGCGCCCGGGCCAGGTCGTCTGCAAGGCTCCGCACATAGACACCCTTGCCGCACACCACCCGCAGGCCCACCAAAGGGTTCGACCCCTCTTCGAAGCCCGTCACATCCAGGGAATGAACGGTCACCCGGCGCGCCTTTCTCTCCACCGCCCGTCCCTCCCTGGCAATTTCGTATAACCGGCGTCCTTCCACCTTGACCGCCGAGACCATGGGAGGAACCTGGCTGATCTCCCCCACGAAGTCTCCGAGAACGGCTTCCAAGTCCATCCTGGAGACGGGCATCTCCCCGCTCCACACCTCCACCCCGTCGGCGTCCAGCGTGTCGGTGGCGACCCCGAAGCGGGCCACCGCCAGGTATTCCTTCTCCAGAGGCTGGAGAAAGCGAATCAGGCGGGTGACCCGGCCCACCGCCACCACCAGGGCGCCGGTCGCCATCGGGTCGAGAGTTCCGGCATGGCCCACCCTCCGGATGCCGACCGCGCGGCGCACCGCGGCCACCACATCATGGGAGGTAATCCCCCCGGGCTTGTCGAGGACCAGGAAACCCTCAGCCAAGCGGCACTCTCTGCAGAACCGCCGCCAGGGCCCCCGACGGATCGCCCTCGAATGCGAAACCGCCCGCGTTGTGATGCCCCCCGCCTCCCAGGGCCTCGGCGATCGCCCCCACGTTGACCTCCCCCCGTGAGCGAAGGCTGACCCGCACCCCACCCTCCTCGGCCTCCCGGATGAGCATGGCCACTCCCGCTTCCCGGGGTAGGCGCACCAGGTCGATGAGGAGTTCGGTCTCCTCGCCGTTGAGCGAGGCCTTCTCCAGGTCGTCGGCGTAGAGAACCGACCACACCACTCCGCGTTCGGTGTCCAGTCGAGCCCGGGAGAGCACCGCCCCGGCCACCGACAGCAGCCCGAAAGGCTCCTCCTCGTACACGGCCTGGCCGATCACCTCGGGTCGGGCGCCCGCCTCCAGCAACCGGGCGGCCAGCCGGTGGGTGCGGGGGGTGGTGTTGGAGTACTGGAACCGCCCGGTGTCGGTGACCAGACCGGTGAGGAGGCAGGTGGCGACCACCTCGTCCACCGGCCACCCCAACTCCAATAGCAGGTCGAAGACCAACTCCACCGTGGCCGAGGCGCCGGGGTCTACAAGGTCGATGGTCCCGAAGCCCGGATTGGAGACGTGGTGGTCCACCACCACCAGGTTCTCCGCTTCTTGAGATAGCCAGTCCAGGTTCCCCAGCCGATCCACGGACGCGCAGTCGAAGGCCAGCACCGTCTGGGGCACGTCGGACCGCGACAGGGGTACGGACAGGAGGTCGGTGGGGAGGAATCGGTAGCGGCTCGGGACGGCGCCCGGCGAGGGGATGGCCAGATGGACGGACCTTCCGGCCAGGCGGGCGGAAGCGGCAAAGCCCAGCATCGACCCCAGGGCGTCCCCGTCCGGACGCTCATGGCAAACTCCTCCCAGCGAGCCGGAGCCGCCTATCACCTCCGCGGCCTGGCGGATCCTCTCGGACAGTTCCGCCGCCCCGGTCACTGCTCTCCCCGGGTACCGGGCGCCGGGGCCCCTCTCAGCAGGCTCTCGATCTTCATGCCGGCAATCACACCCCTGTCCGGCCGGAACTCCAGCCGGGGTGTGTATTTGAGTCGCACCTGGGAAGCCAGCAGGGCTTGCAGGCGACCGGCCGCCGAGGTGAGTCCCGCGCCGGTCTCCTCCAGCCGGGTCATGTCGGCAGCCGAGAAGAACACCACCGCTCTCCGCAGGTCCGGGGAGGTCTCAACACCGGTGATGGTCACCCCCGACAACCTCGGATCGGAGAGGCCATGCACCTCGGCGGCCAGAACCTCCCAGACGATTGCGTTGACCCGGCGCATGCGGGGAAACCGATCGACACCCATCTCTCATCTTGTCCCGGGCTCGGGCCGATCGAGATAGGAGATCAGGACCTCTATCACATCCACTTCGTGTCTCCGGTCGAGGTAGTGCTCCGCTCGTTGCATCAGCCGCTCCAACTCCCGGCGGTTGGGCGCCACCAGCGCCACTCCCAGGCCCGCCCGACGCCACAGGTCGTGATGGTCCACTTCCGCCACCGAGTAGGAAGCGGTCTTCCGGAGGCCTTCCAACACCGGACGGAGGACCGATCGTTTCTCCTTCAGTGACCGGGTGGCGGGAAGCGAGAGTTCAAAACGCATAGCCGCCGCCTCCATCAGGTGCGAGCAACCTCCCTCACCATGAACGCTTCGATCACATCACCCTCCTTGGCGTCGTTGTACCGCTCGAGGACGATCCCGCACTCCAAGCCGAACACCACTTCTTCCACGTCCTGTTTGAACCGCCTCAGGGAGGCGATGGATCCCGTGTAAATCACGACGTCATCGCGATACAGGCGCACCTCTGCGCCCGCGGCCATACGCCCTTCGGTGACGAGGCACCCCGCCGCCACTGCCCTGGGCACCCGGAACAGGGCGCGGACCTCGGCGACTCCCAGGATGTCCTCGTGACGCTCGGGAGCGAGTCTCCCGACCAGGAGTTGTTCCACATCATCGAGGAGTTCGTAGATGACCGAATAGGAACGGACCTCGATCCCTCGCTGCTGGGCTTCGCGCGCCGCCTTGCTCTCGGCTCGAACGTTGAAGCCGACAATCACCGCCCCGGTGACGTCGCTCAGGTTCACGTCGTTGAGGTTGATACCGCCCACCGCCGCGTGGATGATCTCTATCCTCCCTTCGTCCCTCTTGATCTTGCCGATCGCCTCCCGCAGGGTCTCCACCGAGCCCTGGGCATCCGCCTTGATGACCAGCCTGAGTTCTCCCTGGGTGGACTGGAGTTGCTCGAGGTGGGAGACGAACCGGTCCCGGGCGGTTGGCATCTCCATCCTTATCTTGCGCTCCCGATCGCGGTCGGCCTGGGCCGCGGCCAACTGCCGCGCGGTCCGCTCGTTCTTGACCACCTCGAAGCCATCTCCGGCTCCCGGCACCCCATTCCATCCCATCACCAACACCGGCACCGACGGCGTAGCGGAGGTGACCCTCTGCCCGGCGTGGTTGAACATGGCCCTCACCCTTCCCGACACGCCCCCGGCCACCAGGGCGTTTCCCCTCCTGAGGGTCCCCCGTTGCACGATTACGGTCGCCACCGGCCCCATCCCCCTGTCCAGCCTCGAGTCGACCACCACCCCGGATGCAAGCGGCTTGGGCGAGGCCTTGAGTTCTTGGATCTGTGCCATCAGGTCAACGGTTTCCAGGAGTTCATCCAAGCCGTCACCCTCCGTGGCCGAAATCTCCACGCTGGGGATGTCACCCCCCAGTTCCTCGGTGATCACGTTGTGCTCGGTGAGCTTGGCGCGCACCGACACGGGATCGGCGCCCGGCCGGTCGATCTTGTTGATCGCCACCAGCATCTCCACGCCTGCCGCACGAGCATGGCTGATCGCCTCCACGGTCTGAGGCATCACCCCGTCGTCGGCCGCGATCACCAGCACCACGATGTCGGTCAACTCCGCTCCCCTGGCCCGGAGGGTGGTGAAGGCCTCGTGACCGGGGGTGTCGATGAAAGTGATCGGATGGCCCTCGACGGTCGCCTGATAGGCGCCTATGTGCTGGGTGATGCCCCCCGCTTCCCCGGAGACGACGTCGGTCCTGCGCAAAGCGTCCAAGAGAGTGGTCTTGCCGTGGTCCACGTGGCCCATCACCGTCACGATGGGGGGTCGCTCCACCAGGTCCTTGGGATCGTCGGCCGGCACGTCGCGGAGGCGCACCACCGGGACCCGCTCGGGCTCCGACTCGATCACCTCCACCAGGGCCCCGAAACTCTCCCCCACCTCCGCCATCAGATCGGTGGGCATGCGCTGGCCGGCGCTCACCACCCGGCCCATGCCGATCATCCGGGCCACGACCTCGCCTACCGGAACGCCGAGGGACTCTGCGTATTCGGCTACCGAAGACGTGTCTTGCACCTCAACCAACGACAACTCCTCGACCTGGGGTAGGGGCTCCTCGTCAGGGACGGGAGGATCCTCCCGGGATGCGGCCGGGGCGGGGGCCTCTTCGACCGGCTCGGGCTCGGGGACCGGCTCGGGCTCGGGGATGATCTCGGGTTCGGGGGCCGCCTCGGGCTCTCCCACCAGGGCGAAGCGAACCAGTTCCGCCTCCTCGGTGGAGATGGTGGAGGATGCAGCCCTCACCACCAGGCCGATGTCCCTGGCCTGCCGGATCACGTCCTGGGAGGAAAGGCCCAGTTCGCGGGCGATCTGATAAATCCTGACCCTAGCCATGCCGCACCGAAGAAGACCCGCCGGTCAGGCGGTTGGTGAACCAGGGCCGGCGGTGGTCGCCGGAGAGGCAGCCACTGCGGCGCCGGGCCTTTGCGCGCTGCCCTCGGCCCCCGGGGAGGGCGGAGGCTCGTCGGAGCGGATATCGATCCTGTACCCGGTGAGACGGGCGGCGAGACGGGCGTTCTGACCCTCCTTGCCGATCGCCAGGGAAAGTTGGTGCTCGGAGACGATCACCTCCGCGCCCTTCTCCTCCTCGTTGATCCTGACCTCGCGAATGCGAGCAGGGCCCAACGCGTCGGCGATAAAGGCAGCCACGTCCTCCTGGTACTGGACGACATCCACCTTCTCGTTGCGGAGTTCCTTGACCACCTGTTGCACTCTCGACCCGCGGGCGCCCACGCAGGCGCCGCGGGGATCCACGTTCGGATCATGGGAGATCACCGCGATCTTGGTGCGATGTCCCGGTTCCCGTGCGATCGCCACGATCTCCACCACGCCCTCGACCAGTTCGGGCACCTCCAGTTCGAGAAGCCTCCTCACCAGGTCGGGGTGAGAGCGGCTGACGATGATCTGGGGGCCCTTGGGCTCGTTCTTGACCTCCAGGATGAGCGCCTTGGCCCGGTTGCCCCGGTCAAGCAACTGGTGCGGGATCCGCTCTGAGGCGGGCATGAGCGCCTCGGCGTTGCCCAGGTCGAAGATGATGTAGCGCCCGTCGACCTGCTGCACTATCCCGGTGACCAGGTCTCCTTCCCGCCCCTGGTAGGCGGCATAAACCTGTTCCCGCTTGGCAATCCGCAGGCGTTGGGCGATCACCTGCTTGGCGGTCTGGGCGGCGATCCGGCCGAAATCCTGGGACATTTCCTCCCACTCCCTGGTGACCGCGCCCTCCTCGTCCAGGGTCTGGCCGAAAACACGGATCTCTCCGGACTCCAGATCGATCGTGACCCGCGCCTCGTCAGCCTTACCCGAGGTCCGCTTGTAAGCCGAGACCAGGGCGTTCGCCACCGCGTCCAGGATGGTCTCGACGGGCACTCCCCGCTCTCTCTCCAAGAGCTCCAGAGCCTCCATCACCTGATAGTCGATCTTCACGAGCGTGCCTTGCCCTTCCCCGGTTTGGGAGCCGCACCCCAGCGAAAGACGGTGCGGGCCGAGAGTACGGCGCCGTACCGGAGAGAGTGAAGTTCACCCTCCACCGACAGCTCGCAGCCGTCCTCGTCGGCGGATACCAGGCGCCCCCGGAGACTGGTGGTCCTCCCCTCGGTGCGGACCTTCATCACCACTTCCCGGTCCACCGCCTTCTCGAAGTGCCGGGGAGTCCTCAACCGACGCTCCAGACCCGGGGAACTCACCTCCAGGCGGTAGGGACCCTCCAGGTCGGTCTCTGCGTCGAGGAACCGGGAAAGGCGCCGGGAGGTCTCAGCCAGGCGGTCGAGGTCGATCCCTCCTTCGGCGTCCACCACCACCCGCAGCAGGCGCGCGCCTCGGTGCCCCAACAGTTCCAGGGAGTCCAACTCCAGGCGCTCTGCCTCCAGGTAGGGGCCTACCACAGCCGACAGCCTGTCGGCCTCGGTCATCTTGGGCAAAGTGCCGGTATCGCGCATGAGTACGGTTGTCACTCCTTCAATCGCCAACCTAGTCTAACCCCCTCCCCCGGGTGATAAGAGGCCGGATGTTCAGGCGCCGTTCAACCGGAATTCGTCCATGAAGGAAGCCAGGCGCTCCGCGCTGTCCACCTCCAGGCCCGCGTAGAGGCTCGCCCGGCACCCCCCAACCGACTTGTGGCCCCTGAGCCCCACCAGACCCGCGGCTTCGGATTCCCGAAGAAAACGGGCCTCGGCTTCGGGGGTGGGGAGCCGGAACACCACGTTGGTGTGGGAGCGATAGCGCCGCTCCACCGGATTGCGGTAATAGCCGTCGCTGCGGTCGATGACGTCATAGAGCAGGCGGGCCTTGCGGGCGGTGCGTTCCTCCAACCCCGGGATCCCTCCCAGATCGCGGAGGCGTTTCAGCATCTTGCCCATCAGGTAGATCGGGAAGACCGGGGGCGTGTTGCCCAGGGACTCCTTCTCGGCGTACCAGCGGTAGTCGAGGATGCGAGGGAGGGCCGGGGAGATGTTCTCCAGCACCGAGCGCCGGATGAACACCAGCGCCATGCCGGCCGGCGCGAGGTTCTTCTGCACCCCTCCGTACACCAGTTGGTAGCGGTCCCAGTCGATGGGCCGGGCCAGGAAGTCCGACGACATGTCGCACACCTGGGGCGTGGCCACGTCCAGGGACTCGGTCATCCTGATCCCGTTGATGGTCTCGTTGGATGTCACGTGCAGGTAGGCCGTGTCCGGCTCTGTCGCGATCTCTCCGGAGCGGGGCATCCGGGTGTACCCGTGCGGCTCTCCGTCCCATGCGCAATAGGCGTCCCCCCACTGCCGGGCATCCCTGAGGGCCAGGACTCCCCATGAGCCTGCGCTGACATAGGCTCCTCGACCCTGCTGGTCACCCAGCAGGTTGAGGGGCACCATCGCGAACTGCATGGTCGCCCCACCGGGAATCACTAAGACCTCGAAGTCGGACGGCGCTCCCGCGACCTCCCGAGCCAGCGAGAGGGCTTCGGCGTGTACGGCCGAATACACGTCGGACCGGTGGCTCATCTCCAGGATCGACATCCCGCTCCCGGAGAAGTCGAGGAACTCCTCCTGGGCTTCTTGCAGGACGGGCAGGGGTAGGGTGCAGGGGCCGGCGCCGAAATTGTCCACTCTCATGGAACCAATTGTCGCACGACGGGGCCAAAACGTGAAACCGTTCCGCCCAACTCCCTAGTGTTTCCGGCATGTACCGGTACAGCGGACGGCAAGTGCTGAAGGTCGGCCCCCTTCTGACCTATCGGGTCGAGGATCGCCTGGTGGAGGAGTCGCCCATGGAACTCCGGATGATGGGAGTCCCCATCGCGGTGGTCATGCGCACTCCCGGACAGGAAGAAGACCTGGCCCTGGGTTTTGCCATCACGGAGGGGATAGTGGACGGTCCGGGGGAGGTGGCCTCCGTGCGGTCGATCGGTACGGGGGACCGGTACGAGCTGGAACTGGCCGAGGGCGTGGAGATCGACCCCGAGCAGTTCCGTCGCAACACCTACACCTCCTCGTCCTGCGGGGTGTGCGGCAAGGCGTCCATCGACGCGGTGCTGGTGGCCTCCCGCCCGCTTCCCGCCGGCCCTGAACTGACTCCGCGGATGATCACCTCGCTCCCCGACCAACTCCGCCGTGCCCAGAAGTCATTCGCGGCTACCGGCGGGTCCCACGCGGCCGGTCTGTTCAGCCCCGGGGGAGAACTCCTGGTGATCGCCGAGGATGTGGGGCGTCACAACGCGGTGGACAAGGCCATCGGCGCCCTGGCCCGCAAGCGGTGGCCCCTCGGTGAGCTGATCCTGGCGGTCTCGGGAAGGATCTCCTTCGAGATCACCCAGAAAGCGGCAGTGGCCGGCATACCGGTGGTGGCCGGCATCTCCGCCGCGTCCTCCCTGGCGGTCGATCTGGCCCAGGACGTGGGGATGACCCTGGCCGGCTTCGTGCGGGGAGAGGAAATGGTGGTGTACGCCGGCGAGAGGCGCCTGGGCCGCGACTCGGGGTCCTAGCCCGACCCACGGCGGTTTCACACGGCCACTTGCCGCCGGCCTTTGATCAGGTTGTGAAAAAAGCCGCTCCCGAAGGGTTGACTTGTGTCCCAGGGCCGATTCACATTGATAGGGACCAAACACCCAAACGGTCCGTCCCGGCGTCGTTCGGACCGCAATTGAGGGATCAGACCCGGTCTGCTCGACAGCCCTTGTTCTGGGCTGTCCGGGCGTGTTGGACCCTGGACAGGTGGTGGCGGGGGAGGGAATCCCAAAGGGGGCCCCGTTTTTCGCGGTTTTCGGGTACTGCTGGTCCCGTCACGCGCTAAACCGTCAGGGTCGGTACCTAACGCCTGTCAGCCATGTTCTGGTTCCGTGTCGGCAGATGTCGGAGATGTAGACAGACTAAGCGGCCGACAGGGCGGCGTTCACCATCCCGGCCACCCTCTCGGTCACCTCGGCCAATGCGACTTCCACCGTCTCCAGGTCGGCGCGGGTGGTCAACTCCACCAGGCCCTCGGCAAGCTTGCGGGGGCCGACCGTGATCCGGTAGGGGATCCCGATCAGCTCGGCGTCGGCGAATTTGACTCCCGGCCGCTCGGGCCGGTCGTCCAGGAGAGCCTCCACACCTGCTCCGGTGAGTTCGTCATAGAGGCGTTCTCCCACAGCCAGGGTCTCGGGGTCGTCGGCTCGCAGCACTGTGATCACCACGTGGTAGGGAGAGACCGAGACCGGCCAGACGATCCCCCGCCGGTCATGGGAGAACTCCACGACCGCCGCCATGGTCCTCTCCACGCCGATCCCGTAGGAGCCCATCACGATGGGGGTGGAGTCGCCGCGGGGGTTCTGGACCATGGCCCCCATCGCCCTCGAGTATCGGTCACCCAGCTTGAAGATGTGTCCGACCTCGATCCCCCTCCACACGTCCAGTGTCCCGCCGCATTCCGGACACTGCTCTCCGGCGGAAATCCCCCTCAGGTCGGCCCACTGCCCGACCTCGATGTCCCTTTCCACGTCCACCGAGGTGAGGTGCCAGTCATCCCGGTTGGCGCCGGTCACCAGGTTCCTACGTCCCTGCAGGGCGCGATCGGCGATGACCGGGAGGTCCTTCACCCCCACCGCCCCGAGGCTCCCCGGGTCGGCTCCCAGGGAGGACCGAATCTCGTCGCCGTGCGCGGGGCGCAGATTGGCGACGCCGAGGGTGTCCACCAACTTCTGCTCCAGGAGTTCATGGTCTCCCCGCAGGAGCACCAGGGTGAGCTGGCCGTCCACCACATAGACCAGGGTCTTTATCTGCCGCTCCGCGGCGGCCCGGTCGGGGTATGCCTCGGCCAGGGCGCGGATGGTGCGTATTCCGGGAGTGGCCAGGAGTTCGGTCTCGCCCTGGGATGGGCCGTCGTCGATGTCCGGTATCACCGAGACCGCCCTCTCCAGGTTGGCCCGGTAGTCACAGCCGTCACAGGTGACGATCCAATCTTCCCCGGCCGGGCTGGGAACCATGAACTCGACCGACTCGGATCCCCCCATCGCTCCCGAGGACGCCGCCACGTCCAGCGCCTCGAGCCCGCACCGGCGGAAGATGGCGGTATAGGCCTGATGGTGGAGATCGAAGGCGACGTCCAGGCCCGCCTGGTCCACGTCCAGCGAGTAGGAGTCCTTCATGGTGAACTCTCGCACCCGCAGAACCCCCGACTTGGGCCGGGGCTCGTCGCGGAACTTGGTCTGGATCTGATACCAGACCTGGGGAAGATCGCGATAGGAGAAGACCTCCCCCGCCAGCAGGGCGATCACCTCCTCATGCGTCATGCCCAGGCAGTGCTCCACTCCCTTTCTGTCCTCCAGCCGGAACATCTCCTCCCCCATGGCTTCCCAGCGTCCCGAAAGACGCCAAACCTCGGCGGGATGCAGGGCGGGGAGATGCACCTGCTGGCCCCCGATGGCGTCCATCTCCTCCCGGATGATCCGGTCCACCTTGGCTCGGACCCGCTGTCCCAGCGGCAGCATCGAGTAGTGGCCTGCGGCTAGTTGGCGTATGAACCCTCCCCTCAGGAGGAGGCGGTGGCTGGCCGCCTCGGCGTGGGCGGGATCGTCCCGCAGGGTGGGTATGAACAATGTGGACCAGCGCATCCCCGAGAAGATACCGCCTCCGACGACGTTTCCGGTTGCCGCAAGCCGATACGTCGCCGATCACGGGGACGGGACATTACCCTTTGGCGCGGGTGGTTGCGACAGAAAAGATGGAACTCGGCCTGATCGGCTTGGCGGTGATGGGACAGAACCTGGTCCTGAACCTGGTCGATCATGGGTACCGGGTTGCGGTCCACAATCGCACCACCGCCACCACCGACAAGTTCCTGGCCCAGCGGGCCGCCGGCCTTGCGGTGAGGGGCGCCGACACGCTCGAGGACCTGGTGTCCGCCCTGGACCGTCCCCGGAGGATCCTCCTTATGGTCAAGGCGGGACCTCCCGTGGACTCGTTCATAGAGAGGCTGCTGCCACAGCTCTCCCCCGGGGACGTGCTGGCGGACCTCGGGAATTCCTTCTTCAGGGACACCGCCCGCCGGAGGGCGCTGGCCGAATCCCGGGGGATTCACTACCTGGGGGTGGGCGTGTCGGGGGGAGAGGAGGGCGCCCGGCACGGACCGTCGATAATGGTGGGGGGCAGCCGGGAGGCATGGGACCTTCTCAGAGAACCCCTCAACGCCATCTCCGCCAAGCTCCCCGACGGAACCCCGTGCTGTGACCGGCTGGGCCCCGAGGGTGCGGGCCACTTCGTGAAGATGGTCCACAACGGCATCGAGTACGGAGACATGCAGCTTCTCGCCGAGGCCTATCACCTGCTGAAGTCCACCGGGATGACCCACGGGGAGATGAGCGAGTTGTTCAACAGGTGGAGAGAGGGACCCCTGGACTCCTACCTGGTGGAGATCACCGGAGAGATCCTTGCCCGTCGGGATGACGACGGCCAGCCCCTCCTGGAGAAGGTGCTGGACCTGGCTTCCCAGAAGGGCACCGGGAGGGACACGGTCAAAGTCGCTCTCGACCTGGGCCAGCCGATGACGCTCGTTGCCGAGGCGGTCATGGCCAGGGCGGTCTCGGCCCTCAAGGCGGAGCGGACCGCCGCCTCCCGGGTGCTCGGAGGCCCCGGCGACCCGCGGTTGACCGGCGACCGAGAGAGGCTGGCCGGCTGGATCCACGACGCTCTGTACGCATCCAAGATCATCTCCTACGCACAGGGATTCATGGTGCTGCGGTCCGCCGCCGAGGAGTTCTCCTGGGACCTCGACATGGCCCGGATCGCCGAGGTGTGGCGGGAGGGGTGCATCATCCGCGCCCGGCTCCTCGAAGAGGTGATCGGCGCCTTCCGCTCCGAGTCGCCACCCGCCAACCTCCTCCTGCACGATCATTTCAACCGGGCGATCGGCGCGGCCTCGGAGGGGTGGCGGCTGATCGTGGCCAAGGCGGCCCTGGCCGGCATCCCCACTCCCGGGTACTCTGCCGCGCTGGCCTTCTACGACGGGTACCGCTCCGAACGGCTTCCCGCCAACCTGGTGGCGGCACAGCGGGACTACTTCGGCGCCCACACCTACCAGCGGACCGACCGCCCCGTCTCGGAGTACTTCCACACCGAATGGGCCTCGCCCGAGACCGCCGGGCATCCCCGATGAGCGTCCCCGACCCCCACCGGCTGCCCCGGACGGCGCTCCCCCGCCGGTACCAACTGGTGATCGAGCCCGATCTCGAACAGTTCACCTTCAAGGGGAGAGTGAGAGTCGAGTTGGAGATCACCCAGGCGCTCTCTGAGATCGTCCTCAACGCGGTGGATCTCGAGATCACCCGGGCCACTCTCAAGGCCGGCGAGCATAGAGCCGGTCTCGAGGGGACCGTCAGCTACCAGACGGAGTTCCAGCGGGCGGTGATCGGCCTTCCGGAAGCCGTGCCGTCGGGCCCGGCGGTGCTCTCCATGGAGTTCACCGGCGTCCTGAACGACCAACTCCACGGGTTCTACCGTTCCACCTTCACCGACGTGGACGGCCAGACCCAGGTGATCGCCACCACCCAGTTCGAGGCGACCGACGCCCGGCGGGCGTTCCCCTGCTGGGACGAGCCGGAGTTCAAGGCGGTGTTCGGGATAACCCTGGTTGTTCCCGGCCATCTCATGGCGATCTCCAACAGCCAGGAGATCGGCCGGACCGATCACCCTCCCGACAAGGTGGCCATCACCTACGCCGACACCATCTCCATGTCCACCTACCTCGTGGCGTTCGTGATCGGTGACTTCGAGGCCACCCGGGCGGCGGATGTGGACGGTGTCGAGGTGCGGATTGTCGCTCCCCGGGGAAAGCTCCACCTGGCCGACTACGCCCTGGAGTGCGCCGTCTTCTGCCTCCGGTATTTCCGCTCCTACTACGGCATCCCCTACCCGGGCGACAAGATCGATCACCTGGCGGTCCCCGACTTCGCGTTCGGCGCCATGGAGAACCTGGGCTGCATCATCTACCGGGAGACGGCGCTCCTGACCGACCCCGAAACCGCCACCACCGCCGAACTGACCCGCATCCTGGACGTGATCGCCCACGAGTTGGCCCACATGTGGTTCGGCGATCTGGTCACCATGAAATGGTGGAACGGGATCTGGCTGAACGAGGCCTTCGCATCCTTCATGGAGATGAAAGCCACCGACGCCATGCGCCCGGAGTGGAAAAGGTGGCTCACCTTCGCCGGCCTGGAGCGGCCCTGGGCCTACGGGGTGGACTCCCTGGCCAGCACCCGGCCGGTGGAGTTCGAGGTGAGATCGCCCGCCGAGGCCAACGAGATGTTTGACGCCCTCACCTACGGAAAGGGATCGGCGGTCCTCCGGATGATCGAACAGTACCTCGGCGAGGAGACCTTCCGGGAGGGAGTCGGAAGCTACCTGCGGGAGCATGCCTACGGGAACACCGACACGGCCGACCTGTGGGCGAGTCTCAACCAGGCTTCGGGCCAGCCGGTGGGAGAGGTGATGGACACCTGGATCTACCAGCGGGGATATCCACTCATAGAAGTGACCGAGGATGGCGAGGGTGTGGAGATAGCCCAGCGGCGACATCTCAGAATCCCCGCCGAGGACCCGACGAGGTGGCGGATCCCGGTCCAGTTGCGGGGAGAGACCGACGAAGGGGCCTTTCGCTCCAACCAGTTGCTCACCGATCACCGGTCGACCGCACGGATGGGCTCTCGGCCCGGATGGATAGTCGCCAATGCCGGCGGGCACGGGTTCTACCGGGTGCGCTATTCGGACCGCCTCCTCCGGGCGCTGGTGGCCAACCTGGGGTCGCTCGACGACCTGGAGCGGTTCTGTCTGATCGACGACGCCTGGGCGCTGGTGGAGAGCGGAGACATCGATGCGGTTTCCTACCTGCGACTGGCCGACGCCTACCGCCAGGAGACCGAATTCGTGATCTGGACGACGGTGCTGGGCGGTTTGGGCGCCATGGACCATCACCTGGTTCCGGAGGCTCAGAGGTCCCCGTTCTCCGATCTGGTCATGGACCTGATTGAACCGGCCCTCGAACGCCTCGGCTGGGATCCCCGGCCCGGCGAGAGCGATCTGACTCGCCAACTCCGAGGGCTGATCCTGGGAAGCGCCGGAAGACTTGCCCGCAACCCCCAGGTGGCGGACCGCTCCCGGGAGGTCTTCGAGGAGTGGCTCATCAACCCCGGGCGGATCGACCCCGAAGTGGCGCAGGCCTGCCTGTACACGGTGGCCGCCACCGGCGACCACCAGACCTACGAGCGCCTGTTCTCCCTCTATGAAGAGAACGACTCGCCCCAGGAGAAACTCCGGTTCTTGCGCTCGCTCACCTATGTCGAGACCCGTTCCAGCGTGGACGCCACCCTGGGGGCGGTGCTGGAGCGGATCATTCGCACCCAGGACGCCTCATGGGTGGTGGGAGGGCTCTTCCGGCGCAAGGACACCGGCGCCTACGCCTGGGACAAGGCACAGGAGGTCTGGGCCGACATCGTGGCCGGCCTCCCCCCCATGACGATCAGGTACCTGGTGGACACCGCCCACAACCTCTCCGGTCCCCGGATCGCCGACCAGGTGGCGGCCTTCCTGGAGACCGCCGACATACCGGAGGCCGAGAAGGCAAAGGCCCAGGCCCTGGAACGCCTCCGCGCCTACGTGCTGCTCAGAGAGCGCCAGGCCGGGACCCTGGCTGCCTACCTGGAGAGGGCGACCTAGACCCCCGTCCCCCTCCACAGTCTGCCCATCGGGCCGGAGATCAATACCCCCGGTCCGTATCCGTCAGGAGTGTGAAAGGAACCGCCAAATCCCGATTCGGGGACCGGGGATGGGGTTTGCTAGGCGCCGGTGGGGTCTATTCGGTCGTAGAGCCGGGCGAGCAGGGTGGCGAACTCGGCTCGGGAGACGTGGCGGTCGGGCGAGAAGGTGGTGGCGGTGGTGCCTGAGGTGACGCCGAGCGCTCTCAGGCACAGGATGTCGTCGTGGTGCACGCTGCCGGCGGCCACGTCGTCGAACGGCGGCGCACCGTCCGCCGGGCAGTCACGGCCCAAAAGCCGCCACACCCTCACCAGCAGCGACGCGGTCTGAGCCCTGGTAACCAGCCGCTCAGGCGAGAAGGTGGTCGCGCTCGTCCCAGCGGTCACGCCCACGCTGCGCAGGCAACCGGCATCGGACGCCACCTGGAGATCGTCGACGTCCTCGAAGGGCGCCACGGCGGTCTCAGGGCACGTCTGGTCGAGGACCTGCCACAGCCTCACCAGCGGCGCAGCCACATCGGCGCGCGACATCGAGCGCCCCGGAGCGAAGCCCCTCACGACCGACGACCCGGGATCGAAGCTGACAGAAGTCATAATCCCCAGCCGCAAAACCGTCAAGACACCCTCGGCGTACACCGACCCGGCTGAGACATCGGCGGGCAGCGGCGCCCGGACTCCCAGAACATGGGGCTCCGGCCTCGACGGATCAGGCAACACGACCACAGCCTCGGGCTCGGGCTCGGACTCCGCCGCCCCTGCCTCCACAGCCTCCGCCTCGTCAGGCTCGGGCTCGGGCTCCGCCGCCTCTGCCTCGTCGGGCTTGGCGGGTTCGGGTTCGGGTTCGGGCTCGGGTTCTGGGGGTGGGTTTATGAGGTTGTAGAGCCGGGCGAGCAGGGTGGCGAACTCGGCTCGGGAGACGTCGCGGTCGGGCGAGAAGGTTGCGGCGGTGGTGCCTGAGGTGACGCCGAGCGCTCGCAGGCACAGGATGTCGTCGAGGTGCGGGCTGTCGGCGGCCACGTCGTCGAACGGCGGCGCACCGTCCGCCGGGCAGTCACGGCCCAACAGCCGCCACACCCTCACCAGCAGCGACGCGGTCTGAGCCCTGGTGACCATCCGCTCAGGCGAGAAGGTCGTCGCGCTCGTCCCGGCGGTCACGCCGAGACCGCGCAGGCAGGCGGCATCGGCCGCCACCTGGAGATCATCGATGTCCTTGAAGGGCGCCGCGGCGGTCTCGGGGCACTTCTGGTCGAGGGCCTGCCACAGCTTCACCAACGGCGCGGCCACATCGGCGCGCGACATCGAGCGCCCCGGCGCGAAGCCCCTCACGATCGACGATCCGGGATCGAAACTGACAGAAGTCATGATCCCCAGCCGCAAAGCCGTCAAGACACCCTCGGCGTACACCGACCCGGCTGAGACATCGGCCGGCAGCGGCGCCCCCACCCCGAGAAAATGCGGCTCCGGCAACGACGGATCAGGCAACACGACCACAACCTCGGGCTCTGCCTCCGCCGCCTCCGCCTCGACAGCCTCTGCCTCGTCGGGCTCGGGCTCTGCCTCCTCAGGCTGCTGGGACTCCCCTGCTTCGGGTTCGGACTCCGCCGCCCCTGCCTCGTCGGGCTTGGCGGGTTCGGGTTCTGGTTCGGGTTCTGGTTCGGGGGGTGGGTTTATGAGGTTGTAGAGCCGAGCGAGCAGGGTGGCGAACTCGGCTCGGGAGACGTCACGGTCGGGCGAGAAGGTTGCGGCGGTGGTGCCTGAGGTGACGCCGAGCGCTCGCAGGCACAGGATGTCGTCGAGGTGCGGGCTGTCGGCGGCCACGTCGTCGAACGGCGGCGCACCGTCCGCCGGGCAGTCACGGCCCAACAGCCGCCACACCCTCACCAGCAGCGACGCGGTCTGGGCCCTGGTAACCAGCCGCTCGGGCGAGAAGGTCGTCGCGCTCGTCCCAGCGGTCACGCCGACGCTGCGCAGGCAGGCGGCATCGGCCGCCACCTGGAGATCGTCGATGTCCTCGAAGGGCGCCGCAGCGGTCTCGGAGCATTTCTGATCGAGGGCCTGCCACAGCCTCACCAACGGCGCGGCCACATCGGCGCGCGACATCGAGCGGCCGGGCCCGAAGCCCCTCACGACCGACGACCCGGGATCGAAGCTGATGGGGCTCATGATCCCCAACCGGACCACGGTGAGGACACCCTCGGCGTATACCGACCCGGCTGAGACATCGGCCGGCAGCGGCGCCTCCACCCCGAGAGCATGCGGCTCCGGCCTCGACGGATCAGGCAACACGACCACAACCTCGGGCTCTGCCTCCACAGCCTCTGCCTCGTCGGGCTCGGCCTCTGCCGCCTCCGCCGCCTCCCCCTCCTCAGGCTGCTGGGACTCCTCCGCATCGGGTTCGGACTCCGCCGCCTCCGCCTCGTCGGGCTGCTGGGACTCGTCGGGCTTGGCGGGTTCGGGTTCGGGTACTGGTTCTGGGGGTGGGTTTATGAGGTTGTAGAGCCGGGCGAGCAGGGTGGCGAACTCGGCTCGGGAGACGTCGCGGTCGGGCGAGAAGGTTGCGGCGGTGGTGCCTGAGGTGACGCCGAGCGCTCGCAGGCACAGGATGTCGTCGAGGTGCGGGCTGTCGGCGGCCACGTCGTCGAACGGCGGCGCACCGTCCGCCGGGCAGTCACGGCCCAGCAACCGCCACACCCTCACCAGCAGCGACGCGGTCTGAGCCCTGGTGACCAGCCGCTCGGGCGAGTAGGTGGTAGCGCTCGTCCCAGCGGTCACGCCCAGGCTGCGCAGGCAACCGGCGTCGGCGGCGAGTTGGAGATCGTCGATGTCCTCGAAGGGCGCCGCAGCGGTCTCGGAGCATTTCTGGTCGAGGGCCTGCCACAGCCTCACCAAGGGTGCTGCCACATCGGCCCGGGTCATGAGCCACTGCGGCGCGAAGCCGCTCACGACCGACCCGCCGGGATCGACGCTGACAGGGGTCATGATCCCCAACCGGACAACGGTGAGGACGCCCTCGGCGTATACCGACCCGGCTGAGACATCGGCCGGCAGCGGCGCCTCCACCCCGAGAGCATGCGGCTCCGGCCTCGACGGATCAGGCAACACGACCACAACCTCGGGCTCTGCCTCCACAGCCTCTGCCTCGTCGGGCTCGGGCTCGGGCTCTGCCTCCACAGCCTCCGCCTCCTCAGGCTGCTGGGACTCGTCGGGCTGCTGGGATTCGTCGGGCTTGGCGGGCTCGGGTTCGGGTTCTGGGGGTGGTTTTATGAGGTTGTAGAGCCGGGCGAGGAGGGTGGCGAACTCGGCTCGGGAGACGTCGCGGTCGGGCGAGAAGGTTGTGGCGGTGGTGCCCTTGGTGATGCCGAGCGCTCGCAGGCACAGGATGTCGTCGCGGTGCACGCTGTCGGCGGCCACGTCGTCGAACGGCGGAGCGCCGTCCGCCGGGCAGTCACGGCCCATCAGGCGCCACACCCTCACCAGCAGCGACGCGGTCTGGGCCCTGGTGACCAGCCGCTCGGGCGAGAAGGTGGTCGGGCTGGTGCCCCTGGTGATGCCGAGGCCGCGCAGGCAACCGGCATCGGCCGCCAGTTGGAGATCGTCGATGTCCTCGAAAGGCGCGGCGGCGTCGTCGGGGCACGTCCGCTCGAGGGCCTGCCACAGTCTCACCAATGGCGCAGCCACATCGGCCCGGGTCATGAGCCACTGCGGAGCGAAGCCGCTCACGACCGGCACGCCGGACTCGGGATCGAAGCTGACGGGGGTCATGATCCCCAGCCGCAAGACGGTGAGGATGCCCTCGGCGTACGCCGACCCGGCCGAGACATCGGCCGGCAGCGGCGCCCCGACCCCGAGAGCATGCGGCTGCGGCCTCGACGGATCAGGCAACACAACCCCAACCTCGGGCGCAGGCGCCGGCCCGCCGCCGCCGCCTCCGCTCGGGGGACGGGACGGACGGGACGGACGCGGCGGGGGCGGCGCCTTGGGCTCGGACGGCGTGGCGCGGCAGGGGTCGCTGGTGGTGCCGCACGCGTCGGTGAGGATGTTGTTGTCGTCGTCGCGGAGGGGGTTGCCGTCGGCGTCGAGCTGGGGCAGCCCGGTGACGTAGGCGGTGACCCGCCACTCGTAGTCCTCGTCGGGATCGAGAGGCGTCCCGCTGGGATCGTCGGGGTCGGGGTCGGTGATGGTGTAGCGGCTCGGGTTCGCCTCGACATCGGCGATCTCGACCCACTCCGGGCTGCCGGCGCTGCGCCGCTCGACCTTGTAGCCGCCCGGCCGGCCCCCGTCGGCGTCGGGCGGGTTGGCGGGAGCGGGCCAGCTCAGCCGGGCGCTGGTGCGGCCGGACAGCAGCACCGGCGTGCCCAGCTCGACCGGGGCGGGCAGGTCGCGGTAGCCGTCACCTTCTTCGATGTCGTCGTCCACGATGACCAGCGCGGCGCCCCACACGGTGAAGCCGGTGGCGCTGCCGGAGAGCTCGACGGTCTCGGAGCCCTCGGTGACCGTGTCCTGAGTCACAGTGAGGGTAAAGGCCGGCGCGCTGGCCTCGAGCCCGCCGGCGGGGATGGTGATGCTCGCCGGCAGCGTCGGGTTGGTGTAGTCGGTGCCCCCGCCCGTGGCGGTGCCCGCCAGCGTCGAATTGATGGTCACCACGGTGTCCGTGTCGTGGCTCTTGGTTCCCCGCAGCCTGGCCGTCACGACGACCGACCCGCTGCCCGCACCCTCGCCGATGTCAGCCTGCGGCCCCTCCTCGGCCGGGTCGGTGTCCACGCTCAGCTCGATGACCGTCGACGCCTCGTCGTCATCGGTGATCTCGACCTGGGTGTCCTCCACGGTGAGAGCGGCGCCGACGCTGCTGGTCACGCTGCCGGTCACCACGACCGTCTCGAACTCGCCCTCGTCGATGTCGTCCTGCACGGGGTCGATCTCGATGAACGTGCTGGCCTGGGTCCGGCCGGTGGGGATCGTGATCGTCACGGGGTCCCCCGGCTCCCCCGACGGCAGGCCGAGCAGGTAGTCCTTGCCCTCGCAGTCCGCCTCGGTCTCCTCCTCGCAGACAGTGGCCGTGCCGCCCAGCGGCGTCGAGATCGTCACCACGACATCGCCCGCGGCCACCGGGGCGGCGTTGAGCTCCGCGCTCACCCGCACCCGCGTGCGGCCCGCCCGCTCGTGCACGGTCGACGGGCTCACCGCCAGATCGATCCGGGTCGACGCCACGTCGTCGTCGTCGATGGTGATGGCCACGGGGACGACGGCGTACTCGGTGCCGTCGCCGACCTGCCCGCCGACCACGACGGTCTCGTCACCCTCGACCAGCGTGTCCTGGCGGGTTCTCAGCGTCACGTTGCGGGAAGCGCTCGCCTCGTCGGCGGGAATCGTGATCGATCCCAGGCTCAGCCCCTGGTAGTCGACGCCCGATTCCGCGGTGGAGTCGTCCCCCACCGAGAGCGCCACCACCACCCGTGCGGTGGTCTGGTCGGTGTCGCGGCTGGCGGTGATCCGGAACGTGGCCGAGTCGCCCTCCCGCACGCTGTCGTCGGCACCCGCGGGCGAGACCCGCTCCGTGGTCAGCGTCACGGCCGGCAGGTCGTCGTCGACGATGCTCACGGAGAAGCCGGAGGCAATCGCCACAACACCGCCGCGCTCGGTACCGAAGTCCGCCGTGCCGCCGAACGTGATGCTCTCGGTCGGCTCGGGATCGTCGGGGCTGGGGTCGCAGGGGGTGAGGGTGACTTCGATGTCGCCGGTGGTGGACTCGGCCGCGATGTTGAACACGGCGGGGCTGGGCGACACGGTGTAGTCCACGCCCTCGTCGGTGCAGGCGGCGCCCAGCGAGGCGGTGCCGCCGAAGTCGAGCGTCACCGGGGTGTCGGTCGCGTGGGCGATGTCGCCGCCCAAAGTGGCGACCACCCGGTACGGCACGCCCGTCCCGTGGTCCTCGGTGAAGTCGTCGGGACCGCTCGACTTGGCGAGGATGACGCTGGTGGAGGCCACCTCGTTGTCGACGATCGTGATGTCCTTGAAGTTCACGGTGGTGATCGTCGCCAGGTCGGCGCTGCCGCCGATGCGGATGATCTCGTCGTCGTCGTCGATCTGGTCCGCGTACGTGCGCAGCCTGATCACGTCGTCGACGGTGCCGGAGCTGGTGGCGCTCTTGTGGGTGGCGGGGATGGTGATGTCCACCGTGGAGTCCTTGAGGGTGTCCGACGCGAGGTAGTCCTTCCCGCTGCCCTCGGTGGCATTGTTCTGGTCCGCCGGCGTCAGGATCGACAGGGTCACGTTCACGGCGCTGGTGGAGGTGGAGCCGTCGAGCTCGGCGGTGATCAGGAGGTTGCCGAGGTCGCCCTCGGTGAGGGTGCTGATGGCACTGCCTTGGGGAGTGCACTCATCGAAGTCGAGCGGGTTCGTGCGGTTGCAGCGGACGGCGGTCAGGGTGAGGCTGGTCGAAGGCGCGTCGTCGTCGCTGAACGTGATGGTCGCCCGGTCGGCGGCAGCGATGGTGAAGCTGTTGTCGGCCGTGCCGGCGATCACGATGTTCTCGGCGCCCTCGTTCACGTTGTCCTGGATCGAGGTGAACTCGATGGTGGTGCTGGCCTCGGTCGTGCCCTTGAGGATCGTGATGTCGGCCGCGTTGTTGCCCAGCGAGGCGGGCGCCGTGTAGTCGGTGCCCCGAGCGGTCGTGCTGGTGCTGTGTACCGACAGGGTGACCGCCGTGTCCGAGGTCAGGGTCACGTCGGAGTTGGTGCCCGAGAAGGCGGCCTCGACCGTCACGCTCTGGCACAGCTTGACCGTCATGTCGGTGCAGGTGCCGCCGCCGGCCGGACCCTGCTCGCGCAGGGTCGTCGGCGAGACGGTCAGCTTGATGGCCGTCGGCGCGACGTCGTCGTCGGTGAGGCTGATGTCGGAGGCCTTGGTGACGCCCAGGCCGGCGACGGTGACGGTGCCGTCGATCTGGATGGTCTTGTCGCCGTCGTCGATTTTCTCGTTAAGCGGCGTGATGGTGATGGTCCGCTGCCCCTCGACCTCATTCTCGGGAATGATGACCGACAGGGTGCCCCCGGCGGTGTAGTCGCCCGCGGCGGCGCGCTCGGCAGTTCCCTCGAACTCCAACGTCACGGTGGTGGCCGAGGACCGCACGGCGTCGTTGAGCGTGGCGGTCACCAGCACGCTCTTCGGGCCGCCGTCCTCGGCGATGGTGGTCTGGTCCCCCATCGTCATGGTGTCGGTGTCCACCGTCAGCGCCACGGTCGTCGAGGGCGAGTCGTCGTCGGTGATGGTGACGGTGCCGGCGTTGACGGTGAGGCTGCCCGACGCGGTGGCGCCGATGACGACGGTCTCGTCGACCTCGTCGAAGCGGTCCTGCACCGGCCTGATGGTCACGTCGGCCGAGCCCGTGGTGCTCCCCGCTGCGATGGTGATGTCCACCGTCGTGTCGGTCAGCGACGACGAGGGGTCGTAGTCCTTGCGGTCGCCGCTGGACAGGGCGGTGCTGCTGCTGTCGATGCTCAGGGCCAGCGTGGTCGTGGCGGAGCGCTGCAGGCTGAGCGTGGCGGTCACCCGCACGGTGGTCAAGGGGTCGCCCTCGCCGATGTCGCTCTGGTTGTTCGCCTGCTGAGTGTCGGTGTCCACCGTCAGCGCCACCGTGGCGGTGTCGTTGTCGGTGATGGTCACCGACCCCGCCGTCACCGACAGGGCGGTGTTGCCGGGGTCGTTCCTCTTGGCGGTGGCGCCGAAGACGATGGTCTCGTCGTCCTCGTCGATGGTGTCGTCGCGGGGGTCGATGCTGATCGTGGTCTGCGCCGACAGGCTGCCCGCCATGATCGTGATGGAGTCGGGCTTGGTCTTGGCGTTGCCGGTGCTCACATCGGTCGACGTGTAGTCGCCGCTGCTGGTGTCGGCGCCCCGCACAGCGTCGCCCGTCATCGCGTTGAAGGTCACGGTCACGTTGTGGGTCACCAGGGTGCCGCCGTCGAGCGTGGCCTTGACGGTCACGGTCCGCCCGCCGTCGGACTCGGCGAGCGGGCTCGGCGTAGCACTGATGGTCAGGCTGGTCGACTCGGCGTCGTCGTCCTCGATGGTGACGGTGGCGCCGTCCACGTCGAAGCCGCTGGCTGTGCCGTTGATGATGATGGTCTCGTTGGCGGACGTCTCGGTGAGGAGGTCCTGGCACACCTCGATCGGCAGGTTGAAGGTGCGGCTGGCCTGGTTGGCCGCGATGGTCTCGGTCCTGGTGGAGGCGCTGTAGTCGTTGCCGCTGGTGGTGCACGCCCCGCGCGCCGCCATCCCGGCGAAGCTGATCGCCACGGGGGTCGAGGTCGTGCGGGCCCCTTCGGCCAGGGTCACGGTGACCGACACGTTCCGCGTCCCCGCCGCCTCGGGCACGCTGGTCTGCACCCCGTCGTCGGTGGAGGTGTCCACGGTGATGGTGATGGTGGGATTGTCGTTCTCGGTGATCTCGAGGTCGGCGGCGACGACGGTGAACCCGGTGACGGTGCCCGCACCGATGCGCACGTACTCGTTCTTGTCGGTCTCGGTGCCCTCGAAGTCGTCGTCGTCACGCGGGTCGATCTTGAACGACTTCGACGCCGACGCCGACCCCTCCGGGATCGTGATGGAGCCCAGCGTGATCGGCAGCGTCACATTGCTCACCGCAGTCCCGGCGAAGTTCTTCAGCGTGTAGTCGCCCGAAGACGCACTGGCGCTCGCGGTCGCCCCGCGCTTGCCCCCCGTCACCGCCACCACCCGCACCGGCACCACCGTGGCGGTGTTGTGGGTCTTGTCTCCCCGCACCGTGGCGGTCACCGTCACGGTGGCCTCGCCGGTGTGGCCCTCGCCGACCTTGGTCTGGTCGCCCATCTGGACGGTGTCGGTGTCCACGCTCAGGTCGATGGTGGTCAACGCGGTGTCGTCGTCGACGATCCGCAGCGTCGCGCTGGTGGCGTTGCCGGTCAGCCCGCCCGTCAGCGCGGCGCCGAAGATGATGTTCTCGCCGGTGCCCTCGTCGATGTTGTCGTTGACCGGGGCGATCTTGATCGAGGTCGTCTCCTCGGTCTGCCCCGCGGTGATGGTGATGGTGTCGGGCTTGGCCTTGGCGTTGCCGGTGCTCACGTCGGTCGACCTGTAGTCGGTTCCGGCCATGGCGTTGCCCCCCAACGCGTTGAACGTGACCGTCACGTCGGAGGTCAGCGTGCCGCCGTTCAGCTCGGCCTTGATCATCACGGTGGCGTCCGAGCCGTCCTCGTCGATGTTGGTCTGTTCGCCCGCCATGGCGTCGGCGTCCACCTTCAGCGTCACGGCGGTGGAGGCCACGTCGTTGTCGGTCAGGTTGATGGTGTGCGTCACCACCATGTAGTCGGCGTGGCTGGTGCCGATGACGATGGTCTCGCCGCCCACCTCGGTGATGCGGTCCTCGATCGGGGCGAGGGTGAACGTCACGCTGGCGGTCTTCTGCCCGCTGAGGATCGACATGGTGACGGTGGCCGGGTTGCTCACGGTGAAGTCGGTGCCCAGGTCGGCCGTTCCGCCGTCGAACGTCAGGGTGAGATCGACCTTCGACGTGACGTTCTGCGCCACCGTGGCCGTCACGGTCACCTGGGTCCCGCTGGTGGAGCCCTCGCCGATCGACGTGGTGGTCGATGCCAGCGTGAGCTCGGGCAGTTCGTCGTCGATGAGGTCGAGGCTGGCGGCGTTGACGGTGTACCCGGTGGAGGTGCCGGTCAGCGTGATGGTCTCGTTGGACTCGGAGTCGGAGTCGTCGACGGGGTCGATCTTGAGACCCGTCACACTGCCCTCGAGCTGGCCCTTCGTGATCGTCACCGACGTGGGCAGCCCGCTCTTGGTGTAGTCGCCGGTGGCGCCCTCGGTCGCAGTGCCGCCCAGCATCGTTCCCAGCGTCACCACGGTGTCCGAGGTGCGCGTCGCGGAACCCCGCCACTTCGCCTTGACCGTCACCTCCACGTCGCCGTTGACATCGCCCATCTCGTCCTCGTCGATGCTGGCCGGGCTGAACGTCAGATCGATCACCGACGGCGCGGTGTCGTTGTCGTTGATGTTGATGGTCGCCGAGCCGGGCGTCAGCCCCGACGCGGCGCCCGTGATCACGATGGTCTCATAGGGGTTCGACGCCGAGCCGTCGCCCTCGTGGAGGTTGTCGTCGTCGGGGTCGATGTTGAAGGTCTCCGTGCCCTCGGTCTGGCCGGCCATGATGGTGATGTCGTTGAGCGTGGTGTGGGTGTAGTCCTTGCCGGCGCCCGCCATGGCGGTGCCGCCCAGCGTCAGGGTCACCGTGGTGTTGGAGGTGCGCACCGCGTCGTTGAGCTCCGCGGTCACGGTCACCTGCGTTGAGGCGGCCGACTCCAGCAGGAAGGATCGGCTGGTCCTCACCCTGATGGCGGTGGACGTGGCGTCGTTGTCGGTGATGGTGATCGACGCCGAGCTCACCCCGTAGCCCGTCGCGGCGCCCTCCACCAGGATCGTCTCGTCGTCGTCGTTGTCCCGGTCCTCCAGCGGGGTGACGGTGAACATCCTCGTGCCGCTGGTCTGGCCGGCGGTGATGGTGATGCTGCCGAGCGTGCCGTGGGTGTAATCGGTGCCCACGTCGGCGGTGCCGCCCACCGACAGAGGCAGCACCACGTTGGAGGTGCGCGCCTCGCCGTCGTCGAACGTGGCGGTCACCGTCACGTTGGTCGCCGTCCCGGCACCCTCGAGAACACTGGTGGGGTTCACGCTCAGGGTGATCCCGGGCAGCTCGGTGATGGTCAGCGTGGCCGTCTCGGTGGTGGTGAGCCCGCCGGCCGCGCTGCCCGAGAAGATGACCGTCTCGCCGGTTCCCTCGTCGACGTTGTCCGATGTGGGATCGATGCTGAAGGTGGCCGTGCCGCTCTTGGAGCCCGAGGCGATGGTGATGTCGACATTGCTGTCGCCCAGCTCAGTGGGTGCGGTGTAGTCGCCGCCCGAGCCGGTGTCCCTGGTGGCGCTGGACGTGCTGGCCACCGACAGCGTGATGTTCACCGCCGAGGCCAGCGTGCCGCCGTCCAGCGTCGCGGTCGCGGTCACGTCGGTCGCGTTAGCCGTCTCGTTCAGGCTGGTGGGGCTGAGCGTGAGCGTCCAGCTCGTCGACGGCGTGTCGTTGTCGTTGAGGGCGATCGAGGCATCGCTCACCGTGAACTGGTTGGCGCTGGGGCACGGGTCGGCGGTGGTCTTGCACGCCGAGCCGCCCACGGTGATCGTCTTGTTGCCGTCCACGGCGTTCTCGTCGATGGGGGTGATGTCGAACGCCGACGAGGTGGCGCTGGTGCTGCCCTTCGGGATGGTGATGGTGCGGCTGCTGTAGTTGTGGGTGTAGTCGTTGCCCGAGCCCGAAGTGGCCGTGCCGCCCAGCGCCGCGTCGAGCTTCACCGCCGTGTCCACGGTGCGCGTCACCGAGGTCGAGAACGTCGCCGTCACCGTCACCGACGTCTTGCCGGCGCCCTCGCCGATGCTGGTGGGCGTCGTGCTCAGCGTGATCGTGCTGGACACGGTGTCGTTGTCGTTGATGGTGATGTCGGCCGAGTCCAGCCCCAGCCCCTGGTCGGCGCTGCCGCCCACGGTGATCGTCTCGGCGTCCTCGTCCACGGTGTCGTCGATGATGGTGAAGCTGTACTCCCTCGACCCGCTGGTCGAGTTCGCGGGGACGGTGATGGCGGTCAGCGTCGGCGCGGTGTAGTCCGTGCCGCCGCCCAACGCGCTGCCGCTCAGCTGCAGGTTCACCGTCACGTCCGACGACAGCGTCGCGCCGTTGAGGGTCGCCGTCACCTTCACCGTCGGGGTGCCGGCGTCCTCGTCGATGCTGGTCTGGTCCCCCGTCATCATGGTGTCGGTGTCCACGCTCAGCGTCACCTTGGTGGACGGCCCGTCGTTGTCGGTGATGGTGATCGTGGCCGAGTTCACCCGGTACCCGGTCACCGCGCCCTGCACCAAGATCGTCTCGTCGTCGTCGTCGACGTTGTCGTCGATCGGGGTGATGGTGATGGTGGTGGTGGCGCTGGTCTGGCCGCCGGTGATCGTGATGTCGTTCAGCGTGCTGTGGGTGTAGTCCTTGCCGGAGCCCGCCTCCGCGGTGCCGCCCAGCGACAGGTCGACCACCACGTCGCCGGTGCGCGCCGTGCTGTCGGCGAACGCGGCGGTCACTGTCACGGTGGTCGCCATCTCGCCCTCGGCCACGCTGGTGTCGTTCACGGTCAGGTTGATCACCGGCAGGTCGTCGTCTGCCAGCACCACGATGGCGGGCACCACGTTCAGGCCCGACGAGGTGCCCTCGATGATGATCGTCTCGTCGCCCTCGTTGGTGCTGTCGTTGTGCAGCGTCAGCGTCCTGGTGAACGCGGCGCTGCTGCGCTGGCCGATATGGATCGGCACGAACGTCGGCAGGCTCAGCGAGTAGTCGTTGCCGGTGCCCTGGGCGGCGGTGCCGGCCAGGCTCAGATCCACACGAGTGAAGGAGCTGCGGGTCGGGCCCACCAGCCGGGCGCGGAACACCAGGGTGGCCGAGCCGGCGTCCTCGTCCACCTCGGTCACGTCCACCGTCAGCACCACGCCGCTCAGCAGGGCCCGCTGCTCGGCGACGGTCAACGGGTGGCGCTTCAGCGCCGGGTACCGGCTGGCATTGCCGAAGTTCCAGTCGTTGGTGTCCCAGCCGTGGTAGGTGTCGCCGGCGTTGGTGCCCGGGCCGGTGGGCGACTGAAGCTGGCTGGTGGTCTTGGCCGTGCCCAGCGCGCTGGTCGAGATGCCGCTGGTATCGGTGTCCCAGTAGCTGTCCGTCGCCGTCGCGCCGGTGTCGGCCTCGCCCACCAGCCCGCCGACGTTGGTCGCGTCCGCCGGGGCCCTCACCACCGCCAGCGAATAGCTGTCCGAGACGCTGGTGGGGTGCACATAGCCGACCAAGCCGCCGACTCCCTGGGCGCCGGTGCCGCGCACCGTCACCGAGCCCACCGCATAGGAGTCGCTTATCGTGTTGTTCGTCAGGCCGGCCAGCCCGCCGATCCAGCTCTGCCCGGAAACGGCCTCCGCCACCACGTGCACTGCCGACACCAAGCGCTCATTATCCTGACTCACCTCGCCGATCAGGCCGCCGATACGTTCACCGTCTGTCTTGGCCGACCTGACGGTGCCGCTGGCCGAAACGTTGGACAGGCCTCCGCCTTCCCCGACGACCGCGCCCACGCTTGAGCCGCCGGTGACGTTCACGTCGTCCAGCGCCACGTTGCGCAGCGCCTCATACTCCGACGTAACGAAGTCGAAGGTGGGGTCGTAGTTCGCGAACAGGCCCACGTGTTCTTCGTCGCCCCGGTCGATGAACAGCCCCGAGATTGTGTGGTCGTTGCCGTCGAACGTGTATCTGAAGCCCAGGATCGGCTCCCAGCCCGAGCCGGTGTTGTACGGCGCGACGTTCAGGTCGATGTCGACGGTCAGCTCATAGCCGTGGCAGGTCTCGTCGGTGTCTTCGGTGGAGGGATCGTTGCACTGGTCGGTGTCGCCCGCGCCGGGGAACGCCGCCGCGAACGCCGCCCTTTCAGAAGCGTTGGTGACGGGGTCGGGGTCCACCTCGCCGTTGGCATCGAGGTCCCAGCGCATGGCGTGGAGCTGCGCCGCCGAGTCGATCTCGAGCAGCCCGTCGTAGTCGGTGTCGTAGGAGCGCTTGGTGCTGACCGCCAGCGAATCCGACCAGTGGCTCTCGGCCGAGCCGAAGGCCCTCACCTGCACCCGGTAGGCGGTGTTGGCCGTCAGCCCGGTGATCGTGGCCGAGGTGGAGGTGCCCGGGTCGTCCCAGCCGGTCGCCTCGCCCTCCTGGTTCCAGTCGTTCTCGTCGGCGGGGTCGGCGCTGCCCGCATACCAGCGCAGGTCGTAGTCGGTGATCGAGCCGCCCGGTCCCAGCTCCGACGGCTCGGTCCAGCTCAGGCTCAGGCTGTGCGCGGTGCGAGCCGTCGCCGTCGGCGCCGCCGGCGTGGACGGCCTCGTCGCCGGATTCGCAATGCCATTGACCGTCATCTTCGATTTGAAGACATGGGAGGTCCACGGATCGCTTGAGGACGAGCGTTCGTAGGAGTTGTCGGCGATGGCCCAGTCGTCGTGGCTGCGCTCGTCCTCTGCGTTGTTACGCGTGCCGCCCATAGCCCCGACCGCGGCCTCGATCACCAGCCAGTAGGTCGTGGAGGCGTCCAGCGTGGTGTTGGCCGGCGCGGTGAACTTCAACCTCCCGGCCGACAGCGTCGACGGGTTGGTCAGCGTTGCCACCTCGTTGGTGGCCGACGGCAGGCCCGTCGCCAGCTTCACGCTCAGCGATGTCGGCGCTGAGAAGAAGAAAATCTCGACGTCGGTCAGCACGTAGCCGGTGTCGTGCGCGCCGGTGGTGAATCCCTGCGCCACGTCGTGGAGAGTCAGATTCCGATTGATGTCCCCGCCCTCTTGATCGATGTTGGTCACCAGGATGTGGCTGGCGGCATGGGTGGCGTTGACCAGGTGGTCGGTGCTGTGGGCCAGCTCCCCGTGCTTGAGCTGCACCGTCTCCCCCGCCGCGGTGGTCCTGATCGTGCCGCCGTTCTCGGCCAGCGAGCTGCCGACCACCTTCACGCCGGCGGTGGAACTGTCGCTGGCGGCCACCGTGTAGGCGAACCGCAGCACCTTGGTGCCCGAGCCGCCCGCGTAGGTGGCCGACTTCTCGCCCGAGTTGGCGGTGGTGTCGAAGTCGATGGTCAGGCTGGGCGTGCCGCCGGTGGTGTCGACGGTCACCGCTTCGAGGAACGTCGCCTCCACCACGATCATCTCGCCCAGCCCGTAGATGTTGTCGCCGCCCGGGTCGGAGGCGATCTTCATCTCCGGCGACGTGTTCCGGCCGTTCACCCGAATCTTCGCGCTCCCCGCGTTGTTCCAGAAGAAGACACCGGTGTTGGCGCGGATCCTCCAGTTGGTGCCGTCAGCCACCGTCCAGTCGTCCAGCCCCGAGCCGTCCTCGTCGGTCGCGCCCGTGGGGCGCACGTTGCCCGACGTGCCTTCGACGAGCACCCAGTAGGGGGTGGAGGCGGTGAGCACGGTGCCCGCCGGCGCCTTGAACTTCAGCGTGCCCGCGACCAGCGATGCCGGGTTCGTCAGGGTGACCACCACGGCGTCCTGCGTCAGAATCGACGAGTCGTCGAGTGTCCCGCTGATGAGCTTCACGCTCACGCCCGACGGTGCGTCCACGAACTCCACCTCGACGCTGGAGACGATGTAGCCGTCCTCGGAATCGCCAGTTGAGAACCCCTGGGCGACATCTATGGTCCCGAGATCGAGGGCTGGGGTTCTGTTGCTCTGGCCGATGTTGGACACAAGCACGCCGTCGCTGAAGCGTTCCAGGACCAGGGTCAGGCTGCCGTTGACCAGGTGGTCGGAGTCGTGGTCGCGCACCGCATGGGCCAGCGCAACGTTGGTGCTGTTGTGCGTCGACTTGATGGTCCCGCCGTTCAACTCGAGCGAGTCCTGGATCACCCGGACGCCCTCGGTCGAGCTGTCCGCGGCCACCACGGTGTAGGCGAAGTTCAGCACCCTCGTGCCGCTGCCCGATTCGTAGGTGGCCCATCGCTGCTGGGCGTTGCCCAGGCCGAGCTTGACGCGCGGCGTGCCGCCGGTGGTGACGACGTTCACCGGCTCGCTGAACGTGAACGCGAGCCGGACCTTCTGGTCGCGCTCGTAGGTCTTGTTCGGGCCGCCGTCGGAGGTGATGTCGAAGCTGAGCACCTTCGGCGTGGGCGGGGTGGCGGTGATGTTGAAGGCGGCCGCGGCGTTGCCCGAGAGGTCCTGCAGCGGGTTCGTCGTCGGCGGGGTGTAGCGCACCCTCACCGTCTGGCCCGAGGCCACCCCGCTGGCCAGCGTGAGGGTCACGGTGTCGTCTTCGATGGCCACCCCGGTGACCGTTTGGACCGTCACGCCGATAGTCGGGATGAATGCGCTCGGATGTGGCACCGAGCCGGTGTCGAGGCTCTCGTTGAAGGTGATGGTCATCTCGTCCCAGACCACCGCCTGCGAGCTGACCTCCGGCGGCGTGATCTCAGGCGTCTGCCCGTTGATGCGGATCTTCATGCCGGACGTGTTTTGAGTGAGCCCGCCGGTGTCGGATGCGTTCCTGCGGTGGTGCTGGCCGCGCACGCCCCAGTCGGGCAGCGAGCCGGAGTCAACGCCGCCGGTGTTGGTCACCTTGACACGGCCCGAGGTGCCTTCCACGAGCACCCAGTAGCGGGTGTCGCGGTCCAGCCTCGTGCCCGACGGCGCAGTGAACTTCAGCTTGCCCGCGGTCAGCGACGACGGGTTCGTCAAGGTGGCCACCGTGTTGCCCACCGTCACATTGGTGCCCGAGAGCTCCCCTTCGACCAGCTTGACGGTCACGCCGGCCGGCGCCAGGCCGAACTCGACGTCCACGCTCGACACGATGTAGCCGCCCTCGAAGCCGCCGGTGTGGAACCCATGGGCAACGTCCAGGGCCGCCAGCGACAAGCCGTCCGAGGCCGTACCGGTCTTGTCGATGTTGGACACCAGCACGCCGTCGGAGGTGCGCTCGATGGTCTTGCGGCCGTCGACTAGGTGGTCGGTGCTGTGGTCGACGGCTTCGTGGGTGAGAGTGGTGACCGCGTTGCCGGAGTGGGAGGCGGTGATCGATCCGCCGTTCTTCTCCAGCGTGTTGGCGGTGATCGCCACGCCCTCGGTCGTCAAGTTGCCGGATATCACCTCGTAGGCGAAGGTGAGCGTGTGAGTGCCGCTGCCGCTCTCGTATTCGGCCCACTTCTCGCCGGTCATCGCCGCCTTCCACAGGTCGATCTGGATGCGCGGCGTGCCGCTGGCGGTGTCGACGTCGACGTTCTCGCTGAACGTCGCCTCGACGCGGATCTTCTCGCCCCGCCAATAGGTCTTGTCGAGGCCCGCGCTGGAGGAGATGCGCACGCTGTCGAGATGCGGCGACTCGATGGTCACCGACTGGTTGGAGAAGCTGGCCGTCTCGTTGCCGAAGGCGTCCTTCAGTGTCGCGCCGCTCGTCGGCTTGGTGTAGCTCACCGTCACTGTCTGGCCGGAGCTGAAGTTGCTGGTCTCCGGATACGTCAGGATCAGCTTGTCCTCGTCGATCGTCACAGTCGGGGTGACCCCAGCGACGGTCCCGCCCACTCTGAGCACGAAGGCCCCAGCCGACGGCACCGACGCGGCGTCGAGCTTCTCGTCGAAGGTGATCGTGAGGACGTTCCGGACCGCATCGGCCGAATCGACACCCGGCGCGGTCTGGTCGACCGCCAGACCGTTGACGCGGATCTCCATGGATCGATTATCTGGCGCGTTCCAAGCGCCAGTGGTCGCAGCCAACCTCTGGAGCCCCGCATTGGCGATGGACCAGCCGGCTGCACCGCCGGCATCCTCTGCATCGTGGGTCATATACGAAAGCTGGGGTGCCGACTCGGTATCTGAGTCGAACTCGAGAACCAGCCAGTAGGTCGTGCTCGCGTTCAGCACCGTGCCCGGCGGAGCGGTGAACGCGAGGGTGGTGCCGTCATTCGAGTTCAGCGGACTGATCAGGGTGGCCACCGCGGTGGTGGCCGACGGCAGCCCCGTCGCGATCGTGGCGGTGAGGGTTCGCCCTGGAGTGCCCGTGGTGGTCCATTGGCCCAGTTCCACGCTGGTCAGCAGGTAGCCGCCGGTATTCGAGCCGGTGGAGAATCCTTGCGCCAAATCATGGAAGGCCGCCGTTTGGCTGCCGGTGGCGAGCTGCCCGTGGTTGGAGATCAGCGTGTTCGCCGCCACCGCGGTGGACGTGGTGAAGGTTCCCGATGCCGACCAGGCGCTGTTCGTGTCGTCGCCTACGGCCCGTACCTGAACCCGGTAGGTCGTGGATGCCTTGAGACCGATGATGGTGGCCGAGGTGGTGGTGTTGTCGTTGCGATTGAGGTTGTCGGTCTCGCCCTCTTCCACCCAGTCATCGTCGTCGGTCGGGTCGCTGGTGCCCGCATAGAAGCGCAGGTCGTAGTCCTCGATCTCGAACGCCGAGCCCACGTTTGACGGAGCGCTCCAGCTCACCAATGCCCCATTGTGTGCCGCTCTTGCGGTGGGTGCGGCCGGCACCGAAGGTGCCACGGCTGTCTTGGTGCGGATGTAGTGCCACGCGTAGTTGCCCCCGAAGTAGGTCTTGATGCGCACCCAATAGTCGGTGTCGGGACTCAGTCGAGGATGAGTGGGGTCTATACCGAAGCGGGGGATATCTTCGACGAAGTTTGCCGGCGCGTGTGTGTGTGACCCCGGAATGTCAGTTCCCGCACCGTGCCCGCGGAGTCGCATATGGCCGCCTGAGCCCCAACTGTGCCGTCGGTGTCCCACGTCACCCGGATGACGGTCGCGCTCGCAGCCACCGAACCGACGAGGTCGTTGTCCCCGTTGCTGGCCGCGCCGCAGCCTGACGGCAGGGTGGGGGTGCTCTGCGCGATGTCCCCGCCGCGCTGGTGGCGCTGCTGGCCGCCCGCCTGGTCGGCGTCCACCAGATGTTCGGGGTCGTGCCCCCGCTCCAGATACGACAGCACCGCCGCCGTCCCCGACGCCACCGACGTGATCGACCCCCCGTTGGTCTCCAGCGAGTCGGCCGGCACGGCCACACCCTGCGACGAGTAGTTCGGCACCGCCACCGTATGGGTGAACGTCAGCACCGAAGTGCCGCTGCCCGACTCATAGCCCGCCCACTTGTGGCCCCAGTTCTCGGTCGAGAAGTCGATCAACAGCCGCGGCACACCGCCGGCGGTGTCCACCGTCACCGCCTCGCTGAACGTCACCGAGACCTCTATCTCGTCGTCCAGCCCGTAAGTCAGGTCGTCGCCCGGGTCCGACGTGATCGCCACGTCAACCACCGAAGGAGCCGTCGAGTCGGACCCGTCACCCGACTGCGCAGCCGCCGGCGCCACCGGCAGCATGGACACCAGCAGCGCGGCGGTGACCAGCGCCGAGCACCACCTCCTGGCGGGCCGGCCGCGGCGGGGGGTTGCGAACGGGCGAGTCGTTCTCATGGGGCCGCTCCTGCGAATCCGGCCACGATCACGGCCTGGGCAGGCCAGTCGGCTACGGGGTCGGCGCCGGGCGGCAGCGGCGTCCACAACCGCAACCGTCCGGCGATCTCATCGGCACGGGGGCCATACGCCGAGGCCGACCAGTCCCCCACGAACGCATCCGGGGACGGCATGGCCGCCAGGCCGGGCTCGGAGGCACGGTCGGCTGCGGTCACCGCGCCCCGCCAGGCGTCGCCGCTCGGCGCGCCGGCCTCGAGCGTCAGCGAGCGCCACCGCGCCGGCGGGTCGGAGGCGGGCGAGAGGGTGTCGTGATCGAGCGCGGTGAGCACCAGGTCGTCGATGCGGCCCGACAGCCTCGTCGTGCCGTCGCCGGAGCCGGCGTCCTCCAACGTCAGCGTCACGTCGCCCGCCAGCGCGTACCGCTGCGAGTCCCAGAACAGGTGCCCGCTGGCCCGGCCCGTGTAGGTGGCGCCTGGCGCCGCAGCGGTGGCGGCGGGCTCGCCGAACGACAGGCCCGCCTTGGTGGCCACGATGCGCTCGGGGAACATGCCCACCGGGGCGACCACCCACCAGCCGTAGCCGGCATGCTCCAGGGTGCGGCCGTTGCCGGCGTCGTGCGACACGGCCAGGGCCACGTTGTGGGTGGCATCGGGGAAGTCCGGAGGCGGGCAGTCGGTGCGGAGGTACAACTCGGGACCGGCGGCGTCGCCCCAGCCCGCCACCGCCTGACGGGCGTCGAACACGTAGTCGGCGCCGAAGGGGTAGCTGGTGTGCAGCCTCAGTTCCCAGCCGCCGGCGGCGCCGGGCCGCAACAGCGCCTTGGTGCCCACCGAGGCATGGTGAAGGGCGTCCAGGGCCCGGTCGTCGCCCAGCGTCGCGGCGATGTCACCGGGGTCTGCCTGCTGGAACACCTGCCCGTCGAGGCCGGCCTCGTCGAACAGGTCGTCCAGCGCCCGCGGGTCGGGCCACACCGGGGCGGTGTCGGGGTCGCCGCCCGGCGCCCAGGCATTTCCGGGGTAGTGGGTGAGGTGCGCGGCCGACACGATCTGGCCCTGATCCCAGGGCCGTCCCGCCGAGGCGTCGCCCGGGCCGTCGTCGGGCCCGCAGCCCGTCACCATCGGCCCCGCCCCGGTGACCGCCAGCGCCGGCCCGGCCGGCCCGGCCAGTTCGGGCGTCACCGCCACCTGCACCTGCAGCGCCCGCTCGGGCCACTCGATCACCTCGCCCGGCCCCACCTGCGCAACCACCTCGAACAGGTACTCCCCGAACTCGGGCAGCCCGCTGACGGTGCGCTCTCGCTGGTCGGCCCCGCTCAGCTCATCGCCACAGGGCACCGCTCCCGACACCCCCAACGACAGATGCGAGGGCGTGCGGTACACGCACGAGAAACCTGTGACCCGATGCGCCCGCCCCTCGTCGATCTCCCACGAGAGCGTGACGCCGCCCGGTCCCACTTCGACGCTCAGGCCGGTGAGCAGGCGGGCGCCCTCCTCGCCCTCCCACGAGAGCGTGTCGCCGGTCGGTCTGGTCTCGGCGCTCAGGCCGGGGCTCTCCTCGCGCTGGCGGGGGGTGTCGGCGACCGGCGCCCTCCCGGTGCATGCCGGAAGGACCAGGCCGATGACAAGCAGCCACGCACGCAGCGGCAGGGACCGACGGGGCGGTGAGCCGGTCGGTCCGTCCTGCGGCTTCCGGGGCCGGTCACATATGGCGCTCCGTTGCACGGCGGGCTCTTTCAGTCGGCGGATCACCGCGTTCCGAGCGCAGACCTGTCGGCGCTTAAATGCAAAAGTATGCACTGAACTCTGGAACCATAGCGGCTATATCCATGAATCACACACATTACTTTAACAAATGTAAAGCCAGATCCATGAATTTCACACGATAAGGCCCGATGTTGCGTTTTCGTGCAGGCCGGCCGACAGTGTGGTTCGGGGTCCTCCGGGTATCCGGCGGGCGGAAAGGCCGGAGGTGGGACCCCCTCCGTTCAGCCGGCCGGGCGCGGGTTGCAGAAGCGGTCGCCGGCAGCTACTCGGGCGATCTCACAGCCGAGGCCGAACGTCTGGGCCTCGTTTACTGACCCGTGGCGATCAACGGTGGTGTAGGACTCCAACGTCCTGCACGCGGCATCGCCAGGCGACTTGCCGGTCAGGCCGGCGCGCACCGGCCGGTACGCATGGGGGTGCGGGCAACGAGTCCCGAGTCGGGGCGTCAGTTCGCCGGAGCTTCCCGTCCCCGGGGTGAACTGCTCAGCAAGGCAGGCGATCCCAAGCTCGGGTCCGGGATCGGGTTGCGGGAATCCGGTTCTGAGAGGCGTCCGACGAGGTTCTTCGATCGACGCCGGCCCATCATCGGTACGACTACCTCATGGGCTTCGGGATTGTCCCGGTCGGGATCGCTCCCAAGTGTTCCCCGACAACATCAAGACCCCGGGCGCCGAGCATCGGTTCATGCGAGCGGGCCGTCCCCAGACGGACGTGCGTGATTCGTCCCCAGACGGACGTGCGTGATAGAGATATAAAAAAGGCGCCGGTGGGGACGGCTCCGATAGGACCTCCCCCACCGGCTAATCGGTTGGTGGCTTTTGGGGCGAGCGTCTACCCACCGGTGAAACCGGTTCGGTGATGTCGCTTAATTAGGAGCGGGAACAAACCATTTCGGTGGCTCGACGCATGTTTGCGCACCACCGAACTGATCGCGCCCCTTCCCCTTTGGTTGGCGTTGGGGGTTTGTTCAGCGGACCTCTGCCGAGGCTCCGGCGCCTTCCAGTTGCTTCTTGGCGGCGTCGGCGGCGGCGGCGTCCACGCCCTCCAGGATGGCCTTGGGATAGGCGTCGACCAGTTCCTTCGACTCCCGGAGGCCGAGCTTGGTGATGGCCCGGACTTCCTTGATGACCGCGATCTTGGCGTCGCCTATGGCGGTGAGCACCACGTCGAACTCGGTCTGCTCGACTTCTTCTTCCTCCTCGGCCCCGCCGGCCGCAGGCATGGCCGCCATGGCCATCGGCGCGGCGGCGGTCACATCGAAGTGCTCCTCGAAAGCGTCCAGGAACTCCTTCAGTTCCAGAACGGTCATCTCTTCGAAGACACCCAACAGTTCATCAGTGGTCATCTTTGCCATTTTTCGGTTCCTTTCCTTCGTCTCGAAATCTCAGGCTGTGGCGGCGGAAGTCTTGCGCTCCAGGAGCTGTGAAAAGGCTCCCGCTGCGGAGCGGGTGAAGGAGGCAAACACTCCGGCCGTCTTGTGAAGGGGCGCCGAGATGCCGCCGGCCAGCTTCCCCAGGAGTTGGTCTCTGGATCCCAGGTTGGCGAACTCGGCCACCTGATCGGTGCCGATGAACTTCCCGTCCATGATCCCCCCCTTCAACACCAGATTGCGGAACTGGCGGCTCTGCTCTCTCACGGTCCGCGCCGCGGCCAGCGGATCTCCCTCAGCAAAGACCAGGGCGGTGGGTCCCGAAAGATGGTCGGAGAGGCCCTCGTGACCCATCTCCTCCATTGCCCGGCGGGTCAGGGACATCTTCATCACTCTCATCCGGGCGTCGCCTTCCAGGAGGGACCGGCGGACCTGCTGAACCTCCTTGACGGTCAGCCCGCGAAACTCGGTGAGATAGATAGCGTCCACGGCTGAGATGTGGCTGCGGATGACCGCAACCCTCTCCATCTTCTCGGCTCGGCTCATCGGCATTTTTGCGTTCCTCCAAATGAAAAACCCCGGCATCCTCAGCCGGGATACCAGGGGTGATGAACACCGACCTGCGCTGGCGGAATCGAATCCTTTGAACCTTTACGGCAACCAGCGGTCTCGGGCCGAGGGCGGAGATATGTTTTGTCTTCCCGGAATTGTAGAGCAAGCGGGTTCCGATGCCAAAACCGGATTGGGGAGTCTGCCCGGTCCCCATCGGCCGTTCCGGGAGTCTTGGAGAGGAACCTCCATGCCGTAGGCAGACACGGCTTTCTCTCGACCCGGTGGGTCTGCAAATCTTCCGCCTACATTAAACGTCTGGTTGAGGTGTATAGCCCATCGGCGAGGGGTCTGTCTGCGCGCCACTTCCGGACCGACCCTCCGGGCAACTATCGAGCAGCGGGGGCTGCCGCAGTCGGATCGCCGCCTTCAGGAAGCGGTCAACTCATCCAGGCGGTTCACGTCTATCTTGACTCCCGGACCCATGGTGGAGGAGATTGTCAGGGACCTCATGTACCTGCCCTTGGCGGCCGCCGGGCGAGCCCGGTTGAGTTCGTCGGCCATTTTGGAGAGGTTCTCGGCCAGCTTGGCGGTGGAAAAGCTCACCTTGCCTATCACCGCGTGGACATTGCCGTACCGATCGGTGCGGTACTCGATCTGGCCGGCCTTGAAGGCCGAGACCGTGGAGACGAGATCGTTGCTCACCGTTCCCGACTTCGGGTTGGGCATCAGTCCCCGGGGTCCGAGAATCCTCCCGAGCCTTCCCACCCGCGGCATCATGGCGGGGACCGCGATCGCCACGTCGAAGTCGAGAGGCCCTCCCTCGGAGATCTCTTTGATCAGGTCGTCCGCGCCCACGATGTCGGCGCCCGCCTCGGTGGCTTCGGCGTGCCGTTCGGGCGGTGCGAACACCGCCACCCGCACGGTTTTCCCCGTGCCGTGGGGGAAAGAGACGTTCCCCCGGAGCATCTGATCGGCCCGGCGCGGATCGACGCCCAGCCGGAACGCGGCCTCCACCGACTCGTCGAATCGAGCCGAAGCCATGAATTTGACCAGGTCCAGAGCCTCGGTCGGCGCGTAGGCCGACCCGCGGTCGTACCTTCGCGTGGAGTCCTGGTAACGCTTGCCCTTTTTTGCCATTCTCTACCTCCGTGGTCCAGGCGGCCCGGCCTTGTCCGAGCCTCCCACCGGCGTATCTGTTCTCCTGAGTCTGTCTAGCCCTCGACCACGATCCCCATCGACCGGGCGGTCCCGGCCACTATCCGCATGGCCGCCTCCACGTCGTTGGCGTTGAGGTCGGGCATCTTGATCTCGGCGATCTCTCGCACCTGCTCGGAGGTGACCGACCCCACCTTGACCTCGTGGGGTTCCCCCGATCCCTTCTCCACCCGGGCGGCCTGGCGCAGCAGGGAAGCGGCCGGCGGCGTCTTGGTGATGAAGGTGAAGGTCCGGTCCTTGTAGATGGTGATCTCGACCGGGATGATCGAGCCGCGCTTGTCCTCGGTGGCGGTGTTGTAGGCCCGCACGAAATCCATGAGGTTGATCCCGTGGGGACCGAGGGAGGTCCCTACCGGAGCGGCGGGAGACGCCTCTCCGGCGGAGAGTTGCATCTTCACCTTGGCGCTTATCTCTTTGATAGCCATGTTGATCGACTCCTGTGTGAGAGGCGGGTTGCTAGTTCTTCTGGATGTCGGCGAAGCCCAGTTCCACCGGAGTGTCCCGCCCGAAGATCTCCACCAGCACCACCACCTTCGACTGGTCGAGGTTGATCTCCTCGATGATGCCGCTGAAGTCGTTGAAAGGCCCGGAGACCACCCGTACCGTCTCGCCCACTTCCCACGCCGGCTTGAACCGGGGCTTGGACTTGGCTCTCGTCTCCTGGAAGCCCAGCATGCGCTCCACCTCGCGGCGCGAGAGCGGCGGCGGGCGGTTTTGCTTTCCCATGTTGGAGGCGACGAAACCCGTCACGCCCGGCGTCTCCCGCACGGCTGCCCAGGAATCGTCGTCCAGCCACATCCGCACCAGCAGGTATCCGGGGAAAACCTTCTTGGGGACCGTGACCTTCTTCCGGTTCCGGATCTCCACCACGTCCTCGCGGGGAATGTGCACATCGAAGATGCGACCGGAGAGGCGAAGCCACTCCACCCGCTTCTCCAGGTTGGCCTTGACCTTCTCCTCATGACCGGAGTAGGCGTGGATCACATACCAGTCTCCGGGAAGGTCGTAGGGACTGACCGGGGTCTCCTCCTCGATCTCTGCCAATAGCGTCTCGGTCATTGCCGGCTCAGCCACTTCCGATACCTCCAAGAAGAGTGAGAACGATCTGCTTGAGGGACACGTCGAGGCCGAAGATCACCAGGGCGAGGATCACGGAGGTGGTTATGGTCACCACGCTGAAGTTCAGGAGTTGGCGGCGGGTCGGCCAGGACACCCTCGAGAGCTCGGTCCGCACCTCCCGGAGGAAGATCATCAACCGGGTGTGGAGGGGAGGTCGCTGCGCCATGGGCCTCTTGCGGGGCGTGACCGCGCGTTCGGCCCGGGCGGATGGCCGCTTGTCTTGGGATTGTCTCTTTTGCCGCCGCTCCTCGCGCTCGACGAGGCGACGCATCTGTCGGTTCATGCTCAAGCCGTTCCGGGTTTTGGGTTTGAACGATCGTGACTGGTTAGCAGGGGTGGCGGGACTCGAACCCACAACCTCCGGTTTTGGAGACCGGCGCTCTGCCAAATTGGAGCTACACCCCTCAAGGGGTTTATCAGCCTCGCTTGAAGTATACCCTGCCGGATCTCGAGAGTAAACCCACTATCGAACCAACACCCTCCCCAAAAGAGGGTCAGCCGCCGCCCCTGACCCGGCGGCTTACGGTCCAGGCGACCACCGAGGCCACTCCCACCACGGCTGCGGCGATCGCTACCTTCTCGGCCGAGCGAGCCGGCTCGACCTCGGCATAGGATTCCGGGAGGTCCAGGCTCCCTCTCACAGCCGGCATCAACCCGGCGGGCGCGGGCATCAGGTTCCCGTGCATTCCGGCCAGCACGCGATGAATCCGGTCCTCGATGGCGCTCTCGGCCTGGCACCGAAGGCAATGATCGGCGTGGCGCGCCAGGAAGGTCGCCCTGGCCTTCTGGTCGACGGCCAAGAACCGGACCAGGGGGCGGGACGCCCAACAGACGGTCGACTGCATGAGCCTCAAGGGGAGTCCTCCAGAATGGCGCGAAGGCGCTTTCGGGCGCGGTGAAGTCGGACCTTGGAGGCTGAGACCGAGACGCCCAGCGCCTCGGATATCTCGGCGTGGCTCCAGCCGTACACGTCCCTGAGCACCACCACCATCCGCGCACGCTGGGGAAGCGCGAACAGGGCCCGCCGGAGCCGTCCTCGCAGATTTGCCGCTTCGAGGGCCAACTCGGGATGGCTGAACCTCGAGACCGGGGCCGCCATGTTCTCCACCACGTCCAACGGCGACTCCTGGGTTCGCTTGCGACGGCTCAACTGGCTCCACGCCACGTTGACGGTGATGCGGTACAGCCATGAGGAGAACCTGGCTTCCCCCCGAAACTTGCCGATCCCTCGCCAAGCCCGGAGCAAAGCCTCCTGGGAAATGTCAGCCGCCAAATCGCGATCTCCCGCCAAACGCATCGCCAAGGTGAACACCTCGTGCTGGTGACGCTCGGCCAGTATTGAGAACGCAGCCTGGTTCCCCGCTCTGGCAAGGTCCACCAACCGGTGTTCGTCGTCCCCTTTGACCGGATAGGCGTTCATGGGGTTACAGGGTACCGAGGGGGAGGGACCGCCCGCCCGGGAGGCTCAATCGGCGGCGGCTTCCATGGTTGCGGTTATGAGGGTCCTCCCCTCCGACTCGAGGCTCATCGAGAAGCCAAGCCCCTGTGACCGGGTGCCCCGCACCTCGGCGGGGACGCCGGGCCGCAGGGGTCGGCGGAATCGGAACCGCGCCCGGCGGAGAGGTGCGGCGCCGGAAACCAATCGGGTGACGCCCTGGGACATCCAGGCGGCGCAGGCAAGGCCGTGCACCACCACGCCGGGAAGCCCCGCTCCCACGGCCGACTGGTGATCCCAGTGGATGGGATTCCAGTCGGTGGTGGCGGCCGCGTAGCGGATCAGGTCCGCTCGGCTGGCCGACTTCGAAAGGGCCGGGATCTCCTCTCCCTCTCCGGGAAGGCCGGCGGGGACGGCCCTCTGGTTGTCGGCCCGGTGGTCGGGCGGGGGCTCGGGCTCCTCGGACCCGCTCCGGGCGGGAGGCGCACCCCCCGCGATCAGAAAGGACGAGTCTCCCTCCACCACCGGTTCCCCGCCGGATCCGGTCAGCCGAAGGGCGAAATCCACGAACCACACCCCACGGCGGTGACGGACACGTCCCACCTCGCCGCGCGCCGCCCATTCCTCTCCCGCCCGGAGGGGGGCGTTCCAGCGGAACTTCTGCTCGCCGTGGACGGCCGCTCCTCCCTGGGCCCGGATGGCCGGATGGGAGAGCAGTTGCGGAGCCACCGCGAAGAGCGCGGCGCTGGCAAGCCCCGGAGGCGCGGTCTCGACCCAGCGGTCCGGGTCGTCACCGGTGGCCTCGACGTAGGATCGAATCCTCTCTTGCGAGAGCCGAAGCGGCGCCGGCCCGATGACCATTCCCTCCAGGTCAGAGACGTCCATCAGGTTCCCTAACGCCCCTGGGAGGCCCGTGTCCCCGCCTTAGCGGGTCTCCCGGTGGGAAGTGTGGATACGGCACCACCGGCAGTACTTCCTGAGCACCAAGCGTCCTTTCACCAGGTTTCGCCGCTGGGCCTTGTCGCTCGGGTTGGCCCTGCCTTTGGTGGTCACGTAATTGCGACGTTTGCATTCGGTACAGGCAAGCTTTATCGGGGGTCTTTTATCGCTTGGCATTGGGTCTTTTTCTTTCTTTTGTGTTTTAGTGAACCCGGACTGTCCGCCTTATTTGGTGATCTTGGTCACCCGACCAGCACCCACCGTACGACCACCCTCACGAA
>JAPPFC010000050.1 GCA_028824015.1 bacterium
GAACAACTTCGTGGTGCTGGCCCGCTACCACTACTACGAAGGCGTGATCTTCCACCGCATCATCGAGGGATTCGTCTGCCAGGGCGGCGATCCCACCGGCACGGGCCGGGGCGGCCCCGGCTATCGCTTTGCGGACGAGTTGCCCAGACCGGGACGCTACGAAGTCGGCTCCCTCGCCATGGCCAATGCCGGGCCCAACACCAACGGCAGCCAGTTCTTCATCATCAGCGGCCCCCATGGCCGCCGACTCCCGCCGCAGTACTCGCTGTTCGGCAAGGTGGTGGGTGGTCTGGATGTGGTGGACGCGATGCAGAGGGTCCCGACCGACCGCAACGACCGGCCGCTGACCGACGTGACGATCAACTCGGTGACGATCTCCGAGTCGGACTGAACCCGGCGATCAAGTCGCGGTCCCTTTCGGGCTGAATCCGGCGCTAAAGCTGGACCGACTCGTCGACTATCCCCAACTGCTTGGCCCAGGCCAGTTTGTCGGCCAGGGAGTAGTACTCGACGAACTTTCCGTTCCTGACGCGGGCGAACGACATGCCGTCCACCTGGATCTTCTGGCCGGAGGCGCCGTGCTCGAAGTGGGCGTGCTGCTGGGTGGCGTTGAAGGTCCACTTGGAGGCGACCGTGTCGCCGTCGGCCACGATCATGTTGAACGTGGTCTGCCCGTCCGGGTAGGCGTTACCGAGGGCGACCAGGAAGTCCGCGTACCCGTCCCGCCCGGGGCTTCGCACCGGGACGTTGCGGACCACCACATCGGGATCCACGTACTTTTCCACCGTGGCCCGCATCCGGCCCTTCCACGAGTCGTCGGGCGGGTAGGGAAAGTCCTGCTCCTGGGCGACCATGAACTCTATGAAGACCCGCCGGGTCTCCTCGGTGTCACCCTCGGGGTTTCCTTCTGGTAATACAACAGGCATCTTCTTCTCCTCTTATTTGTTTCTCAGGCCCGGTGCCCGGGCTTTCAGAGCTGGATCGACTCGTCGACCAGCCCCAGTTGCTGCAACCAGTTGAGCCGATCGATCATCGCCCAGTGCTCGACTATCTTGCCGTCTTCGAACCGCTCGAACATGACACCTTCCACGCGCACCTTCTTTCCGGTCGCCTCGTGCTCGAAGTGGGAAGACATCTGGGTGGCCGTGTAGTGCCAGCGGGCGGCAGCCATGTTGCCGTCCACCATGATGATGTCGTAGTTGGTGTTGGAGTCCGGGTAGGCCTCTCCCAGGCCCATCAGGAACTCGACCCAACCGTCCCGCCCCGGGCGGCGCACCGGCACGTTGTGCAGGATCACGTCGGGGTGGACGAACTCTTCGACAAGCTCCAGAAGCCTTCCCTTCCACGAGTCGTCGGGAGGGTTGGGGAAGTCGGCTTCCTGGCCCTCCAGCCAGCGCATGAAGAGCCTGCGGGTCTCTTCGGTGTCTCCTTCCGGTGTCCAATCGGGGAACCCTGACGGCATGATCCTTCCTTCCTTCGGGGTGACAGGCCTCTCCAACGAGGCGCCGCAATCCAAGATAGCGAAATCCATCCGGTTACCCTCCAACAGCAACATGTTGGCTTACCAGTTCACCACCTGGGAACAGGACTTCGAGCTCTGCGAGGTCCCCACCCCCGAGCCGGGCCCGGGAGAGACCCTGATCCGGGTGGCGGGAGCGGGAGTGTGCCACTCCGATCTGTACCTGTGCGACTGGCCGCAGTCGAGCCTCCCCTCCTATGACCTTCCCTTCACCGTCGGCCACGAGATAACCGGTTGGGTGGAGGAGACGGGGCCCGGCGTCTCCGGCCTGGAGGCGGGGACAGCGGTGGCGGTCTACGGAGCGTGGGGGTGCGGCGCCTGCGGGCAGTGCGCCATCGAATCCGAGAACTACTGTGAGAACGCCGCCGAGGTGGTGGCGTCCGGCCCGGGGAGGCCGGGTCTGGGCCGCGACGGCGGGATCGCCGAGTTCTTCCTGGCGCCGATGTCCCATCACCTGGTCCCCCTCCCCTCCGATCTCGATCCGGTCGAAGCCGCTCCACTCACCGACGCCGGGCTGACCACCTACCACGCCATCCGACAGAGCCTCGATCGCCTGGGTGAGGGGTCGACCGCAGTGGTCATCGGCATCGGAGGGCTGGGGTCGCTGGCTGTGCAGATACTCCGGGCGCTCTCGGCTGCTCAAGTGATAGCAGTGGACATCGCCCCGGCACGCCTGGAGGTGGCGCGACGCCATGGCGCCCACCACGCCCTGCTGTCCACGGAGAACCCCTCCGAGGCCATCAGCGACCTGACCGGTGGCCGGGGAGCGGACCTCGTCCTGGACATAGTGGGCATCGACGACACCCTCTCCCTGGCTGCCTCCGCTGCGGCGATCCGCGGCCACATCACGGTGGTGGGGATCGGACCCGGATCGTTTCCGATGGGATACCTCCATGTTCCCCGCGGCCTCTCGGCCTCCACCGTTTTCTGGGGCACCATTCCCGATCTCGCCGAGGTGGTCGCCCTCGCCGGAACCGGAGCGGTCAAGAGCGACACCGAGACCTTTTCCATGGAGGAGGCGCCCATCGCCTACCAGAGGCTCCGGGACGGAAGCTTGGAGGGACGGGCGGTGATCGTCCCCCACGACCCGAGATGAGTCCGCCATGACCACGATCAGCCGCAACTGGGTGCTGGCCAGCGCCCCCGAGGGCGAGCCGGAGATCGACAACTTCCGGATGGTCTCGGTGGAACTGCCGGTGCTGCGAGAGGGAGGGATCCGGGTCGCCAACACCTACATCTCGGTGGACCCGGGGGTGCTGGACCGCCTGACCCGGGACAGTTACGCGCCCCGTCTGCAACCGGGGGAGGTGATCGACGGCTTCTCGGTGGGCGTGGTCGCCGAGTCGCGGAATCCCCGCTTCGAGGTCGGAGACCGGGTCAGCAGCGCCAACGGCTGGCGGGAGGGCTATGTCTCCTCGGGACGAGGGGTTCTCCGCCTCCATCCCGCAGTGTTCAGCCCTCCGCTAACGGAACGGGCCGCGATCGGCGCCCTGGGAGTCTCGGGGCTCACCGCCTACTTCGGCATCCGGCGGGTGGCGGAAGCCCGGGCCGAAGAGACCGTGCTGGTCTCCTCGGCGGCGGGTCCGGTGGGAAGCACCGCTCTCCAGATCGCCCGCAACCTGGGGTGCCGGACGGTGGGGATAGCCGGATCGGAGGAGAAGTGCAGCTTGGTCACGGATGAACTGGGCGTTGACGACTGCATCAACTACCGGGCGGAGCCCGACCTGGCAGCCGCCATCTCCCGGGTTTGCCCGGAGGGTGTCGACGTCTTCTTCGACAACGTGGGAGGAAAGACCCTGGATGCGGCGTTGATGAACATGAACACCGGAGGACGGATCGCCATCTCGGGACAGGTGAGTGAGTACGCCCGCGTCCAGCCGCGGGGCATCCGGGCGGTGGGTGAGATGATCAACCGGCGGCTCACCATGACCGGCTTCGTGGTGTGGGACTTCCTCCCTCACTTCCGCGAGGCAATGTCGGAGATGAGAGAGTGGATGGTCTCGGACCGGCTGGTGTTCAGGGAGGAGATCATCGACGGCTTCGAGAACGCGCCGGAGGCATTCCTGGGTCTCTTCCGGGGAGAGAATCGCGGCCGACGGCTGATCCGGCTGACGCCCGATGACTGAGGCGGTGCTCCTGTCCGAGCGGAAGGACGCCGTCCTGTGGCTCACCCTGAACCGCCCCCGGTACCGCAACGCACTCAACATCGCCCTCATCACCGCCCTGGACCAGGCCCTGGCGGAGGCCGCATCCGACGACGCGATAGGAGCGGTGGTGATCGGCGGCGCCGGGCCCCACTTCTGCTCGGGCCACGACCTGGGCAGCCCCGGTCGGGATCTCGAGCAACCCTTCGGGAGGGTGGCCACCACCTGGTACGACCACTCGGACAAGGAGGGAGCCGAGACCATCCTGGTACGAGAGGACGAGGCTTATCTGTCCATCCCGCTCAGATGGCGAGAGCTCCCCAAGCCGCTGATCGCCATGGTGCACGGCGCCTGCGTGGCAGGGGGACTCTCCCTGATCTGGCCGGCGGACCTGATCGTGGCCTCAGAAGACGCCTACTTCGCCGACCCGGTGGTGAGGATGGGCATCCCCGGCATCGAGTATTTCGCCCACCAGTACGTGATGTCCACCCGCATCGCCAGAGAGTTCCTGCTCGTGGGTGACCGGATGTCCGCCGCCCGCGCCTACGAGGTCGGCATGGTCAACCGGGTGGTGGCCCGGGACGAGTTGAGAGAGACCGCCTCCCGCCTGGCGAAGCGATGCGCGGCTCGGCCCCGGTTCGGAGTGGCGCTCGCCAAGCGAGCCCTCAACGCGGTGGAAGACCGCATGGGCCTCCGAGACGGGATGTCAACCGCCTTCGGCCTCCACCAGGTGGCGCACGCCCACAGCGCCCTCACCTCCGACGACCACGTGGGCGGCCAGACCCCCCGTTCCATCGCCCGGGACCTCGGCTCCGAGTAAAAGCGCGGACCAGACTTCAAGGGCAGTCGCGAAACAAATCTCCATTGACGGGTTGAATCTGTCACAAGCGTATGGCACGCTGTCTGTCTAGTCCAACAATTTTCCGGTGGATCTTCCGCAAATAAAGACTTGTAACTACATTGGTCGAGTAGGACGTGCAACTGGAGGAGGCCATGACTATCACCCGGGCTGAAGCAAAGCAACAAGTGTCAGAAAATTATGATGCCTTCGTTGAACTCTTGCCCGGGTTGATGGAGAAACATCTTGGGCAATGGGCTCTGTTGCGAGACAAGAAACTCATTGAGTTCTATCCCACTATGGCGGAAGCCTTCCGGGCCGGCATCGACAAGTACCCTGACCATCGCTTCTCAGCACAGGAGGTGTGCGAACAAACACCCGTGGTCATGGGTGGCTTCTCGTATGTTCTTTGAGACCGACTATGACTCAACGGTTGGTCCGCTCATGCCCGTCACGCTCCGCAACGAACACAGTTACGAAGAGATAACGGTCAACGGTCTCGTAGATACTGGTGCCACCGCATCCGCGATCAGCACCAAAGTGGTGGACGTTCTGGACCTTTCCGAGTTCACCCAGAGTCCGTTAGCGACTGCGATAGGGACACAGTTACGCGGTGTGTATTTCCTCACCGCACAACTGCCTTACGACAACCACCACCATCCGTTCGGCGCTTTCGGGAGTTCCGCGGACATCGGACTTGATCTGCTGATCGGCAGGAACATCCTACGCCACGGGACTCTGCGGATCACCCAAGACAGCTTCTCGTTCACCATCCACAACACCTGACCCACAGGGGTGGGGTCCAGCGTTACTCAGATTCTGCCCGCGCGGGCCTTGGCGCCCTTGCGAGCGATCTCAGAGCTGCATTCCGGCGATACAAGGTAGGGTGCGGGCATACCCGCTGATCTCATGGCCCATTTGGTCACATCGTCCTCGGTCATTAGGAGTGGATCAACCTCAGATTCCAACTCGCGAAGAAACCCCCTTGAGAAGGGGTGATGCCACCACTTCACGTGAGCACACTGTCCTGATGACGAAGAGCTATACCTCTCCCTGATGTCAGGCTTCAAATCGAAGTTCCACTCTCCACCGAAGATGAGGAGCGCAAAGTGAGTTGGTTGTGTGCGTCGAACCGACGTACACTGAACCTCGTGGACGCAAAGACCAAACGGTGGACCCTTAGGGTGACCCCGGCGCAGGACATGATCGTGCGCCAAGTGGTGAGCACCAGCGGGATGTCGCTCAGCGAGTACGTAGTCAGCCGTGCGGTCGCTTCGGCCGTCGAGGACTTGGCCGACCGTCGGGTCTTTGCCGTGTCCGGAGAGGCTTGGCAGGAGCTTCAAGCAATGCTTGATCGCCCGGCGACCGCCAAGCCGAAAATCGCGGAGTTGCTTGCCAACGACTCGGTTCTCGACTCGGAGTGAACCGATACCAGGAGCCAGAGCTTCTGACTACGTCGCACGACGTTGACGGATTCGACTGCGGCAACGAGTCGCTCAACAACTGGCTCAAGCGACGTGCGCCACGCAACCAGCGAGAGGGTTCCAGCCGCACCTGGGTTGTCACGCACGGAACCCGAGTAGTCGCCTTCTACGCGTCTGCCACGGCGGTAGTGGCCCGCACGGAGGCCACTTCACGCGCGGCTCGAAACCAACCCGACCCTCTGCCCGCAATGCTTCTCGGTCGCCTGGCGGTTGACCGTCATCACCAGGGAAAGGGCCTCGCCGCGGCGCTGCTCAAGCATTTCCTCCTCAAGGCAATCGAAGTAGCCGAACTTACCGGTCTGCGGCTGGTGCTGGTCCATGCCAAGAATTCTCAAGCCGCTGCGTTCTACCGGCATTACGGGTTCGAACCCTCCCCGGTCGACAACCTGACACTCATGCTGTTGACCAAAGACATCCAACCCTGAACAGCCGCCGGCGGATGTATTCTCGTCAGGTGTGGTTGTCAGAATGCGGACGGCACGTTTCAGGACCTCCGACAACCACGTGGGCGGCCAGATCCTCCACTCCATCGCCAGGGATTCTCGGCGCCGGATCGTCCGAGCGGTTTCTTGGGCCAAACCCGACTGCATCGGCCAGGAGCTGAAGCGTATTTCCTATCCCCGGCAAACGTAGGACCCAGCCTGCCATTGCCACCACAAGGTTGGTGTGATCGAGAGCGTACGACAAGGCCATGAGCCCACTGGCTTCGAAATCGCCATCCGTATACCTGAGACGCTGGAGCGGGGGGCCCTGATATCGAGCGGCATGAACCAACTCCAAGTCGGATGGACGGAGACCGGTGAGAAACCTGGCCAGCTGAGTGCAGTCATCGCAACCCAGATCGATGTAAAGAGTCGCTGGTGCGGATCGGGGCAGAGGAGAGTACCGAAAACGGAATGGCGGCATCGCCTTCCGATACCGCTTCCAGGTCACACCAAATCGGTCTTCCAACTCCTGGTTCTCGAACAAGGCGGCGTATCCCGCCGAAAAGCCCAAGGCGACAAGGGCGCCGAGCATCAAATACCAGGAGCCGGCGACCGCAGCCATACCTAAGAGGACCAAAGTTCCCGAAACCTGCATGGGGTTGGAGACAAACGAGTAGGGACCCGACGTCACAAGCCGGGTAGGAGGATCCATCGGCAGAGGGGTCCCGTCTCCTCTGCGGGCGAATTCGGACACTGCAGTCATCCCGAGGAGACTGGCCGGGACAAGAACCAGACCCGCCAGGATCGGCCACAGGGGACCAGGGGTCAATGTCCTCCCCTCCCGAGCGAGAACCGCTGCGGGAACGATCCAAACCAACAGTCCTCCAAACGCCAAAGCCTGGATCAGGGCTCGACCCGCCGGGAAACGTCCCTGGATAGTCCAACGCGCCGCCAGTAGTCCGGGAAGAAACGAGAAGATCAGCAGCAACGCCTCGCCCGCTATCCAACTGGGACCCATGACAATAACCGGGTACAGGACAGGCAGGAATACAACGTCCAGTGTCAAGGCACCCAAGACCCACCACACCGGATGCAGCCGGTCCGCCAGGAAACCGGGGATGGCTCCCCAAGCCATCACCCATCCGAAGAGTATGTCACCCGGTATGCCAAAGACACCGGCGTCAACCACCACCCACCAACCGGCTTTCCCGGCTAGGGAACTCAAGGCTGCCTGAGACACCAGAGACCATCCCGCGGCAACCACGGCTGCTCCCATGCGACGACGGGACGGCGACACGGTTCCCACCACGATGATGAATGCCAGCGTCGGAACCAGGGCGATCCCCATTCGGATGACCTCGGGATCGGGCAAGTTCACGGACTGACCGTCGTTTCAAGCAGATAAGTACCCATCTGCCATAAGCCATAGCGCATGATCGGAGCGAAATACCAGGCAGGGCCGAGGATCCTCCGATACTCAACCGTCCATGTAACGGCAGTTAGGTCTCCCATGGAAGACCATTTCATCACGCTGCGTTTGATCTCCACCCAGCTTGAAATGGGGGTGGTGTCCTCCAGGACGTCAAACACCACGGAGTATTCGTCCTCAACAACCCGAAACTTCATCAATCCCTCGGTGAAGTCCACCGTAATCACGTCGCCATGGCGATCCGTTCCAGTCGGAGTTGGAAAACCCAGTCGCAGGAAGAGGGAGAGATCCTTTTCGAAGCGGGGCGTATCCAGCCCTAACTCACGGATCTGATCCGCGGACTTCGGATAAACGCCGGAGGCTGACACCGCCGCTGAACGCTCGAAGTCAAACGCCAGACCCTCCAGTCCCGAAAGCATCACTAACCCCAGAACCAGCAACATGGGCACCTGTTTCCCGGATCCACCCTCCATATCCTCGCCAGCCCGGTACCAAGTGTCCGGCGCACCCTGATAGCTGGAGGCACAGAACCACACCACCCCCAAGATGAGTGGAGAAGCCATGATGAGACAGACGATTCCTTCTCCCAGAAAGATCCCACTGGCGCCCAGCGCGATCAAGGTGGCCTTGACGGATTTGCCTACCAGGCCTTCCCATTGCGGGGCCAAGGCCAGCAAAGCGGCGAAAAGGGCCGGTACGGCTGTAAAGAAAAGCGCTGAGTATCCAGAGTCTGGATCGAAAACCCCAGGACGAACAAGGAAATGGATCGCCAAGGCCGCCACAATGACTCCCGCCACCCACCATTGAGATCTGGTCGCCTTCCGAAACATCTCTCCTCCTTCCCCCGTCGACTATAATTATTTGTGAGTTATTTACCTCATTAGTATATACTAGCAAGGTTACCACTGATTATTAAATCTCGAGCCGACGCGAAGCCGTCCCCTCCAATAAGTTTGACCATTGACCAGTTGGCCCAAGCGGCAGGAATTCCTACGTCCACGGTGCGGCTCTACCAGAACAAGGGCCTGCTTTCCCCTCCCGAACGGAGGGGAAGGGTCGGCTATTACGACGCTGCCCACCGTGACCGGCTTCGTCTGATCGCCCACTTGCAGGAGCGCGGGTTCTCCCTGGCCGCGATCAAAGAGTCTCTCGACTACTGGAACGAAGGGCGCTCTCTCGCTCACCTTCTAGGCATCAACGACATCGCGCCTCACCTAGGGCGAAAACCCTTACGCCTGTCGGCAGATGAATTCGCCCAACGCTATTGCGATGCCGATCTCACCCAGACAGACATACAACGAGCGGCGGCGCTCGGTTTGATCGAGTTGGACGGAACTGAGGTAGTGGTGTTCAACGCAGCTTTCCTCGACATAGGGAGAGATGTGGCTCGGCTAGAAATCCCTCTGTCCGAGATTCTCGACGAATACGAATACGTTCAGGCCGCGATAGGGGACGTCGCCGAAAGGTTTCGAGATGTCTTCGAACGCCACTTCTGGGCACCGTTTGTTGAGCGGGGTCTACCACCAAGTGCTATCCGATCCTTGTCCTCGGCGGTTAGACAACTCACCGATCTGGCGTCCCAGGTCGTAACAGAAGAACTCCACCAACGCTTTTCGGCTTTCGCCGAGCATTATCTCGCCCGGGCCTCCGCTCACAGTTCCGAAGGGTCGGGCGATTGACCCATCCAACCCCAAAGAGAGATAACATCCGCTCCCGGTAGGGTCGATGCTTTGCAGGCCAATGTGTGATCCGGCCCGGTTCAGCCCCAGATGTCGCCTATGGTGTAGCCCTCGGGGAAAGGGTCGGTCGGGTCTAGCAGGTATTGGGCCCGGCCGGTGATCCAGGCGGTGCCGGTGATGGTGGGAACCACGGCTGGGACTCCGCCGACGGTTGTCTCCCTGACTAGTCGGCCGGTGAACACGGTGCCGAGCGGACCGTAGTGGCGGAAATCTTCACCGATGGCCAACTCGCCGCGAGCGTGGAGGATGGCCATTCTGGCCGAGGTGCCGGTGCCGCACGGGGAGCGGTCCAGGGCGCCGGTCCAGGTCTCGGGACGGTCCCAGTCGAGATCGCCGGTGGCCAGGGTGACCGCGGTCTTGGCCTCTCCCCTCCCCCGGTCGAAGGGTTCGGTGAGCATCCCGATGCTGGCCTGGCGGATCTCGGGGTTCTCTGGATGGACTGCCTCCAACTGCTCCCGGGCAGCCTGCTTGACCATAGCCCCTAAACGGACCAGGTCCCGGCCGTTCTCGGGGCTGATGGAGATGTCGAAGCGCCGGGCGTCGGCTATGGCGAAGAACATGCCTCCCCACGACACGTCCACCGCTACTTCCCCCAGGGTGGGGATCTCCACCGGGGCGCCCAGGTGGACCGGGAAGGCGGGAACGTTCTCGAGAGCCACCGAGGTGACCTTGCCTCCCTCCACCCGGGCTTCCACCTCGATCAGGCCGGCGGGGGTCTCCAGGGTCAACTCGGTCACCGGCTCTCGAGGACGGACCATGCCGGTCTCGATGAGAGCCGTGACGACACACATCGTGTTGTGCCCCGACATGGGGGGATACTCGGTCTGTTCCATGATCACGAACCCGGCGTCGGCCCCGGGGACCGTGGGAGGAAGGACCAGGTTGCAGTTGGCGGCCGGATAGCCGCGGGGCTCCCGCAGCATGAGCTTCCGGAGTCCGTCGGCGTGCCGTTCCAGGTACTGCATCTTCTCGAACATCGAGTTGCCCGGCACATCCGCCACCCCGCCCACGATCACCCGGGCGTGCTCTCCGGCGGCGTGCAGGTCAACCGCCTGGATCTCTCGCTCCATTCTCATGCTCCGGGCGTTCCTCTCCGACTCCGACGTCGCCGGCGTCCTCCTGGGACATCCGACTGGTCCCTCGACCAAGGGGACTCCACAGAGAATCATCATACGAGGGCGGTAGGAGTTCCACGCCTCCTTGTTACGCTCCCCTCAACATGGCTTCTACGAATACGCAGAAAGGCAACGTCCAGACGGTGCTGGGGACCATCTCCCCCGACATCCTGGGCATAACCCTCCCCCACGAGCATGTGCTTATCGACATGACGATGGGCCAGTCGTCTGCCATCGCGCTCGTGAACTCTGGGGAGTCGGCCAAGAAGGCGGCGGAGATCCCCGAGGCGGGGTGGGAGAAGGGACAGGACGGGCCGGGGGTGGCGGCGACCTGGACCGCCAAGTGGGGACAGCCCATCACCCTGGAGAACCGCGGCGACATAGCCCGTCACTGGTTCTATTACGGGGACTACCGGATCACCGACATCGACGACGTCATCTACGAGGCCAACCTGTTCAAACGGCACGGAGGGACATGCCTGGTTGACCAGACCCCCCGGGGGCTGGCCCGCGACCCGCGGGGGCTGGCGCAGATTTCCCGGGCCACCGGGGTGCACGTGGTGATGGGGACCGGGTTCTATGCCTATGAGTTCCACCCCTCCAACATGTCGGAACTGGATATCTCCCGGGTGCAGGAACTGATTACCGGCGACATCGTCACCGGCGTGGCGGGAGGCATCAAGGCGGGGATCATCGGAGAGGTGGGATTGACCTGGCCGCTGCACACCAACGAGGAGAAGGTCCTCCGAGCCTCGGTCCGCTCCCAGAAAGAGACCGGCGCTCCCCTGTCTATCCACCCCGGTTTCAGCGCCGACTCCATCTGGGACACCGTGCGGATCGTGGAAGAGGAGGGAGGAGACCTCTCCCGGACCGTCATCTGCCATCTCGAACACCGGCTTCCTTCCCGCCCCGCTCCTAACTCCTTCGACCCCGCACCCTTCGTGGAGTTGGCCAAGACCGGCGTCTACCTCTCCATCGACTGCTTCGGCTGGGAGCAGTCCTATCGCCAGCGCGGCCCCGTGGACTTTGCCAACGACGCCATCCGGCTCAACTACCTGATGGCGGTGGCCGAGGCCGGCCACCGCGAGCAGTTGTTGATCTCCAGCGACCTGGCACTCCAGCACTGGCAGCGCAAGTACGGCGGACACGGATGGCTGCACATCCCCGAAACCGTCCAGCAACTGATGCGCTACAAGGGCTTCGACCAGGACCTGATCGACCAGATTCTCATCGAGAACCCCCGGCGCCTGCTGACCTTCGCCTAGCATCCGCGGTTTTCCACCGGAACAGCAAAGCGTGAAACCCGGAGCATTGTCGGGGACGGCGCGAAGTTGTGGGCGGTACCGCGTTAGAACCCCACGGCCGAAGGCCTGCATTCAGGGTGATACCCCACAGAAAGCAGGGGGATCCCCCATAGACAAGTTGCCTCGGACCCCCCATAGTTCTAATGCATGAGCAACAGGTTGACATCACCGGGGCAGATGGACCAGCGGGGCGCCGTCTCCCGTGATTGACGGACCGACCGGTCAGCGGCACGCAGACTCGCCCATCATCGAAACTCGGGACCTCCACAAGCACTTCGGGCAGGTGAGAGCTCTCGCCGGGGTCGACCTCAAGGTTCCACCCGGCATAACCGGATTGGTGGGAGCCAACGGGGCGGGAAAGACCACCCTGATCAGACTCTTGCTGGGGTTGACAGCCCCGACTTCGGGAGAGGTGGCGGTGTTCGGAACACCGGTTTCCAGAGACGCCGCCGGACTGCGAGCCAGGATCGGCTACATGCCGGAGGGGCGCTGCCTCCCCCTTGACCAGACTGCCGCCGACTTCGTGGCATATGCCGCCGAACTGGCCGGCATCCCACCGGCCGAGGCCCGCCGGCGCGCCTCCGAAACCCTGTTCCTGGTGGGGCTGCACGAGGAGCGATTCCGCTATCTCGGGGACTTCTCCACCGGCATGCAGCAACGGGTGAAACTGGCCCAGAGCATCGTGCACGACCCCAGGCTGGTGCTCCTCGACGAGCCCGCCTCCGGTCTCGACCCCGCCGGGCGCGACCAGATGCTGGAGGTGATCGATCGCTTCCGCGGGTTCGGCATGAACGTCCTCTTCTCGTCCCACCTCCTGGAAGACATCGAGCAGACCTGCGACTGGGTCGTGATGCTGGATGGCGGCAGGTTGCTCCGATCGGCGCCTCTCGATCCTCCCGGCGACGGCACCGCGGTGTCGGTGGAGGTGTTCGATGATCCCCTGCCGCTGGTGGCCGCTCTCACCGCACGAGGCATCGAAGTCACTTACGCCGGCCGGGTCGTGACGGCCATGAGTTCTTCCGAAGATGGGTTCGTCGAGGTGCGCGATGCGTTGGCGGCTTCCGGCTCGTCGGTCCGGGCGATGGGCACCGACCTGAGGAGTTTGGAGGACGTGTTCATGGCGGCCACCAAGGAATCGAATGGCTGAATCACCGGTGAGCAGTCACGACTCGGCGATCATCCTCGACCGCGGCTACCGCAGTTACCACGGGCCCCGCACGGGGCGGCGCGGCGCAATGGCCGCGGTTGTCAAAGAGGGGTACCGGCGGGTGCTCGGCCTGCGGCGAAAGGCAAAGCGCAAGCTGTTCCCGTGGACGCTCATCGCCCTGGCGCTGGGGTCGGCGGCGGTCCTGGTGGCGATCGAGTGGGTCTCATCCAGCCTCCCCATCTCGCTGGACACCTCCGACCTCTTTCCACGGTACTCCGGATACTTCGACTTCATCTCGAACGTAGCCCTGCTGTTCGCCGCCTTCGCCGGTCCCCAGTTGCTGGTCCCCGACCGCACCCAGGGAGTGCTGAACGTCTACTTCTCGAGACCTCTGGGCGTGCGCGACTACCTGGTGGCCAAGGCGGCTACCTTCGCGGCGGTCATCCTGAGCTTCTGGCTGGTCCCACAAATCCTTCTCCACCTGGGGTACGCGGCGCTCTCGCCCGCCGGTTTTCTCTCCTACCTGGGGGGAACCACCGACATTCTGTGGAAGGTCCCCGCCGCCGCCCTCGTCTACTTCGCGATGCATGGCTCGCTGGCTTTCCTGGTCGCATCGTTCGTCAACCGGGTAGGCGCCGCCGCGGCGGGTATCGTCGCCGTGCTGTTGGGCCTCAACCTGGTCGCCCTCCTCTTCCAGGAAGTGGGCTTGGCGCCCGGCACCAAGTGGACCTCCCTCTTGGCGCTGGAACAGCACCCTCGGTTTGTCCGTGATTGGATCTTCGACCTGGAGGCATCCATAACCATCCCCGCACAGGCAGGCTTCGGCCCCGAGGCCTCCCTCATGGTGGTGATCGGCTGTGCGGTCGTCAGCGTGCTCCTGGTGGGCTGGCGCTACCGGAGGCTGACGTGACCGGCCCGCCTGGCGCCGCGGACGCGCGCGACGTCTCGGACGCCACCGTGGTCGCCACCAACCTCTCGAAGTGGTTCGGGCAGAAAGTGGCGGTCTCGGAGGTGAGTTGTTCCTTCGGCCCGGGGGTGACGGGGCTTCTGGGACCCAACGGTGCGGGCAAGACCACGCTGCTGAGGGTGCTGGCCGGTCTGCTGTCGCCCTCCGCAGGCAGGGCAACCATCCTGGGCCGGGCACCGAAGAGACATCACGGCGTCTACCGCCAGGTCGGCTTCGTACCTGAAGACGAAGCGGTCTACAACCACATGAGCGCCCGTCGCTTCGTCGAATGGAGCGCGGCGCTCTCCAAGGTGGAGGATGCCGGGTCTGCTGCTCGGCGGGCGCTGGACACGGTCCAACTCACCCAAGACGCCGACCGGTCCCTGGCGGGATTCTCCAAGGGCATGCGCCAGCGGGCCAAGGTGGCCGCCGCCCTGGTCCACGATCCGCAGGTCCTGATCCTCGACGAGCCCCTCAACGGGACCGACCCGGTCCAGCGGGCCCGCCTGATCGAACTCTTCGTGCGACTGGGTGGGGAGGGCAGAACGATCATCGTCTCCTCCCACGTGCTGGCCGAGGTGGACCGCATGGCTACCAGAGTGGTGGCCATGGTCAACGGCCGCCTGGCGGCGGCGGGATCGGTTGCCGCCCTGCGCGAAGCCATGTCCGACACCCCACGCCTGATCCGGATCGACACCGACCGACCCCGCCGACTTGCGCGGCGACTCCTGGCCGGGAACTGGGTGGAGTCGGTGCGCGTCGATCCCACCGGGATCGAGATCCGGACCAGCGATGCCGGCGCCCTGGGACACGACATCGCGCTCGCCGCCGTCGAGACCGGTTCGGTGGTGACGGCCGTGTCCGCCGAGGACGACTCCCTCGAGAGCGTCTTCCGCTACCTGGTGGACCGGCGATGAGGGCTTACATAACTATCACCCGCTCGGTGATGGGCCGGTTGCTCGGCCTTCGTCGGTCGATCGGGCTCTTCCTGCTGACCGGTTCCATCGCGCCGATCCTGCTGGTGCTGGCCCCCGGGCGCTCGGCCGAGCGGGTGGCCGCCTCCTACAACGACATCACCGTCGGCCTGGGGATGTCGATCCTGTTCCCGGTTGCCGCCCTGATCGTCTCAACTGCCGCACTGGGCGAGGAGCGGAAGTCCCACACCCTCCCGTTCCTGCTTCTCAAGCCGGTATCCCGGTGGGTGACCGCCCTGGCAGTCGTAACGGCCGCGGCGCTGGCATCCTTCGTGATCCTGGAGGCCGGTGTGCTGGCGTCCTGGATTGCGGCCGGAGCGGTGACCGGAGAGTGGTCGATCGGGATTTCCACGACCGTGGCGGTGGCGGTGCAGAGCGTCGCGTCGGCCGCCCTGTTCGTTCCCCTGGGCCTGGTCCTCGGCCGCGCCGCCCTGGTGGGCCTGGGATACCTGATGATCTGGGAGTTGATACTCGGCGACGTCATCGAAGGGATCCAGGCCTCGTCGATCCAACGCATCGTCGTCTCCGCCTGGGCCGACCTGGCAACGATTACCCCCGACAACCTCGACACCGTCAACGAGGTGCTGGGGCGGGTTGAAGCCGGGGTGGGAGGTGCGGTCGCCAAGGTCACCGCACTGGCGATCATCTCAGTCGCCGTCACCGGGTTGCTGCTCAGGCACAGGGACCTGATCCCCGAATAGACCCCGTTCACACCTGAGCCGGCCTCCCGCCGGTTTTCCCGAACTCCCATGCCGGGAGGGTCGGGCGAGGAACGACGCCGGTGTTGCCGAGCCGGCGCCCCGCCACGGTCATGGTTGCGGACCGTCGCCCCAGACCCCTTCTCCGGGATGCTCTACAATGGTGGGCCATGACCACCCCGAGCGGCAAGATCCAGACGGTTCTGGGACCTGTCCCGCCCGAGCAGGTGGGCATCACCCTCCCCCATGAGCATGTGCTGATCGACATGACCATGGGAGCCTCCTCGGCAACCGCTCTCCTGGGTTCGACCGAGTCGGTGGAGAGAGCGTCCGCTCAGCCCGAAGCGGGTTTGGAGCCGGGACAGAACGGACCGGGCGTGGCCGCCTCGTTCACCGCCAAGTGGGGCCGGCCTGTCACTTTGGAGACCCGAGGGGACATCGAACGCTACTGGTTCTTCTACGGCAACTACCGGCTGACCGACATCGACGACGTCATCTACGAGGCGAACCTCTTCAAGCGCCACTCCGGGTCGTGCCTGGTGGACCAGACCCCTCGCGGCCTGGCCCGCGACCCCCGAGGGCTGGTGCAGATCGCCCGGGCCACGGGCGTCCACATCGTGATGGGCACCGGGTTCTACTCCCAGCATCATCATCCGTCCAACATGTCGGATCTGAGCGCCGGACGCATGCAGGAACTGATCACGGGCGACATCGTCGAAGGGGTGGCGGGAGGCATCAAGGCGGGAATCATCGGAGAGGTCGGGTTGTCCTGGCCGCTCCACCCCAACGAGGAGAAGTCACTGCGGGCCTCGATCCGCTCGCAGAACGAGACCGGCTGCGGTCTCTCCATCCATCCCGGCTACAGCCCCGACTCGGTGTGGGACGCCATCAGAATCATCGAGGAGGAGGGGGGCGACCTCTCCCGGATCGCCTTCTCCCATGTCGAGCACCGGCTGCCGTCGCGGCCCGCGCCCCACTCCTTCGACCCCAAGCCATTCCTGGACCTGGCCGCCACCGGAGCGTCCCTCCTGCTCGACGGCTTCGGAAGGGAGGCCTCCCACCGCCAGCGCGGGCCGATCGACGACCCCAACGACGCGGTGCGGCTCAACTACCTCATGACCCTGGCCGAAGCCGGTTACGAGAACCAACTGCTGATCTCCCATGACCTGGCCCTCCAGCACTGGTACCGCCGCTACGGAGGGTTCGGCTGGCAGCACATCCCCGATACCGTCCAGCAGCTGATGCGCTACAAGGGATTCTCACAGGGCCTGATCGACCGGATCCTCATCGAGAACCCCCGGCGCCTGCTGACGTTCGCCTAGACCCCTACTCCGAAGGAGCGACATGTCCACCACAGAAGAGACCCGAGCGGTCGTCGAGCGTTTCATAATCGAGGGAGAGAAGGACTTTCCCGTGACCGGCGCCAACCTGGAGGTCTTCAAGACCAACCTGCGGGCGCTGTTCGAAGAACTGGTCCACCCCGACATCGTGCTGCACGGCGTCCCCGGAGTCCCGCGGGGAAGAGACCTCTGGTACGACTTCTACGAAAAGCTCGGGATCGCTTTCCCCGACTCGGCCACCACCCTGAACGTGATGGTGGTGGAGAACGACAAGGCGGCCGTCGACTGGACCTGGGAGGCCACCCACTCGGCGCCGCTGATGGGGATACCTCCCACCGGGATCAAGCTGGCGGTCCGAGGGATGACCATCGAACGAGTCGAGAGTGGAAAGATCGTCGAGCACTGGGCGGTGATCGACCAGCTCAGCTGGCTCCAGCAACTGGGGGTCATCTCGGCGGATCTCTCCGTCAACTAAAAAGAGAAGGAGTATTGGACATGGCAGATCCCCAGACCGAAGAGACCCGCCGGATCGTGAAGCGTTTCACGCTCGACTGCGAAAAGGACTTCCCGCTGACCGACCCGTCCGACGAATCCTGGAAGGACCGTCTCTGGGAGTTGTTCGAGGAGTTGGTTCACCCCGACATCATCCTGCACGGCATTCCGGGACTCACCCAGGGATACCGACCCTGGTACGAACGGTTCGTCTCGGTCGGCCAGAACTTCCCCGACGGCCTCTCGACCATCGACGTGCTCACCGCCGAGGGCGACAAGGGCACCATGGTGTGGACCTGGGAGGGGACCCACGTCCGGGAAGTGATGGGGGCTCCCCCCACCGGAAAGAAGGTCCGGGTGCAGGCCGTTATGGTGCAACGGGTGGAGAACGGAAAGATCGTGGAGCACTGGGTGGGATTCGACTCCATGCGCTGGCTGGAGCAACTGGGCCTGGTCGGGGAGGATCTCTCCGCCATCGGAACCGGCCATGCGGTCTCCCCGCCCTCCCGGTAAACCCCGGAATTCATCCGTCTACTATTTGGGCAAAGAACAACAAGGAAACACCCGTTTTGAGTTGGCCAACTCGGAAAGGAAAACAATGAGGAAGACCAAACTAAGGATATTGGCGGTGCTGGCCGCCTTGGCCCTCGTGGCTTCGGCCTGCGGCGCGGAGGACACCTCCGACGCTGACGCCGCAGCAGCAGCGGCAGCCCAGGCAGCAGCAGCGGAAGCAGAGGCTGAAGCGGCAGCGGCAGCGCAGGCAGAAGCAGAAGCAGAAGCAGCCGCCGCCCAGGCAGCCGCCGCAGAAGCAGAGGCCATGGCAGCCGAAGCAGAGGCAGCAGCCGCAGAGGCACTGGCCGCGGCCCAGGCTGAGTTGGAAGCCGTCAAGGAAGCCGCCGCGGCGGGCGACGAGGAAGCCCAGGCAGCGCTGGCCGAAGCCGAGGAAGCGGCCGAGGAAGCGGCAATGGCCCTCGAAGAGGCCGAGATGGCCGCCGACGAAGCCGCCAAGGCCGCTGAACAGGCCGCAATGGACGCCGAAGCGACCATCGCCGCCGCCGAAGCGGCCGCCCGGACCAACCTGGCCCAGGAAGGCCATCCCTGCATACCCCCGTCCACGGCGGATCAGACCGCCCGTGGCACCGTGGTGTTCGCCTTCGGCAGCATCGGCGACCAGAACTGGCTCGGCCCAACAGCTCCGTTCCAGAGCCAGGCAACTGTGATGCCCATGTACGAGTACCTGCTGTGCCGCGACTACCAGACCGGTGACGTGGTGCAGGGCAGCGGCCAGCTTGCCGAGACCTGGTCCCACAACGCCGACTTCACCCAGTTCACCTTCGTACTGCGCAAGGGCGTGCAGTTCCATGACGGCTGGGGTGAGTTGACTTCCGCCGACGTGAAGTTCAGCTTCGAATTGTCGGTGTTGGAAGACAGCAGGAACCCCAACCGGCCGGACTTCATAGGAATCTCAAGCATCGATACACCGGATGAATACACGGTGATTCTCAACCTTGAGAACCCCAATCCGAATATGCCCAACTTCCTCAATGAAGTGATCCCCGCCATGCCGATCGTCTCCAAGACCTACGTGGAGACCGTGGGGAGAGACGAGGCCAGTTTCCGCCCGATCGGTACCGGGCCCTTCGAGTTCCACAGTCACGAGTTGGATATCTCGGTGGCCTTTGAAACAGTGGACAACCACTGGCGAGTGACTCCCGGCATTGAGATCATCGAGGTCCGTGTGGTCAACGAGCAAGCCACGATGGCGGCCATGATGGACGCCGGCGAGGCGCAGATGGCGCCCACCACGTTCGACGACATCCCCCGCTTGGAAGCCGATCCAAACCTGAAGGTGGTCTCCCTCTCGGGAGTGCGCTTCCCGTCGGTTTATCTTCCCGGCCAGTACCTGGAACCCAAGTACGACCCCGAGAAGACCCCGCCGTGGGCCACCGATGATGATGAAAGCAACATCAAGGTGCGCCAGGCCCTGTCGTTGGCCATCGACCGCCAGGAGATCATCGACTTCCTGTTCGGCGGGCGAGGCTCCACCGAAGGCGCCTGCGTGCAGTCGTTCTGGCCGACGACCGCCGGGTACAACCCCGACTGCGAAGTCGACTCCTACGATCCGGAAGCCGCCAAGGCGCTCCTGGCCGAGGCCGGCTACCCCGATCCGTCCCAGATGGTGATCCCGGTTGACTTCGCCGAGCACCCGCAGCTCACCTATACCGGCGCTGTGATGCAGGCGGTCGCCCAGCAGTGGCAGGCCGCTTTGGGCGTTCAGATCGAAGCCACCCAGACCGACTTCCGGACCTATCAGGCACTGTCGGGCAATGAAGGCGCCTACGCGGCCTTCGTGTACTCGGCACCGTTCTTCGACGCTCCTTGCGTCCTGTTGGGCTATTACACCCGCACCGGTGACTTCTTCAGTTACACGGGAGAGTCTGAGGAGTTGAACGAACTGGTAAACACCTGCGTGCAACAGATCTTCCCCGATGATCTGGCGGAGGCCGAAGGCGCTGTGTTCGACTACATATACGATCGGATGCTCGGCATCCCGATCGGCTATGTGGACTCGGTGTTGGCCTTTGCTGACAACCTCGATTGGATCGGCCTGCCCGCACCCTGGAACCCCTACATGACCCGCTACGAGT
>JAPPFC010000053.1 GCA_028824015.1 bacterium
CAGGGTGAGGAATTTCGGTGATCGACTCTGGGGAATTTCGATGATCGCCATCATAGTCAGATCCTTTGTGGATGTGATGGAGAACACACCCTCGGAGCGGCCTGCTATCCCTGGCCAAACCGATGACGAGTCCATCGGCCAACAAACGTCCCCCCGTGGCTCCAGTAGCCGGCAGTGGCAGCGGTTGGGACGCTGGCGAGGTGCGCGTTTTGGTTTCTTCCTAGCCCTTGTAGCTTCAACCCTCTTCTGGTCCTTCGCTGTGTTCGACTTCCCGTCCTGGCTCACTTGGGTCTTGCTGGTGGCCAGCCCCATTCTCGGTCTCTGGAGCTTCGTCATATGTTGGTGGGCGCGTTCGAAGAAACGAAGTTGGGCCTGGACGGGGCTCTGGGTAGCGGTGTGGGGTTGCCTTTGCTGGTGGCTGCTGGGTTTGATTCTTGTCCTCGTCCCAAGCGCAGGCGACACGCTGGATGCATTAGACCGCCAGGTCCAAAACCTCTACCAAGCCGTAGCTGCCGCGGGTGGGCGAGGAGCAGGGGCGGTGCTTGTGATAGCAGGAGCAGTAGGAGGAGCAGCCATCGTTGCCTTGGGGCTTGTCACCGAAAAGACCTCCCGGCTCTCCCTCCCGCCAGAGCAGAGCGCCCAACTCCCTGTCCGTACCGAAATTGTCGAGTTTCTCCAATTCGTAATTCACACGGCCGCAGGTGCCCTCTTCTGCGGTCTGGCGGTCTCGGTCGTCCCGCCCAACTACCCCGTGTTGCTCGGCTTATTCGGGTTCTTTGCGATTCTTACCGCCTCACTGCTCTGCCCCCTGCTTTGGCTCATCGCAACAGCCATGCCAAACATGCTGGCCAATAACACCGACGACCCATCGCAAAGCTAATCTCCGCGGAATCCGACACCGGCGGCCAGGCCACTGGCCTCATGGTCCAGGTGAACACGGTGTACCTGAAGACCGACGGCTCGAGCCGTTCCTCTCCTTCCCCAACCCGGTTGGGACACCCAGGCCGACCGGATCCTGCCCACAATCTCCGAGGAAAGCTCCTCTTAAAGACAGGAGACCGGGGCGACAACGTCAACCCTTCGGCTTCCATGCAAGGGGTCGATGCCTTGATCGCGGCCAACCGGAACTTCGACCTGTTGGTGTTACCCAACCGCAATCATGACCTCGCCGGAACCTGGGGCACCCTGACTGAAGACCTCTATTCACCCGCCGCCGGGACAACTACCGTCGAACACATCCTGGGTGAGCAACCAGCCGCCCGATACCGGATGGACACCCTTGACTAGGCTCGCCATCTTTCCCGAGGGCTGCCAATACTGCCGGGGCAGGAGAGGTAGGGCGCTGGTACACTTTATTCACTTGACACAGTGAATAAAGTGTGATAAGGTAGGTACCACAGGGAATCAGCCCCTGTAGAAAGGAGGCAAGTGTGCCTACCGCCAAGAAGACCCCGATAACTGTGGTCGTCAACGGCCAGCCGACGATTGTTGATGCAGTCTCAATCGAACCCCTCGGAGCCATCATTCCGGTTGCGCTCCGCCAGACAGGAAATACAGGACAACCGCCGGAGAATTGGGAACTCCGTGACCCCGACGGAAACCTTCTCGACTTGGATAAGAAGATTGAGGACTACGGCTTTCCCGAGAAGTTCCGTCTGTTCTTGAACCTGAAAGCGGGGGTTGGAGGCAATGGCTAGCTCGACCGAACAGTATGTCGATCCCGCAGTCTCTCGGGTTAAATTCGACCGGGAAATCGCTGAGTACTTCTCCAACGAAGTTCACTACCGCTCCCGCGGCTGGTTTGTGGTGAAAGCGGACTGGCCCGTCGTGGATGTTGTGATGGCCTCCAGTAAGACCAACCCGCCGACCATCGTGACGGCGGTGCAGTTCGACTATACGAACTATGATGCAGCGCCGCCCTCCGTTCGCCTGATCGACCCTTTCTCGGGGCGAATCCTGCTGAGCAAAGAACTCCCAACCCGCCTCCCTCGCACAGTCCCGGGGCCGGAAACAGTTCTGCCCGGCGGCGTTAAGGCCCAGATGAATACAGTGCAGGAACTTATGCAGGCTCACTCGCCAGAAGCAATACCGTTCCTCTGCATTGCCGGCGTGAAGGAATACCACGACCACCCGGGCCACTCCGGCGACCCGTGGGAATTGCACCGGTCGGCCGGGGGAGGTCGGCTGGTTCGGCTGTTGGAGGCGATTTCCAAATACGGTCTGGAACCTGTGACGGGACTAAGCGTCAATTTGGTCCCACAAGTTACCTTTTCCGTGACCGATCCCCCTCTGTGAATCTCCAGGGTGTGCGACGGTTTCGCGTAAAGCCGAGGGCGATGCGGGCAACCGAGAAAGCAATTCAATTGGCGGGACGAGACGGCTATGAATTATTCGTAGTGTGGTCAGGTACCCGGGATGGGGAAGCCTTCATCGTAATGGAGGTGCACATACCTGCTCAAATGTCCTACAAGACGGACGCAGGACTCTGCGTCAGGGTTGACGGCGAAGAACTCCATCGCTTGAACGTGTGGCTCTACAAAGCGCAACAGTTCGTTGGGGTTCAAGTACACAGTCACCCCGCAGATGCGTACCACTCAGAGACTGACGACACCTACCCGATCGCCACACTGGAAGGCAGCCTGTCCATTGTCCTTCCCTTCTTCGGCCGTGATGGTTGGGGATCGAGTGATATTGCCATGTACCGCCTCGGTCTAGAGGGATGGGTCGAATTGACAGAGGATGTGAGTGATGTGATAGAGGTTCTAAGCGATGGGGCTAGCTGACTTTTTTCCTCGTGACGCAATTGCTATCTCGCAAATCCTTCAGGGATTCCAAACCGACGCCTTCATCAAGAAGCTCCAGGATGTACGGGTGGCTATCTCCTTCGGGGAGCAGGCCGTTAATAGCCGAGATGGGCGCGATCTGATCGACCTCAGTGTGAGGCTGGCTGCCCGCTTGTATCCGACTATCACGTTTGCGACGATTCCTGTCGGGAATCGGCTTGCTGATGAGATGTCGCAGTTGGCGCGTAGTATCAATCCCCGCATTGAGGTGTCCAAAAACGGCACCGCCGATGTCGTCCTCGCAATCGGCTTGAACGCACCACAAGTCGAGGCATCGACCGTGTACGCGGGCTGTGATAATTGGGTGGCTCGGGTAGGGACTAAGAGGCCGTACTCAACCAGCGACTTCGGTAACCCATTTGGGGCAGGCTTTGCAGCTTGTCTGGCCGCAGCAAATCTGTTTCGCTTTCTATTCATCCCCGACGGTGCGGCCTCTCTTGATGCCGACACCAGCTTTCCCTCTGAGATCAACTCCTTCCCCAGTCTCGCCAGAGTTACACTGACTGATCCCCTGGTATTGGTCGGCGCTGGTGCTGTCGGGAATTGTGTCGCATGGGCGCTAGCGCGGACGCCCGTACTCGGCCAGCTTTGGCTAGTCGATCCAGAAGTCGTTGAGCTGAGTAATCTCCAACGCTACGTACTTTGTAATCGAAGCGATGAACACGGCAGCAAGGTTGAGATTGTTGGCAGGTTTTTTCAGGGCGGAATGGAGACGCTTCACTATCAGGGAACTTGGGCTTCCTTCCTAGGCGCACACGGCTACAAGTGGGAGCGCGTTCTCGTAGCCCTTGACTCCGCGCGCGATAGAAGGGCCGTGCAGGCTAGCCTGCCACGCTGGGTCGCCAACGCCTGGACTCAATTGGGAGACTTGGGTGTGTCATCTCACTCCTTCTTAGGCTCCGATGCGTGTCTGGCATGCCTTTACTTACCAACCCAGAAGTCCAAGAGCCAAGACCAGATCGTTGCTGAAGGCCTTAGAATTCCTCAATTCCAGAATCAGGTTCGCGTGCTACTGGGAAGCGGTCAAAAAACTGGCAAGGAAATCTGTGATGCGGTCGCGGGCGCTTGGGGCGTTTCAGCCGAGGCACTAGGGACTTATGCAGAGCGGCCGATCCGTGATCTTTGGGTGGAGGGTGTCTGTGGGGGTGGCATCATTCCTCTGGGAACGGGCGGTCCGACTCCGACGGAACTCCAAGTTCCCTTAGCATTCCAATCGGCTCTTGCGGGTATGCTGCTGGCTGCCGTTACGCTCTGCGATGTATTGAACGCTGGTAAGCAACGCAAGACCCTCGTGCGCCGTTTAGACGTCTTACGTCCTCTTGGCGACACCTCTCAGCGGCCAGCCCTCAAGGCTGGAAATGGCAGGTGCATTTGTGAGGACCCTGACTTTGTTGCGGCCTATCGCGCGAAATACTAGGAAGACAAACCAAGCCGCTTCCGGGCACTTTGCCACCCAAAGACCTGAGGGACTAACTCCACGAGGTCCCGTTTGGCACCTGCTCCCTGCGAGAGTCATTCTTCTGACTCCTGCAACCAGTCACTTCTGGCTACACCGACTACTCTGTTACTCAAGCACCGAACGGTGAGGAGGTGATACCGTGGACCGGGCCCCGCGACCGATCATCAGAATCCCTGACGCACGGATCGGGTTTTTATCGAGTCTTCTCCCAGGATCTTCCAACGTCGATCCACCGACCATCCTATTGATCAAGGACCGACACTCTGCAGCTGTAGCTCGCGATCGCTTAGCCAAGCAACTCGCCATAAGTGATGAGCCACGGGTTCTAGTCCTAGATCTGGCCGGCGTGGCGTTTACTCCTTCGGCCTTGCAGGAATTGGTTCTCCCGCTAGCTCAACGCATTCGAGGCGGGGAGTATGGAACGGTCCGCCTCGTTATCAGCACCACCAACCAGGGCGTTGGTGATTTCGTTCGGTATATGGCACAGGCGCATGACCTGGCGTTGTATCTGTCCTCTTCGCCATTTGACCTTCGGGAAGCCACTCCAGCAGGCGATTTAACCGCAACGGAGAGAAGGACATTAGACACCATTGTCTTGCTAGGTGGCCAGGTAACAGCATCCAGGCTAGCCGCGACGGAGGGCATTAGGCCAAGCGCTGCCACGAACCGGCTGGTAAACCTGGATCGAGAAGGCTACCTCCTTCGACAGCAACGCGGCCGCCGGGAAGGTGATGTTTACATTGAACCGCGATCTGCAACTGCGACTCCGATGGTCTTTGAGGGATTCCACGATGCTGATCGGGACATCACTGGACCCGGCAATCCCGTCCAAGCAGCTCTCAAACTGCACCCTGGCTTATGACCTTAGTTGACGAGTCGTGTGAGGCCGGTGCTGACCGAGGGTGTCTGGTTGTTGGGAGGCCATGCGCGTCCGGCCTCCCTTGAACTGCCTAGCAGGGCTTTGCCGATCTCACAATGCCCAGGTGGGTAGACCCTGCCGCCCACCGACCTGTTCGAGTGGCTCTGCTCGCGGGGGCTCTGCGCCGGAGCGGCTTTTGGGAACATCGTCCCCCAGATCGTGATCTATACGGCCGCCACGGTGCAAGGGTGATTGCCGAAGGCAGAGGCACCGAAGCGGCCGGAGCAACCTTCTTCGCGATGGTTCGGGTGTGGCTGTGCCAGCGGTGCATCACAAAACCCTGGTTCGCATATCGATGTGGTGGTTGGGGAGTGAAGGAGACCAAGGCGAGTATTGGTGCTCTGTGACCATCGGAACGGATTGAAAACACCACCTCATCATTTAGCTACAACTGACACGATGGCACTCACTAGGATGACCACAGCAAAGAGTACAGGCACGGCTTGCTCAATGCGGCTCAACGGTTTATATCCGGTTCGCTTTGATGACTTATAATGCTGTTCTTCTTCTGCAAACATCAGGAAGGGTAGGCTCCGCTCAATTTTGTGAATGACCTTGAACTTCGCGCTGTTGATGGCGCGGTAACTGGCGAGAGTTCGCCACCACATGAAGCAGACAAGCATTGCCGCACCGGATACGGTACTCGTCCAATACCACTCTGAGACGATTCCCGAGCCATTGGTGATTGTCAGGGCGGAAACGACAGACACGAAGAAGGCGTTGGCTGATTGACGGCGGCCACTGATCCGGTCAGCCATTTCCACAGCGAGTCGGTATTGCTCCAAGGCTGCACCTCTGTCAACGTCCTCGTCTCTAGATTGAGTAACCACGGATCGCCCTGACAATGGAATCAGTGTTCCACCTGACCATGACATTGGCAGCATCTTGCACCTCGACTGGCGTACGTTGCTGTCCCCATGGCTTGATTCCGACGATTGGCTTGCGCAGGCTCTTGGCTATTGCTATTTCTTTCCTGATCCACTTGCGATGGTTGACATACATGCCTGCCAAGATCAACACGCAGTTAACAGGACGGATTTGACGCCTCAATGCTTCTGTAAGCCTTGCGTCGTTGTTTGCATCTAACGGATCTTGCTTTGTCACCGAGTAGTTCCGCCATTTGAAATTGGGGGCAGCGTTTAGCATTTCCACGAGACGGTTGTACTCGGCGTTGTAAGTCCAAGCATGGCTGATAAACAGGTCGTAGGTCTTCAAAGGAGGCATTTTATTGGATCCTTTCGGTCAGGTCTCGGCTGTCACGGTCAACCCCTCTGGCAGCACCCCCCATGGCGCTTGTAAGGCGGCGATCCACGTTGAGGGTCACGTGAACTTCTAGGTTGAATGGTGTCGTTCCCGTTGGGGTTGGCGCAACCTGCCGCTAGCAGTGTAGAGGGCCAGTTCGACGGGTGGCCATCCTGATGTTCTGGCGGGATGGTCGCTGAAGCTCTGTCGATCTCAGAAGCTACAGCGCAGGGCACGGCTAACAAATGACACTGGTGCGATTCTACCCAAAGAGACTCGGGACCTGCAATTCAGGGGCGGAACTGCCAGGTGAAAGTTATCTTTGGCTGGGTTACAAGTTCACGAGGCCACTGCCCGTTGCTCTATGCGGCTTGAGCCCCAGTCCAAGCGTCCTCCGGACGCATCGTACGCCAAGACAATTCGGAGGACCTGACCTGCCTGGCGGTCAATGCCCAACAGGGGATTTGTCGATCTCACCGTACCCAAGTGGGAGCAGACCCTGCCGCCCACAGACCTGTTCGAGTGGCTCTGCCCTCAAGGGTTCTGCGCCGGAGCGCCCTTCGACGGCATCGCCCCGGGTATCTTCATCACTACCGCCCTCCACGGCGCCAAGGTGATGTCGACGAGAAAGGAACCGAACCGGCCGCAGCCACCGTCATGGTTTTCGAAGCGTCAGCACCGCCACAAGCAGATTTCATAGTGGTCGCCGACCGCCCCTTCCTGAGGACCATCGTCCACCCCCAAGCCGGAGCCCTCCTTATCATGGGACGCTTGGTCGACCCACCGCTAACTGCTCCCAGTACCGTTGTCACAGTCCCCCGAAGCCCCACCTGGCATTTTCGAAGCCTGGTGGCCAGGTACGGCGGTTCATGCCCTTATGCACTCTTTCATTGGCTGACCGAAGTTGAGGAGGTACTTTCGAGGCGTACCTAGCGGACTGACAAGCCCGTCCTTCGCCCGTGGGGGGCTTCGAGGCCCCGGTACCCGCTGGCGTGGCGGGACTCGCCCCCGTCCGCCATCAGCCAGGTGCCACAGCGACTCGTCGAATGGACCGTTGCAAGGCACATGAGGCGAAGGTTAACCCGCAGGCTGTGTCCGCCAAGCAAGGGTTCTTAGTCGTCCTTGTCGTCATCCTCGTGTCTCCTGTTATATAGTGGCATGGAGACAAATAGAAGCTTGGGATACCATTGTTCCACCTGCTCGGAGTTTGACAACGGCAAGCCTCGCCCTGATATAGCTCAGTCGAATTGATGGGGTGTGACATCCCCGAAAATAGCTGGCGGCGGCCGGCTGGCCATGTGGTTGATCGTGCCCACCAGCCCACAGGAAATCCAACGGTCGAGGTGAGGTGATAGGGATAGAGGCGGTCCAGATGTCCTGTCTGGATTGCGTGTCCCACGGAGTCCTCAGGCCTTACGAATCCAAGAGGTTTAATCGATGCCTTGACCGTATCGGGCTGCATTGTGTGTTCGAGCACCGCGAAGCCATGACCTCGGTCTGCCTCAATGTCTTCCTGTGCGAGGACCGGATCACCATCCCCGTTGGTGTCGACTCACACCACGGGCGGTGGTGTCTGCCCATAACCGTGGGTCGTTACAAACTGTGGGGTTTCCCGAGTGGGAAGTTGCTGTCTTGATTGCCATTCCCAACTCATGTACCCTGTGAGCAGAAAAACAGCTAGAAGTATGTCAAAGTCTAGCCACTTTAGGCGATGCTTAATGATAATCAACACAATGAGAGTTACTGGTAAACAGCCGATACATAGGATGCGTATCCATCGGGTCGGTTGACGTTGTAAAAGCGTGGCGATGCTTAGGCCGACAACGGCTGCCACCACTGAAATCCATCCAATCATCCAAAAATTGAGGATAAAGAAGACTAAAGTAGCTGTAGTCTGTTCTGCAGACACCTCAAGGGGGTCTTCTCCATCGGATAGTGTGGCTGGAGTACTCTCAATCAGCCAAGAAGGAACTGTCTCTCCCGCGGATGGCCAGTTCCAGAGGACAAATGCTATTAGGACCAAAAACCCAAAGACAAAAATAGCGAATAGCAGGTTCCTCCGTCTGAACAATCGGTTCCTTTCGGTCCTCCACATGTCAATGATTTGCTACCTCCGGTTCTTGCCATTGTTAATTGAGTGACCCTCTTCGACTTATCTCCTGTTCCTGGCGGAACATACAGGTTCTTGTGGCCTATAGGCTAGCGGGTCCCGCCGGAGTTGAAGCCTGCTAGGTTGTTTCTGCGGGACTCGCCGAGTGGGCTTGAACTGGTAGTGGGGGAGTCGTCGGGCCGTCCGACTACTGAGGCTCTCCATCGCGCTTAGCTGAAGCACAAGGGTGGGCAGGCAAGTCCAGTGTTGCTGATGGACCTTTTGAGTGTCTAGTCGTGTGGACGCGTCCGGTGTGAGCCGGTGGGAGACCAACCGGTGGTTCACCATGGGCGGGATGGTTTTATAACAGAGCGGGTGTCACACCCAATGGTGTAGCCTGAAGGGTGGTTGGAGTAGCACCCCTGATGTGTCTACCCTCCGACGACGAGAGACAGTGATGCAGAACGGCAATCTGAACTGGATAACAAACTACATTTGGGGAATCGCTGACGATGTCCTGCGTGATGTCTATGTTCGAGGCAAGTATCGGGATGTGATACTTCCCGTGACGGTGCTTCGGCGGCTTGACACGGTGTTGGAGAGTTCCAAGCAGGCCGTGCTGGACATGAAGGAGAGGCTTGACGGGGCAGGGGTAATCGAGCAGGATGGTGCTTTGAGGCAGGCTTCCGGCCATGCGTTCTACAACACTTCCAAATTCACGTTGCGGGATCTGAGGGCACGGGCCAGCCAACAGCAACTGAGGGCCGACTTTGAGGCGTATCTGGACGGGTTTTCGTCCAATGTGCAGGACATTCTTGAGAATTTCGAGTTCCGCAACCAGATCCCGAGGCTTTCCAGGGCCGATGCGCTGGGAACCCTGATCGAGAAGATTACTTCTCCGGAGGTCAACCTGAGCCCGTATCCGGTGAAGAACCAGGATGACTCTGTGAGGTATCCCGGCCTCGACAACCATGGCATGGGAACGATCTTTGAGGAGTTGGTGAGACGTTTCAATGAGGAGAACAACGAGGAGGCTGGAGAACACTGGACTCCCCGGGATGCCGTCCGGCTCATGGCGAAACTGGTGTTCCTTCCCATAGCCCCCCAGATCACCTCGGGAACCTATCTGGTTTATGACGGTGCTTGCGGCACGGGAGGGATGCTGACGGTGGCTGAGGAGACTCTCGCCCAACTGGCCGCCGAGCAGGACAAGCAGGTTTCTATCCACCTGTTCGGTCAGGAGATCAACCCTGAGACCTACGCCATCTGCAAAGCCGACCTCATGCTGAAGGGCGAAGGTGAGGCAGCTGACAACATCGTGGGAGGCTCCGCCCATTCCACTCTCTCCAACGATGCCTTCCCATACCGGTCGTTCGATTTCATGCTCTCCAATCCTCCCTACGGAAAGAGTTGGAAGACCGATTTGGCACGCATGGGTGGAAAGAAGGGGATGCGGGACCCACGTTTCGTGGTGGAGCATGATGGTGACCCCGACCTGTCACTCGTCACCCGCTCAAGTGACGGCCAGATGTTGTTCCTGGCAAACATGGTCTCGAAGATGAAGCAGGAAACAGCGCTGGGGAGCCGAATCGCTGAGGTACACAACGGGAGCTCACTGTTCACCGGCGACGCTGGCCAGGGCGAGAGCAACATCCGGCGGTGGATCATCGAAAACGACTGGTTGGAAGCGATCGTTGCCCTTCCGCTCAAGATGTTCTACAACACTGACATTGCCACATACGTCTGGGTGGTCACCAACCGCAAACCTGAGTTCCGCCGCGGCAAAGTGCAGTTGATCGACGCCACCAGTTGGTTCGAGCCGCTAAGTAAGAACCTAGGTAAGAAGAACAATGCGCTTTCGGAGAAGGACATCGACCGTATCTGCGAAGTGTTCTTGGCATTCGAAGAGACCGAACAGAGCAAGATCTTCGATAATTCCGAATTCGGGTACCGGAAAGTGACAGTTGAAAGACCACTTCGCTTCGAAGGGATCGATCCAGACCGCGCCTACAAAGCTGCCGAGATCAGGAGACTCAAAGCGGAAAACGATCCGGATCCCGACGCTCCCGCCTTGATCAGGAGGATTTACAAGAGAGGAACTCCACCCGACCCACTACGAGGCCGTTTCGAGCGCACCATCTCAGGTCGTCCCACTGTCGTTGAATACGAGCCCGACACTGCCCTCCGCGACACCGAGCAGATACCGCTTACAGAGAATGGCGGCATCAGAGGTTTCATGCGCCGGGAGGTCCTGCCCTACGCTCCCGATGCCTGGTACCAAGCCACAACGGTGAAGCTCGGATACGAGATCAGCTTCACTCGCCACTTCTACAAGCCCGCGCCCATGCGAAGTACTGGCGAGATACAAGCAGACATTCTGGCTCTGCAGCAAGAAACAGCAGGACTGATGGGCGACATTCTGGGAACAGTTACACCATGAAAGAGACGACGGCACCTCATCTGAAGCCTTATAGGGTTTACCGAGAAGCGGGTATTGACTGGCTGCAGGAGGTTCCTGAGCATTGGGTCGTAGTACCTCTTGGAAAAACCACAAAGGGAGTAGCCAACGGCATTTGGGGAGACGAGCCGAATGGAGAGGATGACATCGTCTGTATTCGAGTGGCTGACTTTGATCGTCATCGGTGGCGTGTCAGCCTAGGCCAATTGACCACTCGGGCAGTTAACTCGAAGGAGAGACATCGTCGCCTATTGAGGAAGGGGGACTTGCTACTAGAAAAGTCAGGTGGAGGCGAACGGCAACCTGTAGGTGTGGCCGTTCTCTTTGATCATGATTTTGAAGCAGTGTGTTCAAACTTTATAGCCAGAATGCCGGTGTCAGAGATTTGCATACCCCACTGGCTAATATATCTGCACGCTCTTCTCTATTCCATAGGACTTAATAGGCGCTCAATCAAACAAACTACGGGTATTCAGAATCTTGATGCACCATCTTTTTTTGGGGAATACATTCCATTACCTCCTATGTCCGAACAAAAGGCCATTGCTCGGTTCTTGGATTGGATGGATGACAGGGTCACGCGATTGGTGGAGGCGAAGGAGAGGCTGGTGATGCTTTTGGAGGAGTTGAGAGCTTCCACAATTGCAGCTACCGTAACGGGACGGATAGATGTCCGCACCGGTCAGCCCTATCCTGCTTACAGGCCTTCCGATATTGATTGGCTGGGCAGGATCCCTGCTCACTGGGAGTTAGCACCCTTCAAAAGAATCGCTCAGTTCAAGAGCGGAGTGGGTTTTCCTGTTAATGACCAAGGCAAAGTTGGACAGAAATTGCTGTTCCTAAAAGTGTCTGACATGAACTTACCAGGTAACGAACAACTGATTCGTGGTGCTGCAAATACCGTGTCACCTAAGGTAGCTAATACGTTGGGTGCACACGTATTCGGAAGGGACACGATCCTTTTTCCTAAGGTGGGAGGTGCGCTGCTAACAAATAAACGGCGCATCCTGACCAAAGATGCTTGTATTGATAACAACATTATGGCTTGCGTAGTCATTGCGGCTGACGTTTGGTTCACCTATTACCTCATGCTGTGGCTTGATTTAGGTGGAATGGCGAAGCCTGGACCAGTGCCAGCCATAAGTGAAGGCGAAGTCAAGAATGTGAGGATTCCTCTCCCTCCTCCCACAGAGCAGGTTGCCATAGCCCAGTTTCTAGGTGTTTGGACTGCCAAAACAGATGCTGCTATTTCCAACATGCACCGCGAGATCGAACTGCTTCAGGCTTACAGGACGCGAATGATCTCAGATGTAGTCACCGGCAAATGTGACGTACGGGAGGCCACGCACTTGCTGGAGGAGAACGCGGCATGACTACCGACACTTCGGAGAAGGGGCTTGAGAGGCTGATTTGCACGATCTTGGCCGGGCACGCCTGTGATCCTCCCCAACCAGGTTCGCAACCGTACATGAGTCACGGAGGCGTGGGATGGACTGGCGGTGATCCCGCCGATTACGACCGTGGGCATTGCGCGGATCTCGGGCAACTCACCGACTTCCTCCAGCTCACTCAGCCGGAATCCTCCAAGGCGCTTCGCCTGGGAGACGACAACCCTGTTCGGCGCAAGTTCCTGGCTCGTCTGGAGAGGGAAGTCTCCAGACGGGGCACGATAGACGTCCTTCGTCATGGTGTGAAGCATGGCCCGCACCATTTGGATTTGTTCTACGGCACCCCGTCACCTGACAACGAGACAGCCAAGGTCCGGTTTGAACAGAACCGGTTCACTGTCACCCGCCAGCTTCGTTACAGCCAGGACGAGACGCAGCGGTCATTGGATCTGGCGCTCTTCATCAACGGCCTTCCGGTGCTTACGTTCGAGTTGAAGAACAGCCTCACCAAACAGACCGTGAGTGACGCCATCCATCAATATCGTCGAGATCGCAACCCGCGCGAGAAGCTATTCGCTCGGGGCCGGTGTTTGGCTCATTTCGCGGTAGACGACACACAGGTCTTCTTCTGCACCTACCTTAATGGGAAGGCTTCCGTTTTCCTACCTTTCAATAGGGGGCGGGGTGACGGAGCCGGCAATCCTCCCAATCCTCACGGGTTGGCGGTCGATTACTTGTGGCGAGAGGTGCTGTCCCGCGAGAGTCTTACCAACATAATCGAGAACTACGCTCAACTGATAGGGAACGGGCGCAAACGGCAACAGATTTGGCCGCGGTATCACCAACTGGACGTGGTGCGCAAGCTGTTGGCGGATGCCGCCGCCCAAGGCGCGGGTAAGCGTTATTTGATCCAGCACTCGGCCGGGAGCGGCAAGAGCAACTCGATAGCCTGGCTAGCCCATCAATTGATCGGGTTGACTCGAGACAACGGTCCGGTCTTCGACTCCATCATCGTGGTCACCGATCGCATAATCTTGGACCGCCAAATCACAGAGACGATTCGCCGATACGCCCAAGTGAGTGCCACTGTGGGGCATGCCGACCGCTCGGGCGACCTGCGAAGGTTCATCGAACAGGGCAAGAAGATCATCATCTCCACCATTCAGAAGTTCCCTTTCATCCTTGACGAGATCGGCGACTCCCAGCGTTCCAGCACCTTTGCCATCATCATCGACGAGGCTCACTCCAGCCAGGGCGGACGCACCAGCGGCGCCATTTCCATAGCACTTTCGGAAGCGGGAGAAGTTGGAGAAGAGGAGACGTACGAAGATCAAATCAACCGATTGATGGAATCAAAGAAGTTGCTCCCCAACGCCAGTTACTTTGCCTTCACCGCCACCCCGAAGAACAAGACCTTGGAGATCTTCGGAGGTCCCTGTCCCCAGCCCGATGGGAGTGTTGAGCATCGGCCATTCCATCACTACAGCATGAAGCAGGCCATCGAAGAGGGGTTCATTTTGGATGTTCTGGCCCATTACACCCCTGTACATGGCTATTACAAGCTGGCCAAGACAGTGGAAGAAGATCCAGAGTTCGACAAACGCCAGGCCCAGAAGAAACTGCGCCGCTATGTGGAGGGACACGACTACGCGATCGACCTCAAGGCCGAGATCATGTTGGACCACTTCCATGCCCAGGTGATGGCCCAACAGAAGATAGGCGGGCAGGCCAGGGCGATGGTGGTCACCAACGGCGTACAGCGGGCCATCCAGTACTACCATCACATCAAAGATCACCTGGAACAGCGGGGGAGTCCGTGGCGCGCGATCGTTGCGTTCTCCGGTGAACATGACTGGGGAGGGAGCAAGGTCACCGAGGCTTCCCTCAACGGGTTTCCATCGGCGAAGATCCCCGAACAGATCAGGAAGGATCCCTACCGTTTCCTGGTCTGTGCCGACAAGTTCCAGACAGGCTACGACGAGCCCCTGCTACACACAATGTACGTGGACAAGACACTGTTTGGTGTCAAGGCGGTGCAGACTCTGTCACGTCTCAACCGTGCTCATGCCCGAAAGCACGATGTCTTCGTGCTTGACTTCCTCAACGACACCGAGACTATCCGCAAAGCCTTCGACCCCTACTACACCACCACCGTCCTGGCCGACGAGACCGATCCCAACAAGCTGCACGACCTGGTGGCCGATCTAGCCCGAGCCCAGGTCTACTCCACCGATCAAGTGGACCAGTTGGTGAAGCTCTATCTGGACGGTGCTGACGCGGATCGCCTCCATCCGATCCTCGACGAATGTGTCAGGGTGTACATGGATGATCTGGGCGAAGATGACCAAGTGGCGTTCAAGAGCCGGGCTAAAAGCTATCTTCGTACCTACGGTTTCCTAGCCTCCATCCTTTCGTTTGGTCACGCCGAATGGGAGGAACTCTCCATCTTCCTGACGTTCCTGACCCCCAAACTCCCCGCTCCCAAAGAAGAGGACCTATCTCAGGGGATTCTGGACGCCATCGACATGGACAGCTACCGGGTCGAGAAGAAGGCTATGCAGAAGATCATGCTGTCCGACGAGGAGGGCAAGGTCGACCCCGTTCCTGTCGGAGACCCTGGGGGACGGCCCGAAACCCTTCTTGACCGTCTCTCCAACATCATCCAAGCCTTCAACGATCTCTTCGGCAACATAGATTGGAAGGACGAGGATCACGTCACCAAGTTGATCACCGAGACAATCCCAGCTCGGGTAGCCGCGGACGAGGCCTTCCGCAACGCCCGCCAGCAAGCGGATCCCGAGAACGCCCGCATCGAGAGCGACAAGGCTCTCCAGCGGGTGATGAACGATGTGATCACCGACGACATGCAACTCTACCGCCACTTCGCCGACGACGGGAGCTTCAAAAGATGGCTCTCAGACACAGTCTTCGACCTGGTTTACCACCGGGCGACGGTGCCGCGTGCTGGGTAGCCCTCTGGCCGCGATGATGCCTATGGGTGTATCCCTGTCGCCATGACCCGGGTGGGTTGCGGTGTGGGGGGCTCACATCGGCGGTGCTAAGGGCGGTCGATGAAACAGCCTCGATCCAGGTAGTGCCCTCCCTTTGAAGGGCTTCTGCAGCCCAGACGACGGCGACCGAAGCCGATTTGGGTGGTGGCTGCCTGCCCTCCGGTGGGCGTTACTCCCTCCGACGGCGCCCTCCCCCTTTTGCAGACGGGCAAACTCTACCCAATCTCCAGGCTGCTAGCGTAGTCTCGACGGGCTATCCTTCTTGTCCCTGTAGAAGGAAATCAGAAGGGCGAACGTGGTGACGTGGGGGTCACCCAGGATGGAAGAAAATATAGTGAGGTTTCAAACAGGCTGCGGTATTCTTGGACGCATTAGGCGTGAGCATGACCCCGGGGGTACTCTAAGAGGTAGCTGGGAGATGATGTGTTGGCTGGTGGGTCAGAGTGGGTCTGTGCCGTTGACCTTGGTTAGGTGAAGGAATAGATAAACAATGGCGAATCCCAATTTCAATATCGTTTTAGTTGGAGAGAGCTTCCCTATTAATGCCGTTGATGTTGAGGATTTCGACTTTATGGGGGAGCAAGTTCAAGAGATCTTGAGAATTCCTATTGCTCTTGAAGCTCAAGCTGGCGATTTTCGACTGAGCGCCAACCCACAGCGATTTCAGATAGCTGCTTCGAATGTGACACAGCTTTCCCAAGAGTTGCACATTGTCAAGTACAATGCAAAGATATTCCTTGACTATGTTGGAAGACGGACTGTTACAGCGGTAGGACACAATTTCCAGTTCTCCCTTCCTATCAAGGATGATGGTGCTCCTTTTAGTAGTCTTGTCAATTACAATGCGATCAATCTCTTAATGGATACACCCTTTCTCGTTCAAGTGGCTATCGATGTGTCGTTCAGATCATCGGATGGAACTCCCATCAAACTTCGGACCTTCCCTCCGGATGGCAACGAAATGCTCTTGGATCTTAACTATCACTTCGACATCGGAAAAACCAAACAGTTTACTAATGCTGAAGATGCAATAGACACCATTGATAATTCTTTCGACAAAGCAAATGACCTAGTTCGCAGATTTGCTGAACACCTAGAGTGACGGGAGCGTAGATGATGGGTTTGCCTACATATAGCACAAGAGGGTTTTCCTCACATGATTATGGCTTGTCTGAGTTCAGCACATCTCTTGCTGTACCACCGTGGCCCGACACCGAGGGCTTGTCAGGTCACATGGATCCCGCCATTCTAGATCTGAACAGACTCCTTGGGGCTAGCCCTACTTTGCTGTATGGCGCCAAGGGTGTTCTTGCCAGTGTGCATGTTGCCGTATCTGTTTCGGTCAATTACGTGGTATACCAGACAACTCGAGGCGATGACTTTGATTTGATGAAGGCTCTGGCCGATCCTCAGCCGCAGGCGTTTTCCTTTGATTGGCTAAGGGAAATTGAGGAAAGTAGGGTGAAGGAGGATCATGACTACTTGCCGCCATGGATAGAATAGAGCCTTCTCTGGCCTTTGTTGATTCTCCAGGCTCAGATTTACGTCAAGGAGATATTTGCCTGGTATCAGCCTTCCCAAGGTGGTCTTTAAGGGATGCTGCGGATGTTATGACAGTAGGGAAGGGATCCGTTACCGAAGATAAGGACCTTACAAGCCTTCAGCTACCTGTGTGGGACAGGGTCATGCAGTACGATGGAGACTACCTTGTTGCCATTTGCTCTCATGATTGCGAGTTAGAGAATCCTCGGGCAAGGGTAGGTATTCTCATCGCCCCACTTCTGGAAATACCTATGAGCCACCCCAAACACGCGGAAATAATGGCATCTGGAGAGCCCGCAAATGGCCAATATTCCTACATTCACCAGTTCCCACTATACCTGGCGACAGCTTCGGCTGTGGTGGAGTTCAGCTCCATTATACATTTGGCCGGAGCGGAAGATGCCAAGGATACTTTGACACAGAACAAGCTTTTCGAAATGGCAGACTTAACCCGCCGAGACTTCAAAAGAAAGTTGGGAGTTTTCCTCTCTAGAGAATAGCGACCATCGAAATGCAGACCGTATTGTATGGTCCTAGGAGGGAATCGAATAGAACGTAGCCTCATCTCACCCAAAGGTACGTGGTGTGTCGGGGCCCTGGAGCTTCCGCCGACCTGACGTTGAATGAAGGAACTGTCATGCTGACGCCTAGGGTGTCCTGTTTCTGAGATGTAGCGACACCTGGGTGGGGACGTTTAGAGATCGGCCGTCACCTCCAGGACAACTTCGAATACGGCCGTGTTGGCTGCGTTGAGGAGGGTTTGTTCTTTGGATGTAAGTGGGTCGAGGAAGCTTCGGTCGGCGGTGAGTTGATCCCACACCACCAATAGAGCGGTGGCGGCGAACCTGAAGTGGTTCGCTACGGCGAAGAGTGTGGCTGCTTCCATATCGACTGATCCATAACCCGCTTCTCTCCACTCCTCGACCATGGCTCCGCTCTGAGCGAAGATGGAACTCCAGGTCAGATGCAGGGAGTCGGCCGTTCTGACTCCTCTACTCTCCAAGGCGGCTCTTCCCAATGCCGTCAGGCCCGGGTCGGACGGGATGGTGCCGGTGGCATCGTCGACTGCCTCGTACAGGTGGGCAACCCCTTCCCGAGCCACCGCCCAGGAAGGCACGACCACGTCACCGGTGGCCAGGCTGGGATCGAGAGCACCGCAGGTGCCGATCATCACCATCCGGGGGGTTCCCAGCACTCCGAACAGGTGGGCCAGCTCGGCTGCTCTGGGCGCTCCATAGACGCAGGAATAGACGACGGGCGATCCCTGCCAGTAGCCATAGAACATGTCGGGGAAGGCGAGTTCACGGACGTCGTCCAGGTAGCTCAGGCGCCATTCTGTGCGTTGGGCTCGCCACCAGGAGCCTTCCATGATCACTGCCTTCGGGATGTCTTTGGCGTCCATTCCGAGGGCATCCAGCCATTCGTCACGGCTGAGGTCCATTACGGCTCTGTGTTTGGGTTGGCGATCATTCATCGGCCGATTCTCAATTCGTGTAGGCGGGATCGTGTCCACATGTACCAGCCGATGATCCAGATTGCACCTGCCAGGACGGACCCGGCCAGGAACAGGAACACGCCGTCCCAGGCGTCCTGGTCGACGAGCCTTCCCACGATCGGTGATCCTGCGCCGCCGCCCAGGTTGAAACCCAGCGAATAGATGCCGCTGACCAACGCCACGCCTGTGGGAGAGGTCATCCTGGGAAACAGGCTGAGCACGATGGAAGATGACGCGCCGACCAGGGCGGTGGCTACCGCGACGGTGGCGAATCCCGCCAGCAGACCGGACGCCTGGCTGACCATTGCCAGTGCCGCTGCGGTGGCTCCCAGCACCAGGGCGCCCCTCTGGGCGGCGCCCGGACCGCGGGAGTGTCGAAACCAGCGCCCGATGGCGAGGATGGCGCCGATGGCTATGGCCGGCATGGCGGCGGAGAGTAGTCCGGAACGGCCCACCGCCTGGTTGTGCACCTCTACGAAGTAGGCAGGCGTCCACACCACCAGCGCAACGAACGCGGCACCCAAGGCCACCGCCGGGGGGAGGAGTCCGAGCGCTCGGGCGATCGAGGCACGCGGGCGGTTGGCACCCGATGACGGTTGGATCGGATCGCGCACTCCGATCCACCAGGCGACGCCGGCGGGAATCAGAACGATGCCGGCGGCCATGAACACGGCTGCGACCCCGCCTTGTTCGACGATGGAGCCCCCTAGGGCGAAGGTGAGAGCGGTCCCGGCTACGAAGGAGGAACCGAAGGAGGAGATGATCCGTCCGGCTCCCTTCTGGGATACCCAGCGGCCTATTGCTCCCATGATTGGTGTCCATCCCATGGCCTGGAAGATCCCGTTGGCCGACCAGAAGACCAGCGACAGGGCGAAGTTATGGATGGTGAGGATGAAGAGGACGTTCATCAGCCCGCTACCCACCAGGCCTAGGCCCACCAGGAGGCGTGCGCCGATCCGGTCGGCCAGGAATCCGACCGGGAGCGCCGACAGCGAGTACACCCAGAAGAACCCGGCGGCCAGGGCGCCGATGCGGGTGGCGTCGAGTCCCTGTTCCTCCCCGAGTCCCGGGACTGCAACAGAGAAGTTGACCCTCCCCAGGTAGTAAAGGGCGTAGACCGACCATCCGGCGACGATCAGACCCCAGCGAGTGTCGTTGCCGGGCGTGGAGATGGACCCACCGGAAGGACCGGAGCGGGTCAAGCGGTCCCTACCCGGTGGCGGCGGGTTGTTGTGCGGTGTTCGGTCCGAGGACCCAGATCTTGTCGGGATCGAACTTCACCGGAATATTGTCTCCGTCGGCGAACAACTTGACCTGTCCGGGTTCGGTGACCGCCTCGA
>JAPPFC010000004.1 GCA_028824015.1 bacterium
CCCAGACTGGGCACTTTCGGTGATCGACTCTGGGCACTTTCGATGATCGCCGTCAAAGCCCCCCTCACCAATAGACACTAGGAGTGGTACAGTTCCCAGCCTCAACCCTCTGACCAGGGGAAACACACCCTATACTCGCGGAGAGGGAGGGATTTGAACCCTCGAGGGAGCTACAAACCCCCTACTCGCTTAGCAGGCGAGCGCCTTCGACCTCTCGGCCACCTCTCCTTTCGGCCAGCGTCGGTTAAATGGGATTCTCCCGGCGCTGGCGGAGGGAGTGGGATTTGAACCCACGAGGGGGTGATCACCCCCAACGGCATTTCCAGTGCCGCGCACTAGACCAGACTATGCGATCCCTCCATACCCGTAATGTGGATAGGTTAAGAAAGCGCTCAGCGCCCTAGAACTTTAGCAAACGGCCCCAGCGAGGTAATCGGGGAATATGGCCGAGTCAACGGATCACCATCGGTTCATGGAACTGGCCCTGGCCGAAGCTGCCAAGGCGCCGGTCCATGGGGATGTGCCCGTGGGAGCGGTGGTGGTCGACTCCGCCGGGAAGGTGGTGGCCTCGGACCACAACCGTCGGGAGGAACGGGGGGATCCCACCGCCCATGCCGAGGTGTTGGTGCTGGCCGAGGCCGCTCGCCGGGCGGGCTCCTGGCGTCTCCTGGGACACACTCTCTATGTGACCCTGGAGCCTTGCTCGATGTGCGCCGGCGCGGCGGTCTCCGGGCGTATCGAACGGATCGTGTACGGCGCCGCCGATCCCAAGGCGGGAGCGGCGCTGAGCCTCTACAATATCCCCGGGGACCGGCGTCTCAATCATCAGTGCGAGATCGTGGCGGGGGTGGGCGCCGCCCGGAGCGCCGAGATGCTCAGATCCTTCTTCAGTAGCAAGAGGGGCGGGAACAACGGCTGATCTCATCTCCGTTTCATCCGGGATTGTGCTAAGGTCGGCACGCGTGCTAAGCGGGGCACTAGGGGTTCCCTGAACCCGAAAACCTCTACATGCGGGGCCGAACTCCCCGCCTGAGGGCGCCGAGCCCCGGGCAGGCGGCAAAAAGCGCAGTGATGACGGCCGGGTCCCGTGAGTCGGGGTGGTCGTGAACCGGGTCAGGTCCGGAAGGAAGCAGCCCTAAGCGGGTGTCCCGGCGCCGCGGGGGCGCCTGGTCCGAGCCAGCGGTTTGCCAGCCGACCGGAGGTGTCGAGTCCGACGGCGGGGTGCACGCTTAGTCCCTCGGGCGGCCGGCGCTACTCCGAGGGTTTGACCAGCCTCACGCCGTACACGCCTCCGAACCATCCCATCCTCCACAGGCGGTCGACTCGAAGGGGTCCGGCGCGGAACATCTCTTCGGGATGGGGGAGCTTGTCCAGGGACCGGTGGAAGTACCGGTACTCGCGCACGGCACCGGCCATCAGACCCACCAGGGGGCTGACCACCGCCGTCCCCAACCTGTGGATTGTCCTGCTCGGCCGGCCGAGCGGCCTTCCGGCATCCACCACCACCATCACCCCTCCCGGACGCAGGACGCGAGCGGCCTCGGCGAGGGTCTGCTCCACCGACTCGAGGTTGCGAAACACGAAGGCGGACCAGATGCCATCCAGGGTGGCGTCGGCGAAGGGCAGACTCTCTCCCCTTCCCATCACCCTGTGGGGTGCGGGGTTGACAGAGAGCATCGGCCAGGCCGGATCGAGGGCCACTACCTGCTGGCTTGGCCGGAAGAGCGACATGGCCACCCCGGTGCCCGCCCCCAGGTCGAGGATCGTCCCGTCGGGGAGTTGATCGATTCCTCGCCTCCTCCACGCCTGATCCCGGCCGAACGAGAGGAGCCGGTTGCACCGGTCGTACCTTCGGTGGATACGCGAGAATATCCGGTCGGGAGACGGTCCGTTCACGTCCGCCGTCTCCTAGGGAGGGTCGATCCGGTCAAAGCCCAGGTAAGGGTGCAGAGCCTCGGGCATGAGCACCGAACCGTCGCTCTGCTGGTGGTTCTCCAACAGGGCGATGATCACCCTGCCCACCGCCACCGCCGTTCCGTTCAGGGTGTGGACCAACCGGTTTCCTCCCGGCGCCTTCATGCGGACCTTGAGGCGACGGGCCTGGTAGTCGGTGGTGTTCGAGCAGGAAGTGATCTCCCGGTAGGCGTTCCAGGAGGGAAACCAGGCCTCGATGTCGTACTTCTTGGCGGCCGAGGCGCCCAGGTCGCCGGCGGCCACGTTGACCACCCGGTAGGGGATCTCCAACTCTCCGACCAGCTTCTCCTCCAGCCCCAGGATCCGCTCGTGCTCCTCGTTCGAGTCTTCGGGACGGGTGAAGGAGAACATCTCCACCTTGTCGAACTGGTGGACCCTGAAGATGCCGCCGGTGTCCTTGCCGTGGGTGCCGGCCTCCCGACGGAAGCAACTGGAGAAACCGGCGTAGCGGATGGGGAGTTGCTCTGGTTCCAGGATCTCGTCCGCGTGGTAGGCGGCGAGGCTGATCTCCGAGGTGGCGGCAAGGAACAGGTCGTCGGCGGGTATCTCATAGACCTGCTGGCGGTCTCCGGGAAAGAACCCGGTGCCGAACAGGGCCATCTCCCGGACCAGCACGGGGGTGACCATGGGAACCAGCCCGGCTTCGACCAGGTGGTCCATGGACCACTTGATCAGGGCGAATTCCAGCAGGGCGGCCTTGCCCTTCAGGTACCCGAAGCGAGATCCGGCCATCTTGGCCGCCCGTTTGGTGTCTATGATGTCCAGGCTCTCGCCGAGCGCTTCGTGATCGGCGGGCTCGAAGCCGAAGCTCGGGGTCTCTCCCACCCGTCGAAGTTCCTGGGAGTCATCCTCGGTGAGACCGTCGGCTGCGCTGGGATCGACCAGGTTGGGCAGGGTGTGCCACTCCCGGTAGAACTGCTCCGAGAGGTCCCCGGCCCGGGTGTTCAACTCCTTGATGCGGCCGGCCAGGGAAGTCGCCCGTTCGATGGCCTGGCGCTTCTCCTCCCCCTGGAGGCCGGCGATCTCCCTCCCCAGGGACCGTTGAGCCGCCCGCAGGTTGTCTGCTTCGTGGCGCAACTCCCGGATCTCGGCCTCGGTCGCTGCCAGGCGTCCCACGGGCACCTCCAAGCCTCGGCGGGCCATGGATAGGCGGATGGTGTCGGGGCTGGCGCGGAGTGTGGCGAGGTCAAGCATTGGGGCTCATTTTAAAGGAGGACGCTGCATGTGGGAAGGCGGCCGGGGATACCGTTAGCCACCGACGCTCAGGGTGAACACGTAGCTGTTGTCTTCGACGTTTTGCTCCTCCTGGGCCAGTCCCAGGCGGACCTCCACCTGGTAGGTGGTGTTGGGGGTCACGGCCAACTCGAAGAAGGTGACGGTTGTCTTCTCTCCCGGCGCCAGGGGAGGAACCGTCAGGTCCCGGGATAGCACCGCCTGGCCCGGCGGCCAGATGGTCAACTGGAGGGAGGTCTCCTCGACCACCTCCACGTTGCCCCGGTTGGCCACCACCACCAGCAGGTCGAAGCTGTCGGTCGGGATGATTACCGGGTGGCCCTCCAGGTCGGATACCCACTCGGGATGGGAGGTGACCTGCTCTATTCCCAGGTCGGCGGTGAACTCCAGCGTGGGCCGGGACAACCGAGCGAAAGTGGCCAGGAACTGGGCCGTGTCCACCACGGGATAGACGACCGGAAGGAAAACCACCGTTCTGAACTCGGAGAAGGACTGGATCCCTGGTTCCGCGCCGATCCTCTCCAGGAATGCCTCGTATATGCGGTCCCCGCTTCGGATGCTGACCAGGGCGGTGGTGAGTTGTTCCTCAACCACGTAGTTGAACGGGTCGTCCACCGCGGAAAGGAAGGCGTTCTCGAAGCGCTCCAGGCCCTCGTCCCAGAAATCGAGGGAGATGCCCAGCAGGATGACCAGGCTGCTGTCCTGGTCCTCCGACTGCTCCAGGCCGACGGTGACCGCTCCGATGGACTCCCTTGACTGGGTGATGATGGAGGCCAACTCCGATCGGTCGGCGGTGTCGATCTGTTCGATCAGCCTCACGAAGGATCGGGCCGCCCGGTCCAGGGTGATGGTGTGGCTCCGGAGTTCCTCGCCGAGGGTGGTCTCGGTGCGGGTGGTGTTGATGAGGGCGTTGAGCACCAATCCGAGGCCCACGACCAACAGGAGGGCCAGCAGCCACCACTTTCCGCGGGATGGGCGGGATCGGTTGGGAAATGCCATCATGTCCTGGTTCGTAGGTTAAGGCTTCGTGGGGCATTTGCCACTCTCCCTTGTTCTCCTGCGGCTCACACCTCCTTCAAGGGGCGTCGCCGGCCCGATCTGCGGGGGTGGGGCCGGTGGCTGGTTCTCCGTTATCGGTGCCGCGTTAGCATCCGGTCGGCGAATGGCCAGAGCACACTTCAGCCCGCACCTGTTTGACTTTCTTATGGATCTCCGGGTCAACAACAACCGGGAGTGGTTCCAAGGCAACAAGGATCGATACGAGCGGCACGTCAAGGAACCGTTGCTGGGATTCATAGAAGACTTCGGACCGCTGCTGCACGCCATCAGCCCGCATTTCGTCGCCGATGCGCGGGCCAACGGCGGGTCGATGTTCCGCATCTACCGGGACGTCCGGTTCAGCAAGGACAAGAGTCCCTACAAGACCCAGGCGGCGGCACAATTCCGCCACGAAGCCGGTAAGACGGCCCATGCTCCCGGGTTCTACCTGCACCTGGCCCCCGGGGAGGTCGGAGCGGGGGTGGGCATCTGGAGGCCTGCCACGCCGACATTGAACGAGATCCGGAATGCCATCGTCGCCGATCCGGATGGATGGGAACAGGCTTCGGGCGACCCGGGCTTCCTGAGCGAGTTCTCCATTGTCGGAGACTCCCTGAAGCGCGCCCCGAAAGGTTTTGACTCCGACCATCCGCTCATCGAGGACCTCAGACGAAAGGATTACATTGCCTGGGTCGACTTCGACGAGGAGGAGGTGGTTTCGCCGGGCTTCCTGGAGGAATTCGCCGGGGTCTGCCGCCAGGCCGCTCCCTACATGAGGTTCCTGACCAGCGCCCTGGGTCTGCCCTTCTAACCAAAGAAGGGGGTGGGCTGGTTACCGGGAGGGGACGGGACCTGCGGCGATAGCCATGAAATTGCGGTAAAGGCGCTCGGCGTCAACCGCGAAGCCCGCCATGTGGCGCTCGGCGTCGGCGGCCAGGGACTCGATGGCGTCGGGACCGAGGGCCGACTCCAGGGCGTCCCGGTAGGCGTCCACCGCACCCCAGTTGCGTACGGTGTCCTCCTCCACTTCGAGGTGGTACTGCATCGACCAGGCCCGCGGGCCCACTCGCATGGCCTGCACCCGGCACTGGGGGGAACCGGCCAGCACCACCGCGTCGTCGGGAGGCTGGGCCACGCGGACCGAGTGCCACTGCAACACAACCTGGCGCTTGCCCATCCGGGTGAAGATCGGGTCGGCGCGGCCTTCAGGCGTCAGATCGACGCTGAACACACCGATCTCGGGCGGGCGCTGGGGGCCGCAGGTGCCCCCGAGGGCGTCAGCCAGCAGTTGGTGTCCCAGGCACAGGCCCAGGAAGGGCCGTTCCATCTCTCGCACCCAGCGGCGGATAGCTTGCTTCTCCTCCACCAACCATGGGTGTTCGTCCACGTCCCAGACATCCATCGGGCCGCCCATCACCCACAGGGCGTCGTAGTCCTCCAGTGGCGGGATCGGCTCGCCCTCGTCGAGTTCCACTGCGGTCCACTCGACGCCGTCTTCCCTGAGGAAGTCGCGCAGGCGGCCGGGATGTTCGCAATCGATGTGCTGGAAAACCAGGAGTCGCACCAGTCGGCCCCTTGCTTGTTCAGGAAGCGGGAAGAAGGCTTCTGACGTTCCCGCCCCCTATGGCTATGACGCCATGTGCGTTAACCCCGCCGATCGCCACTATGCCGATCGCGTTCACCCCGCTCAAGGCAACTATCCCGATCGCGTTGGCCCCGCCCACCGCAACCAACCCCACTGCGTTGATGACGCTGAACGAAACCAGCCCCAGCGCGTTGAGGACGCTGGCCACCGCCATGCCGACCGCGTTTACGCCGGCCAAGGCAACATGTCCGATGGCGTTCCAGCGGTTCATCGCCACAGAGCCGATTGTCAGGTGGTGGCCGGAGGTGGTTGTCTCCAAGAGAATTCCTGTGCTCGTCGTTGACTGGCTCTCGTAGGCTAGCCGTCCTCAAGTTCCTGTGTGAGGGGAAAGCAGAGGGACGTCTCCGGGCCTGCTGAAGCACGTTGGGGTCATTCAGCTAGCCGGGATCTCAATATACAATTTTTATATTGTTATTCTATGGCCATAGTACAATGGTATTGTTGTAATACAGTCCCGGAAGGATGGAATCTCGTGAAGCACCCCAGGGCACTTGCTCGCCGCCGCATGGATGAACGGTACCGCCGGTTGGGTCCCCTATCTCAGATGGTGCGCCCTCATCGAGGCTGGATTCGTGCCGTGCGGGACGCATTGGGTATGTCCGGTGCGGAACTGGGGCAGCGGCTGGGGATCAGTCAGCAACGCGTGGCGGCGCTGGAGCAGGCTGAAATGCAGTTCTCTATCCAACTTGACACCTTGGATCGGGTCGCCGGCGCCCTCAATTGCCATCTTGTATACGCCTTGGTACCCAGAACGAGTCTCACCGAGGCGGTGGAGGCGCAAGCAAGGAGCAGGGCGACACAGATTCTGCGCCGAGCAACTCACCACAGTCGTCTTGAAAACCAAGCACGCAGTGACGGCATTGATGCCCGCATCGAGGACTTGGCCGAAGATCTAGCGGATCGAAGGGGACTGTGGAGCCCCTCCGATGATTGACCCTTGGCTACCTGACGGCGAAGGTCATACTCCCCTGACCGAGGAGGACAGGATGGGCTTGATCCCGTCCTACATTGGCACTCGCGGCGACCTGTTCGACGCCGAGGAACGCAACATCGCCCACGCCCTCCTGCGGCAGCCGCCAACAGTCGCTGATCTGTTGGATGACCTCTACCTGCGGAATCTTCACAGGGCAATGTTCGGCCAAGTGTGGCAATGGGCCGGTCAATACCGGCTGAGACAGACCAACATAGGCATAGAACCAGACCGTATCCCCTCGGCGGTGCGGCTGCTAGTAGGGGATGTCGCCGCTTGGGTGGAACATCAAACATACGAACCTGACGAAACCTGCGTCCGGTTCCATCACCGCCTAGTCTCCATACACCCTTTTCCCAATGGAAATGGCCGGCACAGTCGAATCTGTGCCGATTACCTCCGCATTGCCTTAGGGGAAACGCCGTTCAGTTGGGGCATGCATCTCGCTGTGACCACCGACCAGTTGAGGCGGTGCTACCACGCGGCTTTGCAAGCCGCAGACGCAGGCGAGATACGGGAACTGATGATCTTCGCGCGAAGTTGACATTTGGGCGCCATGAAGGTGAAGTACATTGCCGATACCGAGGGGAAGTTCAGCCGGAAGCAGATCTTGGTGTGGTGCACGATGCTTTTCGTGGGGGCTGGGGCGCTTGCCTTGACAACTCTGAGCGGTGGTGGTTCGAAGACAAGTGACATTGGATCGGATGTCTGCAGCAGCGAGGGCGCTCGGGAACTGGTCGAAGAATTCCTGTCTGCTTATTCCACCGGTTCAAGCAGCGCAAGTCTCACCGACCGATTCTTTGCGCCTGATGATCGGTTCCAGTGGTTTTACGATGCCCTGACTCGCCACGGTGAGGAGGCCACGGATCGTTCGGACCTCGACTCATACTTCGCGCAACAACAGGCCAGTGGAGACAGCCTGGGACTTGTGGACTTCTCCTACGGACATCGTGATGAGGACAACACAGGCCACTTCGGGATGGTGCTCTCCCGCAATGAGATGGTTCTCAGCGGGAAGGGTGCCATCGACTGCGCCTCGGGAAAGATCATGGTCTGGGCCACCGGTCCCGCATCGTCGACTTCAACGACACAGTAGGCCTTGGCAATTGGTGGGGTCCGGTTTTGGTGGGCGAGGGGGGACTTGAACCCCCACGGGTTTTAAAGCCCACAGGATCCTGAATCCTGCGCGTCTGCCAATTTCGCCACTCGCCCTCCGCCGAGGTGTGTATTCTACCCGGCTCCGGATCGGTGGAAGAAAGGGGTTGCAATTCCTGTCGGCGCGCGGGGCCGGGCGACATACACTAAGCCGCATGTTTGGTGACCCCCCGGGGAGGGACCTTCGGTGACCGACTTTGTATTCACCGCACTCCCGTTGATCTTCCTGGCTCTGATCTACCTGTTCGTCTGGTATGTAGCCAAGGGGATCGCCAGCTATCTGGGGTTGGGGGACTCCGTCCGCACCACCCGGCTCGGATCCCGGCTGGTGTTCGTCCGGTCCGAGTCCCAGTCGGGCATGCACTTCACCGTGGCGGATTCGGTGGTGTTGGGGAAGAGCCCCGATGCCGACGTCCCCATAGACGACCCGTACGCGTCCGAGTTCCATCTTCGCATCAGCCGACGTCAGGGGAAGCTGTCGGCCAGCGACCTGGGCAGCGACAACGGGACCTATCTCAACGGTCGAAGGCTGCGGACTCCGGTTGATCTGGCTCGGGGAGACGCCCTGCAGGTGGGTCGGACGGTCCTGGAGGTTCGATGATCTGCACATGGGGGGCCGCCACCCACCTGGGGTACGGCCCCGAGATAAACCAGGATCGCATGTATCCCCAGGGGTCGGGCCGGTCTGCCGAGCCGGTGGTGATGATGGTGGCCGACGGGCTGGGGGGAGAAAAGTTCGGGCACGTCTCCGCCGAGTTGGCCGTCACCACGGCTCAGGCGGCGTCCGGCTCTCCCGCCGACCGGGTGAGAGCAGCCAACGACGCCATCCTGCAGTTGGTGGAACGCGAGCCCCGCTGGAAGGGGACCTACACCACCCTCACGCTGGTGGAGTTCTCCGAAGGGGTGGCCCGCGTCGCCCACGTGGGGGACACCAGGGCCTATCTGTACCGGCAGGGCCGGATCATGGAGTTGACCAACGACCACACCGTTGCGTGGCAGTGGGTACAGCGGGGGATGGACCCGGTTGCGGCCGACAACATGCCCAACTCGGGAAGCCTGGTCAGGGTGCTCGGTTTCAACGCGGAACTGGAGGTGGAGGAGACGAAGATGTCGCTCAGGGACGGAGACCGGTGGATGATCTGTTCCGACGGGTTGTACAGGATGCTCTCGGACCGGGACATGAGGAGAGTGCTGGAGAGCGGAGACGCCGAGGAATGTGTGTGGGGTCTGCTGGAGAAGGCCCTGAGCAGAGGCGCATCGGACAACGTCACGGTAGTGCTGGCTGACATCTCGTCATGAGATTGGTGACCGAGGCGGCCTGGGTGGCCGGTTCGGCGGCAGTCGCCGGCTTGGGCGTGGCCTTGGTCGACTTCGGGAAGACCGGGCAGGTGAGTGGGGCGGCCGGTGTGGTGTTCCTGGCTTTCGGTTGCTGTCTGGCAGGGTTGGTGGCGGCAGTGCGGCGATGGGCGCCGGGGACCAGTTCCTTCCTGCTGTGGCCGACCGCATTGCTGGTGGCCCTGGGGTTGGTGGAGATCTATCGAATCGATCCCATGGGAGCGCCGATCCAAATGTGGTGGGTGGTGGCCGGTGTCGTGGCCGCCATCTGGGTCCTGGCGGCCTTCCGGTTGGGAGTGGAGAGGCTCATGTCGGTGAGCTACTGGCTGGCCGCCGGCGGACTGTGCCTGATCATTCTTCCCTTTCTTCCTCGCCTCGTGGACGGCAATTCGGGCGACGCCGCCGGGCTGTGGTTGACCATCGGGTGGGGGAACGTCTCGTTCATAGCCCAGCCCTTTGGATTGGGAGCGGTGTTGTTGACGGTCGGCCTGGCCGGCATTCACTCGCGATGGGCCCTGGACCCACCGCCGGCAGGGGCGGGGAGTCGGCTGGTCTCGCTGAGGAATCACCTGGTGGTAGCGGCCGTCTGGGTCACAACGCTGCCGCTCCTCTGGGCTACAGGTGACCTGACCGCCTGGGCGATGCTGGTGGTTCTGTCAGCCACCATTGCCTACGCCGCCGCCGGCGACACCCGGGTGGTCTGGACAGGTCTCGGGCTTGTGGGGATCGGTTCCGTTGCCGGGCTGACTTCCTCCCGGGTCTCACAGACCCTGGATGTCTGGCTGGATCCCTTCTCGGCCGGGGAGGCGGGCGCCGGTTTGAAGGAGAGTCTGCTGGCGCTGGGCAGCGGCCATCTGTCGGGTTCCGGCCTCGGGATGGGTGATCCCGAGTTGATCCCACGCGCCACCAGCGATTGGATCCTGGCCGCCTTGGGGGAGGAACTGGGGTTGGCGGGAACGGTGGCGGTGATAATGCTCTACGGGCTGGTTACGGCGGCGGGGGTGGGAATCGCCATCGCCTCCCGTGACCTCTTCTGCAAGGTGACCGCCGCTTCGCTCTCGTTCTTGTTGTGCCTGATGTTTCTGGCCGGCGCCGGGGGCCTGGAGCGTTTGCTGCCGCCCACCAACCTGGGATTGCCCCTCCTGGCCTACGGGGGAGTCCCCCTGGTGGCGGGCTGGTTGGCCATCGCGCTCCTGGTGAGAATCAGCCATGAGGAGAAGGGACACCTGTGAATCGCTCCATCCGCCGGGTGGCCCTGCTCTTGATGGTCGGGATGGTTGTGTTGGTGGTGGGGGCCACCTGGCACCAATTCGTGGCCGCCGACAGTTATCGGAACCATCCCGACAACCGGCGTAGGGCCCTCCTTCAGGCGGGCAAGGAACGGGGGATGATCAGCACCGTCGGGGGAAGGGTCCTGGCCTATTCCGAGCAGGATCCCGACAGCTTCCGCTCCTACAACCGAAGGTACCCCGCCGGGGAGGCCTTTCGGTCCGTGTTGGGTACGGAGGACGCGCCCGGAGGCTTGGAGGAGGTCTATGCCGACGAGTTGCGTTCCCGTCGAGACCTCACTGTCTCGGATTTGATGGCGGCCATGTTCGGTGAAGACCTCCGTCCCCGCGGGCTGCAGATAACGCTGGACGCCGATCTCCAGCAACGAGCCTATGAGATCCTGGCGCGCCGGCGGGGGGCGGTGGCCGCTATCCGTCCCGATACCGGCGAGGTACTGGCGCTGGTCTCCTCCCCCCGGGTTCCCGTGACCGAAAGGGCGGCCGGGGTCCTCTATCCGGTCGGGTCGGTCTTCAAGATCGTCAGCGCGGCCGCCGCCCTGGACACGGAGACCGCCGACGTCGAGAGCCTCTTCGAGGACCGCGCGGTATGGCAGATTCCGGGAGCCACCCTGGTGGTCACCAACCCCGGGAACGTCCCATGCGGGGACGCGGCGCAGGTCAGCCTGCTCACCTCCTTCGTGTTCTCCTGCAACCTGGCCTTCGCCGAACTGGCTTTGGAAATGGGCTCGGAGATCATGGATGCCTATGCCGCCGCTTTCGGGTTCGAAACGGCGATGGAGTTTCCCCTCGAAACGCCGGTGCCGTCTTTCGGAGCAGAGCGGTCCTCCGATCCCGACCTGCTGGCTTCGGCGGGAACCGGCGGACTGGCCCTCTCCTCGCCTCTCCACATGGCCTCGGTTGCGGCGGTGGTGGCCAACGGAGGACTGAGGGCGCCACCCTACCTGGTTGCGAGTTGGACGGATGCAGACGGTGAGGTGAACGAGCGGCCCGAAACGCCTGAGGCGAACCGGGTGACAACCCCCGAGACAGCCGCCTCGGTGGCCCGCATGATGGAGCGTGTGATAACGGAGGGCACCGGTCAGGAGGCCACGGTGGCGGGCCACCGGGTGGCCGGAAAGACCGGCACGGGACAGGATGCGGACGGGCGCAATCACGCCTGGTTCGTGGGATTCGCTCCCGTGGATTCACCCACCATCGCCTTGGCGGTGATGATCGAGCCGGGAGGGGAATTCGGAGAATCGGTGACCGGGGCGACCGCCGCGGCGCGCGTCGCATCCGAGTTGCTCTCCTATTGGCTGCAGCGAAGCTAGCCCGGATGCTCCGAGCGGGCACGAAACGACACCTCATGAGGCCGGGCGGTTTCTATTATCGCCTAGGAGATGGAACTCCCGTACACCCTGGCTGATCGTTACCGATTGGTGAGCCATCTGGCCAGGGGGGGCATGTCGGACGTGTATCTGGCGGTGGACGTCGCCCTCGGCAGGCGGGTGGCGGTCAAACTCCTTCCCAAGTCTCACAGCGAGGATGAGTCCTTCGTTCGGCGATTCCGCCGCGAAGCCCAATCGGCGGCCAACCTGAACCACCCCAACATCGTGGGCATCTATGACTGGGGGGAAGCGGAAGGGTCCTACTTCATGGTGATGGAGTTGGTGGAGGGAGACTGTCTGCGGGATCTCATCACCGACCGAAGGCCTCTCCATCCCCGGAGGGCGGTGGAGGTGACCCGCCAGGTGGTCCTGGCCCTGGCCACAGCCCACCGCCTGGGCGTTATCCACCGGGATGTCAAGCCGGGCAACATCATGCTCACCGGCGACGGGACGGTGAAGGTGGCCGACTTCGGAATCGCCCGGGCATGGAATCACTCGACCGACCTGACGCGAACCGGCTCGATAATCGGCACAGCCACCTATTTCAGCCCGGAACAGGCTCAGGGCCGCTCTGCCGATCGACGATCCGACATCTATTCGCTGGGAGTGGTCCTTTACGAGATGCTGGTGGGTCGTCCCCCCTTTCGAGGCGAGACTCCCATGGCCGTGGCCTATCAGCATGTTTCCACCGACGTTCCTCCTCCCTCCTCCCGCAATCCCGAGGTCCCCCCGGAGTTGGACGCCATCGTGCTTCGCGCCCTTGCCAAGGACCCCGACAGCCGCTACCAGGACACGGATCCGTTCCTTCACGATCTGGAGGCGTGGCTGAGAGGGGAAAGCATCGCCGGCGAGGCGCCCGCCCGGCCCGCTCCGGCCATCGTCCCCGAACAGGTGGTGGTGCGCCAACCGGTTGCGGTGTCGAGGGGTTCGGGGGGACCGGCTCGGAGCGCGGGACGAGTGCTGCCCCAGCCCTATTACCCGCCCATGGAGGAGCGACGGCCGGTGCCTCTGCCGTTCGTCGTCGGGGTCTTCGTGCTGGTGGCAGCCCTGGCGGGCCTGAGCTGGGTGGTCTGGTCGCTGCTGCAGGCCCCCGAGCCGGAGCCCGGGGTTGTGATGGTTGCCATCCCCGACGTGGTGGGCAGATGGGAGACGGACGCCTTCTCTTCGATCCAGGAGTCGGGGCTGCTGGTCCGGGTGGTCCGCCAGAACAGCCAGGAGATGCCGGAGGGAAGGGTGATCGCCACCAGTCCGCCGGCGGGGGAGCGGGTGGAGTCCCGCACCGAAGTGGAAGTGGTGGTCTCCAGCGGTCTCGAGAGGTTCGCAATCCCCCTGGTCATCGGCCAGACCCAGGGCACGGCCGAGAGCCTCATCCTGGCCCAGGGATTCACCGTGGGTGAGATCGAGTTTGTGGAGGACAGCGGTTGGCAGGTGGGGACGGTCTTCGATCAGGATCCGCTGCCCGGCCCCCTGTTGCCGTCGGGCACCCCGATCGACCTGATGGTTGCGACCGGTCCCGGGTTGCTGGTCGTGCCCGATGTGACGGGACTGCCCGGCAGCGAGGCTCTCTCGGTGTTGGCCCAGTCGGGACTGAGGTGGGCCGAGGCCAGCGAGATCTCCGACGATGTGCCGGCCGGTCAGGTGATCCGGACCGAACCGGGCGCCGGGGGAGGCATAACCGCCACCGAGCAGGTGGTGGTGGTGATCTCCGAGGGCCCGGAGTTGTTGGTGGTACCGGATGTGGTGGGGTTGTCAGGCAGCGAGGCTCTTTCGGTGTTGGCCCAGTCGGGATTGAGGTGGGCCGAGGCGAGCGAGATCTCCGACGATGTGCCGGTCGGTCAGGTGATCCGGACCGTGCCGGGCGCCGGGGGAGGCGTTGCCGCCACCGAGCAGGTGGTGGTGGTGATCTCCGAGGGCCCGGGGGTGTTGGTGGTCCCCGATCTGGTGGGACTGCCCAGTATCGAGGCCTATGCGAACCTGACGGATCTGGGTTTGTCCTGGGTGGAGGTGGTTGAGGCTTCCGACACCGTTGTGGCGGGTGGGGTGATCCGCACCGAGCCCGGAGCCGGTGAGCAGGTGGACATCGGCGGCGAGGTGGTGGTGGTGATCTCAGGGGGATCCGAGGGTGTCACAACCACCGACACCACCGTCCCGGAGACGGAACCGCCCGCCGACGAAACCGAGACCACCACAGGCTGAGACCGGCTAGGGTCGCAGAGCGCCTCAATAGGTCGACTGGTAAACGTCCGCCGGGGCGGGACCTGCATGGTTGCGGAAGAGCGTGTACTCCTTGGCGAAGGTGGTGAACACCTTTCCCGTCGGCCCGGAGCGGTGCTTGGCGATGAGGACCTCGGCGAGGTTGCGGACCCGGTGGTCGTCCTGGTTGTAGTACTCGTCCCGGTAGAGAAAGAGCACGATGTCGGCGTCCTGCTCTATCGCCCCTGATTCCCGGAGGTCCGACAGCATGGGACGCTTGTCCTTGCGAAGCTCAACCGCCCTGTTGAGCTGGGATACGCCGATCACCGGGATGCCCAACTCCCTGGCCAGACCCTTCAGCGAGCGCGAGACTTCGGCGATCTCCTGCTGGCGGTTGTCCGCGTTGCGCGACCCCGAGTTCCCCGCCGACGGCATCAGCTGCAGGTAGTCGATGATGACCAGGTCGAGTCCCTCTTCGTGGCGAAGCCGGCGGCACTTTGCCCGGATTTCGGTGACCGTAGGCTCCGGTGTGTCGTCGAGGTAGAGCTTCCAGTCGTGGATTGTGCTTCCCGCCTCCAGCAGCCTGTCCCAAAGTTCCAGGTTGTTAGCCACCCCGGCGCGGATGCGCGAGGAGTTCACCTCGCTCACCATGGATAGCAGGCGGGTCAGCACCTCTTCCTTCGACATCTCCAGGGAGAACAGGGCAACCACCCCACCATCCCGAGCGGTGTTCGAGGCAAGGGTCTGGGCGAACGCCGATTTTCCCATGGACGGTCGTCCCGCCACCACCACGAACGTCCCCGGCTTGAGTCCCATCAGCTTGTCGTCGAGATCCGTGAGGCCGGTGGGGAGGCCGGGGATCCGGTCCTCTTGGCTTTCGATGCTGTCGAAGACGCCTTTCATCAGGTCTTTGACGTGCTGAAGCCCTTCCTCCACCACGTCGTCGTTGACTTCCAGCATCATCCGCTCGGCTTGGTCGATCACCGTTTCCGTGGTTCTGTCGAGGTTCATGGCCAGGTCGGTCACCCGCTGGCTCACCTCGATCAGCCGCCGCCTCTGGGAATGCTCCTCGACTATCGCCGCGTAGCGGTCGGCGTGCGCGACATTGGGGACGCTCTGGCTCAGATCCGCCAGCCGTTCATGTCCGCCGATCCGCTCGAGTGCGTCGGTGCGTCTCAACTCCTCGGCCAGGGTTAGCACGTCGATGGCCCGGCTCTCGTTGTAGAGCCGGCGGGCCGCTTCGAACACGAGCCCGTTTATCGGCTCGTAGAAGTCGTCGGTGTCCAGCACCTCCATCACCTTGTTGGTGGCGTCCCGGCTCAGGAGAATGGCGCCCAGCACCGACTCCTCGGCCTCCCGGGAGTGAGGGGGCACCCGCCCCACCCGGCCGCGACGACGTTCCGGGGGCGGCTGATCCAGGTAGTCGTCTTCCGGGTAGGGTTCTTGAACCATTCGGGTGGAGCCTTGTGCTGAGGGGCGGGGGGCAGAAGCTGTCCTATTCAAGGTAAAGGGAGGGTCTTCGCGACTTAGCTGAGGTTTTCACGGTCTGGGAGGAGGGTTGCCGGTCTAGCAGGTACTTTGGATGTTTCGCGACTTAGCGTGGTTTTTTGTTGATCTGGGCGAGTTTTTTTCACACATCTCAACCTAAGGCGGGGGTGTGACATCTCTGGTTCGAAAGGTCCTGCGAAGGCTGGACGGGGGTAGTCCTAGCCGTCGTCAGGAGTCCGTCCGAGCACTCTGTAGAGGTTCCGTTCCGCTTCCCGCATTTCATGGGCCATGTTCAGGGCCCTCACCCGGTTGAACTCCGGGAACCCGGCCTGCTGTTCGGTTGTCCACTCCCGGGCGAAGGAGCCGTTCTGGATGTGGGAGATGATTCCTCTCAGCCTGTCCCGCTCGGCCTCCTCCTCCTCGGGAGAGAGGCGGCTGGTCACCTCCTGGCCGTACTGGCTGGTGCGGGAATGCAGGGTGATCTGGTCCCAGAGCCCGATGTCGCGATACGCCTTGGCGGTCTCGATGATCTCACCCGAGGCGTAGAACTCCAGCATGGCCGCTTCGGGGCTGCACCCGGCCTCCACCAGCACTTCGCAGTAACGACGCACCGCGTAGAGAAACCCCACCTGCTCGGCGAACAGGTCCACGGTCGTCTCCTCGAGAAAACTGGACTCGATCACGCCCATCCGCGCCGACCCTATTCCTTCGCAAAGGGCCAGCATCCGCTGGAAGGCGGTTTCCGTGGCGGCCTGGTGGACGGCGACCAGGCTGGGGAAGCCCTGGCCGCTCAGGTAGGTGTCCCTGACCCCCGCCCCGATCATTCGGGGAGCGATCAGGACCACGTCGATGTCGGAGGGGGGCTCGATCAGGCCGAAGGTGATGTTGTATCCGCTTGCGAACACCAACATGTCGCCCGGCGCCAGGTTCGGGGCGATGTCCCGGCGGAAGACCTGGGGCATCACCTCGTCGGGGACCAGGAGGAAGATGACCTGCGACCGCGCGGTCGCCTCGTCGACCGGGAACACCGAGAAGCCATCCTGGACGGCCGTCCGGTGGGACGCATCGCGACGGCTCCCCACGATCACCGAGAGACCGCTGTCCCGCAGGTTGAGGGCCTGGGAGCGTCCCTGGTTGCCGTAGCCGACTATGCAGATGGTCTGCCCGGCCAGGTGAGCCAGGTCCGAATCCGCTTCGAAGTACATGCGGGCCATCAGATGCTCCTCCTGTTGGTTGCGGCCACTCCGGTCATGACCTTAACAGTGCCATCAGCTCACGTATCCAGCCGGTGATCGATTGCCTCGACGGCGCATTCAGCTCCGGTACCACGTTGGTGTCGAGGATGATTCTCGTCCGGGATCAGTCGCATGTGAGCGGTTCCCGCATGGGCCCTCCGGGGTGGCGACACGAGTTCCGCGCCGCCCAGGGGCTCGACAGCGGCGCGGACGGCCTTTACCAAATCCCGCGCCGGTCAGGTGATCCCGTTGCAACGCTGCTGTAGGGGTGTCCTTGGCTTCCTGTTCCATGGAATTTCGGTCCCGAGCGGCGCGAATCCGCAGCCGCCGTTCAATATCCCCATCAGGACTCCGCTCGGTGATGTCGGCCATGAACTTCCCTCCCTGGCGGTCGCGTCTTTCCCCAGGCAGACCGGCTGATTCTGGTTGGTGAAAATCCAAGGCCGATCCTGAGGCCACTAACTGCGCGTACGCGGTATCTTTCACCTTAGCTAAGTAGCCCTCGGACCAATTCGGACCAATTAGGAACCGAAAAAAGAAAGGAGACAGCCGATGAGATTGAGGACAAAACTGATTTGTGTCTTGGCAGTGCTCGCCCTGGTTGCGGCAGCTTGCGGAGAGGACGAAGAGGCTCCCGAGCCCACCTCCGCCGCCGCGCCTGAAACCACCGCCGCGCCTGCCCCGGATACCACCTCGGCTCCCGACGAGCCCGAGGAGATGGACGAACCCGAGGAGATGGACGAGCCTGAGGAGATGGACGAACCTGAGGAGATGGACGAGCCTGAGGAGATGGACGAGCCTGAGGAGATGGACGAGCCCGAGGAGATGGACGAGCCCGAGGAGATGCCGATGGGCGCCACTTACCGGCTGGGTATCTTCTCCGCTCCCACCACCGACAACCCCTGGGCGGCTCTCGACACCGAGGCCGAAATCTGGAACCAGTACGTGATTCCGGGCCAGATCTCGCTCTACACCTATCAGGGCCCTACCTACACGGTGGTGCCGGCGCTGGCCTCCGATCCGAGTCCCCCTCAGGTCGAGGCTGACGGCGACGCCTACTCCGTCACAGTGAACCTGCGTTCCGGCGTTACCTGGTCGGACGGTTCTCCCATCACGGCCAATGACGCGGTGTTCACTTTCAACACCATCAAGAAGTACAACGGCCTGGGAGGCAACTTCCCCAGCATCTGGCCCTTGGCCCGCGACGATGATCCGGACACCGAGGACGACGAGTCCTCCCAGGGTGTCTCGTCCGTGGAGGCTCTTGACGATTACACCGTCAAGATCACCTTCAACTTCGAGCCCGGTCTGGCCATCTGGCCGCTTTCCGTGGGTCTGGCCTCCATCTTCCAGGAGGCTTTCTGGGGCCCGATCGTCGATGCTTCCGATGACTTCGAGACTCTCTACGCAGCCTCCGGTCTGGGCGCTCCCAACGCATCCGGCTTTGACTCCGCGGAGTGGGAACCGGGCGCCTTCTGGCGCAACGTCGCTCTCGATTCCTATTGGGACAGCGGCAGCCAGTACACCGTCTACAGTTCCGGCGCCGTGGAGTACACCACCGGCGGCACTACCGAAACCTGGGGTGGCGATCCCGGTGGAGATGTGGTGGCCGACTACACCGAAGGTCCGTTCGTGGCTGAGAGTCTCTATTCGATCTACACCGACCAGAACGCTGCAGTGCTGGCGCTCACCGAAGGTGAAGTGGACTTCCTGCTGAACCCGCTCGGTTTGCAGGCCGGACTCCGTAACGAGATCCTGGCTGCCCCCAGCCTCGAAGTGGCGGTGAACGATCAGAACGGGATGCGGTACATGGCCTACAACACCCGGAAGTTCCCAATGAACGATCTGGGATTCCGCAGGGCGCTGGCCTGCATGATCGACAAGGACTTCGTGGCGAACACGGTGCTGGGAGGCACGGCCTACTCGATCAACTCGCTGGTCCCACCCGGCAACGCCTACTGGTACAACCCCGACATCACGGCGCCGTGCGCCGGCCAGAGCACCGCGGAGAGAGTGGCTTCGGCCGTGCAGATCTTCAAGGATGCAGGCTGGACCTGGGACGTGGAGCCGGCCTGGGACGAGGGCAACCGCGACGTGATTCCCAAGGGCGAAGGCCTACGGGGTCCCGGCGGGGAGACCATCCCTCCGCTCACCCTGCTCGCCCCCGGACCGGGTTACGACCCGATGAGGGCCACCTATTCACTGTTCATCGAAGAGTGGGCCACCGATCTGGGCATCCCGCTCTCCGCAGAGCCCACCGGGTTCTCGGTGATCGTGGACAAGGTGTTCGTCGGTGATCCGCTGCTCTGGGACATCTACATCCTGGGGTGGGGACTCACTCCTTTCCCGGACCATGTGTTCGACTTCTTCCGGTCGTCGAACGACTCGGCTCTCGGCGGGTTCAACACCCCTGGGTATTCGAATCCCGCTTTCGACGCGTTGGCTGATGAGTTCGACCGGGCCAAGACCCTGGCTGATGCGCGAGACCTGATCCATCAGGCCGACGCCATCATCGCTGAGGACCTGCCCTACGTGACGCTGTTCAACACCCCGTTGATCGAGGCGTACTCGAACCAGCTCACCTTCCCGTACACGACAATCCTCGACGGTTTGCAGAACGTCGGGGCGTTGACGGGAGTGGTGACGATCGGCTGATCGATAGCACAACCTGACTGCGGGGAGCCGTTCCTTATGGGGACGGCTCCCCCCGGTCCGAGTGAGAGGGAGCAGGAAGTTGAAGGCATAGGAACTTGATCCGATATGTGACGCGCCGGTTGATCCAGATGGTGTTCCTCTTTCTGGTCTTCCTTACGGTGACGTGGTTCTTGCTCTACATCCTTCCGGGAGACTCGGTTGCGCTGAAGTATGCGGGTAACCCCAACATCCCGCCTCAAGCCAGGGAGGTGGCGATGGAACGGCTGGGTCTCGACAAACCGGTGCTGATCCAGTTCCGCGACTACATGTTCAACTTCTTCCAGGGCGACCTGGGGGTCTCCTTCAACCAGTACCCGCGGCCGGTGGTCGACATCATCGGCGAGCGGCTGCCCCGTACCCTGGTGCTGTTCCTCACCGCCTTGGTCACCTACTACTGGGCCGGGTTTGTGGCCGGCAAGTACCTGGCCTGGCGACGCGGGAATCGAGGCGAGATGGCAGTCACCATCGGAGGGGTGGGGCTCTATTCGATGTTCCTGCCGTTTTTCGCTTTCATGTTGATCTGGTTCTTCAGTGTCCAACTGGGTTGGCTGCCCATCTCCAAGTTTCTCGACCCGGAGCAGTGGAGGGATGCGCCGTTCGCGGCGAATCAGGTGTTCATGCGTCTCTTCTGGGTAGCTCTGATCGCCGCATTTGCGATGTTCGCAGCAAATTTCGCGGGGCATCGGTCCCATAGTCGGGCGCTGGAACGCATCCTTCGGGTGGGGGGCGGCGCCTTGGTGATAGCCGGGTTTCTCTACTACTGGTTCGGGACCGAGTCGGGCCAGAGCATGCGGCCCTACGCCGGGGACATCGCCTTTCACATGATCCTTCCGGTGTTGACCCTGACTCTCATCGCCTTCGCCGGGGTGATGCTTCTGACCCGCAGTTCCATGCTGGAGACGTTGCGGGAGGACTTCATCCTCACCGCACGGGCCAAGGGATTGCCGGAGGGAGTGATCCGGGATCGCCACGCGGCGCGGACCGCCCTCCTGCCGGTGGTCACCTCGTTGGTCCTGGCGGTGGCCACCGTGATCGACGGAGGGGTTATCACCGAAGCGGTGTTCTCCTGGCCGGGCATGGGCGAGATCCTGATCTCATCGGTGTTGAATGAGGACATTCCGGTGGCGGTTGGGGCCTTTGCCTTCATAGGCGTGTTGGCGCTGATCGGGCACTTCGTGGTGGATGTGCTGTACGGGTTCCTCGATCCGCGTATCAGGGTGACCGAGCATGGTTGAGAGGAACCTCCCCGCGGAGACGCACATGGCCGATCCCTTCGTCTCGGAGCCGATCATTCAGGAGGTGGACTCCTGGTGGAGGATCCGCCTGGCTCTGATGCGGCGATCCTTCCGGGACAACTGGAAGATCTTTCGCCGCAACAAGATAGGTGTCTTCGGATTGGTGATCATTGCCTTCTGGGGGATCATGGCGGTGATGCCCACCGTCTTCTTCGCCACCGGGTTCTGGAGTCCGGCGGTGTATGACCCGGTCACCGGCCTGGAACTCGACCCTCCCACCCGCACGATGACCATGGTGGAGCGCATAACCGACCCCAACACCGAGATCGACCAGAGAGCCGTGCTTCTGGACGGACGGATTCCCGACACCTTGCGAATAGGCGACACCTTTGATTTGCCGTTGCAGCCGGCGCCTCCCGACGGTCGCCATTGGCTGGGGACCGATCCCCTGGGCCGGGACATTCTGTCCCAGTTGATGCACGGAGCGCGTGCCTCCTTCTTCTTGGGGATCATGGCGGCGGTGGTTACGGTGGTGATCGCCACCACGATCGGGTCGATGGCGGCCTACTTCGGGGGGATAGTGGACTCTGCCCTGATGCGGTTTGCCGATCTCCTGATAATGATTCCCGGTGTGGCTCTGCTGATCGTGATCGGGGCGGTCTTCACCTACCAGCTTTGGCACCTGGCGGTGGTGATCGGGATACTCTCCGGATTCGGGGGGACGGCTATCGTGCTCAAGTCGCAGGCCCTGGCAGTGAAGGTCAAGCCGTTCATCGACGCCGCCCGGGTGGCGGGAGGGTCCGCCCGGCACATCATCTTCTATCACCTGATTCCCAATGTGATGCCGCTCAGCGTCCTCTACATGATGTTCACCGTTACCGGCGCCATCCAATCCGAGGCGATCCTGTCCTTTCTGGGAATCCTCAACACCGACACTTCCTGGGGTCTGATGATGAATCTGGCCAGAACCCAGGGATATTTGCTCCAGGTAGCCGACTTCTGGTGGCTGACAATTCCCGCAGGCATGGCGGTGACTCTTCTGTCCGGGGCGTTCTTTCTGGTGGGAAGGGGCATGGACGAGATAGTCAATCCCAGGTTGCGCAGACGATGACCGCCCGGAGGCTGCCCCTGGAGACATCCGCCGGTCGCGCTCCGTTGCTGGAAGTCAGTGGTCTGGTGATGCGTTACGAAACCGACGCCGGGGAGGTCTCCGCGGTGGAGAACGTCAGCTTCTCACTGGGACGAGGCGAGGCGATGGGCTTGGTGGGAGAGTCGGGGTGTGGGAAGACTTCGGTCGCCCTGTCCCTCCTCCGTCTGGCGCCCGACAACGCCCGGTACCAATCGGGATCGGTTCTCTGGGAGGGCGTGGACCTGCTGGGTCTCTCCCACCAGCAGATGCGGCAGCACCGGTGGGCGGAGATCTCGATGGTCTTCCAAGGCGCGATGAACGCCTGGAATCCGGTCTACCGGGTGGGAGATCAGATCCGGGAAGCCATGTACCAGCACTTCGATCCCCCACTCAAGCCCAGGGAGATGGACCAGCGGGTTGAGCGCCTGTTCGAACTGGTGGGGCTCGATCCAACCTTGCAGACCCGCTACCCCCATGAGTTGTCGGGAGGGATGCGCCAGCGGGCGGTGATCGCCATGGCGTTGTCCTGCGAGCCCAAACTGATCATCGCCGATGAGCCCACTACCGCGCTGGATGTCATCGTTCAGGCCCAGATTCTCGAGGAGTTGAAGGAGATACAGGAGGACCTGGGGCTGTCGGTGCTGTACATCAGCCACGACATGGCCGTCATCGCCCAGGTGACCGACACGATCGGGGTCATGTATGCGGGTAAGTTGGTGGAATTCGGATCGACCCGGGATGTCTTCCACCGGCCGCGCCATCCCTATTCGTATCTGCTTCTTTCTTCCATTCCGTCGGTGACCGGACCTCGCCGGCGGCCGGTGTCCCTGGAGGGGACGCCTCCCAACCTTCTTGCTCCTCCTTCGGGTTGCCGGTTCCATCCCCGCTGTCCATGGGCGACCGAACAGTGTCGCAAGGACGAGCCCCCGATGATGGAGATCGGTCCTTCCCAGTGGGCGGCATGCTGGAATTCGGATCAGGTCCCCGAGATGGGTGAGCAACTCCCATGAGCCTCGTGAAGGTCGATGGGCTCCGCAAGTTGTTCCCGGTGTCAGCCGGTTTGTTCCGGCGCAATACGGGGTTCGTTCATGCGGTGGATGATCTCGATTTTGAAATCGGCGCCGGGGAGAGCCTGGGCCTGGTCGGGGAGTCTGGATGCGGAAAGACCACCACCGGCCGGATGCTGGTCGGTTTGGAGGAGCCGGACGAGGGACGCATTCTCCTCCAGCAACCGGACGGGACGGAGATGGATGTCGTGGATCTCGGGTCTGAACAGCGGCCGGCGTTTCGTCGGCAGGTACAGATGATCTTCCAGGATCCTTATGAGTCGATCAACCCGAGGCGGACCGTCTACGAGACGATTGCCGAGCCGCTCCTGATTCACGGGATCGGCAATCTCGGTTACCGGGAGGAACAGGTCAGGGAGATGCTCCGCAAGGTGGGACTGGCCCCGCCGGAGTCGTTCATGTTCCGCTATCCCCACGAGTTGTCGGGTGGGCAACGTCAGCGGGTGGCGATAGCACGCGCTCTGATCTTGCAACCCCGGCTGGTGGTGGCCGACGAACCGACCTCGATGCTCGATGTCAGCATTCGCATCTCGATCATGGAGTTGATGTCCCAGTTGGGAGAGGAGTTGGGTGTTTCGTATCTCTACATAACCCATGACCTGGCGGTGGCCCGTTACATGTGCGACCGGATCGCGGTTATGTATCTGGGGAAGGTGGTGGAGATTGGGGAGACCGAGCAGTTGCTGGCCAACCCGCTCCACCCCTACACGCAGGCGCTCCTCTCGGCGGTCCCGGTACCCGACCCGGCGCTTCCTCCTCCCGAGGTCCGCATCAAGGGAGGGATCGGCAAGGCGGTCAACCCGGCGCCCGAGTGCCGGTTCGTCGATCGCTGCCCCCAGGCGGCCGACGTCTGCCGGACGACGCCCCACCCACCGCTCGAGGACAAGGGCGGCCGCCGACTGGTCTCCTGTCACCTGGTGGAGGTCTCCCCGAACTGATTCTGCCCCTGTCGAGGGAGGCCGGAGGAGTCGGGAACCTGTGTGACTACTTTGCGGTCTGCCGAGTAGTCTGAGAGATTTGTGCCAACTTCATGATATGTGGGGGTGGTTTGTCACACCTGGTGGGCAAACTGGTAGGGACGTGAGCAAAGCAGATTTGAACGGGCAGGAACTGAACCAAGCCGTGGTCCTGGCGCCCACTTTGTCGGTGGGTGACGCTACGGTGGCTGAGCTTCGGGATCGGGTGCTGTCCACTATTCGTGGGGAGAACCAACTGGCGGGGATCCGCGCCGAAGCCTTGGCCGAGTTGCAGCGTCGGGCGGGAACCGAGTTGACCGAGGTGGAACTGCGGGAGAGGGGCAAGAAACCCCGCCGGCGGGCACGGTCGGAAGTGGAAACTGCTCGGGAACTGGAGAAGCTTCCCGAGACGTCCAAGGGCCTCCGAGACGGGGACATCCCATACGACAACGCCCGTATCCTGGCCGACGCCAACCAACGGGCCCCGATAGACGAAAAAGAACTGCTGGACGACGCCCGCAACCAGTCTCCAGACAAGTTCGCGGCGACGGTCCGCAAACACGAACAACAACGCTCCACAGACGACGGGGTCTCGAAACTGCAGCATCAACGTTCGCGTAGGTACGCCAGGATCCGAACGGCCATCGAAGACGGGATGACCGTTCTGTATGGGAGGTTCGACCCGATCACAGGAGCGCGGATCGAGACCGCCCTGTCCCGCAAGATGAACGAACTCTGGCAACAAGAAGACCCGAACAACCGGGCCACACCGGCCCAGAGAATGGCCGACGCCCTTGCTCTGTTGCTCACCCGCCCCGGAGGCGACAAGGACGGAGCGTCCCAGGACGTGAAACTGTTGGTGATCGCCGACTATGACGTGGTGAGCCAACAGTTGCGCAATGCCCGTTTGGAGAACGGGACTCCCATCCCGGCGGGGGAACTACGCCGGTTGGCATGCGACGCGCAGATCCTCCCCGCCATCTTCGGGGGACCGTCGGTACCGATGGACATGGGCATGGCCCGGCGGAAAGCCAGTCCCACCCAACGCGCGGCTCTCATCGCCCGCGACCGGGCATGCATAGGGTGCGGCGCCAAAGCAGCATGGTGCCAGTCGCACCATATTGTTCACTGGCAGGACGGAGGGCCCACCAACGTGGACAACATGTGCCTGCTCTGCTCCCGATGCCACCACAACGTCCACGACCGCAACTGGCAGGTCGAACGAACCCCCACCGGCGCCTACCGACTACACCCACCGCCACCCGAACGAACACACTCCCCACAACCCAAACACCAACACCAGCCACGCCGCAGGGCCCTCCACCCAACCAAACAAAGAAAATAGCCCGGGCTCCTTCCCGTCACCCGGTCCTGGCTCCTGCCCTCACCAGCCGGGTTTTCCCACTCTTGGACCGATGTGGCCCCTATTTGGGATTCCCCTCCCGACCCGCCACCTCCTGACCGTCGCGAATTTTTCGGATAGGCGCGCGCCTGTCCGGACTGAAACGTTGTCAGTTTTCGGCTAGTTGATCCCTTTCCGGAGCAGCGTCCGTACTGATGGTCGCATTCCCGAAGCGGGAGTGATCTGATGACGGTGGCCCGGGTCACCATTCATGTTTGTTGGTTTCAGTGTGTAACGGGCCTGGGACAAAAGACAAGCATTTGGCGGTGGGTCGTCGGAAAATCATTCGCGACCTTCCGGCAGGTGAGAAGGTTTGTAGGATGGAGGCGTCATGGCAACCGGCGGATCCGGGACGCCGTTGCGGCGCATAGCGATCATCGGCGGAGGAATTTCGGGGTTGGCAGCCGCGTGGGGGTTGCATCACCACCCGGACCGGTTTGACTTCCGGCTGTTCGAAGCTCAGGGTCGGATAGGCGGAAACGCGGTCACCGCCGAGATGCCTCAGGGGGACGGCAGTTCGATTCCCTTTGACATCTCGGTCACCGCCTGTATCCCGTCGGTGTACCAGCACATCGTCGCATTGATGGAGCAGTTCGGCATCGAGTTGGTCGACACCAGGTTCAGTTACAGCGTGAAGTACCGAGGCCATGTCTACGCCCACGATTTCGACTCCGTGATCAGGGACCAGCTTCAGCCCGAAATCGCAAAATTCCAGAGACTGCTCAGGCGTTTGCATTGGTTCGGCCACCTGACCCGATCCCGATCGAAGTTTCTGAACGCCCTGAACCCGTTCAACTACATCAGCATGGGGACGGTTCTGAATCTGGGTGGTTTCTCCGGTGACTTCAGGTACAAAGTACTGAAGCCCATGTTCGTCAACTTCCTGATGGCGACCAATGTATTCGACATGCCTGCGGCCCTCTTTTCGAGGTATCTCGAGTTCTTCGACATCGAAACCGCCACGCCCATGCAGACCTGGGATCAGGGGACGAGACGCATCTACGAGAACCTGTCGGCAAACTTCGCAGACAAGATATATCTCAACCGGCCGGTCCGGAAGGTGTATCGGCTGTCATCCGGTGTGGTGGTTGAGGACGAGGACGGCTCGAGGGAGACGTTCGACGAGGTGGTTTTTGCCTGCAATGCGAATCAGACGCTGATGATGCTGGACCAGCCCACCATGCTGGAACGCTACATTCTCTCGTCGATCCGGTACGAGAGCGAACTCCACAACCACACGGTGGTGCACTCGGACTCCTCGGTGCTTCCGGATAACGAGGTGAGACCTCTGGAAACCCGCAGCAACCACATCGAGCAGTACGGCGTCAGGCCGGACAACTATGAGATCACCTACATCATGCACAACCAGCAGCCATGGGCCAAGCGGTCCGACAAGCCCTGCCTGGTGACCTACAACCCGATCAGCCCGATCGATGGGAAGAAGGTCGTCGGTAAGTGGTGGTTCCAACACATCGTGCATGACGTGCGCCAGGTGGCATGGCTCGTCTATCTGTTTCGTTACATCCAAGGCAGGAGGCGGACCTGGCATTGTGGCGCCCACACCCTCATCAACAGCCAGGAGACCTGCTTCGTCAGTGGGCTGTCGGCGGCGACGCAGATCGGTGCGGAATATCCCTTCGATGATCCCGAAGCACGCCGGTCATTCAACCACTACGGGAGTCTCATGCACGGTTTGCGGTTCCGGAAAGCGAGGGGCTGAGGGGTCTCTGGCGGGTGCAGCCCATGCGGATCAGGGTTCCGCATTCCAGTGATGGGAGTCGTCCGGCCCATCGTCCTCTGCCGGATACCGGGCCCCATTATCCCACCTGGTGCAGTTATACTGCCTTTCCTACAGCGACTTGAAGACGTCTGGTCGGTTGGAAAGAGACCGGAGCGATGGTTCTTTCTACAGGTGATGTGACAACCAATCCGTTGAGTTTGGCGGATGAACTCGTCCTGATGCTCCTCAACGAGGAGAACGGCTACTTTCACCAGGTGCCCGGCTGGGACCTGAACTGCGCGGTCATCGGGGCGGTACTTGCAGAACTTTCGCTCATGGCCCGTATCGACACTGATATGGAGTCGCTGTTCCTTCTGGACCCGACGCCAACCGGCAATCCCGCCTTGGACCCGATCCTGGCGGAAATCGCTGCTGAACAGGTCCAACGAAGCGCCCAATACTGGATCGAACGGCTCGCTCCCCATGCGGAATCGATCATTGATCTGACTCTTGACCACCTGGTTGACCGGAAGATCCTGCAACACCACAACGGGGACTTCTGGACGCTGGCCCACACCAAGGGAGACGTGGAGCTGTTCAACGGCGCCGGCGGAATCCAGTTCGTCAAGACCCGCATCAGCCAGGCCATCTTCAATAAGGAGATTCCCCACCCGAGGGACATCATCATCATCTGTCTGGTCAACGCGTGTGACGTCTTCCGCTTCATGTTTCAACTGGATGAGGAAGCGGAGGAGCGCATCGAGTTCATCTGCAACATGGATCTCTTGGGCCGTTCCATCGCCGCCGCGGTCTCCCACAACATGGCCGGCGCTTTTCTTCGACCTTCCGCCCTGAGCAAGAAGATACCGGTCGTTCCCTTGCGTAAGCTGCTGTTCAACTCGAACATGCGCCAGGGGAACATCCCCGCGCTCTTTGCGGATCTGGCCAAGGAGTACGGCCCGGCGTTCCAACTCCGCCCACCATTCGTCGGTCCGAAGATCTTCCTCGCCGGGCCGGAGATGAATCACTGGGTCAACCGCAGCGGACGCATGTACCTCAGGGCCAAGGACTATTTCAGCGACTTCGAGAAGGTCTATGGCGCCAATGGAGTCCTGCCTTCCCTGGATGGCGCCGACCATTTCCGGCTTCGCAAGTCCATGGCGCCTGCGTATTCCCGCAGGAGGCTGGCGGGTCAACTGGAAGACGTCTTTGGTCAAATACGAGAGCACATGACGACATGGGAGGTCGGGGATTCCTACCCTGCCACCAGCATGTGCCGGCGGCTGGTGAACGCACAAATCTCGCCTCTCATGGTCAGTGTTCACTCCCAGGACATCATCGACGACCTGATGACCTACAAGGAACGAGCGCTGAACACCCACATCGTCAGGGTCCTGCCCAAGTTCATGCTGAGGACTCCCGGCATGAAACGCCGAGCAAAGGCCGTCGAGACGTTGCTGGAACGGGTCCGGAGCGGACACACCCCCGCTCAGCGGGCCGGAAGACCGCGGGACCTCGCGGATGACTTTCTGAGCCTGCACGCCAGCGATCCGCAGTTCGTACCCGAGTCAAACCTGACTTTCGCTTTTGCAGCAGCGCTGATTGCCAGCGTGTACCTCGGCGATGCGGTCAGCTTCGCCCTGTACGCCATGGCGGCGCATCCGGGCCTTCAAACCAGAGTTCAGAGTGAAGCCGATGCCCTGTTCGCCGACGGCCTTCCCGACGGCCGGGACTTCCACCCCTCCAAGATCGACGTCACCCATCGCATGATGATGGAATCTCTGCGCATCTACCCGATCGTTCCGATGTCGTTGCGGAACGTCATGAATTCATGTCTGGTCCAGGGATACGAGTTGCCGTTGGGGTCACGGGTCCACATCGCCCAGACCGCCACCCACTACATGGAAGATGTCTTTCCCGAGCCCTTCAAATTTGACATCGACCGCTACCTGCCCCCGCGTCTCGAACACCAGGGTCCTGGATACGCACCCTACGGCCTGGGCACCCACAAGTGTCTCGGGTCCCGGTGGATGGAACTGCAGTTGACCACCAACGTGCTACTGGTGGCGCACCACTTCACGCTGGAAGTGTCCCCTTCCAACTACAAGCTCAAGTTCAGCCCCTTGCCCTCTCTCAAACCGAGCAAGAAACTGAAGTTCCGCATCGCCGAGCAGAGGAACGAGATCCGCCTCTAGCCCTCCGGTGACCGTGGTCGGCGGTTCCGGTTCCCTACTCGAAGCGTTCGTACACGGCTTCGATGGCGTCGTCGAGTTCGTCGAGTTCCGTCTCCCAGCGCAGCATCTTCGAGCGCAGTCGCACATTCTGGTAAGCCCCCCACATGGTCATGGCGGGCGGCACCAGCACGATGGACACTATCAACGAATATGCGATCGTGATGGCGGCCGTGATGGCGAACTGCTGGGATGCGACCAGTGGCGAGAACACCAGCACGCCGAGTCCGAGCGCGGTCGTCAACGCCGAGCCCAGCAGCGCCGAACCCGTGATGGAGAGGGTCCGGACGGCGGCCTGCTCGGGGTCCCGGGCCAGCGAGTACTCCTCGCGATAACGGTGAATCATGTGGATGGTGTAATCGACCCCGATCCCGATCGAGAGCGCCGTGATGATGGACGTTATGAGGGTGTAGGGGATACCCAGCAATGCCATGGTGCCCAGCACCGAGATCAGTACCAACACTATCGGAAACACTGCGATGAATCCCAGTGCCGGCTGGCGCACCGTCACCCAGAAGAAGAGGGCGAGGACCGTCAAAGCCACGGCGATCGTGGTGCTGATGGCCTCGGTCTGCTGGTCGGTGATGGCGTCGGTGACGGTGAAAGAAATGATGCTGGAGGAAGTAGCTGTCAGGGCCTGATCGTCACCCAACCAGAGCGCCTCGAGTTCCTGCTGGGTGTTCCTGGCCTTCGCAGTGTCACCGGCAAAAGCGATGAATTGGACCAGCATGGCATCGGCGCCGTCCGGATCGTTGACCAGGATGCGTCCCAACCCGGGATCGACTGCCTGGATTCTGTCGAGCAACTCCTGCATCTTCTGTGCGTCCAGTTCGACTCCGGCAGAGGCTTCTCGGAGCAACGCGGCCAGTTCGGGGTCGTACTTGTCCCCGGGCTCCCCGCTGTCGGTGGTCCAGTCGCTCACCAGCAGGTTGTACGATGCGATGATCGGCCCCGCCGCGGCCGCCGGGCGAAGCCTCTCGTCCTCGAAGGCGGTTGTGAGATCGCGCAGGTTGAGGAGCGTGCGGGTCTCCGTGGCCTCGGCTTTCACAAGTACGCTGTACATCTCGGTGGAGCCGCCGATGGTCGCATCCAGGGTGTTCAGGTCCTCCAGCAATCCCCCGCCTCTCGGAAGGATGTCGCGGATGTTGAATTCCGATTCGAGGTCGGTGGCCGCGAAGCCGAGCGCCACCGTCACCGCCAGCACGCCCACGACGTAGGGTGTCGGCCTGCGGGTGACCCCTCTCCCCAGCAACTCCGCCAAGGGCCTGACACCCGGCAGGGCGTTCGAGATCGGCCTGGCCGCCTTGAGCTTGCCCCGCGCTTCTTTCCTTCTGTCGATGATCGTCCGACCGGCCGGGATCAGGGTCAGCATCACCATCAGGCTCATCCCCACGCCCAACCCCGCTATAACGCCGAAGTCGTTGACTATCCCGATCGGGGAGAACAAGTTCACCAAGAGGCTGACAATGGTGGTTACCGCGGCAAGGGCGAGCGGCATGGTGACGTGTCGCAGTCCCACCTGCACGGCCCCGGTCACCTTCTCGCCGGCGACCCGCTGCTCGCGGTAGTGCGAGACGATCTGGATCGCGTAGTCCACCGTGAGACCGATCAAGATGATCGGCACCATGGTGGTGAGGGAGTTGGGAGGACCGACCAGACCCAGCGCGTTCGGACCCAGCCAACCTTCCGTCCCGACGATCCAGACGATGGACACGAACAGTCCTCCCAGCGTGAGGAGCAGGTCCGAGACTGAGCGCATGAACACCAGGATCAGAACGGCAATCAGGAGAAACGCCATTCCCACCAGCGGCGCCATCCCCTCTTCCGTGGCCCTCTTGTACTCGTCTTCAATCACCACGGGCGAGACGCTGCTCACCTGCAGTGGACCCTCATCGGCCAGCGCAAGCTCGTGGACCGTCCGCGAGGCGGCATAGATACGGTCGTCGTTGGTGTCCTGCAGGCTGATGATGGCGATGGCGATGGGCGTCCCGTCCGTGTCGATACCGGTCGTGGCGTCGAGCGCTTCCCCGATCCCCGGGACGTTGCGGACCGAGTCGATCTCGGCCTGAGTCACCGACTCGAGTCCGTCCACTCCGAGCACGGCTCTTACCAGCAAGGAGGGGGCGAAGACAGGATCGGGAGGCGCCAGTATGTCTCTCACGCCCGGGTCGGCCACGATCTCACCGATCAGGCGGTCCATCTGCGAGAGTCCCCCGGGGGTCAGCGCCTCTCCACGGAAGATGAGCGTCGCAACGTGGGCCTCTGCGTCCCCGAAGAGATCTTCGATCTCGGCCAAGGCTTTGGCGACGTCGCTCCCCTGGGGAAGGGTCTCGGAGGTCTCCGGCGGCTCCGCCCGGTAGGTCGACCCCGCGCCAAGGGCAACGGTGATGATCAGCAGGACGAGGATGGTGAACCATGGGTAGGTCGTCACCAGCCGACGCAGCCGATCGAGTACGTTGGTCATCATTCCACCGAACCTCCGGTCTTGATACTGACGGGACTAGGCGCATCCCCCGTCTCGGGATAGAACTGGGTGCAATAGCGTCGATAACGCATGATCTCCCCGTCGGAACGGCAAAGGCGCGGGCGAGGTATGAACCTCTTCTTCTTCCAGATGATCAGATCCTGTAAAACATCGTGCCGTTGGAATGTGGACATGAACTTATTCATGATCGGCGCCCGGAGTCCCACCGGCAGAAAGCCCAATCCTGCAATCCACCGTTTCGGTCTGCGTATCTCCTTGACCTGGGAGGCCAACGACAGGTCGATGAGCGTGCCGTCCACGGGCGTTGCCAGCACCCAAAGGCGCAGATCCATTCCGATGGAGTGCTCCCGGATCCTCACGTAGGAGTATCCCAGGCCATAGATGCGGGTCCTGGCCGAGACATCTGTGGTGAACTTTGCCACACCGCCTATCTTCTGGGTCCTCTTGAAATCGAAGTCGCTTTCGAGGCGGGGGCCTTCGATTATCACTTTCTCGGCGCGTTTCACGCTCCCATAGCCGTGGACATACCGTAGGTGGCCCAAGTCCACGGAGTTCTCGGTCGTCTCCTGGGGATGGCCGGGGAAACGGAGGGTGGTGATTATGAGGTCGCTCCACCCGGCCTGGTCGGGCGACTCCGAGGGCAGATGCCACTCCGGTTCCCGCCCCCCGACCCCCCACCAGGCGAAGATCATGCCCGCGACCTGGCGCGTCTCGAAGACCCGCAGGCGCGTGAACCGGGGTGGGTTGGCGTAGGGGGTCGCAACGCACTCGCCGGTTGTGTCGAACTCGAACCCATGGAACGGACACACGAGCCGGCCATCGCAGACCCGGCCTCCCCCGGAGGGAGTCAGGTCGGAACCAAGGTGTGGGCAAACCGCCTCGGCTACGCAGACCCGCCCGTTCTCGTCGCACCAGACCACGATTTTCTTCCCCATCCAGGTCTTCTCGACGAGCTTGGCCTTCAGTACCGCCTTCCGGCCGGCAACGAAGTACCACCCCTCAGGAAAAGGGGAAGGCAACGGGGCGGTCTCAAGCCCCGTATTTCCTGTTGACTCGATCATGAACTCCTCTCCCGGGTGTCGGGTTGGCGACGTTGCAGCCATCCAAACCGCCCGCGCAGGGCGTACGGGCTGCTTGCCCAACCCACCTCGGGCCCAGCACCTTTCCAAACTGTAGTTGTCAGATTAGCTACTTTTACCGTTGTTTACCGCCATCTGATTCGGCCGCGGATTCCTATGGATGGTTCTTCGGGTTGGATAGTGACGCGGACCCGAGCCTCAGGCGTTCAGCGCCTTCTCATAGGTGACGGACGTCCTCAGCCGGTCCTCGGGTATGTCGTAGTAGGTACGCAACACGGCCTCAGAGTCGACCGAGAGAACGTAACCGCCCTTCTCGAGTATCCCCCGCGCCTTGTAGTTGGCGGCATAGGTCCCCACGATGACCCGCCTGACGCCCGTCAACCGCCCCTCGATGAACTCGAGAAGCGCCGACGCCACGCCTTGTCTCTGGTAGCGGGGGAGTATGTATGCGTGGCGGAGCAGCGCCACCTCCCCGATAGGCTCGCTTCCCATCACCCCGACGAGTGCGTGACCCAAAAACGCCCCCCACCAGGTCATGCGGCGCGCTTCGGCTTCCCAGGCGGCCTCGTCCATCTCGGGATCATGCAGTTCCTCGGGCGGAAGGAACTCCCGGTACCACCGGGCCGCGGTATTGATCACCTCCACGGCCTCGACTCGGTCCTCGGAGGTGAGCTTCCGGATGGCGAGACGGTCTAGGAAGTCACTGTTCACGACATTGTCCGGGAGGTGAGATGGTGGTTGGCCTCCTGGTGCTGCGGCGCATACAGGCTATCGAGCTTACCTTTTAGAGGAGGAGCAGGAGCGTGGCGATAGAGGCCACCAGCACACCCATCGCCGCCGCCAGAGTCAGGCAGCCACTTCTCCTCCTGGCCGCAGGTGGTCTCCGTTGCCGGGTCGGCATCGCCTTGGTGAGTTCCTGGACTCTCCTTCCTGCCTCGATGGCCTCTATGAGACGGGATTCCGCGTCCCAAGGTTTGCGACTCACGGTCCTGCCCTGCATCAACCCGTCCAGTTGCCTCCCGATCCGCGACAGTTCGCCGTCTGCCGCCAAGGCCATCATCTCCCAGTTGTCCTGTAGCCCCGCTCTGGTCAGGTTGGCCGAACCGATCAATGCGGCTGTGGCGGACCTTTCCCCCGGTGCCGCGATTATCCAGCCCTTGGCGTGAAGCATCGACTTCCCCTGGGCGCTTCTTCGGGTCCTGTACCAACTGAGGGTCCGGGCATCTCCGCGCCGGAGGAACTGGAGCGCCCTGGCGCGATCACGATTGGTTGCGCTATCGAAATGGTGCGGCCTGGTATCCCCGATGATCAGGGTTACGGGTCGCCCCGGTGTGTTCTCCTGCAGCCAAGCCAAGCCCCACACGCTTGCATATCCCACCAGCACATAGAGATGTCCGTGGGGATTGTCCCCGAGAAACCGCTGAATGTGTGCTTGAGCGTTGTAATCAGGCAAGTTGGGATGTCCTGGGTGGCCGCCATGGCGATGGGTCTGACTCAGGAGCTTATCTTGTTGGGAGTGAAGATCAATAGGGCGAGAACAAGAAGGGTCGTCAGGCATTGAAACCAGTCAGAGCCGCGATGGTCACCCCTCTCACCGGTCCCCTGGCGATGTACGGCCGGGTGGCGGGAGAGGCGGTGAGGCTGTGGGCTGACGAGATTGCCGGACCGGAGTCGGTGGCGCTCAAGTTGTACGACACCCATCCCGATCCGGTTGCGGCGGTGCGCCGGGCAGAGGCGTCTCGCCCCGATGTGCTGTTCGGACCCTACGGGAGGGGTCCGGCCCTGGCGGTGGCCCGGGCCACCTCCCGCCTGGTGTGGAACGGTGGTGGGGCGACCGCACGCCTGGCCGCGCCGGAGTTTGAAAATGTGGTGAACATCCCCGCTCCCGCGGCCTCCTACTTCGAGGGCGGGTTGGCGGCCGTCCGCGCCGCAGACCCTCGGATCGCCTCGATGACGGTTGTCCACAGCGGGAAGGGGTTCTCCGGAGAGGTGGCGGGGGGATTGGTTTCCGCCGCCGAGGAGATCGGAGTGACGTGTTGGGAAGTGCTGTTCCAGCCCGGCCGGGCCGGAGAGTCCCTGGCCCGGGCGCCCAGCGCCGACGTGTTGGCCATGGTGGGGTCCTTCCGAGACGAGTTGGAGATGGTAAGGGCTGCGAACCGGAGCCGTTGGAGGGCCGTCATGTCAGTGGCGGCCGGGGTCGATGAGGTGTTGGGGGCTCTGGGCGACCGGAGAGAGGGCCTGCTGGGTCCGGCGCAATGGACGCCCGGCGCCGCCGTCCGCCCCGACCTGGGCCCGGACGCCAAGTGGTTCACCAGCGCCTATCACCGGCGGTTCGGGACCGCCCCTCCCTATCCGGCCGTCCAGGCGCTGGCAGCCGCAGTCATCTGGTGGGAGTGTGTACGAGTGGCCGGAACCTTGGATGACGAAGCCCTTCTGGCCCGGGCACGGCGCCTGGACGGCCGGACCCTCTACGGAACCTTCCGGCTCGATCCCGTCACCGGTCTTCAGGTCGGCCATCGGGTGGTGACGGTCCAGTGGCAGGATGGGGCCCGCCGGGTGGTCTGGCCTCCCCATCGGGCGGAGGCCTCACTCCGGTTGATCCAATAGGGGTGGCCGGAAGGCCCATGTGCTGAATCGGTAGTCGCTAACCGGTCACCGCAGTTCGGCAAAGCCGATCCCTGTTGTTCGGCAGACCCGGACACCCGGCCCTTCCGTCGCCCAACAGGAGGCCATCGCCCGAACAGGAGGCCATGATCTCTTTCACCTAGCCACGGTGGGTGGTAGGGTAGATCGGGAAACGGATCTGTCTTGGCGCGGAGGAACCGGTTGTGACGAGGAAATTGGCCCGCATGAGCGCACGCAGGCCGTGGGTTGTCATCGGGGTCTGGGCTTTGGTGGTGGCAGTGGCGATGGGACTCGTCCAGGCGCTGCTGCCCAGCGCCACCACCACCGAGTTGAGCTTGGGGAGCAACTACGAGTCGGAGCAGGCGGCCGCGCTCTTGGAGGAGAGGCTGCGAGGGCCCACACCCCTCAACGAACTGGTCATAGTCCAGTCCCAATCGTCGACAGTCGACGACGCCCGGTTCCAGGCAAAGGTCGAGTCCATCCACGACATGATCACGGCATTGGGACCGGAGACCGTTGTGTCGGGATCGCACTACTACCTGAGCGGCGAGGAGCTTCTCGTATCGGCCGACCGGATGACCACCATCATGAGCTTCGTTCTGGCGGGCGACTTCAAGGAGGCGACCGAGAACGTCGAGGACGTGGTGCACCTCGTCCAGGAGTTGGACGGCGCGGACGGCTTCCGTGTGCTGATCGGCGGCGACGCCAGCGTGGCTTTCGAGAACAACGAGTTGAGCGCCGAAGACCTGGAGAAGGGAGAGCGGATCGGCATTCCAGTTGCGTTGATCATCCTGCTGACGCTCTTCGGTTCGGTGGTCGCCACCCTGCTGCCGTTGGGGCTGGCCATCGTCGCCATCGTCCTGGCTCTGGGGGCGGTCGGGATCATCGGCCAGTTCTTCGAGTTGGTCTTCTTCGTCACGATGATGATCACGATGATCGGCCTGGCGGTGGGAATCGACTACTCGCTCCTGATCGTCTCCCGGTTCCGGGAAGAGTTGGATCGGGGTCTGGACGTCAAGGAGGCGGTCGCAAAGACCGGCGACACGGCCGGTCGCACGGTGCTGTTCAGCGGCACCACCGTGGTGCTGGCCCTGATCGGCATGCTGATCGTCCCCGTCTCGTTCTTCCGGTCACTCGGCCTCGGGGCCATTCTGGTTGTCATCACCGCATTGGCCGCCACCCTGACGCTTTTGCCCGCGGTACTGGCGTTGCTGGGCCCGAAGGTGGGTCTTTTGAGGGTGCCCTTCCTGGAGAGGTTCTCGCTGAGAAGTCCCCAGAACACCGATCATGGGTTCTGGGAGAAGATAACCAAGGCCGTCACGCGCTATCCCTGGGTCAGCATCCTCCTCACCAGTGTTCCGCTCATTTTCCTGACGGTCTTCTACTTCGACATCCATACGGGTCTGAACGACGTCAACTCCTTCCCCGACAAGTCGAAGACCAAAGAGACGTTCATCGTCTTCGAGGAGGAGTTCTCGGTCGGGGAGGTCACACCTGCCGGGGTGCTCAGTCCGGCGGAGATCGTGGTGGAGGCGAACATCGCCGACCCGCAGGTGCAGCAAGCAGGGTTCCGCCTGGTGCAGCTTCTCCAGGGGGACCCGGCCTTTCCGATCCCGCCGCAACTGGAAGTCAACGACGCGGGGGATCTCGCCCTGCTGTCGCTTCCGTTCCCGGGCGAGCCCAACAGCCGTCTGGCTACCGAGAGGCTCACCAAGATCCGGGAAGAGTACATTCCGGCGGCCTTCGAAGGCGTCGAAGCCGAGGCGTATGTCGGTGGCGTGACGGCCGAGGCCACCGATTTCTACGGCATTGTCGATGTCTACACACCCATAGTCTTTGCCTTCGTCCTGGGTCTCAGCTTCATCTTGCTGATGCTCGTCTTCCGCTCGATCGCCATCCCCATCAAGGCGATCATCATGAACCTGCTCTCGGTGGGCGCCACCTATGGTCTGTTGGTGCTGGTGTTCCAGAAGGGTGTGGGAGCGGACCTCCTGGGATTCCAGCGCGCCGAGGTGATCGACGCCTGGATACCGCTGTTCCTGTTCAGCATCCTGTTCGGCCTTTCCATGGACTATCACGTGTTCCTGCTGAGCCGCATCCGGGAACGCTACGACCAGACGGGGAACAACGCCCAGGCGGTGGCATACGGTCTGCGTTCGACGGGAGCGATGATCACCGGCGCCGCCCTGATCATGGTTGCCGTCTTCGGCGGGTTCGCGGCGGGAGAGACCGTCGTCAACCAGTTGGTCGGATTCGGGTTGGCCGTAGCCGTGTTCCTGGACGCGACCCTGGTCCGTTCGGTGTTGGTGCCCGCCAGCATGGAAGTGCTGGGAGCCCGCAACTGGTACCTGCCGTCGTGGCTCGGTTGGCTGCCGGACCTGCGAGTGGAAGCAGAAGAATAGGCCGACCCATGGGCTCCACCGACAAAGGCTCAGGTCGCCGATGATCATCCCTTCCGACTATGTGGATGGCTACGAGAAAGCGCGGCTCGTGGATCCGGAGATGGCCGAGGCCTACGTCCGGCACATGCACCTGGGCGACCCGGTGGCCGACTCGATGATGGGTGAACTGGCCGCCCTTCCCGCCAAGGACGCCCACCGATTCATCGAGGCCGGAATGGAGGAGGACCAGGACGTGCTCAAGGATGCGCCCCCTCTCCTTGTCAAGTTCTTTGACAGCCTGGGCAATCCGCCGGATTGGTTGGACACTGCCGCCTTCGTTCCCGGCATCAGGATGTTCCACAGGAATTCCAGAGTGGTCCTGGTGGGTTTCGTGGGCGGCGTTCTGGTTGAGGGATTCGCCACCAACATCAGCAAGTCCTTTTTCATCACCGGACGCCTGCGCGACCAGGGCGTGAGGCGTTTGAAGCAGAACAACCGCCATATGCTCGAGTCCTTCCTCCCCGGCGGTCTGGACAGGCAGGGCGACGGCCTGAAGCTGTCGGTTCGGGTGCGCATCATTCATGCCCAACTCCGGCAACTGCTCAAAGAATCCGATGACTGGGACTCCGACGCCTGGGGGCTTCCCTTGAGTGCTGCCCACCTGGGGTATTCGATAACCGCTTTCTCGGCGCGGCTCCTAAAGCACATGAAAGGACTGGGAGCGACCTTCGACGAGGAAGAACGCGCCAGCTTCATGGCGGTGTGGCGCTACATCGGCTATCTGATGGGGATTCCTGAGACCATCTTGTTCAAGAGCGAGGAAGAGGCCCTGAGAGTGTTCAGGATTGGAGGCATGGTCGAACCTCCCATAAGCCTGGAATCCATAGCCATGGCCAATTCCCTGATCGCCTCCGCTCCCTATGTCGCCGGCATACCCGATCACGGCGCCCGGGTGAAGCTGACCGATTACGCCTACAAACTCTCCAGGGCGCTCATTGGCGATCCTCTGGCCGATGAACTCAAGTATCCCGCCGCTCGATCACTCGGGGTGCTCCTCAACTTCCGCAACCTGGGGCGCCTGCGACGGGTCATGGGCAAGAGCTTTCCCAAACTGGTCAACAACCCTTACACCTATTTCACGGGGTTGCTCGAGGTGTCGGCCTACGACGAAGCGGGAATCAGCTACCGATTGCCGGATCACGTCTACGCCGAGGAATCCAGCTTCTACTAGAGCGGGCCGCCGGGGGACCCTACCCGCTCCGGGATGCCGGACCCGACCAGGCCGTTGTCTTCCCAACGCCCGGGGGTTTCAGTCGCATCTCCTGATGGCCGGGTGACCCGGGACCGGTAGGTTGTGACGATCCCTTTCACTCGCGTCGGCCTAACTTACAGATAAATCCGGACTTTGCTCCACCTGTTCTGCGAATCTACACTAAACTGTCACGAAACGCACACTGTTTCTTCATATTCAGGACCGTGTGATGTTTGGGATTCCCGATTCCTGGAAGCAGGTGGAGGTGAAGCTTGTTCTCCTTGACCTTTCGCGACAGTCACTGTCTAGCTGTCACCACCCCCTCGCTTCCAGGCGTGGGTGAGGGGCGGCCAGACTAGATGAACCTCCCGCCCCTCCACCCACCTATGGCCCGGGACTTCGGCTAGCCGGATCGCCCGGACTCAGCCCGCTCCCAGGAATGACCGTCGTACATCCGGGTCGGCGAGTAGTTGGGCTGTCGGCCCCTGGTAGGTGTTGCGACCCATCTCCAGCACGTAGCCTCGATGGCTCGTCTCCAGTCCCTGGCGGGCGTTCTGCTCGATCATCAGCACTGTCAGCCCGATCTCGCGGTTTAGTCGGCGGATGGCCTCGAACACCACCCGGGTGACGACCGGAGCCAATCCAGCGGAGGGTTCGTCCATCAGGACCAAGCGGGGTTCCTGCATCAGGGACCGGCCGATCTCGAGCATGCGCTGCTCTCCACCCGACATGGTGCCGGCGGCCTGCCGGGAGCGCTCCGCCAACCTCGGGAACAGCCCGTAGACGTAATCGATCCGCTCTCTTATCCGCGCCTTGTGGCGCTCGACGTACATGCCGAGTTCCAGGTTCTCGTGGACGGTCATCTGCGGGAAGACGCTCCGGAGTTGGGGCACCATGGCGATCCCGGCCGTGCGCAACGCGTCCTGGGGGGCGATGTTGGTAATGTCCCGTCCATCGCACAGGACCTGGCCGGAACTCACCAGGGCCAGGCCGTAGATGGCCTTGAACACCGTCGACTTGCCGGCGCCGTTGGGGCCTATCACGCACACTATCTCACCCTGGGCCACCTCCAGGTTGACATCCGAGATGATGTCGTGACCTGCGAAGTAGCCCGCGCACACGTCCCGTAGCTCCAGCAGGGGCCGTCTCTCTGCCGTCACTTCCCACCCTCGCCCTCAGCGCCGAAATAGGCTTCGACGACCGCCGGGTCCTCCATGATCCGCCGGGGAGGGCCTTCGGCCAGCTTGGCCCCCTGGTCCAGCACCACCACCCTTTGACACAGGTCCGCCACGAACCGCACGTTGTGCTCGACCAGCAGGAAAGCCACCCCGGCGGTACGGTTCACCTCTCGGAGACGATCGGCGATCTCGACCACCAGGGTGGGATTCACCCCGGAGGTGGCCTCGTCCAGCAGCACCAGCCTCGGTTCGCTCATCAGGGCCATGCCGATTTCCAGGAGACGGCGCTGGCCCCCCGAGAGGACGCCGGCGCGTTCGTTTGCAAGCGGCGCGAGGAGCAGGAACTCGAGTAGCGACTCCACCTTGCGGCGGGTTCCCGGGTCGGCCTTCGTGAACAGTCCCGGCACACCCAGCCCCTCCCACTGGATGCTCAACTCCATGTTCTCGGAGACAGTGAGATCCCGGTAGACGCGGATCACCTGGAAGGTCCGGGACATTCCCAGGCGGGCCACCTGGTGGGGGCGATGACGGGTGATGTCGATCCCGTCGAAGGTGATCGAGCCCGCGTCGACACTCGAGACCCTGCTCAGGCAATCGAAGAGGGTGGTCTTGCCGCTGCCGTTGGGTCCGATCAGACCCACCATCTCACCTTCGCCCACGGTGATGTCCACGCGGTCCAGGGCGGTCAGTCCCCCGAAGCGCTTGACCACGCCTCGAGCCTCCAGGAGGGCGGTCATGGCTCATCCTCCTTCCGGCCGGGGTCGGCCCTGCGCACCAGCCAGCGTCCCCACAGGGCGTTGACCGACGTACCCCGCCGGTCGAAGATCCCCACCAGACCCCGCGGTATGAACAGCACTATCACGATCAGAAGGGCCCCCTGGGTCAGGAGGTGGTAGTCCAGGAGGTTCGCCCACAAGACCTCCCGCAGCCAATAGAGGACCACCGCTCCCACGACGGGTCCGGCGACCGTGCCCAGCCCCCCGAGCATGGTGCTCATCACCGCATCGACCGTCCTTACCTCCACGAAGGCGATGTCGGGATCCACGAAGGTGTTCTGGTAGGCCCACAGTCCTCCGAACAGGCCGGTGGAGAAGCCCGCGAAGCTGAACACGCTGACCTTGAAACTGGTTGTGTCTATGCCCCGCATCTCGGCGCCGATCTCGTCCTCCCGGATCGCCACCAGCGCCGCTCCGAAACGGGTGCGGCGCAGCCACCAGGTGAACATCACCAGCGCCGCCACCAGCACCAACTGTATGTAATAGAAGAGCGGCCGGTTCAGGTAGGGCGGCAGGGTGAGGCCCACCCCTCCACCGGTGAAGCCCGACACCCGCACGATCTCCCGCATGGCGACGAACGTCCCCAGCATGGCAATCGAGAAGTAGGGTCCCTTCAGCCTCATGGTGGCTCTGCCGATAAGAGCAGCCAGGAGGCCGGCCACCAGGGCCCCCAACCCGATGGCGGGGATGGGAGACCACCCGATCTGGGGTCCATTGCTCTGCAATGAGACAAGGATGGCGGTGGTGTAGGCGCCGATCCCGAACCACACCGCGTGCCCGAAGTCCACGTAGCCGGTGAATCCCCCGGTGAGATTCCAGTTCACGGCCACCCCCACGGTGGTCAGCATGAGGGTCAGGGTGAACAGTGTGGAGTTGGTGACCGAGGGCAGGAGGGGCAGGAGGAACAGGAACACCAGAATCGCCACCGAGGCCGTCCAGCCAACCTGGCCCAGGCGGCCCCCGGCCACAAATCCGCGTAGCGTTCGGCTGGAGAGGCCCCTACCCATGACGGGTCCTCGTCAGCGGGTGGTGGTCTTGGATCATGATGCCGTGGCGTCCACGGGTCTCAGTCCCCGGAAAATGCCCTGGGGACGCAAGATGAGGGCTGCCACCAGGAAGACGAAGGAGGCCACCACCGCCAGGTTGGTGCCGATCCGGGGGATGTAGATGGCCAGACCGGCTTCCACGATGCCCAGCACCATCGCTCCGCCCAAGGCTCCCCGTACCGAGCCGAGGCCGGCCATGGCGGTGATGGCGAAGGCCTTCAGGGTCAGCGGTGGCCCCTGGAAGGGCTGGATGGCGAGCACCGGGCTGATCAGGGCGCCGGCCAGGCCGGTGAGGCCGATGCAGATGGCGAAGGTCACCGCGTAGACCCGGGACACGTTGATGCCGACGATCCCGGCCGCCTCACGGTTCTGGGCCGCCGCCCTGATGCTCTTGCCGAGGCGGGTGTGCACGAGGAACAGCGTCAAGGCGGCCGCCACGGCCAGAGCCACGATCAGGATCCAGAATCTGGTGACCGGCACGGTGACTCCCTGGGTCAGTTCCCATACGCCGCCAACCGCGGTGTCGGTGCGGCGGAAGTCGGCGGAGAAGATGAGCTTCATGGCGTTCTGCAGCATGATCGCCACCCCGAACATCACTAGGAGAGAGACCAGGTGGGAGCGGTCGAGTATCGGGTTCACCACCAGGCGTTGCGTCGCGTAGCCCAGCGCCAGCATCACCACGAAGACCAAGGGCGCCGAGGCGAAGGGATCCACACCCCAGACCTCGCCGGCCAGCCAAGCCAGGTAGGCGCCGATCATCACGAACTCTCCGTGGGCGAAATTGATCACACCCATGACTCCCCAGATGATGGAGAAGCCCAGCACCAGGATCGTGTACATGCCTCCCAGTGCGATGCCGTTGATCAGGGCCTGCGCCAGTTGGTCGATGCCGAAGGAACTGGCGCCGCGGCCGAAAGTCGCCGTGCCCGGAAGGGAGTATTCGGCCACCGCCGCGGCAGCCGGGGCCACCACCAGGATCCGGCCATCCTGTACCTGCACGGTCCCCATCGGCTTGGCGGTGTTGACGCCCCGGTCGTCGAAGGAGATGGGACCGTAGAAGGTGTCGGCCTGCAGGGAATACAGGGCTTCTCGCACAGTGTCCGTGTCGGTCGTCCCGGCCGCCTCGATCGCCAGGTGCAGAGCGAGGGCCGCCGCGGTGGCGCTGGCGGCCTGGTAGACGGGCGGTTCGCCCCACAGGTTCTCGTAATAGGCAGCGTACTGGGATGCGGTTCCGAAATAGGGGCCCTCGTAGGCCATGACCGGTTCCCACTGGGTGGGTCCCAGCACCCCGTACACGTCTTCGCCCAGTTCATCGACCAGCTTGGGATTGGAAGGGCCCACGGTGATCAGCATGCCCTCGGGCGCGAACCCCAGTTCTTTGGCGGAGTTCACGAACAGCACCGCGTCGTTGTAGTGCCCTCCGCCCACGAAGATGTCCGGCGCCAGGTCGCGAAACTTGGTCATGATGGCCGAGATGTCCTGGATGTCTTTCGGGTAGGTCTCCACCGCCAGCACCTCTATGCCGTTGTCTTCGAGGTGCCGGATGGCGCCGTTCGCCACCGAGGTGGGAAAGGAGGTGTCCTCATAGGCGATCACAGCACTGGTGGCTCCCTCGGCGGCCAGCAACTCGATGCCGGACTTGGTGTAGTCGCTGGCAATGGTGGCCACCAGGAAGAGGTTTCTGAAACCGCGCTCGAACATGGTGTCCGAGGTGCCGTTCCCCTCCACCATTATCACGTTGTTCGCCTCCGCTATGGCGCTGGCGCCGGTGGTGAGACCGCTCGAATAGGGGCCGAGCAGGAAGTCGACCCGATCCTCGTCGATGAGCCTCTGCACCAGGTTGGCGGCGGTGTCGGCGTCGGATTCGTCGTCGTAATAGATTATTTCCGCCGCGTAGCGCGCCCCGTCGATCTCGATGCCCCCGTACTCCTCGTTCACCCACCTCACCCAGGTGTCGTATCCCTGCCGGGAGTCGCGGCCCTCCACCGCGAATTTGCCGGTCTCGCTCAGAGCGGCGCCGATGCGCACCGTCCCTGCGAACCCGTCTCCGGGGCCCGTGGTGGGAGAACCGTCAGAGGCGGGGGATCCGTCCTGGCTCGCTCCTCCGCAACCTGACAGGGCCACCAGCGCGGCAGCGGCTCCGAAAAGGCTGGTGAGTCGGCGCATTCTGGGTCTGTTCTGTGGTGCTGGCAGTGGAGGCCTTCGAAGTCTGAGCAGCAATTTTACGGTTTGCTGCCCTTTAACTGGTTTGTTCCCGCATGGCCACCCGGATCGAGAATGACGCCGGTTGGTATGATGTTGGCCATTGCCCGGCGAGTGAGACGATGATGCGTGGGTTAGTCGCCGTCTTGGTGGTGGTGTCTATCACGGTTCCGTCTCTTGGCGACCAGGGGACTTCGGACGTCCCTGGTTTGGAGGCGGGGGATCACGGACCGGGGACTTCTTCTTACGCCGCGGTGCGGGGTGGTGGCGCGGTCGGCCTTCCCGGGGACGGCTCTCCGCCGCAGGTCTCCGAATTGCAGGCCACCGGCGTGGGGGACCGCTCTACAGGGTTTTCCGTGGTGTCCGCCGGCGCGGCTCATTCCTGCGGGTTGCGGACTGACGGGTCGTTGGTTTGCTGGGGCGCCAACCATTTCGGGCAGGCGTCGGCGCCCGAGGGCTCGTTCTCGGCGGTGTCTGCCGGCGGCGTGCACTCGTGTGGGGTGAGGACCGATGGATCGATGGTTTGCTGGGGATTCAACGATGACTGGCGGGCGACTGCCCCGAGGGGTTCGTTTTCGGCGGTGTCTGCCGGCGTGCGCCATTCGTGCGGGTTGCGGACTGACGGGTCGTTGGTTTGCTGGGGCGCCAACCACTTCGGGCAGGTGTCAGCTCCGGGGGGTTCGTTTTCGGCGGTGTCCGCCGGCGGGGAGCATTCCTGCGGGTTGCGGACCGGTGGTTCGGTGGTGTGCTGGGGCAATGACGCTGATGGCAGGGCGAGTCCCCCCGGGGGTTCGTTTACGGCGGTGTCTGCCGGCGGGGCGCACTCGTGCGGGGTGAGGACCGATGCATCGGTGGTCTGCTGGGGCTCGAACACCGAGGGTCGAGCGAACGCTCCGGTGGGTTCGTTTTCCTCCGTGTCTGCCCGGTGGTGGCATTCGTGTGGGGTGGGGACCGATGGGTCGTTGGTTTGCTGGGGCAGCGACGCCTTCGGACAGTCAACCGCGCCGGCGGGTATGTTTTCGGCGGTGTCTGCCGGCCGGGAGCATTCCTGCGGGTTGCGGGCCGACGGGTCGGCGGTTTGCTGGGGCAATAACGCCCTTGGGCAGTCGACCGCCATGGTCGGTCCGTTCACGGGGGTGTCCGCCGGTTGGCGTTACTCATGCGGGTTGGAGGCGGATGGTTCGGTGGTGTGCTGGGGCATTGACGCTGAGGGGAGGGCTAGCCCGCCGGCTGGAACCCACATTGCGGTGTCGGCCGGCGCTTTTCACTCCTGCGCGGTCCGGGTGGACGGGATCGCGGTGTGCTGGGGCTCCGACGCCGATGGTCGGGCGAACGCGCCCGGGGGTGTGTTCTCGGCGGTGTCCGCCGGCGGTGTGCACTCCTGCGGGTTGCGGACCGGGGGGACCGTGGAGTGCTGGCGCCGCAGCGGTTTGGCGCCGGGAGGTTCGTTCTCGGCGGTGTCGGCCGGCGTGGCGCATTCTTGCGGGTTGCGGACGGACGGCTCGGTTGAGTGCTGGGGTCACAACGCCTACCGGCAGTCCATCCCGCCGGAGGGTCGGTTCAAGGCGGTCTCCGCGGGCGGGGCCCATTCTTGCGGGTTGCGCGCCGACGGTTCGGTTGAGTGCTGGGGCGCCGACCACCTGGGGCAATCTGCGGCGCCGGAGGGTTCGTTCTCGGCGGTGTCGGCCGGTGGGGAGCATTCTTGCGGGTTGCGCACCGATGGTTCGGTTGAGTGCTGGGGCGCCGACTCCGACGGCCAGTCCATGCCGCCGGGAGGCTCTTTCACTGCAATCTCGGCCGGCTTGGCCCATTCTTGCGGGTTGCGTACCGATGGTTCGGTCGAGTGTTGGGGGGACAACGCCGTGTTCATCCCGGCGGCCCGCCCGGAGGCTCCCGCATCGGTCGGGGGCGTGGCGGAAGGGTTCGCCGACGTCGCCGGAGGCCCACACCGCGATGACATCGACCGCATGGCCGTCCTGGGCATCACCCTCGGCTGCGCCGCGGGCGCCGAGTCCAGGTACTGTCCAGACGGCCGTGTGACCCGGGCCCAGATGGCCGCATTTCTGCTACGCGCCATCGGACAGCCCGATCCCAGGCCCACCGGGGAGAACCCGTTCTCAGATGTCCCCGGCGGTGTGTGGTACACCGATTACGTTCTCCGGCTGGCCGAGATGGGGGTGGACACCGGCGAGAGCGGGGAGTGGCGCCCCCAAGCTCCCTTGACCCGGTTGGAGATGGCCCGATGGTTGACTCGGTTCTTCGACCACATCACCCCGGCCGCCGGCCCCCGGGGACTGTTCCGCGACGTGGCCCGGGAGGATTGGCCGGCGGTGGAGGGCCTCTACCAACACGGAGTGACGGAGGGATGCTCCACGCGGCCGCTCCGGTACTGTCCCGATCGGTCGGTCAGCAGGGCGGAGATGGCCTCGTTCATCATCCGGTCCCTCCCCGTAGACCCGCAGGGAGACAGCTTTTACCGCCCTCTCCGAGGTGGTTCATAGTCCCTGCCTTATCCACACCCCCGGGGTAGGGGTTGAATAGGCTCTCCAGTTCGGACCCCCAATCCCAAACGCCCTGCACATCTGCCCGAAAGGGCCGGGTTTCGCGACCCGTCCAAAATTTGGCCCTTTCGGGCCCACCCCCACCGCCGCCGTGCCGGGTTTGAACCGGGTGGGGGCAGGCTGACGCCTGCCGTCGTCACCCGGGCTGGAGAAGCCGTTACCGGCATTGTTGAAGACGGTGCGGGTCCGGTGGAACCCTGCCGGACATGTGGCGCCGCCTGTGGTGATCCCGTCTCTGGGTGGAACCTTGTCCAGGGACGGTGCTTTTCAATGAATACACCATGGGATGTGCCTGTGACAAAGCACTCGATTACTGCTGGAAGACTTGTCCAACCCGGGGAGGAGGGGCCTGAATCGAAGGGGAGGCTCAGGCTGGGGTGTTCACATCCGGAACACGCCGAAGGAACTGGTCCCCTCCACGGGACCCGAATGCACCGCCGACAGGGCGATACCCAGAACGGTGCGGGTGTCCCGGGGATCGACCAACCCGTCGTCCCAGATTCGGGAGGTGGCGAAGTAGGCCAGTTCCTCGGCTGAGATCTGGTCCTCTATCTTGGCTCTGACGGTGGCGTCGAGTTCATCGTCGTAGGGCTCCCCGCGGCTCTCGGCGGCGGCCCGACGGATGATGGACATCACCCCGGCCAGTTGCTTGGGTCCCATCACCGCGATCTTGTGGTTGGGCCACCCGAACATGAAGCGAGGGTTGTAGGCCCGTCCGGACATGCCGTAGTTGCCGGCCCCGTAGGAGACGCCCGCCAGGAGCGAGATGTGGGGGACCGTCGAATTGGCCACCGCGTTGATCATCTTGGCCCCGTCCTTGATGATTCCCCGCTGCTCGTAGTCGCGTCCCACCATGTACCCGGTGGTGTTGTGGATGAAGATGATGGGAGTGTCATACCGGTTGCACAGCATGATGAACTCAGTGGCTTTGTGGGCCTCCTCGGAGAATAGGATTCCCTGCTGGTTGGCCACCACTCCTACTCCGAAGCCATGTACGGATCCCCATCCGGTCACCAGCGACGGGCCGTACAGCGTCTTGTACTCGTCGAAGAGGGATCCGTCCAGCACCCTTCCCAGCAGTTCCCGCATATCGAAGGGGATCCTCAGATCCTGAGGGATCAGTCCCAGGAGGTCCTCAGGATCGTGCTCGGGTTCGACGGCGGCCCGCGTAGGGCCGTATCCCTGCTTGCGCCAGTTCAGATGGGCCACGATCTCCCGACCGATCCGCAGGGCGTCCATCTCGTCGACCGCGAAATAGTCGGACAGTCCCGAAACCCGGGAGTGCATCTCGGCGCCGCCCAACTCCTCGTCGGTGGATTCCTCGCCGGTGGCCATCTTCACCAGGGGCGGGCCGCCCAGAAAGACCTTGGCCCGCTCCTTCACCATCACCGCGTAGTCGGCCATTCCCGGCAGGTAGGCGCCGCCGGCCGTGGAGTTCCCGAACACCAGCGCCACCGTGGGGATGCCCAGTTGAGAAAGCTGGGTCAGGTTGCGGAAGGTAGCCCCGGCCATAACGAACACCTCGGCCTGCTCGGGAAGGACGGCGCCGCCGGACTCCACCAGGTTGATCAGGGGCAGTCGGTTGGCCCTGGCGATGTCCTGGGCCCGCAGGGCCTTGAGCGCTCCGATCCTGTGGATGGAGCCTGCCTGGCTGGTGGGGTCGTTGGCGGAGATGACGCACTCCACCCCCTCCACCACCCCGATCCCGGTGATGAGATTCCCGCCCAGGGTCCTCTCCGTCCCCCAGCATGCCAGGGTGGACAGTTCCAGGAAGGGGGAGTCCCGGTCCACCAGCAGTTCTATCCGCTGGCGGGCCAGGAGCTTTCCCCTTGACAGGTGGCGCCGCACGTATTTGGGCCCACCCCCCTCCCGGGCTCTGGCCATCAACTCCTCGAACCCCTCGAGCGTGGCGACCATGGACTCCCGGTTGGCCTGGAACTCAGGAGAAGACCTGTCGATCTTGGTGGGCAGGAGGGGCATAGACGCTTGGAAGGCTACCGTCCGTCAATGCCGTATTCTCTGCGGGTGTGAGCTACCGACACATCCAGATCGAGACGGAGGGACACGTCGGGTGGCTGTGGCTCAACCGTCCCGACAAGATGAACGCCTTCTCTCCCGACCTGTGGGAGGACCTGCCCCGGGCGGCCGACGAGTTGGGCGACTGTCCCGAGGTGAGGGTGATAGTGGTGGCGGGCCGGGGTCGGGCGTTCACGGTCGGAATCGACCTGAGCATGCTTGGTGAACTGGCGCCCCGCGGGGAGTCGCCGGTGGCGGTCAGGAGGGCGCTGTATCACCGCGTCAAGGAACTCCAGCAGACCTTCACCGCCCTGGAGCGTTCCCCCGTTCCCGTGATCGCCGCGGTCCACGGGTGGTGTATCGGGGCGGGACTGGACCTCATCACCGCTTGCGACATCCGGCTGGCCGCTTCCGACGCGGTGTTCTCGGTCCGGGAGACCCGCATGGCGATGGTGGCCGACATGGGTACCCTGGAGCGGCTTCCCAGGGTGGTGTCGGCCGGCCACGTGGCGGAATTGGTCTACACCGGAAAGGACATAGACGCGGCCCGGGCGGAGCAGATGGGGCTGGTCAATCAGGTCTACGCGGACCGCGAGGCGTTGATGGAGGGCGCCCGATCCTGGGCGAGCCAGATCGCCTCGAACTCTCCTCTGGCGACCCAGGGCGCCAAGGCGGTGCTCTCTGCCGAGGAGGGACGGCCGGTAACGGAAGCCTTGGACTATGTGGCCCTCTGGAACGCCGCCTTCCTGGAGTCCAATGACCTGGCCGAAGCCATGGCCGCCTTCATGGAGCGACGGCCTCCCCGGTTCACCGGAGACTGATCAGGCCGGGTCGGGGGCCCAGCGGTGCACCGCGGGGGGATTGCGGAACCCGAGTTCCGAGCAGAGCGCCTGGTACTCCACCCGATTGACGCCGCGCCAGCGGATTTCCTCCAGGGTCGCCGAGATGGGGGCGTCGCGTCTGAGGGTGGTCAACTCCCGGAACAGCAGGACGTCGTCCTGTCGCTCGCCCAGGTTCTTGGCCAATCGCGCCGCCCCTCTCACCGTCACCTCCCAGTCCCGGGGATCGGGAGGGATGTACTCCAGGTGCTGGTAGTGCCCCAGCACGGTCGCCGATGACTTGGCGCCCCAACCGGGGATGCCGGGAATGCCGTCGGCGGCGTCTCCCACCAGGGCCAGGTAGTCGGGGATCGACTCCGGCGCCACCCCGAACTTGGCCCTCACTCCGTCCGCGTCGAGCATCTGGTTCTTGCGACGGTCGAAGGTGACAACCCGCCGCCCGGAGACGCACTGGGTCAGGTCCTTGTCGGGGCTGACCAGTATCACTCTCTCTGCCTCCGGGGAGAAGCGGTGGGCGCCGCTGGCCATGGCGTCGTCGGCTTCGAAGTCGGTCATTCCCCACACGGTGACTCCCAGGGCCCGGAAAGCCCGCTCCGCCAGGCCGAACTGGCCCATGAGGTCCTCGGGTACGCCTTCGCCGGTCTTGTAGCCGTGGTACATATGGTTGCGAAAGCTCTCGATCACGGTGTCGGTGGCCGCGGCGATATGGGTCAGATCGGGATCCCGGAGGAGCGAGAGAGTGGTGTTCAACAATCCGTAGACGGCCCCCACCTGGCGGCCATCCGGCGACGTCCGGGAAGGAAACCCGAAGTAGGCCCGGAAAAGTTCGTATGTACCATCCAGCAGATGCACGAACATTCTGATGATGCTATGACCGATCCCCGATGTGGTCAAGCCGGCTACGGAGAGGGCGAGGCTGACACGGTCGAGGGATCGGGCGCGGCAGGGTCCGACCCGGGAGACGGCGCGTTCGAGGGTGAGAACGGACCCGGCTGGCGGGAGGCGGGCGAAGAGTTGAATGATCTCCGGGACACCTTTCGCTCCAGCTACCAGGAGGGCGCCGCGGAGGGTCCTTCCCGGGAGGAAGTTATCAACGCCTTCCGCACCTTGGGTGACGCCATCACCAACATCGCTTCAGGCGCCGGTAATACCCTGAAGGACCCCCAGGTAAAGCAGCAGGTCAAGAAGACCACTTCCTCCGCTGTCTCGGCGATCAGCGGGATCCTCCTGGAATGGAGCGCCGATTTGCGGACCCGCCTGCGGGAAAAGCAGGAGCGAGAGGCCCGGGAGGCCGGGGACCCCGACCATGCCGGACCCGTCTCGTCGGAGACTGCCGCCGAGAGTTCGGATGGAGAGGTCGGCGGCGCCGACACCAGCGCCTGAACCCAAAGGGAGATCACTGTGGCCCTGATCGCTGCCGAGGCACTGGCCGGGCGTCTCGCGGACCCGCAGACGGTGATCGGCGACGTGCGGTGGTACCTCGCTGATCCGCACCAGGGACGGGTGGAGTATGAGCGCGGGCACCTGCCCGGGGCGCGGTTCGTCGATCTGGACACCGACCTGAGCGTGGCGGAGGGTCCCGGTCGTCACCCCCTGCCTCCGGTGGCCGTGTTCTGTCGCACTCTGGGGCGAATGGGCATCGGCCCCGACCACACGGTGGTGGCCTACGACTCATCCGGAGGGGCCATAGCCGCCCGTCTGTGGTGGATGCTGGACTCGATCGGGCACAGGTCGGCGTTCGTCCTGGATGGGGGATACCAGGCCTGGGTGGAGGAGGGCCTGCCGATCACCGCCTCGGTCCCTCAACCGTCTCCGGTCGACTACCCGACATCGCAGGAATGGAGGGGAGTGGTCAACGGCGACCAGGTCCGTTCGTTCCTGGGTCGCCGTACCATCCTGGACGCCCGCTCCGAGGACCGCTACCGGGGTGAGAACGAGACGGTCGATCCCCGGGCCGGCCACATCCCAACCGCCCGCAGCGCCTTCTTCGGGAAGAACCTGACGCCCGGGGGCAGGTTCCTCCCTCCCGAGTCGCTGCGACTCCGTTACCGGGAGTTGGGGGTAGGGGAGTCCGACACCCCCGTCGCATATTGTGGAAGCGGGGTCACGGCATGTCACAATCTCCTGGCGCTGCGTCTCGCCGGGATTCCCGGGGACCTCTATGAGGGGTCCTGGAGCGACTGGTCCAGCAGTTCCGATCCGTTGGTGGCCACCGGACCCCGGCCGGGAGACGCCCCTCCCGACTGAGGCCGATCGGCCGTCCCGGGAGGCGAGTCCCGCTCTCCAATCACACCGAAGATAGCCCGCCGCATGAAGTAATCTTGGGTGATCATGCGTTCTCTCCTCTCTCGTTCTCACCTTAGGATCGCCGGTGCGGTTGCGGCGGCGATGGCACTGGCGGTCGGTGAGTTGATCGCCGGGGTCTCTCCGGCTTCCGTCTCCCTCACCGAGGCGGTGGGCGGCCTGGCGATCGACTATGTCCCCCCACCGGTCAAGGACTTCGCGATTGCGGTGTTCGGGATCTACGACAAGCTGGCCCTGATCATCGGAATGGTGGTAGTGACTGTGTTGCTCGGGGCTCTGGTTGGAAAGTGGGCGGCTCGCCGCTGGTCGGTGGCCGTGTGGGTGTTCGGTCTGTTCGGCCTGTTGGGCGCCTTCTCCCTGCAACGGGAGCCCGACATCGGATGGCCTCCGTCCATCATCTACGCGGCGGCGGCCGCGGCGGTGGCGCTCATCGCCCTCAGAATCCTCTACCGGCTGCTCCCGGCGGTGGTGTCCGTGAGCGCCGATGCTTCCCCGGTCGGAGCGGACACTGCGGCCATGGAAGCAGACGAGCATGCAGCCGCCGAAGCCGACCCCGCCGATGCGGCGCCGGAGTCGGAGCCCGAGATCTCTAGGAGGAAGTTCCTGGTGGGAGCGGGCGCGGTGTTCGGGCTGGCGATAGCAGCGGCCGCCGGCGGTCGTTTGCTCCTCGAGCGCACCAAGCAGGCCCTGGCCGGCCGGGAAGACGTGGTGCTTCCCCAGGCCACCGAGACGACTGCCACCACGAGCCCGCCCACCACCGTCGCGAGCCCCACCACCACCGAAGGGGGCGCCGGCGCGGTCGAGGCGACCACCACCACGACCGAGGCGACCACCACCACCGCGCCGGCGGTGGAGGGAGCGGGCCCGCTTCCGGCCGGTCACGCCCTGGATGTGGATGGGATCAGTCCGATCATCACGCCCAACGACCAGTTCTATTTGATCGACACCGCCCTCAGCAAGCCTCAGGTGAATCTGGAGGAGTGGACCCTGAAGGTGACGGGGTTGGTGGAGAATCCCTACGAGATCAACTTCGATCAGTTGTTGACCCGACCGTTGGTGGAGCGGTACGTGACCCTGTCATGTGTGTCCAACCAGGTGGGAGGCACATTGGTCGGTCACGCCAAGTGGCTGGGGGTGCCGCTCAGCCTGATCCTGGACGAGGCGGGACTCCTTCCCGAAGCGGAGCAGATCGTGGGACGCTCGGTGGACAATTTCACGGTGGGCTTTCCAACCAGCATTCCCTACGACGGCCGGGACGCCCTGGTGGCGGTGGGGATGAATGACGAGCCCCTCCCCATCGAGCACGGGTTTCCGGTCCGGTTGGTGGTGGCCGGGCTGTACGGCTACGTGTCCGCCACCAAGTGGCTCTCCGAGTTGGAGTTGACCACCTGGGACGGGTTTGACGCCTACTGGGTGCCGAGAGGATGGGCCAAGGAGGCGCCGGTCAAGACGCAGTCGCGCATCGACACTCCCCAGGAAGGGCGGATCCCCACCCGAGCCAGGGCCATCGCCGGCGTTGCCTGGGCGCCTCACCGCGGCGTTGACCGCGTGGAGGTGCGGATCGACGAGGGCGAGTGGATCGAGGCTGAGCTGTCCACCGAGATCTCTGACAATTCGTGGCGGCAGTGGAAGGTCGATTGGGACCCCGAGCCGGGCCGTTACCGGCTGCAGGTGCGGGCCACCGACGGTGACGGGATCACCCAGACCGACATTCGCCGTCCTCCCGCCCCCGATGGGGCGACCGGCTGGCACACCATCCATGTGACGGTGGTCGCCTGACGGCAACCCGATCCAACCAGGCCGTGGACACTCCCTCCGGGATGGATCCGGCCTTGCTGGCTCTGGGTCCCGATGGGGCGTGGCGCTGCTGGTGGGGGTCTGAGCCTCCCGAGTACCGCCGCTATCACGACACCGAATGGGGCTTTGGAGTCACAGACGATCACCGGCTGTTCGAAAAGATCTGTCTGGAGGGCTTTCAGGCGGGCCTTTCCTGGCTGACCGTGCTCCGGAAGCGAGAGAACTTCCGGGAGGCCTTCTCGGGTTTCGATCCCGAGCGGGTGGTCGAGTACCGGGAGAGGGACGTGGAACGGCTGATGGGGAATGCCGGGATCATCCGCCACCAGGGGAAGATCCGCTCGGTGATCAACAATGCGGCCCGGGCCCTGGAGATGGCGGCGGGTCATGGGTCACTCTCGGGCTTCTTCTGGGAGTGGGCGGAGTTCGGGTCCGCGCCGCTTCGCGCCGCACCCCCCGGTTTCACCGAAGCGTCCGTCGCCCTGGCCAAGGAACTTCGCCGCCGCGGGTGGACCTTCGTCGGTCCCACCACCTGCTACGCATTCATGCAGGCCATGGGACTGGTCAACGATCACCTGGAGGGCTGTCGGGTGCGGGAAGAGGCGGAGGGATCCCGCCGCCGGGCCGCCGGGCAGTTCTCGAGTCAGCAGGGGCAGGCGAAGAGACCCATGCCCGGCATGGATCCCCGGGGGGCTTGACTCAGGAGCCGGCTCTCTGTGAGCGGATGAAGGTGGCGGTCATGAGATCGAGGTGGCCCCCACCTCCGTTCTCGTACATGGTTATCTGGGTGCGGTCCCGGCGTCCGGGATGCTGTTCCCGGCAGAGTTCGAAGAGGTCGGCCTGGATGTCTCCTTCGGTGATCAGCCCTGAACCCAGCGGGATCACCAGGTCACCGCATTCTTCGACTGCGGCGTCGCGGGAGTCCACGAAGATGGTTGCCCGGCGGATCACCTCGTCATCCACCTCCCGGCAGTGGGGCAGGAAGGCGCCCACCAGGTCCAGGTGCGTTCCCGGTTGGAGTCGTTCTCCCATGATCAGCGGTTCGATGGTCATGGTGGCGGTGGAGATGATGTCGGCTTCGGAGACCGCTCCGTCCAGGTCGTCGGCCACCTCCCCACCGGTGGCTTCCGCCAGCTTCTCCGCCTTGGAGCGGGTTCGGTTCCATATCAACAGCCGGCGCAGGGAAGGTCGGACCTCCCGATGGGCGGCGATCAGATGGGGCGCCAGTCCGCCGGCGCCCACCATCAACAGCGTCCGGCTGTCGGGTCGGGACAGGAGCCGGGAACCGAGGGCGGAATCCGCCGAGGTCTTCCGGTAGGTGAGTTCGGTGCCGTCCATGATCGCCAGCGGCTTTCCGTCCGTCCCGTCGAACAGGACGTACACCGCCTGAACCGACGGGATGCCGGAGACGGCCGGGTTGTCGGGGAAGACGGTCACGAGCTTCACCCCCAGGGAGTCTCCCGGCTGCCACGCCGGAAGTCCCAGGAAGACCTCCTGGGACCCGGGTGGCGAGTAAACAACCCGCCGCACATGGGCGGGCGGGTCGAGATGGCTCCGATAGAGGTGGTCGACCAGCTTCCCGTAGGGCGCCAGCCTCGCCACGGCGGCCCTGTCAAGGAAGGGAATGGAACTCATCGACCGGCCGGGGGCCCTCGGGTGTCGGCACGACCGGAAGTCTAAGCGCGGCCCTGGGATGTCCGGGACCGTGCGCCGGCGGTATCGACATCAATCCCAGGGGCTTCCCCGTCCGTATGCAGCCCGTTGGCGCAAGAGATGTACGGAGCGGATATCCTCGGTGGGCAGATACTGACCCAGGAGGGAGCCGCATGGCTTTGCAGAGACCATCCTTCACAGTGGGAATCGAAGAGGAGTACATGTTGATCGATCCCCAGACGAGGGACCTGATCTCGGATCCCGATCCCGCCATGTTCGCCAAGTGCCAGGAACTCTTGGGCGAGCGGGTTACCCACGAACTGCTGCGATCCCAGATCGAGGTGAGCACCAGGCCCTACTCTTCGATCACCGCCTTGGGCGATGATCTGCGGCGCCTCCGCGGGACCGTGGTGAGCACCGCCCGCGAGTACGGGATGGAGGTCATCGCCTCTTCCACCCACCCCTTTGCCCAGTGGTGGAAACAGCAGGTGGTGGCCGACGAACGTTACCTGATGCTGGCCGGGGACATGCAGACGCTCGCGCATCGGCTGGTTACCGGGGGGATGCATGTCCATGTCGGCATCGAGGATCCGGACATGAGGATCGACCTGATGGGACAGGTCACCTACTTTCTCGCCCACCTGCTGGCGCTCAGCACTTCCTCTCCCTTCTGGGGGGGACAGGACACCGGGCTCAAGAGTTATCGGCTCAATGTCTTCCGCAGCCTGCCGCGCACCGGCCTTCCGGAGGTGTTCGACAGTTGGAGCGCCTACCAGAGGCATGTCGACGTCCTGGTGGGGGCCGGCATCATCGAGGATGCCAGCAAGGTGTGGTGGGACGTCCGGCCGAGCGCTCGCTATCCCACTCTCGAGATGCGCATCACGGATGTATGCACCAGGATCGAGGATGCCCTGACGGTGGCCACGGTGTATGTGTGCCTGCTCAGCATGCTCTTTCGACTCAGAACCAACAATCAGAAGTGGCGCTCCTACGCGACGTTCCTCCTGGATGAGAACGTCTGGCGCGCTCAGCGATACGGCTCAACCGACTCCCTGATGGATTTCGGACTGCGCCGCCTGGTGCCCTTCTCGGAGTTGGCGGAGGAGATGGTGGAGATCCTCACGCCCGAGGCGGAACTGCTGGGGTGCCTGCCCCAACTCAACCGCGTACGGCAGATAGTGATGGACGGCACCTCCGCCGAACATCAGCTGTGGGCGTTCCGCCGGGCGCTCAACAACGGGGCCACCCAGCGCGAAGCCCTGGTTGACGTGGTGGATATGCTGGTGACCAATACCGCGGCGAACCTGGGCTAAGGCGCAGAGGGCCGGCAGGCACAACGACCCGAGAGGAAGAAATGAGCAATTACCCGATAAGGATCGGCGTCCACCTCCAACCTCAGCACGCCGACTATGCCACCATCCGCGCGGCCGCGTCGCGGGCCGAGGAGATCGGCGCCGACGTTGTGTTCAACTGGGACCATTTCTACCCGCTGTTCGGCGATCTGGGGGGAAAGCACTTCGAGTGCTTGACGATGCTGGCGGGTTGGGCGGAATCCACCAGTCGGGCGGAGATCGGCGCCCTCGTGCTCTGCAACTCCTATCGCAACCCGGACCTGTTGGCCGACATGTCGCGCACCATCGACCATATTTCCGGCGGACGTTTCATCCTGGGGATCGGGTCGGGCTGGTTCCGCTGGGACTACGACTCCTATGGATACGAGTTCGGGACCGCGGGCAGCCGGCTGGATGACCTTGCGGAGGCGCTGCCCCGCATAGAGAGCCGCTTCACCAAGCTCAACCCGCCGCCCACCCGCAAGATCCCCATCCTCATCGGTGGAGGGGGGGAGAAGAAGACCCTTCGACTGGTGGCTCGCCATGCCGACATCTGGCACGGGTTCGGTGACGTCGCAACCATTGCTCACAAGAATTCGGTGATCGACCGGTGGTGTGAGGTGGAGGAGCGGGATCCCTCCGCCATCGAGCGGTCCTGTTCGGTTCGAGACGTCGAGGTCTCGATGGGAGACGAATTCGCCGAAGTCGGGGCAACCTTCTTCGTGGTGAGCGCCGGCGGTCCCGACTACGACCTCTCCACCCTGGAGAAGTGGGTGGCCTACCGCGACTCGAGGAACCGATAGCGGCCCGAACCGACTCGCAACCCCTCGGATACAGCGACTCCCAAAAGAGAAGGGGCCCCGAGCGGGGCCCCTTCTTTCGCGTAGTTTCTTCGTTCCCGGCTACGGCAGTCCGATGCTGGGATCGATGAACTCGTTGGTGACGATGTCGGTGGCTGTCACGTTCGGGTCGTAGGTCGCCACATCCTGGGGCACGTAGATCTCGGCCAGCAGGTCGATCACCTCGTTGACCCGACCGATGTCGAAGTCACCGAGGGTGTCGTTGGGACCGTTCCCGATCAGGCCCAACTCGAGCTGGGCGTCGTGGGAGAACTGCGCCACTCCCGGGCTGTAGGTCCAGAAGCTCTCCAGCGCAGCCACGATCTCGACGATCTGGGCATTGGTGGCCGCCGGGTCCGCCGCGTAGTCCACCTGGGCCTGCTGCACCAGGGGCACGAACAACTCCCAACAGTCGCGGAGTTCCTCGACAATGTCGGGCTTGGTGGCCAGCAACTGCGCGTACATCTCCAAGCCGGAGTCGTGGATCAGCATGATCTCGACCGGCTTGCCCCAGTCTTCGAACTCGTTCTGGTACATGTACGGCTCGGCGGAGGCGAATCCCTGCTGGACCAGGTTCCCCTCGGCGATGAACCGGGCAGGGGAGCCGTCATAGGAGGCGTCGACCTGGTCTTCAGAGACCCAACCCCTACCCAACAGGAAGTCGATGTAGGTAGCGCCCTCGAAGTAGAGGAGCGTTGCCCCCGATGCGCCGATGTCGGCGAAGCTGTCGAAGGAATACACCGCCGGATCCCACATCACCATCTGGGGATTCAAGTCGCGGGGAGCGACGATACCCAGGGTGGGCTGGGACCCATAGAGTCTCACCTGCTCGTCGGTGTTGGTGTACGCCAGGTGGATCGACGAGTCCTGGTAGAGCAGCGAGATGTCGTTCTGGAAGCCGATGTAGGGGCCGCCGGCCCGGACTTCCAGCATCACGCCGGTGTCGCCGATCTCGTTGGTGTAGGTCCCGTTGGTGGAGTCGATCACACCGCCCGGACCGGCCAACTGGTAGAGCTCCGAATGCTCGGCCTCGGGGAACCAGTCGGTCTGGACCACAATGGTGCTCGGGCACACATCAGCCAGGGAAGCCATGGCCATGTCGTCCATCTCCATCGAGGGCAGGCCGATGCTGGGGTCGATGAACTCGTTGGTGACGATGTCGGTGGCTGTCACGTTCGGATCGTAAGTCTCCAGATCCTGGGGCACGTAGATCTCGGCCAGCAGGTCGATCACCTCGTTGACCCGATCCAGGTCGAAGTCACCGAGGGTGTCGTTGGGACCGTTCCCGATCAGGCCCAACTCGAGCTGGGCGTCGTGGGAGAACTGCGCCACTCCCGGGCTGTAGGTCCAGAAGCTCTCCAGCGCAGCCACGATCTCGACGATCTGGGCATTGGTGGCCGCCGGGTCCGCCGCGTAGTCCACCTGGGCCTGCTGCACCAGGGGCACGAACAACTCCCAACAGTCGCGGAGTTCCTCGACAATGTCGGGCTTGGTGGCCAGCAACTGCGCGTACATCTCCAAGCCGGAGTCGTGGATCAGCATGATCTCGACCGGCTTGCCCCAGTCTTCGAACTCGTTCTGGTACATGTACGGCTCGGCGGAGGCGAATCCCTGCTGGACCAGGTTCCCCTCGGCGATGAACCGGGCAGGGGAGCCGTCATAGGAGGCGTCGACCTGGTCTTCAGAGACCCAACCCCTACCCAACAGGAAGTCGATGTAGGTAGCGCCCTCGAAGTAGAGGAGCGTTGCCCCCGATGCGCCGATGTCGGCGAAGCTGTCGAAGGAATACACCGCCGGATCCCACATCACCATCTGGGGATTCAAGTCGCGGGGAGCGACGATACCCAGGGTGGGCTGGGACCCATAGAGTCTCACCTGCTCGTCGGTGTTGGTGTACGCCAGGTGGATCGACGAGTCCTGGTAGAGCAGCGAGATGTCGTTCTGGAAGCCGATGTAGGGGCCGCCGGCCCGGACTTCCAGCATCACGCCGGTGTCGCCGATCTCGTTGGTGTAGGTCCCGTTGGTGGAGTCGATCACACCGCCCGGACCGGCCAACTGGTAGAGCTCCGAATGCTCGGCCTCGGGGAACCAGTCGGTCTGGACCACGATCGTGGCAGGGCACACATCGGCCAGGGCCACGTCTGGCATGGCTGCGGTGGTCTCCGTCGGCGCCGCCGTGGTGGCCGGCGCGGCGGTGGTGGCCGGCGCGGCGGTCGTCTCGGCAACGTCGTCGTCACCCTCCCCGCAGGCCGCTACGACCAGGGCCAGCACAGCCAAGGCGGCCAGCCACCTCGGGACTTTGCGATGGTTCTTCATGTTGATTCTCCTTTCGTTCTTACCATGGAGGTCTTGTCGTCTGATTGGCATCATTTGAGATTGGTCGACCAGGGCTATCAGGTGGTTTCGTGCCATTTTCCTACCACCAGCCTTCCCAGGAAGCCGAACCCCCAGAAAACCAGGATGCCCAGCAGGGAGGAGAAGACCAGTGCGGTGAATAGCTGTTCGGTGAGCAGTCGGGCCCGGTAGAGGTCAAGCAGCCTTCCCAAGCCGGGGATTCCCTTGCGGAAGAAGAACTCGCCGACGATGGCGCCGATGACGGAGAGACCCGCGGAAATTCGGAACCCGGCGAAAATGGCGGGGAGGGCATTGGGAAACTGGAGCTTCAGCAGTCGGGTCACCCGGCCCGCACTGTGCAGGGTGAAGAGATCGTGGAAGGAGGCGGGCACCGACTGGAGACCGAAGAGGGTGTTGGTGATGATCGGGAATATGGAGATGATCACGCACACCACCACCCGGCTGGTGAATCCGAATCCCAGCCATAGACCCACCAGGGGAACGATGGCCAGGATGGGCACCGTCTGGATGATCACCGCGTAGGGATAGAAGGATGTCTCCACCCACTTGGCCTGGCTCATCATGATGGCCGAAGTCATCCCCAGCACGATTGCGATCACCAGGCCGGTCATGGAGACGGCCACCGTCCAGAGCAGTCCTTCCAGCACTTGGAACAGGTTGTCCTGGTTGACGAAACCGACGTCGATCACTTCGTTGGGGGTGGGCAGCAGGAACTGCCGGTCGGGATCGAGGCTCAGGCTGATGGCGTACCAGATGCCCAACACCGCCAGGAATACCACGATCGGGGGTCCCAGCCGGTAGGTGGAGGACCGGAGACGGGAGGTGGTGTGTCGGGCGGCGCTCATTACTCGTCCCTCAATACTTCGGAGACTTCCCCCGTCATCTCGGCAAACGCCGGATCGAATCGAAGGTCCAGTTCCCGGGGATAGGGAAACGGGATCCTGAAAGACTTGAGTATGCGCCCGGGCCGGGAGGACATCACCAGGACGTCGGTTGACAGGAACACCGCCTCGTACAGGTTGTGGGTGATGAACACCGCCCCGAAGCCGGCGTGGGCGAAGATTCGGAGCAACTCCAGGTTCAGGTATTCGCGGGTGATCTCGTCCAGGGCCCCGAACGGCTCGTCGAAGAAGAACAGGGGAGGATCCAGGGTGAGGGACCTCGCCAGAGAAACCCTCATCTTCATCCCGCCGGACAGGGCGGCGGGAAAATGGCGGTTGAACCCGCTCAGTCCCACCAGGTCGATGGCGTCTTTGGCTCTCTTGCGCCTCTCGCTTCGATCGAAACCGCGCAGTTCGCAGAAGAGTTCCACGTTCTTTTGCACGGTCCTCCAGGGCAGGAGGGTTGCGTCCTGGAAGACGTATCCCAGGTTCCCCTCGGACCGGCGCACCTCACCGGAACTGACCGGGAGGAGGCCCGATCCCATTCTGAGCAATGTGGACTTTCCGCAACCGGAGGGGCCGACCACGGTCACGAACTGGCCCGGTTCCACGGTAAGGGAGACATTGTCCACCGCATGGGTGCCGTCGGGGAATGTCTTGCTGACATTCTCGAAGGAGATCAGGGTGGAGGAAGTACCGCCGCTCCGGGTGTCTCCACGGTTCGAGGGCTGGATGTTTGAGATTTGTCGGTCTCCCATCCGTGTCAATTGCTTCCAAGGGCGACCACTACGCCCTCCCTCATGGTAATCCGCCCGGGACGGAGAGATAGCGCTTCGTTGAGGGTCTTGGCCTCCACGAGCGTCAGATCGGCCTTCTCTCCTGACCGAAGGGTGGGACGGCCGTCAGTGAGAGCGGAGATGAGACGGGCGTCGTCGTACAGGTGCCCGGCCAGCCTGGCCAGATAGCCCATTTCGAGGGGGTCCGCGGTGGGGAATGGGCAGAAGGTGTCGTCCACGTTGTCGACGCCCAGCCTTACATGGACTCCTTCATCGATCAGCAGGTTTATGGGCGCCAGCGCCCTGCGGGGTGAGTGGACCCGGTATTCGTGCAGGATCAGATTGGTCCGCGGCTGGCAGTTGACGGTTATCCCCAGCCCGGCCATGCGGCGAGCGATGGCGCGGGTCTGCTGTTCCGGGAGTGCGCTCAGCAGGCAGCAGTGACTGAACGAGACCCGTCCCTCCAGACGCCGGCGTTCCACCTCGTCGAGGGCGAAGTCCATGAGGAGCCGGGCGGGATCCAACGTCTCGTCTATATGCACATCCACTTCCACGCCGGTTCTCACCGCCAGTTCCATCATCGAGATGATCGACTCGGACGGCCGGGAGTCGTGATTGGGCGATCCCCCGATCAGTTGGTACCTGCCCATGCTCAGGTCCCTGTGCAGCCTTGAGGTCTCCTCCCGGTCTGTAAGGGTGTCGGCTACGGCAAAGGCGACCAACTCGATGTCCATTACCTCCTTCAACTGGTCCCGCACCTCCCCCATCACCTGCCATCGAGGGGCGGCGATATGTTCGGGGTGGCACCCGACGTGGCCCCTGGCCCGGGTGGCGCCGCTGGCCGACAGGGTGGAGAAGAGCCTCCGGGCTCGTTCGGCCGCGGTGCCCGGTATGTAGCCCTCCGGCCTGGCCCCCACCTCGATGGCGTCCTCCAGGGAGCGGGGTGGGCGGGGAGAGCCGACGTATGCGCGGTCGGGGTGGAGGTGCGGCTCGGCGAATGAGGGCATGGCCAGATGCGATGGTTCCGGGACGGGTCTTCCCAGCCGGTCGGCGATGGGTTTGATCTCGGCGATGAGGCCGCGGTCAATCGAGATCGCCTGAGGCCCCGAATACCCGGGCACTCCAACCGGCCCGACACCCGCGGGCCGGTCTCCTTCAGCGAGCCGCCGGGGGTGAATGGGGAGTTCCACTACTGGTAGAGATCGGTAGTCAAAGGGATGTTTCTGCGGCCCAACCCGGCCCGGGCGCGGATGTCTGCGGCCCTGCCCCGAGCCTCGACATGGAGCGCCGCCTCGTCAAGGCCCACCACCCGGCCATCGCGATAGCAGGGCCGCCCGTCCACCCAGGTCTCGTGGACCGATGCCGTCGAGGCCGACCAGACCAGCGCCGAGAGGGGGTCTCCGTAGGGTATCCACTCGGGGTGATCGAGGTCCCACAATACGAAGTCGGCCTTCTTCCCCACCTCGAGCGAACCGATCTGTTCATCCATTCCCAGGGCTTTCGCGCCATCGATGGTGGCCATGCGCAGCGCCCGCCGGGCGCCGACCAGCGAGGCATCCATCCGGGCATCCTTGAACAGACCGGCGGCGAGGTGCACCTGGCGGTGCAGGTTGAGATTGCCCGCCGCGGACACGCCATCGGTTCCCAATCCCACAGTCACGGCCGCTTCCATCATCTCGGGGTATTTCCCGATGGAGGTCGCCCCCTTGGCGAGTTTCAGGGAAGTGGAAGGGCAGAAAGCCACTTTGGTCTGATGGGCGGAGAGGAGATCCACCTCCTCCGGCGTCACCGCAACCGCATGGGCGATCACCAGGTTTTCACCCAGCCCGCCTTGGCGAGCGATCCGGGTGATCGGCCAGCTTCCATGGCGGCGTTGGGAGATCTCCGCTTCAGCGAGGGAAGTGGCGAGGTGGTAGGTAGTGCCCACCCCCATTCTCGCAGCCAGTTCCCGGGCGCCGACGTGAAGGTCCAGGCTGCAGGGCTCCTTCCCCTCGATGTTCACCCAGACGCCGAGCCGCCCCCCCGCCGACCCGTCCCAGGCGGCGACCGTCTCGGCCAGGGCCTCGAGTGCGGTCTCGGCGTCTGGAAAGAAGTGGTGATCGACCATTTCCGTGGACCAACCTCGCGGGATCTCAGCTGGTTTGACATCGGCGGCGTGACGGCCGGTTATGCCCCGGATTCCCGTCTGTTCCACCGCAGAGGCCACCGGCGCCGGGTCGTTCTGGGCGCCCATGTCCAGAAAGCAAGTGGTACCTCCCCGCAGCATCTCGGCGGTCCCCAGGAGCGACCCCACCTCTTCGTCTTCGGGGCTGACATGGGCGTAGAAGGGCTTGGCCCAGTGAAAAACCCAGGTCCGGGTGTCGATCACATCGGGGAACACCGCCCTCGACAGGGTCTCGGAGAGATGGACGTGGGCATCCACCAATCCGGGCGTCAGTCCCTGGCGCCGGCCATCCAATCGCTCCACGGGTTGGCTCCCGGGGGCGGAGGAAATTCTCTGGTTCACCTCGGCCGTGCCGCCCAGGTCCTTTATCCGATCGCCCTCTATCAGAATCGCCCCGTCGGTTATCACCCGGTCCTCCCGGTCGCAGGTGATGGTGAACTCCAGGTGTTCGATCAGGGTCAAGGAGGTCACGGGGCCTCGGCCTTCCGCGTGCTAGGCAGGGTATGTGGCCCGATAACGCATATACAGGTAGTCACCGGCTTTGCGGACCGACAGGATCTTCATCCTCGGTATGTCATCGGGGAGCCAACCGGTTCCCTCCACCAGGCTGGGCCGGGGATTGCCGCGATTCTCGCCCACCACCAGCGGCGACCGGGTGATGAACGGCTCATGCATGATGCCGGCTTTGAGGAATGCCCCGTACAGGGTGGCGCCACCCTCGCACAGAAGGAACTCGACACCGTAATCTCCGGCCATGATCCGGGCGTAGCGCTCTAGGTTCACCCCGCTGCTTCCGAACTCGAGTATGTCTATCTTGCCGGCCGGCCGGACCGTGGCGCGAATTTTCCGTGCGCCGGCCCTGGTGGTGGCCACCACGACGTGGGCGTTTTCCATCGAGAACACTTTGGCCTCAGGCGGAAGATTGCCGTCGAGGGTTATGTAGGAGATGATGGGGAGTTCTGAGCGGTTCTCGTGCCGGCGGAGGGCGGCGAAGGCGTCCTTGTCTCCGGGATAGATGTCTTCGGATGTGTTGACGTGGCTGGGTTCGGCTCGGAGGGTTCCCTCGCCTATGACCACGGCGTCGGCCCGGGCCCGGAGAAGACCCATCAGCCAGACATCGTTGTCATTGAACCCCGAGATCGGGCCTCCCCCCCGGTGGTCGGGATGGTTGAAGGCCACGCGGCCGTCGTGAGAGGTCACGAAGTTGGCGGCCAGCAAGGGCAAGCCCCTGACGGGAGGGCTCAGTCGAAGGGGACCCCCGTACACCGCCGCGAAGTCGGGATGCAGTTCCAGTCCTTCGCCGTCGGAGGTGGTTTCCTCATCGAACAGCGTCTCGAACCGAAGAGCCGGCCCACGTACCGAGATGGAGGTGTCTTGTGTCATTCTTCTAGGCCTGCTCCTGGGGATCGTCTACCGCCAGACAACGATACCGCGATCCACCGAGGGCCTAGTCGGGCGCCGGTTGGTACGATTTCATCGACCACCCGGAGGAACCAGGATGAGAGAACAGGTCATTGCCCGCCTTCGCCCGGCCTTGGAGGACCAGGGCTGGGACGGTCTGGTCGTCTCCTCTCCCGAGAACTTCGCCTACCTGGCCGGATTCGTGGTTCCCTCCCACCCGCTCATGCGCTGGCGCCACGCGGCGGTCGTGCTTCCGGCCGGCGGCGATCCCGCAGTGATGTGCGTGGGGGTCGAAGAGGCCATGGTGCGCCAGAGGACCGGCGCCGCCGAGGTGGCGGTATGGGACGAGTTCGGTGACGATCCCATGGCCTGCCTGGCCGGGTTGTTGGAACGTCTGGGCCTGAGTCGGGGTCGGTTGGGCGTGGAACTGGGATACCTGCCTGCGGCGGACTTCGCCCGCCTCCGGGAAGCAGCGCCCGGGGTGGAGTGGTTGGCGGCCGACCGGTGGTTGGGGAGGCAGCGGCAGGTCAAGACCCCTCAGGAACTGGATCTCCTGGCTCGCCTGTCCCGGATATCCGACGCTTCAATCGGGACGGCGCTCGGTTCTGTGAAGGCGGGAGACACCGAGATGGAGATTGCCGCCGCCCTGACCGATGGGATCTACCGGGGAGGCGCCGAGGACTTCAAGCTGATGATCGTTGCCACCGGTCCCCGTAGCCAACTGGCCAATGTGGGTCCCAGCGAGCGGGTGCTTCAGGAGGGGGACGTGTGCAGGATCGAGATCTTCGCAGTGGCGGAGGGGTATCACGCCGGGGTGTGCCGCACCGCCGTCGTGGGGAGGCCGCCGCCGGAAGCAGTCGGGATCTGGGCCAATCTGGTGGAGTGCCGCGATGTCCTCCTGGACGCCATCCGCCCGGGTGTCTCCAGCCGATCGGTGTGGGACCGGTTCGAAGCCTTATGCGGCCCCCTGGGTCTGCCCCTCTTCTCCTTCGTGGGTCACGGGATCGGACTATCCCTGCACGAGCATCCCTACCTGAGCCCCCGGCACGACCAGGTGCTAGAGGAGGGAATGGTTTTCGGCGTGGAACCCCTGATCTATGACACCGGCCACGGCTTTGGGCTCCAACTCAAGGACATGGTGGAAGTAACCCCCCAAGGAGCAAGGCTCCTGTCGGACGTGAACGACAACCGGGAGTTGATCGCCGTCGGGTGAGTCGCATTAGAGCGACACGCGACGTCGGACGAACTGATCGAACATGGGCACGGTGAAAGCTATTCGGCCGTGACTGGGAGCATGGCATAGGCCTTTGGAGATCAGCGAGTTGCGGAACGGGCTGACCTGGGAAGTAGTTCTACCCATTGCAGAGGCCACGGTGCCTGAGGCGTGCGGACCGGCTCCGAGATGGGCCATGGCGGCAAGATAGGCTCGTTCGGTCTCGGTGGTTCGATCGAAACGAATGCTGAAGAATCCTGTGTCGAGCGTTTCGACCGCAAAGGGAATAGCGTGCTTTATGTCTTCCAATGTGATGTGATGCGGCCCTCTTGCAAAGTTCCAGGCATGCTTACCGAATTCCTGGAGAAAATAGGGGTATCCAGCCGTCTCGTCCACGATCCTATCCAAGGCATCGGTGTGCCAGCGCACACCGTGTGCCTCCGCCGGAACGGTCAAGGCGGTGGCAGCTTCCTCTGGTTGAAGGCTGTTTATCTTGACAAAGGTGAACAGTCGCTCGGCGTATGACCGAGCTTCGCCTGCTAAAGCAGGAAGAGAAGGCAAACCTGCTGGGACCACCATGAAGGGGAGTTGTCTCTGGCTCACTTTGTGGAGTCCCATAACCAAGGTTCCGAGTTGGTCCCGTCCCAGGTACTGGGCTTCGTCGATGGTGATGAGAATGCCGACCTCCTGTTCGCTGGCGTACTCACCAACTTCAATGAACAGGTCAGCAAGATCCTCCTGAAGGATCCCCGTGTCGGCTCGTCCCGCAATTGGTTCGATGCCGAGTTCCACGTCACCGCCTTCCGGCAGATGCCAGCGTACTCTGAACGACTTCAACACGCCTAAGGCGCGACGAGCGCGTTCAGCGAGGCGATGGCCTGCGGATAGCTGGAGTAGGGCAATCCGAATTCGATCAGCCATGATACGGGACAGATCCAGTTCTTTGGTTGCCTCAATCTGCTGAAACACCCATGCTTGCCGTTGGGCGATACTGCAGAACTCGTTGAGGAGAACCGTTTTGCCTACCCCCCGCAGTCCGCTGAGCAACATACTTCTGTCGTAGAGACCTGCTGCCAATCTTCTTATGGCGATCTCGAAATGGTTTAGTTCGTCGTCTCGACCTACCAGAGCGGGAGGCCGAGCGCCGGCACCTGGGCTGTATGGGTTTCTTGCGGGGTCCATTCCCAAAAGGGGGTGTTGCTTGGAGAAGAGGCTATACAGCGTTTATAGCGAGTTGTGGGGTTTATAGGATTTTTCTTATAAGTGGCTCAAAAGGTTATAAATCGCTAAGCACTCTCTACGTTGAGGCGTTTTCATAACTCCCTACGCGAGAAGACCGGCCTCACATATAGCGAGTTGTGGGGTTTATAGGGTTTTTCTTATAAGTGGCTCAAAAGGTTATAAATCGCTTGGCTGTGGTGAGAGCCAGCTACCCGGAGAAGAACCTCGGTAGGGTGCGTTCCACCCTGGCCAGGAATCTCGCTCTCTTGGCTGGCGAGTCCTTGTTCATGTTGTTGAGATCCAGCCACTTGGTGCGACAGCGCTTGGCGAACATGACCCGATGGCCCCGCTTCAGTACCTTCCTGGCGGGGTTGCCCACCGCCTTCACGTACCACCAGGGTGATCCGGTGGTGGTGACGGCAGCCACCCTGCGGATGCCCAGGATCCCGGGAATGATGGGACCTCCATCTTCTCTCAGCCCGAAGGCCACGCCGGGGACCCACACCCGCTGGAGCCACCCGGTGAGGATGGCCGGAAACCCGAAACTCCAGGTGGGAAAGACCAGGAGCAGGCCCTCGGCGGCGCGGAGTTGTTCCACGTAGGGTCGGACATTGGCGACGTTGAGTTCCAGGTCGTGATAGTCGATACGCTCCTGGGCAGACAGGGCCGGGTCGAACTCCTCGGCGTAGAGATCGAGCAGATCGATGTCGTGCCCTGAGGATTGCAGTGCGCTCACCGCCCGGTCCTTGAGGGCCGCCGAGTAACTGTCGGCCAGAGGATGGGCCCACACCACCAGAATTCTCATCGGTCGCTCCTTGTGACTGGATGACAAATGATCACTGACATGCTATTCCCCCGACGGTGAGCAACCATTACCGTGATCAGTCGGGTCGGGTTACGCACAGGCCGTGGCCCAACGAATCGGGATCCACCTCTCCGTTCTCGAAGACCACCCTCCCGCGGCTGACGGTCATGACCGGCCACCCCCGTAACTCCATCCCCTCATAGATGCAGGTCCCGTTGCCCGTGTGGCGCACCGTGTCCACCCGGTCGGGGTCGACCAGCACCAGGTCGGCGTCGGCGCCGGGGACCATCGCTCCCTTGCGCGGGTAGAGGCCGAAGCGGCGCGCCGGGCCGTAGGAATTCATTCTGACCAGGTCGGAAAGGGAAAGCCCCCGGCGATGCACTCCGTGCTCCATGAGCAGCGCAAGCTCCCACGGGAAAGAGACGATTCCGGGCTTCTCCTCCCACAGGTCCTCGCCCTTCTTGGGGAAGAAGGGCACGTGGTCGGACCCGATCGAGCCTACCTGGCCGGCCAACATCCCCTCCCAGAGGCCCTCCTGCTGCTCGGCGTCCCGCAGGGGAGGAGAGATCTTGGCCCGCATGTCCAGATCGGGGTCGTAGGCGGTGCGCACCAGGTAGTGGGGACAGGTCTCGATGGTGACGTCCACCCCCCGGGCGCGGGCCTGGGCGGCGAGTTTGGGTCCGGCCGCCACGCTGGTGTGCACCACGTACAGGGGACATCCGGTGAGTTCGGCCAGAAAGATCATGCGGGCGATGGTCTCTTCCTCGCAGAAGGCGGGCCGGGACTCGCTGTAGGCGCCAAGGTCCTGGCGCCCGGTGGCCTGGATCGATCTCTTGATCCATCGGGCGATCTCGGTGTTCTCGCAGTGAACGGAGATCACCCCCTTGGGGAGACTGCGGATCTTGGTCATGGCGGTGTACACCCAGCCGTCGTTGGCGGGCACGATCCCGATCGGGTTTTCCTGTTCGTATCCGAAGTAGCACTTGAAGGACTGAACGCCGGTCTCCGTGGCGATGCGGGGGATCTCGGCGATGTGCTCGGGGCGCTGGATGCCGAAGTGGAACCCGAAGTCGATGCGAGCCACTGCCTCTCCTCTTCGCCTGCGGTCGCGGTAGAAGGGTATATATGAGGGTTCGAGGTTCCTGATGTACAGGAGTACGGTGGTGATGCCACCCCGGGCGGCCGCCGCAGTCTCGGTGTCCATGTCCTGGTCGTAGGGGTAGTTCACTCCCAGGTGGCAGTGGGGGTCGATCACCCCCGGCATGAGCGCCAAGCCCTCGGCGTCGATCACCCTCCGACCCTGCGGCAACTCCCCGTTCTTTCCGACGGCCGAGATCCTCTCTCCCATGATGGAGACCCCTCCGTGGAACTCTCCGTTGTGGGTCACCACCCGGGCGTCTCGGATCACCAGGTCAGCCTTCATGTCACTCCTTCTATCTGTTCGATTCTCTCCCGTATCCCGTCCCACTGGGAGGCGCCGGCGGTGACCGGCGCGCGGGTGCCGAGGCCCCTGGCCCAGGAGGTTACGTGCCCCAACTCGGCGGCTCTCTGTAGGTCCACCCCTCCCGGGGGCGCGGCCAGATCCATGACCAGGCTGCCGGCGGGCATAGCCGCCAGCACATCCTCCCCCACGACCTGGACGGGGACCGTGGACAGCAGCATGTCCAGGCGGTGAGCATGCTGCGGAAGCTGGTCGAGGGGCACCGCCGTGGCGCCGGTCACCTCGGCTTCGGCTCGTTGCACGGGATTGCGGGCCGCGACCAGGACCTCGGCGCCGAGGAGCACCAGGGTGCGGGTGAGAAGGGATCCGATGGTGCCCTGGCCGACCACTCCGATCGTCGAGCCGTGGATGGTGATCTCGGTCAACTCGATGATTCTTTGGAGCGCTCCTTCCACGATGGTGGGACCCCGCCGCAGCATCAGTTCACGGTCTTGCTCATACTCCACGATGCCCACTCCGGTCGCCTGAGCCGCCTCCCGGAGGCTATGGTCGGCGGTCCCCAGTATGAGATGGGCCCCGGCAGCCATGCCTCCCAGCAGTTCCCGGCCGATGATGATGGGTCGGGGGGCATGGGGGGCGTAGAGAGATCCGTCCTCCGCGATGCCGGGGATGGGCAACAGCCCGTAGTGGGCGGCCCGCATCGCCTCGCCGGGGTCTCGACACGGCGTCACCCCGGCGATTCCCCTCTCGGGCCAGGGAAGCCCGTAGGCTCGCACCACCGCTCCCGCGGCTGCCGCCCGACGGGCGATCTCCTGCTCGCGGTAGTCGCCTCCCACCACGGCGATCACCCTCTTGCTCCAGGGAACTGTCACCTGAAACCCTCTACCAGTATTCCTCGTAGTGGACGTTTGCCTTCACTCCCTGCTGGGGAAGCGTAAACCCCCGCTCCGCCAGGAGTTCGGCTACTCCGAGCGTCTCGCCGAAGACGGGCCGACCGTCCCTCCATCGAGGTACCCCGATCATCGCCGGGTTGCCGCACATGAAGACCTGCAGGCGGGAGGGGTCGAGTTCCAGGCCGGTCTCGGAGGTCAGAAGGTCGTCTCCGATTAGTTGCTGGATGCGCATCCTCAGAGCGCCGTGAGCGTCCTGGCGGGTGACCAGGGGGAGGTAGCGATAGTTGGGATAGCGCTCTTCCAGGGCCCGGTGGCGGGCCACGTATCCCAGGTCCGCCGCGTAGCGGCACGACACCACCGACACCACCCGTCCCTGATGTCCTCTTCGAAACAGCTCCACCACCATGGCGTTGTGGGGCGCTTCCCCTGTCCCGGTGGCCAGGAGGAGCACGTCGGAGAAGGGATCGGTCACCGTGGACAGGGTGTAGCGGCCGGCCATCCGGGGACCGAGGTAGATCCGATCCCCCTCGTGTTTGAGGGCCAGTCGCGGGGTGAGGGCCGGCAGGCGATCGACAGTGGGAGGGACCAGCACGACATAGAACTCGAGGGCTTCTTCGTAGGCGGGGTCGGTGAGGTAGCCGCGGGTGTCGAAGATCCGGGATGAGATGGAATAGGATCTTCTCACCAGCCGCTCCGCCCCTGCCAAGCGGTCCTCGGCGCCATCGGATCTCGGTTCCCAGTAGCCGAGTCCGAGAGTGGCGTACTGTCCCGGCACCAGAGGCGAGTCGCGCTGGTCGGGCCGGACTCTGACTATCCAGAGGTCGGGATTGACCCGGCGGAACCAGGTTATGGTGGCGTTGTAGTAGCGGCTCTCCAGGTCGAACAGGTGCCCGGCCTGGACAGTGGTGATGGGGGGTGCGGCAGGCGGCAGGGAAGGGAAGTGCCGGGAACGCATTCTCTCCCAGGCTCGATCGGCGGGAAGGTTGACCACTCCCTCCAACTGCTCATCGGCGCCGTGCTGGTGGAGAAGCAGGTGGATGGGAAGATCACCCGTCTCCAACTCGATGCCTGAGTGATCCAGCACATGAGAGGCCGAGGAGTCAGGTTCGGAGAGGAGGACGTTGTCGAACTGAAGGTCCGGCGTCTGGCGACTGTCGAAGGACACCATCGGATAACCGTGCAGGTCATAGACCCGGGTGGGTCGGGCCCTCCAGAAGACCGTGATCTGGCGTTGGGCCTCCAGGCGCCGGACCATTCGTCTGGCCAGAAAGGACATCTTGCCGAACTCGGTGTGATGAATGCACAGGACCACCTTGGCTCCCTGCGCCAGTAGATCGAACGTCCACTCCACCGGCTCGTCGCCCTCGCCTATCACGACCACGTCCCCGGGAGGTCCCTCTATCTGGTCGGGATGCGTGTGGGCCCGGTGAGAGACCGAGGGGTCGACCGAGATCCGGGGGGAGCGTTGCTTCAGTGGGGGATAGGCCAATCCCAGTAGCACCGATCGAGCGGCCACCGGGCCGGTTGAAGTCTCCACCACCAGCAGGGGCCCTGGCGCCTGCCGAACCCTGCGGGCGACCGTCTCGTAACGCACCGTCACCCCCGGCGCCTCGAAACGACTGGGGTAGACCTGGGGATCGGAGGGGGACAACACCAGCACCCGTTCCAAACCGGCGGCGGCCGCCTCCGACGCCAGGGACAGACCGGCCAGCCGGTCGCCTATGACCACGACCTCCCAGATGTAGGAGGGGTGAGGGGTGTCGGGCATGTCTGTCGGGACGATGCTGTAAAGGCTATCGGGATCTGATGTGAGGTGTTCGGCCTAAATTTAGACGCGAGCGGACTAGGAAGGAGCAATGTCGTGCCGGTCGTCACCGTGGAGATGTGGGAAGGAAGGACCGTGGAGCAGAAGCGTCGGCTGGTGAAGGCCATCACCGATGCAATGGTGGAACATGCCGATGCCCGACCCGACGCCCTGCATGTGATCATCCACGATGTCCCGCGGGAGAGTTGGGGCTTGGCCGGGGTGCTTGGCCCGGATCGCACAGACGTATGAGCGTTGCGGTCAACCTCGACGTGCTCGACCCAGACTCGGCGGCGCTCCTGGTCATCGACATGCAGAATGCCTTCTGCCACCCGGAGGGGACACTGGGAGACTCCGGGGTGGATGTGAGCCCGGTCCGGCAGGTCTATGGACCCATGCTTGGCCTGGTCAAGGAGTTCAAGGCAGCCGGGATGCCGGTGATCTGGACCGTCCAGGAACATCTGCAACCCGACCGGAGCCGCCAGAGGAAGCGTCTGCCCTCGCACACCGAGCGTCGTTCGAGAGTGGCGGCGCTGGCCGGCACCTGGGACGCGGAGATCATCGGGGAGTTGGCTGACTGGGCGGACGAGCCCACCATGGTGGTGCGCAAGCACCGGTTCGGGGCTTTTTACGAGACGCGCCTCGAACCTCTGCTGGGGATGCTGGGCGTGCGGACCCTGTTCATCACCGGGGTTACTCTCAACGCCTGCGTCGAGACCACCATACGGGAGGCCTACCTACGCGACTATGACGTGGTGGCGGTCACAGACTGCATCGCAGGAGTGCGCCCGCAATGGGAGCCCTCCGCCCTGGAGGTCTGGTCGCACTACCTGGCGCATCTGGCCACCTCCCGTGAGGTCACCGACTGGCTGGCCGGGAGCCGCCGTCCCGTGGTCAAGGGGATCCGGCACGTGCTGCTGGAGACCACCGACCTGGACGCGGCCGAGCGCTTCTACGTGGACCTGCTGGGCTTCACGGTGAAGAACCGCACGCCGTTTCGCGACGGCAGGAGGTTCATCGGCACCGAGGAGGGCCTGGGCCTGACCGAGGGGGGCACCGGCAAGGGAGGGCAGGTGGATCACTTTGCCTTCCAGGTCGACGGTGTTGCGGAGTGGGAGCGCAGAGTGGCCGAGGCCGGGCACCGGGTCGTCCGTCCGCTCGGCCCCGGACCCTACGGCCTAACCGTCTATGTGGCCGACCCCGACGGCAACGAGATCGAGCTTTACGAGACGGAGGCGTCTTGAAGATAACCAGCGCCACCCTCTACATAGTGGCTCTGCCCACGCGGCGCCACCACTCCTGGGCCTCCAAGATGACCGCTCCGATCGGCCGCCATGCCATCCTTCGGCTGCGGACCGACCAGGGGCTCGAGGGATGGGGAGAGGCGCCTGCCGGCATCACCTGGGGCGGGTCGGCGATGCGATACTACGGCGAATCGCCGGAGACGGTCCGGATCGTGGCGCTGGACTACCTGCTGCCGGCCGTGGCGGGCTGCGACCCGCGAGAGATAGCGGTGGTCCACGCCCGGATGGACAGAGCCGTGAAGGGCCACCCCTATGCAAAGGCGATGATCGACGTGGCCTGCTACGACCTGGCCGGACAAGCCATGGGCGTGGGAGTCCCGACCCTCCTGGGTGGTTCTCACCGTCGCGGGATAGAGTTGGCCCACTCGCTGGGGATAATGCCGATTGAACGCTGCTTGGAGGAGGCGGAGCAGGCAGTCTCGGAGGGCGCTCTCACCATCAAGTGCAAGACCGGACTGGACCCATTCCGGGATGTGGAGTTGGTGCGCCGCCTGCGGGAGTTGCTGGGCCCCGGGATCAAGATCAGGGTCGACGGGAACGAGGGGTATTCCCATGTCGCCGAGGCGGTGAGGGTCACCCGCGCCCAGGAGGACTACGACATCATGCTGTGCGAGCAACCGGTGGCCGGCGCCGAGGGTCTGGCGGCGGTGGGGCAAAGGATCGAGACGCCGATGATGGCCGATGAGTCGGCCTGGACGGTCGAGGACGTCTGGGAGTTGGCCGACTTGGGCGCTGCCGACTACATCTCGTGCTACGTCACCAAACCGGGAGGACTGTTCCGCGCCCGCCAGCAGGCCGAGGCCGCCCGCCGCCTGGGCATGCTGTGCGACATAGGAGGCTCGATCGAGACGGGGATCGGCAACGCCGCCAACCTGGCTCTGGGGGCGGCCGTCGAGAACGCCGTTCTTCCCAGCGTGTGTCCGGTTTCCGGTCCCGAGGGCAGTGTCCGCCCGGAGATAGCCGGTATCTACTACACCGACGACCTGATCACCGTCCCCATCGGTTTCGAGGATGGTCGGGTCCTGGTCCCCGAAGGTCCGGGACTGGGGGTGGAAGTGGATGTGGCCAAGGTGGAGAAGTACTCGGTGGCCGAAGCGGTCATCCTCGACTTGGATGAAAACGGGTGAAAGAGGACCGATGACCCGGGTAGTTGTGATGGGGGGCGGAGCGGGAGGCATGGCGGCGACCGTCGACCTGACCCTGCGGGGCTTCGAGGTGGTCTGGTGGCGACGCACCGTCCCGGGAGAGCCGCCGACCGGATTCCGGCTCTCCTACCGGGGCGTGTGCGGAGAAGGCGTGATGCCCGTGACCTGCACCGACGATCTGGCCGCGGGCCTCGACGGAGCAGCCGGGGTGCTGGTGTGCCTGCCCTCCACCGCCCACCGGCACATAGCCCGGCTCCTGGCCGAGGTCGGCTGCGCGGCGCCGGTGGTGCTGGCGCCCGGCCATCTGGGCGGCGCGCTGGAGGTGGCCAAGGTGTGGCGGGACCTGGGGATGGGCAGCCTGCCGCCGCTGGCGGAGTGCTCCACCCTTCCCTACACGGTGCGGGCCTTTGCGGTGGACGGTCAACCCGGCGAGGGCCGCCAACCGGTGCAGTGGGGAGTGAACATAACGGGCGCCGCCGCGCGGGTGCCGGTTGCCTGCCTTCCGGGTGGTGAGGCGGCTCTCGATCTGGCCGGCCGGCTTTATCCCGGATCCGTCACCCTGCCCGATGTCCTGGCGGTGGGACTGGCCGAGGTGAACATGGTGCTCCATCCCCCCGGGGCGATTCTGGGAGCGGCCTGGGTGGAGGCCACCGGCGGAGACTTCCGGTTCTACGTGGACGGGATGACCCGGGGAGTGGCATCGGTGATGGCGCGCCTGGACGCCGAACGCCTGGCGGTGGCGGACGGCTTCGGCTACCGCCTGGGATCCCTGATGGAGGAGATGTCGGCGATCGGCACGGTGGAACCCGGCGCGGACCTGGACGACATACAGGGGGCCATCACCGGCGGCAGCGCCAACGCACTGATCATGGCGCCGGATTCCCTGGGCCACCGCTATTACACCGAGGACTTCGGATACGGACTCCTGCCGCTGGTGGAGTTGGCCAGGGTAGCGGGAGTGGCCACTCCGGTCGCGGAAGCGTTGCTCGGCCTGGCATCCGCCGCAGGCTTGGATGGGGCGATAGCCGGGGGAAGGACCCTGGAACGCTTGGGGTTGGAGGGCCTTTCCGTGGAGGAGATCGTCTCCTCGATCCGCCCGTCATGAGCAGAAACGGCGCCCCTCTGAAGAGCAGTCTCAGCAGGGGCGATGTCTGCTACGGGGCCTGGTGCATGATTCCCTCGCCCTTTGTGGTTGAGGTGTTCTGTCACCAACCCTACGACTGGATCGCTCTCGACCTCCAGCATGGCCTGTGGGCTCACGACCAGATGGTCATGGCGCTGCAGGTGATCGATGGATTCGGTCTTCCCTCCATAGTCCGGGTGAATGGATCTGACCGCTGGGAGATCGGGAGGGTCCTGGATGCCGGGGCGTCGGGCGTCATCGTGCCCATGGTGGACAGCAGGACCGATGCCGAGGAAGCTGTGTCGGCTTGTCGTTACCCACCCCTGGGAGTCCGCAGCTTCGGCCCGGTCCGGGCCGCCCTGGGACGCCCCGAGTGGACCACCGACAAAGCCAACGATGAGGTCCTGTGCATAATCATGATCGAGACTCCGGGCGGGCTGGACAACCTTGCCGACATCCTCGCCGTTCCTGGGGTGGACGCCATCCTGGTCGGGGCGGTCGATCTGTCTTTGACCCACGGGGTGTTCGGAGACGAACCATCTCGCTGGGACCTTGTGGAGCGGGTGTTCGAAGAGTGCCGGAACCAGGACATCCCCTATGGCATTGCCGTAGGTTCAGCGGCCGATGCGAGGACGGCCGTCAAAATGGGGGCTTCGCTGATGGCGCTGGCCCCAGACGCGTGGATGCTCAGCGACGCCATTGCCGCACACCTGAGTGCCTGCGGCGTGACCCGCTGAACCGGCTCCCTTTCCAGCCGGCCGGAACCTCAAGGCACCGTCTCCGCCTACGGAGCGGCGGGGTTTTCCTCCATGCGTCGGCCGATGGCGTCATGCCAGGTCCGGGAGGCGACGGCCAGGTTGACGGCGCCCCGAACCCCACCGCTCTCGAAGGAGATTTCCCGGCCGCCGAAGGTCCCGATCTGGGAGGCAGGTAGGCCGTGCCGAGCAGTGATGGCGGTCAATCGAGGAACATCCCGCGGGGCCACCGCGGCCAGAAGCCGGTTCGGGTCCTCGCTGAAGAGGCTGCGCCAGTCCCGGAAGGTCACGTTCACTCCCACCTGTGAGGCGATGGCTATCTCCGCCGCGGCAAGGGCCAGTCCGCCGTCGGAGATGTCGTGCAGCACGGGCGTGACGCCCTCTTCCACCAGGTCGAGGGCGGTCTCGATCGCTGCCCGGCAGAGGGCGAAGTCGGCGGCGGAGGGGCGACCCCCCAGGTGCCCGAATGCGATCTTGGCGAAAGAACTCCCCGCCAGGTTTACGGCGTTACCCAGTCCCAGCAGCCACAACTCCATGCCTTCTTCCGCCCGGTGCATGCCTGGGGGGAAGGCGGGCGCCGGATCGGCGACTCCCACCACCCCCACCACCGGGGTGGGATGGATGGGATACCCGTCGACTTCATTGTGGAAGGAGACGTTGCCCGACACCACCGGAAGGTCCAGCAGTTCGCACGCTTCGGCCAGACCTTCCACCGTCTCACGAAACTGCCACATCACGTCCGGGCTGTCGGGGCTCCCGAAGTTGAGATTGTCCACCACCGCCCTGGGCCGGGCGCCGGAGATGGCCACGTTCAGAGCGGCTTCGCAGACCAGCCTTCCCGCCCCGCGGCGAGGATCGAGGTAACACAGCCGCCCGTTGCCGTCCGTTGACACGGCTATCGACTTGGAGGTGCCCGGGATCTGCACCAGGGCGTGGTTCTGCCCCGGGCCGACCATCACGTCCTCGCGGGGTTTGGTGGGATACTGTTCGTAAATCCAGCGCTTGGAGGCAAGGTGGGGGTCATCCAGGATGTCCAGGAGGACACCTCCCAACGCCGGCCTTCGCAGGAACCGGATGCCGTTGGACCACAGGTTCTCCATCCATCCCGGCTCCCCGATCTGATGGTGGTCGACCACCGCCCCCTCGGCCAGGGACCGGATCGGCGCCTCCATCACCACCTCGTTCCCGTTCATGACCCGAAGGGTCTTGGAGGAGACGACTCTCCCGATCACAGAAGCCTCCACTCCCCGTCCGCGGGCGGTCTCGATCACCCTGTTCACCGAACCCGGGTCGGCAAACGCCAGCATCCTCTCCTCCGTCTCCGCGGTCAGCACTCCGGCCGCGTCGATCTCTTCGGGCCGGATGTGTACGGCGGACAGATCCAGGTCGATCCCGACGTCCGAACGGGAAGCCGGCTCCGTGACCGCGCTGGCCAATCCTGCTCCGCCCAGGTCCTGGAGACCCTTCACCAGACCGAGGCCTGCCAATTCCCGGCACACCTCCAGCAGCCGACCGGCCAGTTCGGGATCCCCCTCGGGGATGATCTGGGGGGAGGAGCCCGCAAGGCTGCGCGCACCGGTGGTGGCCAGAGTCGCGACGCCCCCGATGCCATCCGGCCCGGTGGGGGCGCCCAGCAGCACCAGCCTGGTTCCTTCGTCTCCGGCCCTCCCCAACACCAGTTCCTCCTCGCGGAGGATCCCCACGCACATCACGTTCACCAGGGGATTGTTGAAGTAGCTTTCCGAGAAGGCCACCTCGCCTCCCACGATGGGAACCCCCACGTCCCGGCCGTATCCGGCCATCCCTTCCACCACTTCCCGCAGTCTGAGCCGGCTCTCCGGTTCGCTCAGCGGACCGAAGCGGATCTGATTCAGCAGGGCCACCGGCCGGGCGCCCATGGCGGCCACGTCCCTGAGCACTCCTCCCACTCCGGTGGAAGCGCCCCGGCGGGAATCCACGTAGGAGGCGTGATTGTGGCTCTCGATCCGCAGGGCCAGCAACCATCCGTCACCCAGGTCTATCACCCCTGCGTTCTCTCCGGGCCCGACCACCACCCACGGAGCGACGGACGTGAGCCGACGCAGGTAGGGACCCGAGGACTTGTAGGAACGGGCTTCCGACCACATTCCCGCATACACAGCCAATTCCACCTCGGAGGGAGCGCGACCCAGGTGGCGCTCGATTGCCTCCAAGTCGAGGTCCGTCAGTCCCAGGAGTTGATGGGCGGGTGCCGGTGTTTGGCTCTCGGCTTCCCCCGGATCGGTGACCGCAGGCCCGGGGGCCTCTGGGCCTTCTGTCACGCTGGTTGGTCTCCTACCGTTAGCACGCCCCCTTACGATAGTTTGGCAGAAGGCAGGGAATTTGTGGACGTGAGCGGCAACCCGGCCCTGAGCCGTCTTGGGTCGGACTTCTGGTGGTAACGCCACTCGTCCGGGGCGGCCCTGATTTGAAGGTAGCTCCCTAACCCCCCCTTTTTGGACGTTCATCACAAATGCAGCACATTTGTCATAGCGTTTATCATCAAATCTACAGTTTTATCAGGTATGCTCATCTCAAACTGCACATAGGAGGAGGCTGGTTGTGTATAGAGGTTTTGCACCCCCCGCCCTTGAGGTGAGACACCGACCCGCTCACCGCTGGCTGATCGCCCTTGTCGCCCTCGCCATGCTGGCGACGTTCGCGGTGACCGGGGAACGTGCCGGCGCCACGTCGGTCGAATGCTCGGAGGGGGGGTACTGGCATGTGCCGGGGCATCCATTATCACCTGAATCACGCGGCATCTCGTGCGAGGAGCCGAAGCCCATCGGGTGGGTTTTCAGCTGGGAGCAGCCTGGTTTCGTCATACTTGTCTACCACGGCACTCGCCTCGTCACGCCCTACAGTGACGGAGGACATGACTCTCCGGTCCTCACGAAAATCCAAACGGTGAACGCGCCGGGCCACCAGCGGGCCCCCGTGAATGCGGTGGGGACCGTCGTGTACAGGGCCGGTCGGAACAACCGGGTAGTGATCGGCTCTGATGGCAATTGCTACCGGGAATGGCGCACCAACCGTGGTTGGGGGCGCTCGAGTTCGTACGGCTCTGACACCTGCCGCAGGGCGGCCTGGAACGCTTGGCGGCGTTCGCAGCTGCTACCCCTCTACGGTATGCGGATTCCGGCCGGTTCTCCGCCGGACGAGCGGGTCACCGAACTGGTCAGCAACAGAGATCATTCCCCGGACGGCCAGGCCGGCAATGCGGGACACGACCACGCCCAGTCGTTCACAACCGGGTCCCACAGCAACGGCTACGTCGTGAGGTCGATAGACCTTTACTTCAGCTTCGTGATTCCTGGAGGGAACAGGGGTCCAACAACGGTGGTGCAAATCTGGACCAATTCCGATGACAACCGGCCATCGGAGGAACTTGCCACCCTTTCGGGTCATTCCAGGCTCGATAGCGCGGGGTCCGGCAGTACCAGACCCTTCACCTTCAGCGCCGGCGAACGCCGGTTCGTAGCCTTAGACGAAGGCATTCATCTGGATCCCGATACGACCTATTGGGTTTTCCTTGACTGGACGCCCGATGGGAATAACAGTCCGCGGCTGCGAACCACCACCTCGGCGGAAGAGAGCCAGGCAGAGTCCGGCTGGTCCATTGGAGACAGTAGCTTCTACCGGAGTCAGGGCGCCACCACGTGGACAGAGTGGGGCTACTCCCACAAGCTCACCATCGACGGCTACCCCAAGTGAGGGGCCGGATGGAGCGCCCGAAGTCGACAAGGCCAAGCGGGTGCGCCTTTCGGTGGGCCCGGATGAGGAGTCGCCCCGCAGCAGCCGGACATTGATGGCGTCGGGCTGACGCCCGCGGGCGATGCGCGGCGTCGGGTTCGCTCCCGGCGACGGGTCCGATCGCCGACTCCGAGGTTGATGGCGACGAGGGCAGTCGTTGTGGGCATCCCTGACCTGGCGGCGGATGCCGCGGTGGCCAGATTGCAGCACCGCGGCGCTGACGGCCACCGGGTGCACTGCCACTCGGTCCAGGGTCGGTGGCCACCGGATCGCGGTGGAGCGCGGCGACAGGCGAGTTGTGGGAATCGTCACCGGAACAGTCTTCCATCGGGGAAGGTACCCTTCGGGCGGGGCGCGGTGACGCCTCGCATTGTCTACTAGGGACTTGAAAGGTTGACCTCCAGAACCGTCCTCCGTATGAAACGGCGCAAGAGGCAACGCCGGATCTGGATTGGGGTTGCCGCATTGGTGCTGGTGATGCTGGCGCTGGCCGGATGGCGTGTGTACGGGGGTTTCAAGGAGATCGCTGATCAGCCGTTTGCGCCGGATGAGGCCGGAGCGGCTTTGGAGGAGCGCACTCCCGAGCAGGTCGAGGAGGGTCGTCAGGAAATAGAAGCCCAGGATGAGCAGGGCGCTGACCACCCGGAGGAGGAGACACCCCCGGCCGTTCCGGAACAGGACGGGGTGACGCCGGCTCCCGAGGACCCGGAGGAGATGACGCCGGATCCCGAAGCAGACGAGGAGGTCACCGGGGACCCCGGGGAGGAGCAGGAGGAGACACCGGAGCCCCCTCCCGTTGCCCATTCCCGCAGTTCGGTCAAGGTGCCTGACGCGAGGTACGACTCGGTGTTGCTGATGGGCGCAGACGCCAGCGGGTACCTGGCCGACGCCATCCTCTTTGCCCTGTTCCCCGAGGACGGCTCGGCGCCGGCTCTCGTGTCGATTCCCCGTGATCTGTATCTCTACAACTTCTGCTCGGAGGACTTTCGGCGCGTGAACGCCAACCTGGGAGGATGCACCGGGTTCGCCAATGGTCCCGAGCTTTTGGCCCTGGCCATCGAGGACTTCACCGGAATCGCGGTAGACCACTTCGCGAAGGTGGACTTTGACGGATTCGTCGAGTTGGTGGACGGTCTGGGAGGGATCGAGATTTGCTTCGATTATCCCACCTATGACGAGAAGGCCCACCTGGATGTCACCGAGCCGGGATGCCGTATGGCCGACGGCGCCACCGCGCTGGCCTACGCCCGGTCTCGGAATGCCCGCCAACTGGTGGATGGAGAGTGGCAGCGAGCCTGGTCTTCGGACTTCTCTCGCCAGGCACACCAGCAGGAGTTGCTTCTGACGCTGGCCGGCCAGCTTCGGCTCAACTCCCCGGCTGATCTGCTTTCGACCATGGACAGCCTTTCCCACACCATTCGCTTGGACAAGGGATGGTCGATCGCCCAGGCGGTGGACTGGGCGGTGCGCTACCGGGATCTCGATCCGTCTTCGGTCTCCCGGCTGACTATCCCCGTGGCCGACTACACGGCTCCCTCCGGCGCTCAGGTACTGGTCCCCACCACGTCTTTCGGCGAAGTTCTCTCCAACTGGTGAGAATCCCACGGCCGCGGGTGGTCCGGGACCTCCGGCATCCACCCTCCTTGCCGGCCTTCTTTACCGCTAGCCTCATCCGGCTATGAACGTCGAGGAATCCTTGGGCCTGGATGGGGTTGTCAAGAGGCTTGACCACGTGTCGTGGGCCGTGGGTGACATCAGGGACGCCCTCCCCCTGGTGGAGTTGCTGGGAGGCCGTTTCTACCAGGGCGCCGACCATGCCCGCAACTCCTTCCGGTGGGTGCAGTTCCGGCTTCCCCTCGGGATGTTGGAGATCATGTCCCCGCTTGGAAGGGACTCCTTCCTCCACAAGTTCCTGAGGGAGCGGGGTGAGGGTCTGCACCATCTCACTTTCGAAGTCGCCGACCTCTCGGATGCGGTGCGGATCGCCGAGGACAAGGGGTTCGGGGTCACCGGCCTCAACTTCAGCGAGCATTGGAGCGAGGCCTTCCTGCATCCCCGCACCACCAATGGGGTGCTCATCCAACTCGCCCAGTGGGAAGAAGACATCTGGGTCGGGTACACCCTGGAGGAGGTGCTGGCCGGGCTCTCCATCGACGCCTCCTAGCTCTCCGCAATGGAGGTCTTGGCGGCGGTTCCTGTTAGACAGGCGATTTCTCCCAAGTCCCGACTGGCAACGGTCCTTTCGTCCCGAACGAGGCGCCTCCTGAGTCTGGAGATGGCTGCCCGGGTGGTGAGCGCCATCGAGGAGGCCGGCGCTCGACCACTGGTGCTGGCTGCCGATCAGGTGGTGATGGACTGGGCGACCGAGCGGGGCTGGGAGGGGATCCGGGACCGGGCGCCGTCTTTGAATGCGGCCGCGGCCGGAGCCGTGGCGGAGGCGACGAGACGGGGGGTGGGGTGGATGATCGTGCATGCCGACCTTCCGCTGCTGACCGCCGCCGACCTGCGGGACAGTCTGGTGGCGGTGGGTTCGGGGAACTGGGTCTTGGCCCCCTCCTCGGACGGCGGCACGTCGCTGATAGGAGGATCGGGTGATCCCCACTTCGAGTTCGCTTACGGAGAGGGAAGTTTCCACCGGCACCTGGCCCGGCTCCGCCGGCGGTCCCCGAAGGTTGTCTTCCGGCCCGGCCTGGCCCTGGATCTCGACCGCCCCTCCGATCTTCAGGCGGCCCTGTCCCATCCCCGCGGCCGCTGGCTGGCGGACTGGATGACGGGAGTGGAGGGGTAGGTTGTTCCACCGGGTGTCAGCGGGTAGCGTCGTCTTGGCCGGGATGGGTTGAAAGCCATGCTCGAATACCATCGGGAACGCGTAGTCTGCGGCCAAATGACAGGGGACTTGTCGACGTGAACAAACAGTTGCCTACTCCGGACCGGGCGTTGACCATCGGCGCTCACCCCGACGACGCCGAGTTCGGGGCGGGAGGCGTTCTTTCCAAGTGGTCCGACCGGGGGTGCGAGGCCTCGATGCTGGTGATAACCGATGGATCGAAGGGGAGTTGGGACCCGGCCGCGGACCAGGAAGATCTGGTTGAGACCCGGCGCGCCGAGCAGCACCGGTCGGCCTCCGTCCTGGGCATCACCGGAGAGGTGGTGATGCTGGGTCGGGTGGACGGAGAGTTGGAGTATTCCATGGAACTGCGGGAGACGCTGTGCTGGTGGATCAGGCGGCTGCGGCCCAACGTGGTGATCACCCATGATCCGTGGAAGCGCTACATGCTGCATCCCGACCACCGGGTGACAGGGCTGGTCGCCACCGACGGGGTCGTGGCCGCCCGGGACCATCTCTTCTTCCCGGCCCAGCTAACCGGGGAGATCGGAAAGCACCGACCGGACGCGGTGCTCTACTGGCAGGCGGACGAGCCCGATCACCGGGAGGACATCACCGGGTACGTGGACCGGAAGGTCGCCGCCCTGCTGTGCCACTCCAGCCAGACTCAGACCACGATGGACGATGCGGGAGCCTCCGCCCTGCACCGGGAGAGGTTTTCCGCCAGGATCTCCCGGCGAGCGGTGGAGGTCGGCAGGCCGGCGGGCCTGGCGGCGGCGGAGGCCTTCAAGCTCGTCGTGCCCTGAGGATGGCAAACCGGTCCGCCCGAGGGGCTTTCCTGGCCGCCTACCGGGCAGCCCTCCGATCGGTGGACCCTTGCCTGGTCACCGAGAGGCATCTGTCCGGGTTGGGGGAGCGGCTGGAGGTGGGAGGCCAAACGGTTGAAATCAAGCGGGGGGTGCGGATCCTGGCGGTGGGGAAGGCGGCTCACGGTATGGCCCGCGGTGCTGTTTCGCTGCTGTCTTTCCGCCTGGTGGGCGGCTTGATCATCTCCGATCAACACCGGCCCTCTCCCCATCCCAGGTTGAGGGTGATGGTGGGTGATCATCCTTATCCGGGCCGGGCCAGCCTGTTGGCGGGGCGGGCCGCGCTCGCCCTGGCAGGAGAGGGTCATCCCGATGAGTTGCTGCTGGCGCTGGTGTCGGGCGGCGGATCGTCCCTGATGGAAGTCCCCGCACCGGGGATCACCTTCGATGACCTGGCGGCGGCGGGCCGGGCGCTGGTGACCGGGGGAGTCCCCATCTCGGAGATGAACGTTGTCCGCCGGCATCTGTCTTCGATAAAGAACGGGGGGATAGCCCGGAGGGCCGGCGGTCGACCCCTGGCCACCCTGATGATCTCCGACGTGGTGGACGGTCCCGCCTCCGCGGTGGCTTCCGGTCCCACGCTGGCGGACGGCACGACTCCCGAGGATGCCCGGACGGTGCTGGCCGACTACCGGCTCGAGAAGAGGATGCCGCCTTCGGTGATGGCCTACCTTGAGTCCTCCCGGTCGGTGGCCCGACCCTCGATCCGGCGCCCGTACCAGGTGATGGCGGACGGGAAGGAGGCGGCGCGGGCGGCCCGCGTCGAACTCGGGGCACGAGGATTCTCGGCGGAGACGCCGGCGGCCCCGGTGGTGGGAGAGGCGGGAGCGGCGGCCCGGGAGGCGATGGAAAAGGCCGGGGCGGGCCGGGTGCAGGTCTATTGGGGGGAGACCACGGTGAGAATCGACGCCCCGTCGCCGGGACGGGGAGGGCGCAACCAGCACGCCGCCCTGGTGGCCGCCGGGAGGCTGGCCGAGCGGGGAAGGGGGGTCTTCGGAGGCTTCGCGACCGACGGTGTGGACGGGGAGAGCGACGCCGCGGGAGGTCTGGTGGACTCGGGGACCATCGAGCGGGGCAGAGCCGTCGGCTTGGATTGGAGGGAGTACCTCCGCCGCTACGACTCTTCCTCCTATCTGGCCTCCACGGGTGACCTGGTCGTCACCGGGCCCACCGGCGTCAATGTCGGCGACTTGTGGCTGGTGGCCGGATGATCGAAGACCACCGGTCTGACGCGGGTCGTAAGATGGAGCGGAGATGAAGCATCAGAGGTCGGCAGAGCTTTTCGAGCGAGCCAAGCGAGTGCTGGCCGGAGGGGTTTCCAGTCAGTTCCGGTCCCACGACTATCCCCATCCCATGTTCTATGAGTCGGGTCGGGGAAGCCGGATCACCGACGTGGACGGAAACACTTTCCTGGACTTCACCCTCAGCCAGGGTCCCCTGATTCTCGGTCACTCCCGGCCCGAGGTGGTGGAGGCGGTTGCCAGGGCCACGGCTTCCGGGCAGATCTTCGCCGGTCAACACCTGGCCGAGGTCGAGTTGGCCGAGACCGTCGGGCGGTTGGTTCCATGTGCCGACCTGGTGCGGTTCAGCCTGAGCGGCTCCGAGGCGGTGCACGCCGGCATCCGGGCGGCTCGGGTGCACACCGGAAGGGAGCGCTTCTTGAAGTTCGAGGGCCACTATCACGGCTGGTTCGACAATGTGGCGGTGAGTGTCTCCGCGCCATCGGCGGACGCGCTCGGCTCCCGGCTGCGTCCCCGGCCGCTCCCCTGGACCGAGGGCCGTCCCCTCTCCTCCCAAGCCGAGGTGACCACCGCCTGCTGGAATGACCTGGAGGGGGTGGAGAGGGCCCTGGCCTCCGATCCGGACGGTATCGCGGCGGTGATCACCGAGCCGGTGATGTGCAACAGCGGCTGCATCCTTCCCGCCGAGGGCTTTCTCGAGGGTCTGCGTTCTCTCTGCTCCTCGTATGGAGCGCTGTTGATCTTCGATGAGGTCATCACCGGGTTCCGCCTGGGAATGGCCGGCGCCCAGGGGTATTTCGGCGTGGTGCCCGATCTCGCCACCTTCGGCAAGGCCATGGCCAACGGGTATCCGATCAGCGCACTGGCGGGGAGGGCCGAGATCATGACCCATGTCGCCGAGGGGAGGGCGCTGCACGCCGGGACCATGAACACCTCGAATCCCACCGTGGCGGCGGCGGCGGCCACACTGGCCATTCTGGAGAGAGAACGGGTCCACGAACACCTCTACCTCTTGGGCGCCGAGTTGATGGAGGGTCTCCGTCGGGTCTCTGTGGAGGCGGGACAGCCCCTGCGGGTGGAGGGTCCCGGCCCCATGTTCCACGCCGGATTCACGGCCGCCGAGCGTGTCCGGGACTACCGGGATACCCTTTCCTACGACACCGCCCGCTACGGGCGATTCGTGGCAGCGATGCACCGGCGGGGCATAAGACTGATCGGAAGGGGTCTCTGGTACCTGTCGGCTGCTCACACCACGGACGACGTGGAAACCGCCCTGGCCGCGGCCGCCGAGGCGCTTTCGGAAATCTGAGAACCACGGAGGCTGGCAAATGGCATCTGAGAAGGACCTGGAAGGACAGGCGGAGAACACCGAGAACCCGGACCATCATGGCCCGGGACATCACCACGGACATGAACATGAGGGATGGTGGCACCAGGTGCGGTACCTGAAGCACGCCCCCCAACTCTGGACTTCGCCCATCAACGAGGCCGTGGTGGGTTTGATCGACCCGGGCGAGGGGGAGGCGATGCTGGACGTGGGGGCGGGAATGGGTCCGGCGGTCCTGGCCGCCGCCCGGAGGGTGGGTAACGGCAGGGTCTTTGCCCTGGACCCTTCACCGCTGATGAGGGGGATCATGAGGTTTCGCCGCCGGACCGCGGGTCTGGCGGACCGCCTGTCGATCATGAGGGGCAAGGCCGAGGAGATACCCCTTGACGACGCATCCGTGAACGGCGCCTGGTCCATCAACTGCGTTCACCACTGGGGCGATGACGAAGTGGCATGCACGGAGTTGGGGCGGGTGATGAAGCCGGACGGTCGCCTCCTGCTCCTGGATGAGCAGTTCAGTCATCCCGACCATCCCCGCCATGACTCCTACGACGACAGCCGGCACGGTGAGCCGGGGTTCTTCCACGAGATAGACACCGATCGTCTGGGTGGGCTGCTGGAGGAGGCGGGCTTCCGTATCGAACGAGCCGGAGACGAGCGGCTGGATGAGGTCCCGGTGAGGCTGATCCGGGCCGTTCGCCTTTCGGATTGACCCCGGCTCGACGTCACCGGTGGGATAACCCGCCCGGGACGGGGTCTCCCGGGGAGTAGCGCGGTTGGACTTGCCTGGACGGCGGGTGCTGGCTTCCCATGAGGGAATGACTTACGAGTCCCTGGTGGAAGCCTTTAGGTGGGAGGTCCCTGACCGGTTCAATCTGGGGGTGGCATGCGCCGACCAACAGGATCCCGACGCCTTGGCCTTGGTGGCGGGGCATCGGTCGGGGAGAAGCTCCCGGCACACCTTCGGGGAATTGGCCGAACGTTCGGACCGGCTCGCCGGTGGTCTGGCCCGGCAGGGGATCGGACGGGGAGATCGAGTGGCGATCGTGGCGCCGCAATCGGTTGAGGTCGGCCTGGCTCATCTCGCCCTGTGGAAACTCGGCGCCGTGTCGCTCCCGCTCGCCTCCCTGTTCGGCCCGGACGCCATTTCCTACCGTCTCTCCGATTCGGGCGCAAAGGCGGCCATCGTCCACCCGGCGAACCGGGCGAAGGTGCACGAGGCGGCGCCCCGCCTGCCGGTGATCGAAACGGGCGCGGAGTTCGACGCCCTCTGCTCCGGCCCGGCTCTTGATCTGGCGCTGGACACCGCGGCAGAGGATCCCGCCTATCTCATATACACCTCCGGCACCACCGGGCCGCCCAAAGGTGCGCTCCATGCCCACCGCTCCCTCTTCGGGCATCTGCCTGCTTTCGAGTGTTACTACGAGTTCGCTCCCCGCCCCGGCGATCTGATCTGGACGCCGGCCGACTGGGCCTGGATGGGCGGTCTGATGGATGTGCTGATTCCCGCCTGGTATTACGGCATTTCTGTGCTAACCGTCGAGGACGATTTCGATCCCGCCGGCTCCTTCGATTTGATGGCGGAGCACAGGGTGACCCTCGCCTTCCTCCCGCCCACCGCCCTCAAGATGATGCGGGCGTCGGGCGCCAGCCGTTCCGATCTGTCGCTCCGGGCCATCTTCACCGCAGGCGAGCCGCTGGGGTCCGAGATACTGGATTGGGCGGAGCAGACCCTCGGGTGCCCCATCAACGAGGGCTATGGACAGACCGAGGCCAACCTGGTGGTAGGCAACTGCGCATCGGTCTGGCCGGTGCGGCCCGGGTCGATGGGTCGGGCGATCCCCGGCCATGAGGTGGTGGTCCAGGACGAGGGCGGGAACCGGCTTCTTGGTGAGGAGGGGGAGATATGCGTGCGCGCCCCCGATCCGGTGATGATGCTCGGCTACTGGAACCGACCGAAGGCCACGGCCGAGAAATACCGGGACGGGTGGCTTCTCACCGGCGATCTGGGGATCGAGGACTCCGACGGCTACCTGTGGTTCGGCAGCCGGAAGGACGATGTGATCACCTCAATGGGGTACCGGATCGGTCCGGGAGAGATCGAGGAGTGCCTCATGGGCCACCCGGCGGTAGCGATGTGCGCGGTGGTGGGGGTTCCCGACGAGATCCGGGGTCATGTGCCGGCAGCCTTCGTGGTTCTCCGCTCGGGCACTGAACCCTCGGAGGGCTTGGCGGCGGACCTTCAGGAGCATGTCCGCACCCGGCTGGCCGCCCACGAGACCCCTCGTCAGGTGACCTTTCTCGACGAGCTTCCCCGGACCACAACCGGCAAGATCATGCGCCGGGCCCTTCGTCCCTCCTGAGGAGTGGCAGCCTCGCCCGGCTGGGAAGGCGGAAAGAACGTCACACAGTCTCAGCACCCATGTCCGGGAACCCGGGGCCTCAAAGGCGGACAGGACCTGGCCGCAGCACCTTCGGATCGCAGTCGACCAACGCTTCGATGACCGTGGAGGCCACGCCTCCCGGACACTCGCCCGGCAAATAGAGTTCTATCCGGTCGCCGAAGATGTTCCGGGCTTGTGTGTGCGAGTGGGCCGGGGAATCCCCCGACCGGTTGGCGGATGTCACGGCGAGCGGCCCGCACAGATCCAGCAGTTCAAGGGCGAGGGAATGATCCGGCATCCGGAGTCCGACGGTCTTCGGGCCGTCGTCCACCGTGGAACTTTCGGCAGACAGGACTAGCGTCAGCGGACCCGGCCAATGGGCATCGGCCAACTCTCGGGCGACCGGGGGAAAGGCAGCCAGTTCCAGGGCGTCGGCCACCGATCCCACCAGGACGGCGATCGCCTTCTCCGGCGGGCGTCCCTTGACCTCGAAGAGTTCCTGCTGGGCTGAGAGGCGGGTGGCCAGCCCGTAGACGGTGTCGGTGGGCACGCCCACCACCTTCCCCTCGGCGAGGAGGGCGCGGGCGCGGTCCAGCAGCCGGGTTTTCACGGTTTGATCGGCCCTCCCCACACGAAGCGGGAACGACCGGCAAGGTCCTTGTGGACCTTGGCGGCGATGCCTCCGGCCAGAAATGCCTCCTGCACCTCATCGGCCTGGGTCTCCCCGATCTCGACGGCAACCGTGCCGGACGGTCTCAGCCAATCGCAGACCTCGGCAGCCAGTCTCTCCAGTATTTCAGTTCCCCGAGGGCCCGCCACCAAGGCCTCGTAGGGTTCGGTTCTCACCTCGACCGGAAGACCGGACCATTCCGACTCGGCAACGTAGGGCGGATTGGAAACCACTATGTCCACCTCGCCCCGCAAAGAATACGGTACGGCGTCGAAGAGATCGCCTTCCCGGACATCGATCCGCCCCGCCTCCCAGTGATTGTCCCTGACGTTCTCCCGGGCCAACTCCATCGCTGCCGGTGAGATGTCGGTCGCTATCACGTCCGCCCGCGGGTAAGTGTGGGCCAGGGCCAGGGCCAGGGCGCCCGAGCCGGTTCCGATATCCACGATCACCGACGCCAGAGCAGCCGGGACCAACCGGGTGACCAACTCCCACAACTGCTCGGTCTCGGGTCTGGGTATCAGCGCCCTCTCATCCACGGCCACTCGTACCGGACCAAAGTCCACGTACCCCTCGAGGTATTGGAGGGGTACTCCCGCCTGCCGCTTCTTGATCAGCGTCTCGGTCGCCGCCGCGATTGGTGGGGGCAGGGGGCGGTCGGCCTCCACGGGGTCCTCGGTGAGGGTCTCGATCAGGCGCCGCACCTCGTGGAAGGGGATGTCGCTGCGGCGAGAGATCTGCAGTGGCGAGAGAGGAGCCGAACCCATCAGCGCAGAACAGGTCAGTCCGGGCTGGTCCCCGAAAGTGAGGCGACCAGTCTCTCAGATCGCTCCCGGGCCGCCAATTCGCTGGTCATCTGGTCGATCTCGCCTTCGAGCACCCGGTCGAGCGACTTCAGGACGAGTCCGATCCGATGGTCCGTCACCCGGTTCTCCCGGAAGTTGTAGGTGCGGATCTTCTCCGATCGGTCGCCACCCCCCACCTGGGATCGTCTCTGGCCGGCGATGCCGGCTTGGCGACGCTCGATCTCCAACTGGTACAGCCGGGCGCGCAGCACGCGGAAGGCTTTCTCCTTGTTCTGGAACTGGCTCTTCTGGTCCTGGCAACTCACCACCAGTCCGGTGGGGATGTGGGTGATCCGGACCGCCGAGTCAGTGGTGTTGACCGACTGGCCGCCCGGGCCGGAGGAGCGGAACACGTCCACACGGACCTCCTCGGGGCTCACCTCCACTTCCACCTCGTCGGCCTCCGGCAAGACGGCAACGGTGGCCGTGGAGGTGTGTACCCGCCCCTGCGACTCGGTCCTGGGTACCCGCTGCACCCGGTGCACACCACCTTCATAGCGAAGCATTCCATAGCTTCCACGACCCTTGACCGCGAAGGAGACTTTGCTGTATCCGCCCACTCCGGAGGGAGATGCGTCCATCTCCTCGGTACGCAGACCGTGCCGGTCGGCGAACTTCTGGTACATCCGAAGCAGGTCACCTGCCCAGATGGCGGCTTCGTCGCCTCCGGCCGCCGCCCTGATCTCCAGGATCACGTCCCGATGGTCGTCGGGATCGGCGGGGACCATGAGGTTCTCCAACTCCTTTTCCAGGCATGCCGCGTCGCCACGCCGTTCCTCGGCCATCTCCAACAGTTCGTCCCGGAGCCCCGGGTCGGACTCGGCCAACTCCTCCGCCTCCCGGGACTCCTCGACCGCTGCCATCCAGGCACGGGCGGTCTTCACGATCGGCCAGAGTTCCGCCCGGCGCCGGCCCGCTTCGGCCAGACGCCGGTGGTCGGAGATCACATCGGGCTGGGCCATGGACATCTCCACTTCGGCCAACTGCCGTTCCAACACGGGGATGCGCTCCCGCCACACCGGATCGGTCATCGCTCCAGTGCCTCCATGACCACCGAGGGTATGGCTCCGGTGGTGACCAGACGGTCGGATTCGGCAGCGTCGACCGCGGCCAGCAGGCTGGTCAACGCCACCTCTACCTGGTCGGGATCCGGTTGGTTGGTGGTCAGCTTCTGCAGCCACATCCCGGGCGCGGCAAGCCATCTGCCCAGGACCTCCGACTGCTTTCTTCCGGCGAATTTCAGGATCTCGTAGGCGATGGCCGCGATCACCGGGATGAGGATCACCCGGCTCAGGATCAGGACCAGCCACCCGGGGTTGCCAACCAGGGCGAAGGCCAGAATCGAGATGATCACGACCAGCAGGAGGAAATTGGTCCCGCAACGCGGATGCTCGGGTTGGTACTTGAAGACGGATTCCACGGAAAGAGACTCTTGGCTTTCGTAGGCATGAATGGTCATATGCTCGGCGCCGTGGTATGCGAATACCCTCTTGATGTCCGACATCCGGCCGATCGCCCACAAATAGCCGATGAACAGGCCAAGTCGGATAACGGCTTCCAAGAACCCGAACGCCAGCCCGGATTCGCCCGCCGTCAGCCGGGCGACGGTGGCGGGAACCACCATGAAAAAGGCGACGAAGAAGGAGAGAGCCACCGCCATCCACACCCAGAGTTGCCAGCCGAGCGACTCCCGGGGGCCCTCGGCGCCGTCGGGGTCCTCGCCCGGTTCCTGGGCGGCGATCTCTGCGGACCAGGCCAGGGACCGGAATCCCAGGTTGAGTGATTCGAACAGGACCAGGATTCCCCGCAGGAAGGGGACTCGGGCGGCCCAGCTGCGGGTGGAGAGGCGGGGAAGCTCTCTCCGCTCGGCAACGATCACTCCGTCCGGGCGTCGGGCCGCCACAGCCCACGCTTCCGGGGCGCGGATCATCACACCCTCGATCAGGGCTTGTCCCCCCACCGTCAGCAATTCGGCTTCAGGCGCTGGGACAGGTTGGGATGCGGCCCTCAAGGTGAACAGGGCTGGCTAGGCGCCGTCGGTCCTCAGCACCTCGGATCCTGTTTCCGGAGTCGACGCTCCGGCGGCGGGTGTCGAAGACCCCTCGGCTTCCGCTTTAGCGGGGGCGGACGAAGGTGCTTCCCTAACAGCCGAGGTCCTCTTGCGGTACCGCTTGGAGCGGACTTCGGCCGCCTTTCCGTAGCGCCTCTGGAAGTGCTCCACCCGTCCACCGGTGTCGACCAGCCTTTGCTCTCCGGTGTAGAAGGGATGACACTCGTTGCACAACTCCACGCTCATGGCGGGCGGCCTGGTGGTCCTGGTTACGAAACTGGCGCCGCAGGAGCATGTGACCGTGGTCAGGTCGTATTGGGGATGTATATCTGCTTTCATACCGACCTGACTCGATCTCCGGTGTTTCTGGCCACCTCGGCCAGGAACACCTTGTTGGACGGGGAACTCTGGAGTTTATCGATCAGCAACTCGATGGCGGCGCTCGGGTCGAGCGAGAGAAGCACCCGCCGGAGTTTCCAGACCTGGGGCAGTTCGTCGACGGTGAACAGCAGTTCCTCGCGCCGGGTGCCGGACAACTCGATGTCCACCGCCGGGTAGATCCGCTTGTCGGCGAGCTTGCGGTCCAGCCGCAGCTCCATGTTGCCGGTGCCCTTGAACTCCTCGAAGATCACTTCGTCCATCTTGGACCGGGTCTCAACCAGGGCGGTGCCCAGGATGGTCAGGCTCCCGCCTTCCTCTATGTTGCGGGCCGCACCGAAGAATCGCTTGGGCGGGTAGAGGGCAGTGGCGTCGATCCCGCCCGAGAGCATCCGCCCCGATGCGGGGGCCGCCAGGTTGTGAGCGCGGGCCAGACGGGTTATCGAGTCCAGCAGGATCACCACGTCCAGTCCGGTCTCCACCATTCGCTTGGCGCGCTCCAAGGCGAGATCGGCGATCTGGGTGTGCTGCTCGGCGGGTCGGTCGAAGGTGGAGTAGACCACGTCGCCCTTGACCGACCTCTGCATGTCGGTCACCTCTTCGGGACGCTCGTCCACCAGCACCACCATCAGCCGGCACTCCGGATTGTTGATGATTATCGACTGGGCGATTTCCTTGAGCACGGTGGTCTTACCGGCCTTGGGTGGGGAGACGATCAGTCCCCGCTGCCCCTTGCCTATCGGAGAGATGAGGTCGATGAGGCGGGCCAGGGTTCGATTGGGCATTCCCTCCAACTCCAAGCGGAGCCGCTGATCGGGGAAGAGGGGTGTCAGCCTATCGAACTTGGGGCGACGCATTGCCTCGCCGGGGTCCATCTTGTTGACATGTTCCACTCTCACCATGCCGGGGTACTTCTCCTGTGAGCGAGGAGGCCTGATCGGTCCGCCCACCAGATCACCCTTGCGAAGCTGCATGCGGCGGATAAGCCCGGCGGAGACGTAGACGTCCCTCTCGCCCGGCCCGTATCCCGACACCCGGAGGAAACCGTAACCCTCGGGGAGGATGTCCAGCAGCCCTTCCCTCACCTCCATCTCGCTTTCGGGGATGTTGGAGTGAGAAGACTGCCGTCGGCCCCGTCCGCGTCGGCGTCGACCTCCGCCGGAATGTGAAGGCCCCGGGTTCTCGGTCACCTTGAAATCAAAGTCCGGGGAGGCCCCTTCCGACGGACGACGGCTGTCGTCCTGGGAGGCGCCGCCCTGGGATCGTCTGGAGGCCGGGGATGGGGGCACCGGCGCGGGAGGCGCCTGCTGGCGTCCACCGCTGCGCGCCCTGGATGCCTGAGGTGCCTTGCCGCCGCCCGGGTTGGATTCGGCGCTGCTGCCTGTTATGGCCTTTATCAGCTGTTCCTTTCCCATCCCGCCGGAGTCGATGCCGATCGCCGAGGCGATTTGGCGCAGGTCATTGACCGATTTGGAAAGGAGTTGTCCGTTTTCGGATTCACTGGTCATAGAGGATTCCTCATCTTCTCGAAGTTTCCGAATTGTCTATTGCTTACTCTGCGGAGGTATGGGGCTGTAACGCGTTACAGAAAACCGCCTTGAAAAGATTCTTGGGTGTTCGCCGCCGGACCCAAATGGGCGGACGAACCAGACGGGGCCCACTATAACAGATCGAGCGTCCACATGTCAAACTCATAAACGGACGCCCCCCGGTCCGGCCGGGGGCCACCGGTTGGCCCGGGCTAGCGGCGGGTCTCCTCCAGAAGGGACAAGAGCCTGCCAAGCCGGGCGGGGATCACGGTTATCCACTCCGGCCGCCGGGAGAGGTCGGCCAGGCGGGAGGGCGGATCGGGGGACGAGCCCACCGCCTCCGCAACCGCTTCGGGGAACTTGGCGGGATGAGCCGTGGCGATGCTCACCACCTCCTCGCCGGCCGCCCGCAGAGGTTCCGCCATAGCCCAACCCAGGGCGCTGTGGGGGTCGAGCAGCAGTCCGTGCTTGCGGTGGACGGCGGCGATTACCTCTACTATGGACCGGTCGTCCAGCCATCCCGCTTCGAAGTCCTCGGACAGGCGGGAGTGAAGCTCTTTGTCGAGCCGGAGTTCGCCGCGGCTTCGGTAGGAGTCCATCATCTCCGACATCCACCCGCCCCGCCGGGAACCCAGTTCAAACAGGTATCTCTCCAGGTTGGAGGGGATTTGAATGTCCATGGCCGGAGCCAGAGTGGGACGCACCTCATCGATGGAGAGCAGACCCTCGGAGATGAGTCGGGTCAGTCCCCGGTTGTGGTTGTTGGCCACCACCAGCCGCCCGACCGGTCCACCCATCCGGCGGGCCGCCCATCCGGCCAGTACGTTGCCGAAATTGCCGGTGGGAACCGAGAAGTTGACCTTCCGGCCCAGTCGGTGCCCCACCCACAGGTAGTAGGCGATCTGGGCGAGGATCCGCGCCCAGTTGATCGAGTTAATGGCGGCCAGGGCCATCCGGCTCCGCACCGCGGCGTCGCCGAAGGCCGCTTTCACCAGGTCCTGGCAGTCGTCGAAAGTGCCTTCCACCGCCACCGCGTGGACATTGGGGGAGTCCACGGTGGTCATCTGGCGCCGCTGGATGTCGGAGACCCGACCCTGCGGGTAGAGAATCACGATGTCGATGCCCGCCCGGTCCCGGCAGGCCTCGATGGCGGCCGAGCCGGTGTCCCCGGAGGTGGCGCCCAGCACCAGAATCCGCTTTCCCTGGATTTCCAGCAGTTGATCGAACAACCGTCCCAGGAGTTGCAGGGCGTAGTCCTTGAAGGAGAGGGTCGGCCCCGACGTCAGGTCCAGGAGCCATCGCCTCTCGGCGACCTCCCGGAGCGGCGCGGGTCCTTGCGGTCCGAAGTCGGCGTAGGCCTCGGCGGCCAATCGGGGGAGGTGTTCGGACAGCAGGCTGTCCCCCATGAAGGGGGCGGCGACCGCGGTCACCATCTCGTGGTAGGACGCCCCCGGCGCCAGACGTGGCGCTTCCGGCCACTGGACGGGAACGTAGAGTCCCCCGTCGGGCGCCGGACCGGCCAGCAGGATCTCATCGAAGGAGGTGGGCTGAGTTCCGCCCCGGGTCGAGACGTATTTCACAGCCGGCCCGGGCCGGCGGCGGGGTCCATCAGGGACCGGCGCCGACCACTCGAATGGTGGCGGCCACCTGCCTCACCACCTCCAGCGCCTCCAGGTCCTTGACGGCCGCCCGGTGGTTGGTCTCCCGGGCGTGATGGGTGACCAGCAGGAGCGTGGCGTAGTCTCCTCGTCCGTCCTGCCACACCGACATGATCGACACCTCGTGGATTCCGAACACGGCCGCGATCCGGGCCAGGACGCCCGGGCGGTCCCTGACCTCCAGGCGCAGGTACCACTGGGTCTCCACCTCCGAGAAGTCCCGCACGTCCCCGTTGCCGAACCGGACCCGGGGCGCCACCTTGGTGCCGGCCAGGAACTCGCGGGAGGCGAGGATCACATCTCCCAGCACCGCGGTTGCGGTGGGCTCCCCTCCCGCTCCGGGTCCCAGGAACAAAAGCTCGCCGATGGAGGGTCCTTCCAGGAAGACGCCGTTGTTGGCCCCGCGGATCAGCGCCAAGGGGTGGTCGGCAGGCACCAGGGCGGGGTGGACTCGCACCGCCGGGCCGTGGGGGGAGGTCTCCGCCACGGCCAGCAACTTGATGGTGTATCCCAGTTGCCGCGCGAAGCCGAGGTCCTGTGAGGCCAGGTCGGCGATTCCCTCGGTGTGGACCTGTTCGATGCTCACCCATCGACCGAAGGCCAGGCCTGCCAGGATGGCGGCCTTGGCCGCCGCGTCGCTCCCGCTCACGTCGGCGGTGGGGTTCGCCTCGGCGTATCCGAGTCGCTGCGCATCGGCCAGGGCCTCCTGATAGGGGATGCCCTCGGAGTCCATGGCGGTCAGAATGAAATTGGTGGTCCCGTTGACGATTCCCATCACCCGCTCGATCCGCTCTCCGGCCAATGACTCCGAGAGGGGACGGATCAGGGGTATCCCTCCTCCGACCGCCGCCTCGAACAGTAGGGACACCCCTTTGGCGGCCGCCCGGGCGAACAACTCGGGCCCGTGGAGGGAGAGGAGTTCCTTGTTGGCCGTTATCACCGGCTTGCCCAGGTCCAGGGCGGAGAGGACCATTTCCCGGGCAGGATCAACCCCTCCCATCAACTCCACCACCAGGTCGACCTCGGGGTGAGAGACCACCAGGTCGGGCCGGTCGACGATGTACCGGGAGGGAAAGAGGCGGGGTTTGTCCAGTTCCCGCACCGCCACCGCTCGCAGTCGCAGGTCGATCCCGGACTTGGCCAGTATGGCTTCCCGGTCTTCAAGCATCCGCCGGGCCAACTCTCCGCCGACGGTGCCTCCCCCCAGGATGCCTACGCCTATTTCCATAGCGGGAATGGTAGAGGCATTCAGGTAGCCTTCGGCAAACGTAAACGCCCCCGAAGACCAAGTGGTCATGGCCGGACCTCTGCCTTTTCATCTCCTTCCCCTCACCTCCGAGGTGGTCGACGGACGCCTCACGGTGGGCGGCTGCGACCTGGTTGCCCTGGCAGAGGAGTACGGGACCCCCTTGTTCGTCTATGACGAAGGGCATCTGCGCCGCCGTTGCCGGGAGGCGTCGGAGGCTTTCGGTGGGGGAGTCTCCTATGCGGCCAAGGCTTTCTTGTGTGTGGCGATGGCGAGGTTGGTGGAGTCGGAGGGGCTGGGCATGGATGTGGCCACCGGAGGGGAGTTGGCGATGGCCCTGCGGGCGGGCTTTCCACCCTCCAGGCTGGTCTTCCACGGGAACAACAAGTCTGGGGCGGAACTGGCAATGGCGATCGAGGCGGGCGTGGGCAGGGTGGTGGTGGACTCCTTCGATGAGATGGACCGAATCGACCGGCTTCACTCCCGGACGGGATGCGGGCCGGTGGACGTTCTGATCCGGATCACACCCGGGGTGGACGCTCACACCCACGAGTTCGTGGCCACCGGTCACGACGACACCAAGTTCGGCTTCACGGTGTCGTCGGGCGCCGCCGACCGGGCCGTCCGCAGGGCGAAGGAGTCCCCCTCCATGAATGCCCGGGGCGTGCACGCCCACATCGGGAGCCAGGTTTTCCGGCTCGAGTCCTTCCGGGAGGCTGCCCGGATCGTGTCGAGAATGGCGGCTCCCTTCGGCTTGGAGGAGTTGTCGCTGGGAGGCGGGTTGGGGGTCCCCTATGTGGAGGGGGAGTCGGCGCCGACCATCGGCGAGTGGGCGGAGGCTCTGGTGGGGACCTGTCGTGCCGAGGGAGTCACCGGCCCGATCATGGCCGAGCCGGGGAGGGCGATCGCCGCGGCGGCGGCGCTCACCCTCTACCGGGTGGGGACCATCAAGGAGATTCCGGGAGTCCGCACCTATCTGGCGGTGGACGGAGGGATGAGCGACAACCCCCGGCCGGTGCTGTACGGGAGCGGTTATGAGGTGTTCCTGCCCCGGGCGGTGTGCGCCCCGAGGGAGCGGGAGATGACGGTGGTGGGGAAGCACTGCGAGAGCGGCGATCGACTGGTTGCCTCGGGCTGGCTTCCCGCAGGTGTCGAGGTGGGCGATGTCGTCGCCACCCCGGTCACCGGCGCCTACGGGCACTCGATGGGCTCGGGCTACCAGAAGGTCCCCCGTCCTCCGGTGGTCTTCGTCTCCGGCGGAGACTCACGCCTGGTTGTACGCCGAGAGGAGTACGAGGACATGTTCCGCCTGGAGGTGGAGTGATCGGGGGAACCGTCCCCCGCGGGTGGAGCTAGCTGACCGCCCGCTGCGCGGCGGGGGGATCGTGGCCCTCGGCGGCCATTCTGGTCGCCTCCACGCTGGCCTTGAGCGCGGCCAGCAGGTCGACGACCTCCCCCGGCTCTGAGGCGGCGTCCACCGAAACGACCTCCTTTCCCTCCACCTTGAGCCGGACCGCCTCCTCGATGTTCTCCCTGGTCTTGTCCTTGTAGTCATCACCCACGAAGGGTCCGCTCATGGTCTCTATGAGAAGCTTGGCCATCTCCACCTCCTCGGGGCGGATCTCCACCTCCTCGTCCTGTTCGGCGACGGGTACCTCGCGGATTTCATCGGGCCAGAACATGGTCTCCAACAAGAGGCTCTCCTCCTGGAAGCGGAGAGTGGAGAGGTGTTCCTTGCCTCGCATGGAGAAGCGGGCGACTCCCACCCGTCCCGCCGCGCGGAGCGCCTCCAGGAGGATCCGGTAGGCGCGTAGGCCGGTCTTCTCGGGTTTCAGGTAGTAGGACGACTTGTAGTAGACGGGATCGATCTCCTCGCCTTCCACGAACCTGAGCACCTCGATCAGGGGGAGGCCCTTTTTGCCCATCCCGGCCGCGGACAGCTCCGAGTCGGTGAACACCACATAAGCGCCGCGATCCACCTCGTAGCCGCGTACGATCTCACCCCAGGGGACTTCCTGTCCATCGGCTTCGGCCACCCGCTTGTAGCGGATGGGACTCCGGTCGCTCTCGCGCAACTGCTTGAACTTGGGTCGCCGATCCTCGGTGGCCGAGTAGAGGACCACCGGGATGCTCACCAAGCCAAAGGAGATGGCGCCTTTCCAAACGGGACGCATCAGACTCCTGATTGTACAGGTCTTCGTGTTGCGGCCGCCCGAGGCCCCAGAGATGGAAGTGCCGCCGGTCCAAGCGCTGGCGTCTCCGACCGAGCGGACGGGTAGGTGATTAGAGGGGATCCGCCATGCCCAGTCCTGCCATCAATCGAGGCCGAAAAGTCGCGAAAACCGAGGGTCCCTTTTGGGTTCCCTCCCCCAACACCCTAGCGGCCTATATGATCCCAGGTCAGCGTAGTATTGGCCTTTGTCAGTACCATTTTTGGTATCAGGACGCTCTCTGGGTTCTCTGTAAATTGTTGGGCTCGCAGTGGAGGAGGTGTTGTTTGCGGTTCTCGGTGGTGGGGGCGATTCGCCACTCTCTGAGATGTCAGGCGCCCCCCAACAGGATTCAGCTTGTTGTGCTTCTGCCCTTGGGCATTCTATGGAGGGCGGTCAGTCTCTTTCGGGGGTTTTGCTCTGTCCGATTCTGGGGCGGTGAGCGTTTATACTTTGCTAAGGCTATGGCGGTCTTTGAGGGCGGGGGCGGCAACTGGATCACCCTGGTCGGCGGCTCTGTTCTGTCGATGGGAGTCAACGGCCGGCTGCTGCCCCACGCGGACGGTTCCTACACCGTGCCCCTGGACTGGCCGCTGAAGCCGCTCGGTCTGGGCGCGGGCGAGACGTTCCGGCTGCTGTTCATGACCGAAGACCACCGCGACGCCACCGCCGCCGACATCGGCGTCTACGACGCCCACGTGCGGGAGGCGGCCCGCGACGGTCACGCCGCCGTCCGGCGCTACGCCGACCACTTCCGGGTGGTGGGCTCCACCGCCGCGGTGGACGCCCGGGACCACACCCGGACCAACCCCAACGACGCCGGGCACACGGACGCGGAGGTCTGGTGGCTGAACGGCGAGCGCGTCGCGGCGAACAACGCCGGCTTCTGGTCCGACACCTGGGAGAACTGGGCGATGGCGGACCGGCGCTTCGAGAGCGGCGAGAGGAGCACCTCGAACGACTGGCCGTGGACGGGCACCCGCACCGACGGTGCGAAGGAGGCGAACCCTCTGGGCGCCAGCAACGCCCGGCGCGGACGGTTCTCGACCACCGACGCGGACACCGGCCCCATCAGCTACAACACCA
>JAPPFC010000046.1 GCA_028824015.1 bacterium
CAGGGTGGGGAATTTCGGTGATCGACTCTGGGGAATTTCGATGATCGCCATCACACTGGGAGGCAATTGGCGTTGGGTCGGCACACCGGCTTCAACTATGTCAGAACGCCGCACAGCAAATCTGCGACCGCCCGCTAGTTACGCGCCAGCTCAGGTAACGCGGCCACATGAGGTCTATAGGATGGGATGCATCATGTCCCTTGGCACGCGCCGTCTCTGGCCAGGGACAAGCAATGAAACCCCATCGAGGCTCCCTCGGCAGACTGTTCGGGGAGATGAAAGACGAGGTCGCCGCACTGTTAGCCGACTGTTTGGTGGCTGAGGTACTTGAGGAATGAGACGTTGCTACGACCCCCGGTGGGGAGAGGCCTGCCAGCGGGTGGACCGAGCCGCCTCCCTGCTGGAAAGGACCCGAAGGAGCGGCGATCCGAGAGTGTGGGAGGCCAGAAAAGGGTACTGGTTCAGTTCGGATTTGAGAGGGGGGGGCGGGGGGCTAGCCCCCCGGCTGGGGGTTTCTGGTGGTTTATGGAGGGCGCCAACCACCGTCTCCGGGGTACTGGCTCAGTTTGGGATGGGAACGCCACAAAGGGTTAGGGCGGGCCTCCGATCATGCGGCGAGGCGGAGCTTAGCCCGTAGGTATTCCATGCCTCGGTTGCCTTTCACTCGGTTGCAGTGTCCGCATAGTAGTTGTAGGTTGTCGAGGTGGTCTGTTCCGCCCTTTGTTCGGGCGATGATGTGGTCGACTTCCAAGTGGTGGATTTTGAAGTGCTCTCCGCATCCCGCGCAGTGTCCACCCTGAACCCCATACAGGTGGTGACGGTTCTCCAAGCTACCAGCGGCGGGTAGCGGTCCCAGGTCGGTCCGTTGGGGTACATCGGTGCGGTGGGTGATATCCCGAAACAAGCCCTGTCGTTCCTGAACGCGGTGTACCACTAGTTCGGCGGCCTTGGGGGAGATGTCAATGCCGATCCATTGGCGGGCATGATCATCGGCGGCCACCATGGTTGTAGCGCATCCGCAAAACGGATCCAACACCACATCCCCCGGTTTGCTGCTGGCCTTGATGACTTGGTTGAGGAGAGCCAGAGGCTTTTGGGTGGGATATCCCGTGCGTTCCTTGGACACAGACGAGATTAGGGAGATTTCCCACCAGTCAGGAACCATTTTCCCATCAGGGTGATAACCCTTGTCTGTCTGTATTTTTCCCGCCTTGTCGTACGCATAAATGTCGCGATAAGGGATGCCTCTGAGTGGTTGGTGGAATGACTTTTTGGCATCCTTCCCGTAGAGCAGCAACACGTCATGTTTGCGTGGGAAGTACCGTCTTGACGCACCCCCGGCGTGGTAGGCCCAGATGATTTCGTTGCGAAAGTTTCCCCGCCCGTAGATGGCATCCATTAGGAGCTTCAGATAGTGGCTCATGGTCGGATCACAGTGAAGATAGATCGACCCGGTGGGTTTTAGAAGCCGCCGCATCTCTAAGAGTCGGATGGCCATGTACACCAGATAGGATTTGTCCGAAGGGGTCATGGCCGCCAGTAGCACCCGCCACAGGGCGGGGTGTTTGTCCTCGATCAGGTCAATCCATTCGATGTCGAGGTCGGTGAGCGTCCAGGTGTCCTTGAATGCCGCGCCAGCCGCAGCACTGCCGATTGGCGCGGCATAGTCTGCCTTGCTGTTGAACGGCGGGTCAAGATACAGTAGATCCACCGTCTCGGAGTTCATGCCGCGCATCACGTCAATGTTGTCCCCCGTCCAGACGGTCTTGTTGACCCAGTTCGCTCCAACTTTGGGGGCCACGTTAGGCGAATAGGTCCTTACAGCCACAACGGCCAAACCTTATGTTTGCATGCATTTATCATGCTATTCGTGGGTATTACATGAAGAGAATAGGGAACTACAAGTATGGGATTCAACTTTGCGGGGCTTTCCGGTTTCTCTCATGACGGGAAGACCACGGTTCAAACTGAACCACTACCAAGAAATCGGATCTTCCCAGTCTTTAGCTGATGGACCTGCTCTCGGCGGGTCCGCCTGAGAGACGCCAGGGTTGGGGAGTCCACACCCGGCGGGATGGCTGCGGAGACGGCCAGGGGTTTGTCAATGGCCGTCGTGTCTTGGAGCGGCTGGTGGCGGTCCGGGATTCGTCAAGGGTGAGGGCGGGTTGGTGGTAGCGGCCCCGGGCGGCGTATTCCTGCTGCTGGTTCCCCCGCCCGGAGGGACCATTGCCTTTCTCGCCCCGGGCAAGTTTTAGCCCGCCCGAAACTGGGGGAGCGAGGGACCGACCTGGAGAATCTGCCTGTGCCCGCCCTAATCTCCACTCGATCGGACTTCGACGACATGGTCTCGATGGTCGACCGGACCCTGGATCGGGCAGGTCTTCACCTGCCTGGCGTCCGAACAATCTCACCTGGAAAGCAGAGCAATATCGCGTTGCGGCATGTTTCAACCGACCGCTTGGATTTGGAATCTCGGTACCCGGCTTCGAGTCGGAGCAGTCGTGGATCCAAGCCTGCACCGCGAGAACCGTCCTCCAGAGCTTGGCGCCGGGAGGGAAACACCATATTAGGCCGCTACTCGATTCAGACCTGGCCGGCCGAAGGGTTGGAACGCCATATGTCAGCACACTTTCAGGGTTGGACAGGTAGATTCCTTGTCTCCAACCACGGACACCGTCGAGACCGACACGATTGTCGTGTCCCAGATGCCATCCGAAGCGAAAGGGAACCAGGTTGAATAAACGAGCGGAGCAACCCAGTAGAGGAACACCAGCGGAAAGGACGCACGGTTTTGGCTTGTCCGAGTTGCCTGACCGGGAGTTCGTCGAGAGACTCCGACAGTTTGAGGATGACCGTTGGCCTGTGGGCCATTTATTCGAGTTAAATAGACGAGGGTTGCACATCCTGGACGACGACTCGAAACTGCGGATGGCCGCCAACGAGCAGATCCGAGTCGCCAAGGAAGCCATGCAGAGGATGTCCAAGGAGGCATCTGGGTCGGTTGTCTCGTTGACGTCTCGGGATTTTCTGGTCCGGGGTTTCAAAGGGCTGGGATCACACTTGGATGCGCTGCAAAAGGAAGCCTTCCAGGGTCTTGAAGCGATCAGGTCACACGTTGGAGTGTTCCGGGAACAGGTCAGAGCATCTCTCTTCGACTTGGGAAAGCACATGTCGGACGCCTTGGAGTCATACTCGGAGGTCGTTGAAGGCGAGGCCATTCTTGCCATGGCTCGGCATGGGTGGTTCCCTGATCTTGAGGTTCCCTTTGGACAGATCAAACTGTGGGCCGATGACCTCGACTCCGACCCGGAGCGGGCACACAAAGCCAACCAGGAGCTATGCGACAGGTTCCGAGACCTGCTCGACAGCATCGAGAACAAACTCAGAAGCGAGTTCCCCGACCGGTCGGAGATACTGGGAGACGCCTTCCAAGCCCACAGGCAAGGCAAGTACAACCTGAGCGTGCCCGTATTCCTCACACAAATCGACGGTTTGTTCTATGACCGCTACCTCAAGAACCTCTTCTACGGGCCAGACCGGGACGACGTCGCTAAAGCCCTAGGGCGGATCCCGTACGAACTCGACCGCTCGCTATGCCGCGCCCTGCTGTACGACGGCTTGCCTCTTCTAGCGAATCGGAGTCAGAGACAGCAGCAGCCGGACGGTCACTCTGAACTCAACAGACACCAGGTGCTCCACGGAGAGGCCACCGACTACGGCACAGAACAAAACAGCCTCAAAACAATATCCCTTCTGAACTACTGCGCGTTCGTTCTGCCAGAGGTCCGTCTAACAGAGATGGAGCAACAGACCAATATAGGCGGTTAGTCTCCGCAAGAACCGGGGTTGGCGTTGCTCGAAACGGGTTTCCGCTCCATGGAAGCGGGCTGTGGAGCTAGCACGCGCCTTTCTTCGAGAGGGGGGAGATTGGGCGCGGCCAGAGCGCGAGGGCAAGGTGGGGTGAGCACACCAACCGAGGCATCGTTCAGGATCACACGCAAGTATCCGCGCTAGTTACGGGAACTTGCAGCCCATGCTCATGAGTAATGCTCCTGACACAATCTGATGTCCGGGCGTCCATGCGCGGAGACACCCACACCTCTTTGACCAGCGTTGACAGGTTTACTTCCTTTAGGTGGCTTCTGGCTCTAAGGGGCCGTGACAGAATGTTGACTAACGAAGCCATGTGCGCTATCTCTCCCTCTGTGATGAGATCAGTGAGCAACATGTGTTGTGATACATCGAAAACACGGACCTCTTGTTCCCAGGCATGCTCCGCGCTCTTGGTCCGTATATGTGCGAGAGAGTCGAATAGCCGAAATTGGGCATCGGCTGGTTCGTCTGAATACTCCACTGGCACCAAGGTGACCATATACGTCCCGTTCAGACTGGACTTCAAAGACTCAACATCGGTCTTAATGGCGATTCCGCTCCCCTCGTCTGTGTACTCTCGCCACGCTCGCTGCGACAAAGACGCATCGGAGCGCCAACAACTCGCCGTCGTGGATTCCCGAGCAAAACTCCTCAACAGCATGTCTACCGTCTCAGCCTGTCCATCTCCATACTCGTACCACCAGCCCTCATGCTGGTCATCAAACTCATCCAATCGAGAGAACCACAGTGATCGAGTTCTTAGCAGAGACACGTACTTGTCGAGATTCATGTAGCGCCACAGCGTGTTTGTAGCTATCGAATTCCACAGCTTCTCAAATCCACGAAAGTCAATGTGCATCCAGTGTTACACGCTTACCCTTGCCTCCTGGGGCGGGCCTTTGGCAAGGTAATTGTACGCGACGGCGGCTGTCAGACTGTGAGGGGCAGCCGCAACCACAATGGCATGTGGTCGTTCAGGGAGTGCTCGGCTTCCTTCCCCGTCCCCACACCTGGAGATTCGACGTGACTGGGGTCATTGGCGGTGGGTGACCATCTTTCCGCGGCCAGGTCTGTTCTCAATTGCCGAGGTCGTGTTCAATGTCGTCGAAGGAGACAGGATCGTCGCTGAGAGTGATTTCATAGACACCTCTCGTGACTCCATTGACACTTGTCGACGTTGCTGTCCAGAGCAGACGGACTTTTTTGGAAGGCTTCGGAATATCCACGAGTATGCATATTTGCTCGGAAGCAATCGTCTCCTCCGGCCGTAAGTGACCTACCTCCCAGACCAGTTCTGCATTGCCGTTGCCATGGGTCACGCGGATCGTGGCTGGATAGTCCGAATGGTGATACTCCCTGAAGAGGAGAGGATCCCAATCGTTGCCTAGGAAATCGGAGAGTCCAAAGTCTCGGCCGAATGGCGTTGGTTTCTCCGGTAGGCGAACCGGGGTTGAAGGGACGTGGTCGACGATCTGGATGTCTCTGGCCTGGAGGCGTACCTGGACACTGCTGAAGTTCTCATCAGTCAAGTTGGTCAACTCCAATACATAGACTCCATGACCAGCTTCCGCATATTTCTGGAACCAATGCTGCGGAGCGCATTCTTTCCATTCAGCGCACCACCTGTCGACCTGGCTCTCAAAGGTGTCTAAAGAACGCCTTTCCCTTCCGACAAACTGCGCAGCGGCTAGACCGTAAAGGTCGAATGCGCTGGGTTGCCTGTCATAATTGCGGGCTCTAGCCAGTTGCGAGCTTCGTTCGTGATCTGAGATGCCCGCGACGGCATCTTCAAGCGCAACTCGGTCAAACCAGCTAATCCGGTCTGCTCCTACCAACAGGAATCGGATGTCCAGCCGAGTCCCCCGTGCACGCTGCTCGAGGATTTCGATGTCATCAGGCTCAGCAGGATGGGTCTTGCCATTCTTCCTAACAAAGATCATTCCTCGATGAATGTTGTCAAAACCCCTACGGAGAGTGTGGATTCTGTCTCCCGATCGTGGTGGGTCGACTTCTACAACGAGTCCCACGACATTGCCGTCTCGCAGGTCCCGAGGGCGCCAGGCCGGGCCAGTTGCCCCGATGTAGGGGTTGATCCAATCGTGCAACTGCGCTGGGTCGAATTGCGGCGCTCCCGGAAAGGACCCTTTCTCTACACCGATAAAGATGTAGCCGTAGCCTTCGCAGTTGCGTTGAGCTACTTCCGGAGGGCGGTTTGCCATCCCGAGGATGTGTTTTGACAGTCGGAACCGCGCTCGCTGGTCATTGAGATCGAGTTCCCTCTTCCATTCCAGCCAGTCCTCCTCAATGCTCATCCTGCCTGCCCTGATCTCGCGGGCAAGCACCCGAAGACGTTCGTCACTCAAAGGTCCGCGTTCCATCTGGGCCTTCCAGGCAGGCATCCATTCTCACTCCCCGCCCAGTCACAATACAGGCCACCGACAAGCCCTCCTAGCCCTTCGATAACACCGGGGTGGATCCAAGGGTCCGATTCGCTTCTCGTGGGGTAGTTTCCTGATTTGGACTGACACGGCAAGGGGTTGCTTAAGGTGTGGCCAATCCCTGTTGGTAGGCAGGTGATGCCCTTGTGCGCTTTGGCAATCTAGTCGTTAGCCCTTCCGCACCGAAAGCTACGCGGGGGCTATTCGGCCAGGTCGATCCAGTTGAGAATATCCCTAAGCAGAGACCGGTACCACCGCCACTGTGGCGTCACGGACTCCACATGTGCCCATAGTCTCTCCACAAACGAGGGATCGGCGATTGAGTCTCCGCCCGTGGGTTGCATCATTTGGTTCAGTGTGTCTCTGGTCAGGTCGTCGCGATGCCGGCCGCCGGCGAGGATCAGCACAGTGACCATATGCAGTCCGGTATGGTCGTCCGAGGTGACAGCGAGCGCGTCGCGGAGGGCAGCGGCGGCGTCGTAGATGCTGTCGTGGTTCATGGCCAGTTCGTGGTAGGCGGCGGGTGCACCGGTGCGTAGGGCCAGCACGGAGAGGAAGGCTTGCAGAACCAGAGGAGCGGGGTTGACGTTGCCGAGAGCGTCGAGGGAGACAGCAGCCCTATGAATCAACTGTTGGGTGTCGCGTAGGCTCATGCCCAGCCGGTCGATCATCGCTTTTGTCATCGTTGTGGTGTTCTTTTCGTAGGGGCCGCTCCGCCACATGTCGGTGTCTGCAGCCGTGGAAAGACTGTCCAGGAACTGGTCGATTCCGCCGTCTTCCGCGGGCGGTCGTCGCAAATCTATGGAGTAGTCAACGAAACGCTTGAGGAATGTTTCCGCGTCGGTCTCGGGGCCGTAAAGCTGCTGGACCGGGAAGAATGCGATTTCTATTTGCCGCACCCTGCGGTGCACGCGTGGGCGTTGCAGGTCGAGTTCGAAACCGACGACGGCGGAACCGTCGAAACGGTGTGGCACACCCTTCACTCAGGTGCTCTGCGGTTGGTGCGACTGATCGACTACGCCGGCGCCCAAACGACCAACACCAACTAGCCCAAGCGGCTAGTTCCTCGCCGCCCGGGGGGTACTTGAGCCTTCCCCCCGGGCGGCATATTGCTGTTGATTTTTCCAAGGAGAGGACCGGAGGGGACTGACCCGGGCACCGTGCCCGCTCATACCGGCGGCCTTAACACCGGGTTGTAAGCCGTCGACAAGTTAGGTATTGTCTCCGGTTCTCATGTGCGTCACTCCCGAGGTGGCGCCGATCAGGTCGGCGACGGTTTGCAGGGTTCTGCCGATGGGTATCTCCATGTGGTCCTGCGAGTTGAGCTTTCGGAGGAGGATCGGCCAGGTTTCTTTCGCCAGTTCGACCTTGGATAGGTGCCATCCCCAGTTCTTCCACACGGTCCTGATGTTCTGCTTTTCTCTGCGGTGGGTTGCCAGGGCTTGTTCGATCTTGTCGGCCGGTGGGGCGGTCTGCTTTTGTTTCCGGGCTGTTCGGTGGATGGCCTGAGCGAGTTCTTCGTCGGTGAAGTGGGCGAACTCGAAGCAACCTCCTGCGCCCCACGTCTCCACTACGACCAAGTGTTCAAGGTTTTCCAGGATCGCGGATGTTTGGAAATCTTCTGGTAGGGCCTCCCAGATTTCTTTGATGATCCTGATCCGCTGGTTCTGTTGCTGTTCGTCAGTTTCGTAGCGTCCTTCTTGGTCCACGGCTACTACTAGCCCGGTCAGCGGGCGGAGAAGACGTGCTCGGTCCCGAGCCTGCCGTTCGAGTTTCGGCGTGGCCACAGCGCGGGCGATCGGGGTCACGTCCTTGTCGATGCCTTTCAGATTGACAATGTCCACCAGTCCGGTGTCCGCTCCCATGCCTGCCCATTCGAGAGCACGAGGCATCATGTATTCCTCGGTTTGTCCTTCCACCACCACTACAACAGCGGGTGCGTCCTCAAGGCGGAAACGCTGCAGGGCTCGGGAGCGTTCCAGATAGTTCATCGTCAGACGGTCTCGTCTTGGCGGACCCCACATCTCGGTAGGTTCTGACAGCGGTTCGGCAAGACCCTGGTCGGCGAGGTCTTCGTAGAAGAACAGAAGCATCTCGGCCGCTATTCGCCAGTCCATGGCTTGCAACGCGTCGAACCTCAGGTCGGGCCACCGATCCGGCGTACCGGCCCGGACTATTTGGTGCCATTCTCCCAGCGGGTCGAAAGACCTCGCGCCCAACAGCAAGTCTTCCGCCTCACCGAGCAGCATGTCAGGTTCGATCCCTGACAGCAAACGCTGCTCGCTGCTTGTGCTGGTCGGCGCGGACCGGGCATGGTTTTGCATCTCGGCACGGTCGAGGGGGAATGGGATCTTCACCCTGCCCACTACCCGGGGTCTGTACCGGGGAGATAGAACCTCCAGAACAATGGCGAGGGACCGGGTGTCCCGAGCCGTTTCCACTGCCCTGCGATTGGGGTAAGCCAACTCCAATGCGAGGCGGTCGTCTACCCACCCACCTTTGAACTCTTTGACCCATGGGCCAAGTTGTTGCAGTGCCATGAGTTGGTACCACGAGTAGAACACCCCTGCCGACGAACCCGGCCTGGGCCAGGGACGGAAAGGAGTCGTGCTCGGATCACGCAAGCGACCCTCCGCCCAAGCCACGTGAACATCATCACCCCACCCAGGACGGGGGCGCTCGGAACTAGGATGCTCGGGTGGTTCTACCGGCCGCGAGTACACCCGGAAGAGAGGCACCAGCAGGCGTCTGCGGTGAAGAAACTCCAACTGGTCCCACAAGACATGAACACCGCGGTTTCGCGCCTCCCGAATGAAGGAATGGGGGTTTAGAAGCCGTTCTTGCGAAAAGACAAAGGGGACCGATAGCAGTTCCAGGGCGGACGGAGCACTATCGGAAGCGATTCTGGAGATCAGAGACGACCTTGCCTAGGGAATTGATGTCACCCACAGACTATCCCACCCCTTTGTGACACACCATGCAACGCAGACGTGACTCCTTGTTACAGTCCAGGTCAGAGGTAATGGCAAACTGGCCACCTGGGAGATGTCGCCCCCTGCCGATGCTGCGACCTCTCCGTAGGTGACGCCCGGCTCGAAATAGGGACATGCAACACAAACCGCTAAAAGGAAAAGTCGCAATCGTCACCGGCGCCGGCAGCCCCATCGGTATGGGCCGGGCCATGACGTTTGCCCTGGTGCAGGCCGGGGCGCGCGTCGCGATGCTGGACATCAACGAAGAGTGGCTGGAGCAGTCCGCAGGCGAGGTCCGAGCGGCCGGCGGGGACGAATGTGTCCTGGACCTGGTGTGCGATGTCTCGGACCCCGAGAGCGTGGAGGACGCCGTGCGCAAGACGATTGCCGGGCTCGGCGGGCTCCATGTGCTGATCAACAACGCTGGAACGATGCACCTGGCAGACCTGGCAGGCGGCAATATCCCCAAGTTCTGGGAGATCACCCCCGAGACTTGGAGCAGGATAATCGCGGTCAATTCCAGTGGATCGTTCTTCATGGCCCGGGCGGCAGTGGGCCACATGCTCGACCAGGGATGGGGCCGGATAATCGGTGTCACGACCAGCGTCGACACCATGTACCGGCCGGGCATGTGCCCCTACGGTCCTTCCAAGGCAAGCCACGAGGCGCTCGTCGCTCTCATGTCCCGTGAACTGGAGGGGACCGGAGTAACCGCCAACGTACTCGTTCCCGGCGGCACGACCGACACCCACGTTATCCCCGCTGACATCGCGGTGGGGCGGGCGGTCCTCATGCGGCCGGAAGTGATGAACAAGCCTGCGGTGTGGCTGGCGTCCGAGGAGTCGGACGGGATCAACGGCATGCGCCTGATAGCCCATTACTGGGACGAAAGCCTGCCCATGGAACAGCGGCTCGACAAGGCCGCCGCGCCTGCCGCCTGGCCGCAACTTGGCAAGCAGTCAATAGTCCCGGGAGACGAGTTGTGAAACGGTCGAAGCCGAATCCCGACGAAGCACTTTGACTTGCCGCCCCGTCGCCGCCGTCCGCATGTTCACGGCCCATTCTCACCACCTGCGCAGCGAGTGCCCGTAGACTAACCATCGAACCGAACATGTGGTTACGCCGTGTCGGCCGCGGCGCATACGCGAACGAGGAGGCAAAGCTATGGCAGCGACGACTGAGCCCAGAGTCCCGAAAGTGGTCCGCGGCACCGTCCCGATGGTGGTCCACGGCACCAGATCGCCAAGCGAGACGGCGCAGACTCCCGGCCTGACCCGCCGTCCCGCAATCGACGCGTCAGCGGTAGGTGCCAGCAAGATCTGGTTCGGCACCGTCACCTCTGAGCCCAATCACACGGGCCCGCCCCACATGCACGGCGAGGCCGAGACCGCCGCTTACGTCATTTCCGGCCACGTCCGCGTCTACTACGGCGAGGACTTCAAGGAATGGGTAGAGGCCGGACCGGGCGACTTTCTATTCGTGCCTGCCCACATGTGGCACATCGAGGAGAACCCATACGACATACCGTCGGAACAGTTCCTGGCCCGCGGACCGGACAACATAGTCATAAACATGGAGGAGTAGGGTCTCCGTCCTGCCGCTTGGAGGTATTCTGGGGGGATGCGACGGCCGCCGATAAGGCAAATCGACCTGGCAGGGTCGCCCGAGGCCATGGGCGACGCCCACGGACGGGCCCACGCGGCCGAGATCCGCCGCTACGCCTTCGATCGGGTGGGACTGGTGGCCGAGGGGCCATGGAACGGTGGTCCGCTGGAGCGGGGTGCGGTTCTGGAGTTGGCCGAGGCGTGCCTCCCCGCCCATGAAACGTTCTCGCCCCCGTTGCACGCCGAGATGATGGCCATGGCGTCCGCGGCGGGCATCACCCCGGCGGAAGCAGTCGTGGTGGGCGGGTTCACCGACTTCGTGGACACCGTGCGGGCCGCAACCGGGGGCCCGCAGCCCGGCGCGGTGATCGAGGACGACTGCACCGCGTTCATGGTGCCCGACGGGCGGGCCGAGGGCGCGGGGATGCTGGGCCAGACCTGGGACATGCACGACATCGCCACCGACCATGTGGTCGTGGCCCGCCTGCGACCCGACAACGGACCCGACGCCTTGATGTTCACCACGGTGGGATGTTTGGGCCAGATTGGCATGAACTCCGCCGGCGTGTGCGTGGCCATCAACAACCTCACCGGCAACGACGGCCGCTTCGGGGTGACGTGGCCCACCGTCGTCCGCGAGATGCTCCTACAGCCAACCGCGGCCGATGCGCTGGACGTGCTGCTGGGAGCCGACCTGGCCGGCGCTCACAACTACCTGATACTCGACGCCGCGGGACAAGGGTTCAACGTCGAGGCCATGCCCTCGACCCGGCCGGTGCAAGCCCTCGGGTCCGATCCGCTGGTGCACACCAACCACGTGACGGACCCCGCGGCCCTGCCGTACGAGGGAGAGAGGAACCTCGATCTGATGGCCAACTCGCTCCAGCGCCTCGAAGTAGCCACGAGCATGCTCGGCGACGACGAACCGGTGGATGTCGAACGGCTGATGGAGGTCACCCGCGAGCCCACCGCCATCTGCCGATGGCCCGACGACACCTACCAGTCGGAGACGAGCGGGGCGGTGATCATGCGGCCCCGAACCGGCGACTTCTGGGCGTGCTGGGGCCAGCCCGCCGAGAACGACTACGAACGCTTCTCGCTGGCGCCCGCCTCGGCCGGCCGCGCATAGGCCGCCACTCTTCCAGCCGGTACCGTAGCTTCCCGTCAATAGGGTGGTGAGGTGGGGTACCCTTCCTAGCGGATGTCTGAGCGCTCGGTTGTCGCCACACTGGAAGAGCTTTCCGCCTCCATACCTTGGGATCAGGCCGCTGATTGGGACGTCAGCGGCCTGACGCTGGGCGATCCCCATCAGCCGGTGACGACGGCCGCGGTGTGCCATGAGGTCACCCCATCGGTGGTGGAGGCACTGGAACGGGAGCCGGCGGACCTTCTGATCACCTACCATCCGCTCCTCTTCCGTCCGGTCCGGAGCCTCCTGGCCGGTCGCGGTCCGGAAGGGCTGGCGTTCAGGTTGGTCAGGATGGGAGTGGCCCTGGCGGTCGCCCATACCGCCTTCGACGTGTGCCCGGGGGGCGCGGCAGACGCCTTGGCCGACGCCCTGGACCTCGAGGATGTGAGCGGATTCGGAGCTATGGAGACCTCTCCCCAGATCAAGGCGGTCACCTTCGTGCCTGCGGAGTCAACCGAGGAGGTGGCGGAGGCGTTGGCCGCGGCCGGCGCCGGCCGGATCGGGCAGTACCGTGGCTGCAGTTATAGAAGCGAGGGGGTGGGCGCCTTTCTTCCCGAGCCGGGCGCCGATCCCGTGGTCGGCGAGGTGGGAGAGGAGAACCGAGTGCCCGAAGTGCGACTGGAGATGGTGGCTCCCGCATCCCGGAAGGACGCCCTGGCTGCGGCCCTCGTGGCTGCCCATCCCTACGAGGAGCCGGCCTATGACCTCTATCCCGTGTCGGCCAACCTCCCGCTCCTGGGACGGGTCGGGACATCGGCGGCGGCGGTCTCGGGTCCGGAGTTCTGTGACCGGGTCATGCAGGTATTGGGGGTGGACGCCATGCGTTGCCAGGGCGTGGACGAAGGGCCGGTCGGGAGAGTGGCGGTGCTGCCCGGCGCGGGAGGGTCCTTCCTGGCGGAGGGAGCGTCGGCGGGCGCTTCCCTGGTGGTCACCGGGGATGTCTCCCATCATCAGATGGCGCAGGCCTCCCACCTGGGAGTGGGGGTGATCGACCCCGGACACGCTCCCACCGAAGCGCCGGGGGTGGCGAGGCTGGCGGAACTGGTGGCGACCGTGGTCCCCCGCACCATCGACCTGACCGGGCTGCGCCCGGGTCCGCAGATCAAAGTCAGGAGGGGACAAGGGTGAATCCCCTCTACGATCTGGTGGCTCTCCAGTCGGTCGACCTGGAGATAGATCGCCTGGAGCGGAGAAAGGCCACTCTTCCCGAACTGGAGGAGTTACGCCGTCTGCACGAGAGGCGGCTCGGGGTCGAGGCCGAGCACTCCGAGATCTCCGGTCAGGCACGGTCGGTCGACCTGGAGTTCGACCGCGCCAACGGGGAGTTGCAGATCATGGAGGAGCGCCTGGAGGTGGCCGAGAAGCGGCTGTTCGGGGGAGGGATGAGCGCCAAGGAGACCGAGAATCGCCGGATGGAGGTGGAGTCTCTGCGGACGCGGATCGGTGAGCAGGAGTCCGCGGCGCTGGATCTCATGGAGCAGCGGGAAGAACTCACCTCCCGGCTCTCTGATTTGTCGGCTGAACTGGAAGAGGCCACCGCCTCGGAGATGAGCCTCGGCGGGGTGGTTCGAGGGATCTGGGGGGAGATCGACGCCGAGTTGACCAAGCGGCGGTCCGAGCGGGATCTCGCGGTTTTCCCGGTGCCGTCGCGGGTGTTGGAGGTCTATGAGAGGTTGCGAAAGGACAAGGGGGGAGTGGCCGCCGGTCGGTTGGAGGGGGGCACCTGCGGGGGATGCAACCTGGCCCTCTCGGAGTCCGAACGCCAGGAGGCCGCCGAGACCGACCCGGCGCGCTGTCCCCACTGTCGAAGGATCCTGGTTCTCTGACCTTTCGTGGACGACACTTACTTTCTCTACACGGACGGCGCCGCCCGGGGCAACCCCGGTCCGGGAGCTGTGGGAGCGGTGCTGTACCGGGGCAGCCCCCGTCCCGAGAACCAGGTGGCCGAGTTGAGCCTCGCCATCGGGCACACCACCAACAACGTGGCGGAGTACCAGGCTGTGGTGGACGGGCTTAAGATGGCAGCCGACTACCAGCCGGTCAAGTTGGCGCTCCGCTCCGATTCCCAGTTGCTGGTGCGCCAGCTGTTGGGACAGTATCGAGTGCGCTCTCCGTTGCTGCGGCCCCTCCACCGAGAGGTGGTCCGGCTCTTGGATCGGATCCCGGAAGTGAAGATCCAGCACGTCCCCAGGGAGGAGAACCGCCATGCCGACCGGCTGGCCAACCTGGCCCTCGACTCGTGATCCTCTGGCATCTCGCCACGGCCCTCTTCGGGTTCCGGTGGGTGTTCCGCGATCCCGAGGCGGACCTGAGGTGGCTGATGGTGGGCGCTCTGGCGCCGGACGTGTTGGACTTGCCGATCGGTATCCCGCTCTATTCGTCTCCTGAGGTCTTCGCCCACAGCCTTGCCGGGGTGATGGTGGTGGGGGTGGCGGTGCTTCTCTTTACCGATCGCCGCGGCCGGATGAGGCGCAACCTGATGGTGATGACGGCCGGTTGGCTGATCCACCTGCTGGCTGACGGGATCTGGCTGGAACCGTCGGTGCTGTGGTGGCCCTTCGCGGGATGGTCGTTCCCCGCCGAAGCCACTCCATTCTGGCCGGCGGCCTGGGAGCGGGCCGCATCCGACGTGTGGCGCTGGGTAGCCGAGGGCCTCGGCCTTATATACCTGGGCTGGCTGTGGCGGAGTTCGGGCCTCGGGTCCCCCCAAGCGCGTCGGCAGTTCCTGGTCACGGGAAAGCTCTCATGAGGGGCCTACCTTCCCCGAAGCGTCCCTTGAGGATCCTGGCGGTGCTCTCTGTGGTTCTGGGCATCGCCGTGGCCGGGTGTGGTGACGACCCCACTCCCAACTCGGGCACGGCCGTCACGGCCTCCTCTCCCTCGGGCTACGCCGAGCCGGTCGAGACCGTCAGGGCCCTCCTCGCCGCACTGGCAGCCGACCGTTGGGAGGAGGCGGCCAGGCTCACCGTGGAGGGGCAGATGGCCCTGATGGCCCTGGCGGAGGGGGCCGATCTGGAGACCGTCTCCGACTATTTGCGGTTCGGGGAGATAGGGGTGGGAATCAACTTCTGGGCAGGCTTCGTCGAGGTGTCCGATCAGTTTCCGGTCGGAGCCGTGGAAGACCTGACGTTGATCACCGAGCAGCGCTATGAGGCGGGTGGGGTCTCCTTCGCCGACTTCGGGGTGGTCAGTTCGTCGTCGCCGGAGGGCCGCGTCTTCGAGCTCACGACGGCCCAGGGGGATAATCAGCTCTGGAGGGTGGACGTGATCGCCACTTTCGTGGACGTTCTGGCCCTTCGCCTGTCGGAGACGGCAGAGATCACCAGGGCGACCCGCACCGAGGACGCGGCGGTGGTCTCGGCCGAGTTGATGCGTCACATACCGTCTCTGGAGGCGGTGCTCATCGATCCCGACTTGACTCCCGAACTGCGACAGGCCGTCGTCTCCGCACTGGCGGCCATCCAGTAGCACCCGGGGGAGAAGGTCTCTGCATTCCCAGTAGTCACCCTCCGGCATTGGGTGAAAGGGACAGTCCGGGTATTTACCTCAAAGTCCCCTGACAGAGGCGGAGCAGAGAAACATAACTTGACGGCAAAACGGGGTTATACCTCCCAATCTGGCGGATCGGCTACGACAAACGCTTCACAAGTTGCCGTTATCCCCTTCGAGGAAGGGATGCTGCAATGATCGAACAGATAGAAGGGGGTTGCCCCCACAGTTACAGTTGGTCCGATCCTGCCGAGTTCCGCACCGCCATCGGGGACCTGGACGCCGAGAATTGATTCACCTAAGGTCGCGGGTTACCTGTCTTCGACAATGCTGAAGCGAAGAGGCCAGAAGGTACCGCCACTATGCCTAGACCTATCAGGACCAATAGCATCGCCAGGATTTTGCCCGCCACCGTGCTTGGTGCGATCCCCTCCGCACCCATCGTCAGGGAGGCCACCGACCAATAGACGCATTCGAAGAGGTTCCCGTAAGCCTCGTTCGTTTCGTGCTCAAACTCCCAGATCCCATAAGCAGCAATGAAGGTCATGACCGCCGTCACCCCGGAGAAAAGGGCCAGTTCGTCCTTTATGTCATCAAAGGCTTCGGAGAATCGGTCAACCGCCGAACTGTACCGAGCCAGCTTCAACACCCTTAGGGCCCGCAGCAAACGCAAGGGTTTACCGGCTCCCAACATCTCTATTGCCGATAGACCGGCTACCACAGCCAGCAGATCGACGATCCCATAGAACGACCGAAGGTACTTGATGGGTTGATCGGACGAGTAAATGCGCATCGCATACTCCGCGGTGAACAGTCCCCAGAAGGCAATCTCGGCGCGGCCTAACCAAACATCGAGCGCCGTCCCCTCCGTAACGACTGTGTGTAACACCAAAGTGACTAGAGCCGAGATGACAATGATGCCCGACGTGGCTTCCGAGGCGCGTCCTACCCGCGTGTCCATATTGAAGAGTCGCGACCGGAGATCGCCTGACCTCATCTTGATGCCCCTCTGGCGATGAGCGTGATGAAGTGAGTGGCGTCGATCATCGGCAGCCCCAGATCGCGGGCCTTGCGAGCCTTACCGGAGCGGGAACGGACGTCACCGGCAACCACCAGACCGCAGCGCTTGGTTACCGATTTGACGGGGTGGAGGCCTACCTGTCGTGCCAGGTTTTCTAAGGTTGGCCGTGGGATGGGGTCACCGTCCACCATGGCTGCCCCGGTAAAGCAAACGGCCATCCCAGGTGTCAACTTGACAACCTTCTTCTCATCGGTCTCGGTCTCTTCGCCGATCCGTTCATCACCATCGATCGCCAATGCGGCAGCCACTTTGTCGTGAAGGGCACGCTCCTCTCTTGTTACTACCCCGTCGGCCAAGATCTGTTTAACCAGTCTCTCGTAGTACCTCTGGTGCATTTCCACCCGATGCCCTTCACTCAATTGCAGTGCCCGTGCAGTGGAGTTCAGCCAGACTTGCTCCTCGTGACTTAGCTCACCGTCGTCGAGGCAACGGTCGAGGGTGTCCAAGTACAACACCTCTGCCTCGTTAGTCGTGCGGGGCCAAGCCGTCCGGAGCGCCAGCATGCTCAGAGCTCCTCTCCGGGGTGGAGCACCAGGTCGTCTAACGGTCAAACCGGTGGAGTCAATGTTCGAACGGCAAGTTGCAGAAGAAAAGTTTCCATCGGCCCATTGGCTTGATCGAGTGAGCAACAGTTGTGCCGAAACCCTTGCGTCGCCCAGAGCCGTGTGATCTGGTTGGCCAATACCCGCCTGCTGCGCTGCTACTGATAGCTTTTGGTTTGTTAGGCGATAGGTGCAAATACCTACCCCCGGATCGAAAACCATGGTCGGGACCCGCCTGATCTCTTGAGCCAGCATCCTTAGGTCAAAGTTGATGTGATGAGCTACGATCACCGCCCCATTTAAGCGAGCGGCGATGTCTCCGGCCACCCAGTCGAACTCGGGCGCTGCCTCAAGCATCGAGGGTGTAATGCCGTGAATGTTTACAGGACCCGGGTCCCGATTGGGCTGAAGAAGAGTCTCATACTCTTCCACAATTTCACCGTCCAGGATTGTCACACACGCGAATTCCACTATCCGATCAGTACGATAGAAGCCCGTGGTTTCGGTGTCGACAACGGCGATTCTGGCTTTGTTGGCAGGAGGTCTCATCATTTGACCATAGATTAGACCTTGGCTGTGACAGAGAATGGGGCTGGACCTTCGCACCCCCCAAGTGCTAGCAGTAGCGCCGGGGGAGGGTTCCTACCAGAGGGGCCAGGGAAGGGCCGAGCGGTCGGTGGGAGGGTTAGGGTGCCGGGGGTCGTCCAGGAGGCATTCGGCACGCCGGAGAAGGGCGTCGGCTTCCTGTGGGTTGAGGAGTTCGGCCGCCCGGAGGGCCATCTCTCCTTCGAGGGATACCCGCAGTCGATCAACCGCTTCGACGAAGGGATCGGGAATCGGTTCTCCGGCGAAGGCCCACAGGACGGTGCGGAGTTTCTGATGGGCGTGGAAGGTGAGTCCGTGGTCGATGGCGAAGAGCCGTCCGGTGTCCGACTCGACCAGCACATGGCCGAGTTTCCGGTCGGCGTTGTTGGCCACCAGGTCGAAGACGGCCACCGGCCACAGGCGGAGATCCAGTTGGTCCTCGAACCACTTGCGATAGTCGAAGTCGGGGTCGGGATCCAGATAGCGCTGCGCGGCGCCCGGTCCCAGGGGACCGGAGGCTTCGACCGTTTCGGGCACCAGATCCAGTCCCATCCAGGTGCTCACCTCGTAGGCCATGATCTCCCGGTTGGCGAGGGAGTCGGGGGGGAAGTCCCAGAGGTGGCGCGCTCCAGCCACCGGTTTGTAGACCCACAGAACGCCTTCGGGGTCCTCTCCCAGGAAGGTGGCGTTGGAGGCGGAGGCGAACCGGCCCACCAGTTCGCTGATGATCAACCGTTCGGTCTGGCTCTCAGTTGCGGGCGGGACACTCATGGCCTTCGGGGTTCTTCGGCAGACGGCACCAGGGGCAGATCGGCCGTCCGGCCCGGACCAGCCGGCGGGCCACCAGCGCCATGGCCCGGAACTGCTCGGGCGAGACCATGAACATCAGACCTTTTTCGTCCCGGTCCGATTCGAAGGAGATGTTCATGAGCCCTGACGGTCGGATACCCACGTTGATGGTTCCCACCCGGAAGTCTTCGGTCCCGGCCGGATCGTCGATCTCCAGGTCGGAGGAGAGTATGGACTCCACCGCCGACGCGTCGACCTCCACCCCCGAGCGCTGGAGGCTCCGCCATCCCTGGGAGGCCAGGGCCTCCACCTGTTGCTTCTCGGCCAGCAGGGAATGGCGGTGGCCGTCGGCCACCACCTGAAAGTAGAAGCGACGCTTTCCCGGCGGTCCGATGGCGCCCACCACGAACCACTCGGCGGGCCCGAGGTTGTTCATTGCCATGAGCTCGGGTCTCCGTTGGTGTTGATGGCGGTTACCACCACCCCGCCCTTCTTGGAGATATCCAGCACCGACACCGACGTGGGAGAGACGGTGAGCCTGGACAGGAAGTCGAGCGGCTGTCCCAGATAGAACCCCAACACCAGGCGAATGATATCTGAATGGGTGACTATCGCTAGGGCCCCGTCGGGGTGGCGGCCGACCAGTTCTTCGCAGGCCTGCACGCCTCTGAGTTGGGCTTCGGCAAGGGACTCCCCGCCCGGAAAGCGCATGCGGGAGGGTTGGCGGACCACGGTCTTCCATTCCGGCAACTTGTACAGTTTCGCCAGTTCCTGGCCGGTCCACTCCCCGTAGTCCACCTCCATCAGTCCCGCTTCGGCAACGGGCGAATGGCCCTGAGGCTCGGCGATCTGGGCAGCGGTCTCTCGGGTGCGCTCGGTGGGGGAGCAATAGACCGCCTGGATCTCCACCTTGGCGAGTCGTTGGCCGAGTTCCCGGGCGGCGGCCAGTCCCTCCTCGGTGATGTGGTGCCCGGGCTGGCGTCCGTACAGGACCTTCCCGGTGGTGGGCACCGGAGCATGACGGACGAGCAGCATACGGGTCACCGCACCAAGGCTACCGGAGCTATCGTATTGCGAACTGTGATAGGCGAAGAGGTGGCGGAGCAGTGGGCGGAGACCCTCTTCGAGTCCTATAAGACCGGGGTGGCGATCGAGCCGCTGTCGGACGCCGATCCTTCCCTGGACGCGGGGGACGCCCATCGTATCCAGGGGATGTTCGCCGCCAAGCTCATCGACTGGATGGGCGGACACGTCATCGGGTACAAGCTGGGCTTGACGTCGCAGCCCATGCAGAAGCTCCTGGGGGTGGACACCCCCGACTTCGGCCCGGTGATCTCCACCATGACCCACAACTCGGGAGAGCGGGTGGGGTTGGGGAACGCCATCGCTCCCAAGGCCGAGGCGGAGATCACCCTGATGCTGGCAGAGACCCTGCGGGGTCCGGGGGTGACCGCCCTGGCCGCGGCCCGGGCCGTGGAGGGCGCGGTGGCCTCCATCGAGGTGGTGGACTCGCGGGTGGCGGACTGGCGCATCAGGCTGGTCGACACCATCGCCGACCTGGGTTCTTCCCGGGCGGCGGTGCTGGGCGATCGGGTGGTGCCGGTGGACTTCGACCTGCGGTGGTGCGGGGTGGCCGTCTACCACAACGGCGACCTGGCCGGGACCGGTGCGGGAGCGGCCTGCATGGGCAGTCCCTTCAACGCCCTGGCCTGGCTGGCGAACGAACTGTCCCTGCACGACGAGGAGTTGCCGGCCGGGTGTTTCGTGCTCACCGGCGCCCTTCACGCCGCCTTCCCGGTCAAGGCGGGTGACACCGTCTGGGCGGCCTTCGACCGGCTGGGCTCGGTCTCGGTAAGCTTCGACTGACCCGAGTCACTGGAGACCTTTCTCATGCAGGTAGAGATCACCATCACCAACCCGGCGGGACTCCACGCCCGGCCGGCCGCCGAGTTCGTAAAGCGCGCCAAGGCTTCCCCCTCCAAAATCACGGTCACCTCCGGAGAAAAAAGAGTGGACGCCAAGAGCATGCTGGGCATCCTCAAGCTGGGCGCCACCGAGGGAACCACCATCTCGGTGGAGGTGGAAGGCGACGATGGCGACCAGGTCATAGCCGACTTCACCGCCCTGCTGTCGGTGGAGGGCTGAGGGTTCATCCATCGACAACCCCAACGATTCGCCACCTTGAACATGTCTGAAAAGATTCGCAACCTGCGGGAGAGGTAGTCCGGCTGCCCACAGGGTTTATCTCACCTGTCCCCATCAAGCCCTTGCTGTCTCTGCACGGCCGGTATTCATATGAACCTGCCCGGCTCGGATAGGCAACGGGCGATGGACGGACACACCGGAGCGAAGCGGCGTCATCGCCAAGCGGTGGCGCTGATGGCCACCGCAGTGATGTTCTTCTCCACCAATGCACTCTTCATCAAGCTGACCCTGGGAGACAATGACGCCTTCCTGTACAACGGCGGGATCTGGGTGGGGATGTCGCTGGGACTGGGATTCGCGGCGTGGCTGTTCTACCGTCCAGCCTTTTCTGATCCCGACACCCGGAGGGTGCTTTTCCGGCGGGTGGCGGGTTTGAAGACCGATGGTGTGCGAAGATGGGATTTGATCGGACTGCTTTGGCTGGGGGTGTTCGGGAGGTTTGCGGTGGCGTTCTTCGCCTGGGCCACCCAATACGTGGAGGCTGCCACGGTCTCGGTTTTGCACTACACCTGGCCGGTCATCTTCATTCTGGGACTCTCCAGGTGGGACCGCTCCAAGCGGCGAAGGTACCGGAGGGTGACCGGTTTCTCTTGGACGGGGTTGGGTCTGGCGTTCGTCGGGATGTCCGCGGTGGTGATCGGGACCCTTGGCTTCGACCTCTCCGGAGCGGACCTGCTGGAGAGGGTGTTCGGGATGGTCCTGGCGGTCATTTCGGCTCTGTTGTTGGCCTGCAACACGGCAGTGGGCTATCCGATGAGCGAGAGCCTCTCCTCGGAGATCACCGAGAAGACCGACGTCCACCCGGACGAGCACCGGTTGGAGTTCGGCTGCCTGTTGTTCGTCGGATGCGCCTCGGGACTGTTGGCGATTGTGCCGAACCTGGTGATCGGATGGGCAGGGGGCGGGCAGATCACATTGGCGACCTTCGGCTGGGCGGTGGCCGTCGGACTCACTTTCGTTCCGGGAGGGGTCCTTGCCCGGAAGGCCGTCCTGATCACCCCCGACCTGGCCGTGAACGCCCTGGCCTACGCATCGCCGGTGGTGGGCCTGGTGTGGCTGGGGTTGTTCACCGAGATCGTTGTTGCGCGCCTGGACCTGCTGGTGGCAGGGAGCCTCCTGGTGGCGGTGGCCAACGTATTGCTGAACCGGCCAAGGGCTGAGGCCGATGGAGAAATGCTCCCGCTTGATGGTGGGCAGCGGCGGACGTGAGCGTGGAAATGAAGAGTCGTCATGGCCGGGCTGTGGCGTTGATGGTGGCCGGGGTCGGGTTCTTCTCCACCAACGGCCTGTTCGTGGAACTGACGTTCGGAGACAACCACCCCTTCCTGTACAACACCGGGGTGTGGGTGGGGACGTCGCTGGGACTGGGGGTCCTGCTGTTCGTGTTGCACCGTCCGGTCTTTTCCGATCCCGTCAGTCGACGGGTGCTCTTCCGGCGGTCGGTGGGGTTGAAGACCGACGGCGTTCGCAGATGGGATCTGGTGGTGCTGCTGTGGTTGCTGGTGGTCGGGCGGTTCGCGTTCGCCTTCTTCGGGTGGGCCATCCACTACGTGGACACGGCCACGGTCTCGGTGTTGCACTACACATGGCCGGTCCTGTTCGTCCTGGTCCTTGCCCGATGGGACCGGACCATGGGGGGAAGGTACCGGAGGGTTGGCGCCTTCTCGTGGTTCGGGCTGGGCCTGGCCTTCATCGGAATGGCGGCGGTCGTGGTCGGGACCGTCGGTTTCGGCGCCCGGGGGACGGTGCTGGCGGGAGGCGTGTTCGGGATCATCCTGACGTTCATATCCGCTCTTCTCCAGGCCGGCGTGGCAACTCTCGGGTTTCCCTTCGCCTATGGCGTTGCTTCGGAGATTTCCCGGAAGACCGACGCTCGCCTGGACTGGGAGAACCTGGAGTTCGGATGCCTGCTGTTCGTCTACTTCCTTTCGGGGGCAATAGCAATCCTTCCCAACGCCTTGATCGGGTTTGCTACGGGCGGGACCATCACTCCCGATTCGTTCGGTTGGGCGGTGGCCGTGGGGGTCAGTTTCGTTCCCGGAGCGGCCCTGGCCCGGAAAGCCGTCCTGATCACCCCGGACCTGGGCGTCAACGCTCTCATCTACGCGTCGCCGGTGGTGGGTTTGCTGTGGCTCGGGCTGTTCACCGACATCACGGTCGCCCGCCTCGACCTGCTGGTCGTGGGAGCCGTCATCGTGGCGGTGGCAAACGTGTTGCTGAACAGACCCTCGGGCCGCTCCTACCGAAGGCCTGGCGGGCGGAGACTCCCCGGCGCGCCCGCCTGAGCTATGGAGCCACCTTTCGGGGGAGATCCGTCCGGTAGGGGACTCGGGGGATCTCAGCCGTGGTCTATGGAGAAGCGTCTCCAGCGATCCCGGGGCGTCGACCACTTCACCTCCACGCCGGTCACCGCCGCGTGCCGAGGCCCCACCCAGAGCCCATCGGCCAACTCCTCCAACCCTGCCCGGCTCCCCTCCGCCATAACCAGAACGGTGCCATCCCGCCGGTTGGAGACCCGTCCCACCAGGTCCAGGCTCCGGGCGAGTTCCAGCACCCACCAGCGGAATCCCACTCCCTGCACCCGTCCCCGGACCACCGCCCGCAGATGGGCTCGATCAGACGGCTCGGTCACATCCCGCTCAGGAGGTCTCTCGCCTCTTGGGCGTCGGCGGCCTCCAGGCACCGAGCCGCCACCCGGCGACATTCCTCCAGGTTCAGGGAACGGACCCTGTCTTTGATGGTGGGCACCGCAGGGATGGCCACCGAGAGTTCGGTGACGCCCAACCCGATCAGCACGGGCACCGCCAGGGGATCTCCGGCCATCGCTCCGCAGACCCCGACCCAGCTGTCATGGGCCTCCCCGGCCCGGGCGGTCTCGGCGATCAGGCGCAGCACGCCGGGATCGAAGGGATCGGCGAGGTCGGCCACCTCCCGGTTGGTTCGGTCCACCGCCAGGGTGTATTGGGTCAGGTCGTTGGTGCCGATCGAGAAGAAGTCGATGTGGGGAGCCAGCCGGGAGGCGATGAGAGCCGCCGAGGGGACCTCGATCATGATCCCCACCTGATAGTCGGTCGAGTGTGAGAGCCCGTCCGCTTCCAGCGAGCGCTCGGCCTCCTCCAGCGCCGCCCGGAATGCCATCAGCTCGGCCCTGCCCGCCACCATGGGAGCCATGATCGCCAAACGCCCGGCGCTTCCGGCTCGCAGAAGGGCCCGCAACTGGGCCTGCATCATCTCGGGGCGGGCCAGGGTCAGCCTGATCCCCCGCAGCCCCAGGAAGGGGTTGAGCTCTTCGCCGATCTCTATCCCGGGGACCTGTTTGTCCCCCCCGACGTCGAGGGTTCGCACCACCACCAAATGGTCGCCGAAGGTCTGGAGGACCGTCCGGTAGGCCTCGTACTGCTCCTCCTCGGAGATGGGTCGGGTCCGGTCGAGGAACAGGAATTCCGTGCGGAACAGCCCCACCCCCTCGGCGCCCAACTCCACCGCCCGGACGGCGTCCTCCTCGGCGCCGATGTTGGCGGCAACCTCTATCCGGACTCCGTCGAGGGTGACGGCCGGCTCGTGGGCCCGCTCGGCCGCTCCTTCCCGGCTCCGGCGCTGCTCTTCCTGCCGGCCCCGGAGGCGGTCCACCACTTCGGGGGAGGGATCGATGTAGACCTCCCCGGTCTCCCCGTCGAAGGCCAGCATCGTGCCGGGCTCCAGTGGCGGGAGGTCGACTCCCACCACGGCGGGCAGCCCCATGCCGCGGGCGAAGACCGCGATGTGGGAGGTGGGGCTCCCCTCCTCGGTGCACAAACCGAGTGCCATCCCCGGGGGGATGGTGGCCGTCTCCGAGGGAAAGAAGTCGGAGGCCACCAGCACGGAAGGCGCCGACAGGTCATCCCAGGTGTCCAGGGGAAGCCCCAGGACCGCTCGTAGGAGTTGGGTGCCCACGTCGCGGACGTCGGCTGCCCGCGCCGCCAGGTACTCGTCGTCGAGAGCCTCCAGCATCCCCGCCGACTCCTCGGTCACCCGGAAGGTCGCCGCTTCGGCGCAAAGCGACTCGGCCTCGATGAGCGAGCGGATCTCGCCGGTGAACTCGGGGTCTTCCAATAAAAGGAGGTGTGCTCCTATCACCTCGGCCTCCTCGGACCCTTCCCCGTGTAACTCTTGGAGCCCTTCCATGCGTTCCCGCACCACAGTCTCGGCGCGGGCCAACGACTCCACCTCTTCGTCGGGACTCTCCACCCGCCGGGGAACGATGTCGGGGAGAGAAGAGGAGTGCAGGTATACGGGGCCGATGGCGATCCCCGGTGAGGCGCCGATCCCGGTCCGTTCAATCATCGCGTTGCTCCCATCAGTGAGTCCTGGAGACGGCGGAGAGACACGATCTCTGAGGACTCGTCCAACTCCACGTCATCGTAGGTGATCGGCACTCCGGCCCGGACCGGTGAAACCACCGCTGCGCCGGGGGCCAGGCCCACCGGCAGCAGATCCTCGGAAACGGCGGTCTTGGCATTGTCGATCATGCCATACACACAGTACCCGCCAAGGTCGTCGATTGTCTCTCCGGCTCGGAGATTCCGCTTGGCGAAGGCCACGGTCTCGGCGCTGGGCGGGTTCGGGGTGGCGAGGGTGGTCTCGCCGTACAGCACCGCCCGGGCTATGGAGATGGGGGTCTCCAGGTTGGCCAGGTGGTAGGGCCGGTACAGGGCGTAGTAGGGCCCCGGTCCCATGGAGAGATAGCCGAGGTCGCGGGCCAACTTGGGATGATCGGTGGTGAACACCACGAACACCCCCGGGGCAACGCCGCGACCGTAATCGACACGGCCGTGGCCCGAGAGCACCCCGCCGCAATTGGTGGGGACGTAGGTGGTGGCGATGGTCTCCACCGTAACCGGGGGACCGTGCATCCCCCGCACATCGGGCACGAAGCCGATCCCGTTGGCCAGAGAGGTCATCTCCACCATGGTCTTGGTGCCGTCCACGAACGAGGAGAGCATCTTCGGGTTCATTCGCCGCCTCTCGGCCACCTCCGCCACCGTGTCGGGTGTCGCTGTCCGGTCCAGGCGGTTGTTCTTCCCCTTGCCGGCGCTGATCACCTCGAAGCCCAGGCTGGCCGCGAAGTCATAGAGGCCCATGATGGCTCCCGGCTCGTCTCCTCCCGACAGGGTGTAGACCACACCCGCCTCGGCAGCCAACCCATGTAGGGCGTATCCCACCGTGGCGTCGGTCTCCACGTTCATCTGGAGGACGTGTTTTCCGGCCTCGATCGCTCCCCGGGCCACCCGGGCGCCCACCTCGGGAATCCCGGTCACCTCCACCGAGATGTCCACCGGGGAACACCACGCCAGAGAAGGATCGGAACTCGCCACCCGCCGCCCGTCGGACAGGGCGGCGATGGCCCGATCGGCATCGTCCGTCTCCACCACCTGGGAGGGTGGCGTGCCCGCAGAGACGAACGCCTCCCTGGCTCGGCTGGGGACCGAGTCGACCACCACGCTCGGCTCCATCCCGGGAATCTTCTCTAGCATCACCGCCAGGCCCTCTCCCATCTGTCCTGCGCCCACCATGCCCACCCGGATCCTGGGACCCGTCCTCTCCAGGTCCTCCAGGTGGCGGTGCAGCATCAGGAAAAGCCCTGCTGGAGGGTCTCGAGGAATCTCCGGTGGATCAACCCGTTGGTGGCCGCAACGAACGGCGTACAGGTACCGACCGGATTGCCTGCCTGATCGGTCACCGTACCGCCCGCTTCGGTCACCATCAGCACCCCGGCGCCCATGTCCCAGGGGGAGAGGTCTTCCTCCCAGTAGCCGTCCAGTTTCCCGGAGGCCACCATGCACAGATCGAGCGACGCCGCCCCTAAACGGCGGATTCCCTGGGCTACCGCCAGTACCTCGCGGAATCTCGTTTCGCAGATTTCGGCCCGATCCCTCCGGTTATAGGGGAACCCGGTGACTATCAGGGCTTTGCCAAGGTCCTGTGTCCGGCTCACCCTGATCGGGGATCCGTTCAACCATGCTCCCCGCCCGGCGACCGCCGTGTATTCATCGCCGGTGGTGACGTCAATCACTACCCCAACCGCAGGAGCGTCATCGATCCAAAGCGCCACCGACACACCCACCCAGGGGAACCCCCGGATGAAGTTGGTGGTGCCGTCAATGGGATCCACCAGCCACACCCGCCCTCCATCAGGAAGTTCGCCACCGCTCTCTTCCCGCACCACCGGGTCGTAGGGGCAATGCCGTGACAGCACATCCAGGATCGCTCGCTCGGACCGGTGGTCCACTTCCGTGACTGGGTCTGAGTCACCCTTGAAGAAGATTTCGGTCGCCTGGCCCAAAGCAGCTGCCACCACATCCGCACCCGCCCGGGCCGCCTCCAGGACTACCCCCACATCGGCCTCAACCGCGAGCCTGAGCGGGACCTCTGTGACACCCCCGGTGAATGTGTTCATCTCCTTAGGGGATGCTAACTCCGAGCGGGGTGAGGAGAATCGCCGCTGCAAGGCGCCCCCGGCCTGGGCCTATCTAGCGTTTGCGGGGGAGGTCGGCGGCTTTCAGGGTTGAGCCTTGGGCGTCGAGGATGCCGATCTTGGTGCCGATGGTGGCCGGGCTGGCGGCGAACAGGTCGGCTCGGTTGATCACCAGGAACCGGTAGGTCATCAGGGGTCTCAACCGCTTGACCACCTTCTTGATCTGCTTGTGGTCCTCGGCGATTCCCAAAGACCCCTTGGAGCAGACCAGATCGGCCGTCCCGGATGGGTCGGGTTCGGCGGCCAACTTCTCGATCATCGCTTGTTTGAGTTGTTCGTGTGTCAAGCGGGACATATCTCACCTGCCGGGGTTCGTCTCGTGCCTCTTCCGATCATATACGGACGGATTGACTATGCCGGCAGCGCCAAGCGGTTCTCCAGCATTTCCAGCAAAGGCTGGTCTCCGGCGCCCAGTCCCACGACCGCCTGCCACCCCGACCCCGAGAGAGCATCATGCAACTCTTCCGAACCGGGTACTTCGGGGTCGTCCAGGGCGAGCCCTGCCACTATCGCGTCGCACAAGGCGTCGACCGGCAGTCCCCGGCGGACGGCCGCTCTTGCGGGTCCCACGAGTCGTTCGGTCGGGCCGAGTTTTCTCAGCGGGTTCCTCGCCACTCTCCTGATGGGATCCACCAACGTAGTGGTCTCGAACCGTGCCAGGTTGTACCGCCCGTACCCGGCCAGTTCGTCCCGGCGCCAATCATCGGACTCGGCGGAAAGCGCCGCGGCCATGGTTTCTGTGATCTCATCCAGGCGTTCCCGGATGATTGGATCGGAGACCGCCTCCGCCACGGTCTCATGACCCTTTCGCAGCCCGATGAAGGCGGCGGCGGCATGCAGTCCGTTCACCAGCCACAGTTTCCTCTTCCGGTGGAGAGCCAGGTCGTCGACAAGCGTGAACCCCTCTATTCCGGGGTCTTCCCCCACCCACTCCTCACGGGAGACCTTGAAATCGAATCGGGCCTCCACTTCCACCGACAGGTCGTCTCCGCTGCCGCCGGGAACCATCCGGTCCACAAGCGTCTCGGGAAACCCCACCCCGGTGGTCGACCCTCCCAGGAGGCTCTCCACATGCTTCCGCAGCGCCGCCGAGTTGGGATCGGCGTTCTCGCAGGCAAGCACGTTGCGGATGCGGGAGTCACTTCTGGACAGGGCGGCCGCCACTACGGGCGCCACCCGATCCAGGATTCCCACTCCCACCGCGGTGCACACCACCTCCGCCTGGGATGCCTCGGCGGCGGCCTGATCGGCGTCGGCGCTGTTTACCCCCCGCACACCGCGGATCAGCCGGGTAGACCGGCTACCGTTTCCCACCTCGATAACCCGGTATTCGCCTTCGCGGTTCAAGAGGTCCACCAGGGGAGCGGAGACGTCCAGGAAAACCACTTCCCAACCCGCCCGTCCGAACAGCCATCCCAGAAGTCCCCTTCCGATATTCCCAGCGCCGAATACGGCTACCCGCCGAGGGGTCATTCCGGGGGAGCCGCCAGGGTATCCCGTACGTAGTTTTCGTCGGTGGACGCCGCCAGCCGGTCACAGAGGTCCTCGTCGTCCAAGACCTCCGCCAGATGTGACATGACCGCCAGATGCTCCTCTCCCACGGCTGCCAATCCGAACACCAGGTAGGCTATGTCGTCGTCATCGCCCCAGGGGATGCCGGCAGGGTATTGAGCCAGCACCAGGGCGGTATGTTTGATCAGGTTCTTGTCCTCGTAGGTGCAGTGGGGGAGGGCGATCCCGTTGCCCAGATAGGTGGAGATCACCTCTTCTCGGGCCAGCATCGAGGCTCCATATCCCTCTTCCACGGCTCCCAGGTCGAGCAGCATGCCTGACACCCGGTCTATGGCCTCCTTCATGGTCCGGCCCTTTTCCCCCAGGGAGATGGCCTCCACCGCTGCCACGGACTTTTCCGCCACCGGCTAGATCCCTTGCACGTCCTGGCCGTTGGCGAGGTTCTTCACCAACTGGGTCAGAGCCGGGTCCTTGAGAAAGGTCCTGAATGGAACAACCGCGGCGCCGGGAGCAACTTGCTTGACACGGGTGGCCAGTCCCTGGTGGGTGACCACCACGTCGGCGGCGGCGGGTATGTCGTGCACCGGTGAGTGCGTGACCTTAACGTCGAGTTTGGCCTTCTTGACCATCTTCTTGAGAGCATTGGTGACCATCAGACTGGATCCCATCCCGGCCTCACAGGCCAGGACGATCCACTGGACATCCGATGCTGCTTTTATGACTGAACTCATGTTGCAATCCTCCGGATAAGAGAGTGGGGAGAGCCTCCTAGCAGGAGACTCTCCCCACTTTATACGAGAGGGAAGTTTGTTTAGCCGGTCGGGACGGCGGGCATGGTGCCGATCATCTCGTCCGTGCCCTCGGTCTCCTTGACCGGTGAGATCCGCAACAGCAGCGTACCTACCACGAAGGCTGCCGCGACCGCGGCTGCCATTCCTAGATACACACCTAAGTGTTCGCCCCTCGGCGTCACTGCCAGATAGGCGAATATCGAGCCAGGCGAAGGCGTTGCCGAAAGTCCCGCATCGAAAGCCACGAAGATGATGTCAGCGACGATTCCGCCGGCCCACATCGAGAGAATCATGATGGGATGCATGAGAACATACGGGAAGTAGATCTCATGGATTCCACCGAAGAAGTGGATAACGATGGCGCCCGGAGCCGAAAGCTTGGCCATTCCCTTACCGGCGAACCAGTAAGCAAGCAGCAAACCGAGGCCCGGACCGGGGTTGGTTTCCAGCAGGAAGTAGATCGACTTGCCTGTTTCGGCAGCGTCCGCTGCACCCAGTGGCGCCAGGATTCCGTGGTTGATGGCGTTGTTGAGGAACAACACCTTTCCGACTTCGATTGGTATGTCTGCGACCGGTAAGAGTCCTGCATCGGTGATGCCCTCCACCAGGTTCCCGAGAGCATTGGCGATACCGCCCATGATCGGGCCCATGATGTAACGGCCGAGGATCGCCAGGCCGAAGCCCAGAATGCCGAGCGAGAAGTTGTTGTAGAGCATCTCGAAGCCGACGCCGACCTTGTCCTCGAAGGCCTGGTCGATTTTCATCATGATCCAAGCCGCGAGGGGACCGACCAACATCGCGCCCAAGAACTGAGGCGGGTCACCGGTGGCGCCGCTTGCCAGTGAGAAGTCGGCGCCCACGATGATCCCCATGGTGGCAATGGAGCCAATCACGCCTCCCCGGTGGCCGTACACCATCTTGCCGCCTGTGAATCCGATCAATACGGGCAGCAGGTAGACAATGATGGGGCCTACCAGTTCGAGCAGATCGTCGTTAGGAGTCCATCCGGTGGGAATGAAAAAGGCGGTGATCAATCCCCAGGCTATGAAAGCCCCGATGTTGGGAATGACCATACCCGCCAAGAACCCGCCAAACTTCTGTAGACGTGCGAGCATCTGTCCTCCTTGTTTGAGGTTTTGTTGTGCCTTTACCCTAGAGGCTGAGACCGCTTCGCGCAACTATTTCCGAGGTGCTCCTTCTTAGCCTCGTTCGGCTCCCATCGGCGGTGGCTGCACTCAGTTGGAAGTGAGGATCCGGTAGGCGGCGGCCATTATGGTCGCTACCAGGGAGAGTGCTGGAGCTCCCAGCACCCACAGGGCCAATATGCCTGGGAATCCGGCAATCTGGAAGAACAGAAATATCGCGGGGGCGAAGAACAACAGGGCGGCCAGCATCAGGCCCAAAAGCGGCATCCGGTTCCCCTTGCCCAACTCCGAACTCAAGGCCAGCGATCCGAAGCCCTTGGCCGTCCTGTCCACGATCACGAAGGGATAGAGGCTGTAGATCATCAGCACCAGGATCGCTGGAACCACCAGGAAAACGGTCCCAACCGCCACCGTGAAACAGAAGACCGCCGTGGTTCTCACGAAACCGTCCCTCACCCACCAGTCGTCGTCGCTTGGGATGTAGTCGGGCGAGGCCGCGGCCAGGGCGGTACGGGCCAGTGGCCATCCCGCATATCCGGTCCCCACGAAGCCCCCCAGCCAGATCAGCAGGTAGAACCAGAAGAAGAGCGGGTTCGTCTCTCTGAGGTTCTCGGCGGACTGCCACACGAGAAGCACCAGGCTCGGCACGGCCATCAGGACTAGCGATCGGATCAGCAGTGGAACCGGAGATCGTAGAAAGGCCCCCACTCCATGGCTGAAAGCCGTGCGTATCGGGAAGGGGGAGACGTTGTTACCCAGGAGAATCGGGCCTTTTGGAGGAGAGTCTTGAAGGCTACTCTAGGGGGACTGTGAGCGGAAAGCGCCAGCCTGATATGGAGTCGGTCGCATCGGCTTTGCAGCCCTATTCGTCGGGCTTGCAGGCCGATGGCTACTCGTTGGAGGTGGGGTTTGACGGTGACAGCCTGCACGTTGAGATCGTGGCCGGACCCGAAGCATGCGAGGACTGTCTGATCCCCAAAGACATGTTCACGCCGATGATCGCCTCGACCCTGAACTCGAAGGGGTTGGCCTTCGAGCAGATAACCCTGGTCTACCCGAACGACCGGACTTGATGTGGTGAGAGCACCCTATTCGGGCCTCGAACTCCCGGCGCAGGACCTGTTCAGCCTCACCGGCGGCATTGCCTGGCTGAACAGCGCGTACCTGGGGGCTCGGGCCATCCCGGTTGCCGAGGCGGTGGCCGCCGCGGTCAACCGTCCGCTCTCCGAAGTGGAGGTCTCGGACTTCTTCACAGCCGGCGACCGGATCAGAGGACTGTTCTCGTCCCTGGTGGGTGGGGATGCGGACGGGGTGGCGTTGATTCCATCCGCCAGCTACGGCGTGGCCACCGCTGCTTCGGCCCTGGGTACGGGCAAGGGCGACAAAGTGCTGATGCTTGATGAACAGTTCCCCGCCATGGTGTATCCATGGACCGAGAGGGGTGCTGAGCCGGTGTTCGTAAAGCGCCCGCTCGATGACGACTGGACTTCCGCGGTTCTGGATAGCCTGGATGAGAGCATCTCGGTGGTGTCTGCGCCGGCATGTCATTGGACCGACGGGACGCGGGTGGATCTGGCGGTGGTGGGCAAGGCTGCCCGAAGGGTGGGCGCCAGGTTGGTGGTGGACCTCTCCCAGAGTCTTGGCATGGCCCCCTTCGATGCAGGGACGATCCAGCCCGACTTCGTGGCGTGCGTCGGGTACAAGTGGCTGCTGGGCCCTCCGGGTATGTCGTATCTGTGGGCTTCGCCGGAGAACCGGGAGGGACGGCCGCTGGACGCCAACTGGATGGCCAGGGCGGGGAGCGAAGACTTTTCGAGGGTCAACGAGTACCGCTGGGAGCTGGCCTCCACGGCCCGGCGCTACGACGCCGGCCAGACCTGGAACCTCTGGCTGTCGGAGGCGGCCTGCAGTGGCCTGGAGATCGTTGCGGGGGTGGGGGCAGACCGGCTACAGGCCCATAGCGGGCTGCTCACCGACCACCTGGCGGAAGAAGCCGCCGATCTGGGGCTGGCGGCTCCCAGCTCGCAGTTTCGCAGCGCCCACCTGGTGGGCCTCCGACTGCCGGAGGGCGCTGATCCACGGTCCCTGGTGGCGGAGTTGGCCGACCGGTCCGTCTTCGTTTCGGTGAGGGGCAACTCGGTGCGGGTCTCTGTTCACATGTGGAACACCCGGGAAGACATCGACCGACTGATGGAAGGCCTCGCTGCCTGGGTCGGGTGAATGTCGCCGGCGGCGGGAGGGACGTTTGGCGAACCCGGGATCAACCGGGGCCTAGACTGAAATCTCCTTGTAGTCGCCCGGCTCCATGCTATCAACAGCGTCTAGGACTTCTTCGATTCTTCGGCGGATGCGGGGCCACGAGGCGGACATCAAAACGAGAATGGCCAGGTGTGATCCAGAGAGGTTCTGTTGATGGCGCAGGTTTTGGTCGGTGGTTATCAGGAGGTGAAAGTCGTTCTCCTGGGCTTTGGCTATCAGGATGCTGTTTCGTAGAGTGCTCCATCCACGTTCGTAGGCTGTAACCACAGAGTGTCCCGTGAGGTGCCCTCGCAGTGGCACGGGAGTGCCCTGATCGAGCAGGATTTTCACAAGCGGGAAGATGCTGCGAGTTCAGCCATACCGTGGCTGAGGACAGCTTCCACCTTCCAACGATTGACTCCCGGGAACCACTCTAGGAACTGGTCGATAGACGCACCGTCCTGCAGGTTGTCGAATAGGGCGCTGATGGGCAAGCGGGTCCCGGTGAAAACCCAGGCTCCGCTGACCCTTTCCGGGTGTCGCTCCACGGCGTCGCAGGTGTCCCATTTGGTCATGTCACATAACTCTTCCCGCTGCCCGACGGGCCTGTTTCAAGTCCGTGTTCCACAGACTTACATGCCTGAAACGTCGGAACAGTAACGGCGAAACAAATTCTACTACGTTGGACGGCTTTCCGCCCGGAGAGAGTCGATGGCGTTGAAGATCCTGGGAACCGTATGGCGCTTAGAAAACGCCGTCAGCGGCGGGCTCTGATCTTCCACTCCTCCAGGTCGCCTTCCTCTCCGACCACCAGCGCCCGGTTCCACATGTTCACGGTGGCGCAGGCGTGATTGGGCAGGATGCGCACAATGTCACCCACCCGGAGCGTCCTGACTGCCGGTCCTTTCAGGAAGCCGTGCTCCTCGTTGGCCTTGAAGAAGTCGAGGTCGGCGTAGCGGCCGTCCTGGGTGAGGACCCTTCCGAACCCGACTCCCGAAGTGGGACCGTCTGAGCTCATCGATTTGCTCCCGGCGTCGATTATCGCCTCCCCGGGCCGGGGAGTGCTAACCACCCTGGCGGCCACGGTGAGCGCGCAGCCGGACAGGTTGGTGCTCCCCAGAGTCACCTGGTTGGCGTCGTTGAAGACATATGTTCCAGGTCGGGCCTCGGTTATTCCCGACACCGTGGGTGTGGAGGTGGAACCGGGCGTGGACCCGACCGACACCACCGTCACCTGAAAACCTGCTTCGCGAAGCGCCTGCGCGATTCCGACCATGGTCCTTCCCACGGCTCTTCCCTCTGCCTCGAGGTTTGACCGGTCATTGCCGAATCCGCTCAGGTGTCCGGCGTGGGTGATTATCCCTTCGAACTCCAGGCCGGCCAGGCCCGCCATCCGCCCTGCTAACTCAAATACCTGATCGGGCGTGACTCCTGCCCGTCCCAGTCCGGTGTCCACTTCAATCAGGTAGGGAACCACAACCCCAGCAACTACGCTGGCTTCGGACAGGGGGGCGGCTGCCTCCAAGGAGTCGAGCGCCACCCGCACCCGGCCCCTCCGGTTGGCTGCCACCGCGAAATCCACCTTGGAGGGCCCCACCGGTTGGTGAGCCCAGGTGAGGTCGGTGTAGCCGTGGTCGAGGAGGCAGTCCACCTCGGCGGGGGTGGCGCAGGTGAACCCCACACAGCCGGCCTGGTACTGGAGGCTGGCGGCCTCCACCATTTTTGAGGTCTTCCAATGGGGACGAAGGGCCACTCCCAGATCGCGCATCCGCTGCGCCATCTCCACGATGTTGTATTCCATCACGGCCCGGTCCACCAAGAGGGCGGGGGTCGGCAGGTCAGTTGAAGAGGCGAGGTTCACCAGTCAACCCGTGTGTCTCGTGTGCGTCTCCACCAGGAGATGCTTCAGGATCTTACCGGTGGCGCTGCGGGGCAGGCGATCTGCGAGGATTAGTCGCTTGGGTTTCATGTGGGTGGCAAGGCGGGCGCCGACCCATTCGGCCAGATCCTCCAAAGTCGGAGCCTGTCCCTCGCGGGGCACCACCACTGCGGTCACTGCCTCTCCCCATTGGCGGTCGGGGAGGCCGATGACGGCAATCTGCTCTACCTGGGGATGATGGGAGAGGACATTCTCGATCTGGGGAGGGTAGATGTTCACGCCACCGCTGATGATCAGTTCCTTCAGGCGACCCGACAGGTAGAGATGCCCCTGGCGGTCCCGGTATCCGAGGTCGCCGGTGTGGAGCCAGCCGTTCCGTATCGCCTGGGCGGTGGCCTGTTTCTGTCTCCAATACCCGGACATCAGCTTTGGGGTACGGACCAGCAGTTCCCCCACCTGGTCGGGCTCGGCGTCTCTTCCTTCCCTGGTTGTGATCCTTATGTCAACCCCGACGATGGGACGACCGATGGAGAGCCCGCTCGAAGTGATCCCGGCCCTGCGTTCATGGTCCTCGGGCCCCAGCGCCGCGCAAACCGCGGTGGCCTCGGTGAGCCCGTACCCGTGATAGAAGGCGCAGGGAAGGGAATCCATCATTCTGTCGACCAGATTGGACCGGGTGGAAGCCGCGCCGTAGAGAAGCAGGCGCATGGAACGGAACAGGTCTGGGTCGAAGCCGGGAGAATCGAGGATTCTCTGAAGCTGGGTGGCGACCATGATGGTGGTGGTGACTCCGGTTTGGGAGATCGTACGCATTGCTTCTTCGGGATTGAACGAGGGGAGCACGACATGGCCCTGTCCGTCCACCAGCATGGTGATGACCCGCAGCCCGGCGGAGGCATGGTACAGGGGCGTGGCCGAGAGGTACACGTCAGCGGGAACCAGTTCTTGCGAGACTGCCGACACGAAAGCGTTGAAGGTCAAGGCCCGCTGGGATAGACAAACCCCCTTGGGATCTCCGGTGGTGCCGCTGGTGTAGATGATCAGCGCCGTATCCTCGGGCCGGGCCTCCGGAGAAACCGGATCGGACGTGGAGAGCAAGCGCCGGTATTCGGCGCCATCGTGCTCGAGCAGGGTCATTTCGGCGTTCCCGGCCCGCGCAACCATCTCTCCGTATTTCTGCCCGACGATCGCAGCCCGGGGATCTGCGTCGGACAGTTGCCTACCAATCTCGGCCGGAGCCAGTTGGGTGGACAGGGGAACTGCGGCGGCGCCCAGCCGGGCGGCGCCCAGGTAGGCGTCGAAGAACGCCAGGCCTGCAGGAGCCATGACGGCCACGCGATCGCCTCTTTCCACACCCGTGCGGGCCAGCAGGGCGGCCACTCTCTCCACTCGCTGGGACAACTCGGCGTAAGTGAGGGAAGGGCCTCCCATGATTTGCACCGCCCGCCGTTCGGGATAGAGCCGGGCGGACCGGTTCAAGAGGTCGGTGACCAGGGCGGACATCGCCTCAGAACGATACAGCCGAGACCTGACCGGACTCCGGCCCGAAAGGCTCAGCCATGGTGGGATTGGTGGTTTCGGTGCGCACGGGGCGGGTCACTCGGATCCGGTCTGGGACCCCAAGTTGGAGAGGAGGACGATACCGGTGCCGATCAGCAGCGCCAGGGGGTTGGCGATGGAGACTTCGGCGAAGAGCCAGATCCAGAGCATCTGGAGCACCGGGGTGAAGAAGATGATCCGCTGGACGCTCAGGCTGGAGGTCACGTACATGGAGTACCGGTAACTGAGCGCTCCGCCGGCATTGAATATCCCTATGAGGGTCAGGAAGCCCACGGTGGTCCAGGACAGCTCGAATGTCTTCTCGGTTGGGGGGAAGAACAGTGCGCTTCCCAGGAGGGTAAGGGGAAGGCCGATTACCCGCGCCGCGACGGCCGAATAGGTGGAGTTCCAGGCCAGGTCGTTCGGGTCGTCGCCCGGCCAGGTCATCAAGCGGCCAACGGAAACGGTTCCCCACAGGCTCCAGACGCCGGTGGCGGTGCCGACCACCGCCACGACTATGCCCTGCCAGTTGAGGGCGCCGACCTCGGCGGTTTCCGACCAGATGACCAGTGCGGCGCCCAAGAAGGAGATGGCCATCAATGTCCAGTGCTTCCCGCCGATGACATGGGGGGATGCCCGGTCTCCGGAGGAGATCTTCTTGCCCAGCCTGGCCGCTGCCCAGACCATGCCGATGAAGGCCAGCTGGAAGATGATGGTCACCACCAGGGGGTCGATCAGGGTGGCCGCCCAGACCCAGAATGCCAGGTCGAGGGCGAAGCCGATCGTCATCCAGAAAGCCGGAGTCCGCACCACTTCCAGAGGTGTCCGGATGCGAACCGGCTCTCCGTCCTTGCCCCAATACAGCAGCAGCCCGGCGGCCTTTCCTTTCCAGTCCCTGTTCTTTGAGGGGAGAACGAAGAGCAACGCGGCCAGACCTGCTCCCTGGAAGACGAACGACCAGGAACGCCACACGAAGGGATCGTCGCTGGTGTGGGTGAAGAGGTAGAGCACCGGTCCCACGGAGAGGCCGAAAGCCGCACTCCCGGCCCAGAGGGTCCCCTTGGTGGTTGGGTTCACGGGTCGAGCGGTCCTGTTCTCTGATCTGGCTGGAGGGGCGGGCGACGTAGTCCGGTTGGGCAACCGCCCCCGGGCCTTCGGTGCTTCCGAGGTTAGCCTTCCCGCCCCCTGCCCCGGCGGGAGGGTCAGGTCAACCCTGCGTCAGATTCAGAGTGGATCCTTGGTCTGGGTCTGGGATCCCAGGTTGGAGAGGAGCACGATCCCTGTGCCGAGCAGCAGCGCTTGGGGGTTGGCGATGGAGACATCGGCGAAAGCCCAGATCCAGAGCATCTGGAAGGCTGGGTTGAAGAACATGATCCGCTGCACGCTCAAACTGGACGTCACATACAGCGAGTACCGGTAACCCAACCCCCCGGCCGCATTGGAGACTCCCAGGAGGCTGAGGAGTCCCAACATCGCCCAGTTGATCTCGAAGCTGTTCTCGGTCGGGGGGAAGAACACAGCGCTTCCCAGGAGGGCCAGGGGGAGGGCGAGAATCCGACCGGCCGCCGCCGCAAAGGTGGCGTTCCACACCAGGTCGTGGGAGTTGCCGCCCGGCCATCCCATCAGATGTCCGGTCGAGATGGATCCCCAAAAGGTCCCGACTGCGGTGGCGGCGCCTGCGAGAGAAAGGACGACGCCGAACCAGTTGAGGGAGCCGACCTCCCCGGTCTCCGACCAGATAACCAGTGCGGCCCCGAAGAATGAGAGGACCATCAGAGCCCAGTACTTCCCGCTTATGACATGGGGCGAGTTGCGCCGACCAGCCGACATTTTCTTCCCCAGCCTGGCTGCCATCCACACCATCCCGATCACGAACAACTGGAAGATCGTGTTCACCACCAGGGGGTCGATCAGGGTTGCCGCCCAAACCCAGACGGCCAGGTCCAGGGGGAAGCAGATGACCATCCAGAACGCCGGGGTTCGAAGCACTTCCAGGGGCTTTCGGACCCGGACCGGTTCGCCGTCGTCGCCCCAGTAGAACAGGAGCCTTTTGGCCTTCTTCCTCCAGTCCTTGTCGGAAGCGGGAACCAGGAGGATCACCGGGGCCAACAGAACCGTCTGGAAGACGAACGACCAGGAACGCCACACGAAGGGATCGTCGCTCACATGTGTGAAGAGGTACAACAGAGGCAACCAAGAGCCGAAGACCACCGAACTGACGGCCCATAACGTCCCCTGGGTGGTTGCCTTCACCGGTCGGAGGGTCCTGTCAGGTTCAAGGGGGAGGTCACAGTGTCTTGGCCTGCGTTCCCAGGTTGGAGAGGAGCACGAGCCCGGCTCCGATGAGGAGGGCGGAGGGATTGGCGATGGAGACTTCGGCGAAGAGCCAGATCCAGAGCATCTGGAGGATCGGAGAGAAGAACATGATCCGCTGGACGCTCAAGCTGGTGGTCACATAGAAGGAAAATCTGTGGCTGGACGCTCCGACCGCGTTGAAGGCTCCTGTCAGAGCCAGGAGCCCCAGGGTGGACCAGAAGAGGTCGAAACTGTTTTCGGTGGGTGGGAAGAACAGGACGCTTCCGCCCAGGGTCAGGGGGAGAGCCAGAAAACGCCCGACCACCCCTGAGAAGGAGGAGTGCCACACCAGGTCGTTGGGGTCGGTGCTCGGCCATGCCATGAGGCGGCCGAGGGAGATGGTTCCCCAGAAACTGCCGACCGCGGTTGCGGTTGCGGCGAAAGCCACGACAATGCCCAGCCAGTTGAGGGTTCCGACCTGGCCGGTCTCCGACCATATGACCAGGGCGGCGCCCAGGAAGGAAAGGCCCATCAGCGTCCAGTACTTCCCGCTCATGACATGAGGGGAGGCCTGGCGCCCGGATGACATCTTCCTGCCGAGCCGGGCCGCCATCCACACCAGGCCGATCAGGAACAGCTGGAAGATGATGGTCACCACCAGCGGGTCGATGAGAGTCGCCGCCCAAACCCAGAATGTCAGGTCGAGAGCGAAGGAGACCACCATCCAGAACGCCGGGGTGCGCAGTATTTCTATCGGATTCCGTACGCGTACCGGTTCACCGTCCGCTCCCCAGTAATAGAGCAGTCGGCGGAGTTTCTTCCTCCAGTTCCTCTTCGAAGCGGGAACCAGCATGAGCACGGGGATCAACCCCGCCGCCTGGAAGGCGAACAGCCAGGAGCGCCACACAAAGGGGTCGTCGCTGACATGGGTGAAGATGTAGAAGAGAGGCAGCCAGGAACTGGTGGCCGCCGCCCCCACTGCCCACATTGTCCCCTTGGTGATCGGGTTCACCGGTCGAACGGTCCTCTTCTCTGCTCTGGCCTGCTTGGGGTTGGTGACTGGATGACCCCGGTGGGCAGTCGCCGGCGAGGCTTCGTCCTTCATGAAGGTTAGCTCTCGGGTACCGCCCGGTAGGGGAACGGGACAGCGGGTTACGGACCCTTTCGCCATCAGGGCGGAGGGATGATGACGCAGACGGGATTCAAGCGGACTTGGTCTGGTGACCCAGGTTGGAGAGGAGCACGATGGCGGTGCCGATCAGGAGGACCTGGGGCTTGGCGATGGAGACGTCGGCAAAAATCCAGAGCCACAACATCTGAAGGGGCGGGGAGAAGAACATGATCCGCTGGACGCTCAACCTGGAGGTCACATACAGCGAGTAGCGGTGGCTGACCGCCCCGGCCATGTTGAACACTCCTATCAGGCTCAGAAAACCGAGGGTGGTCCAGGTGAGGTCGAAGCGGTCGTCGGTGGAGGGAAAGAAGAGGACGCTTCCCAGAAGCGTCAGGGGGAGGGCGAAGAACCGTCCCACCACGGCCGAGAGAGAAGCGGCCCAAACCAGGTTGTTCGGGTCGTCGTCGGGCCATGTCATGAGACGCCCGGTGGAGACGGTCCCCCAGAAACTTCCGATTCCGAAAGCGGTGGCGGCGAGGGCCAAGGCTATGCCCAGCCAATTCAGGGTCCTGACCGTGCCGGTCTCCGACCAGATGACCAGGGCGGCGCCCAGGAAGGAAGACGCCATGAGGGCCCAGTGCCTTCCACCTATGACGTGCGGCGCGGTTCGGTTTCCGGCGGAGATCTTCCTGCCCAGCCTGGCTGCCATCCACACCATTCCAAGCGGGAACAACTGAAAGACGAGGGTGGCCACCAGCGGGTCGATCAGGGTAGCTGCCCAAACCCAGAAGGTCAGATCAACGGCGAAGCCGATGACCATCCAGAAGGCGGGCGTTTTCAGCACTTCCAGCGGATTTCGGACCCGGACCGGCTCACCGCTTCCTCCCCAGTAGAACAGGAACCTACGGGTCTTCGCTCTCCAGTCCTTGTCCTTGGCCGGCATCACGACCAGGGCCAGTCCCAATACCCCCGACTGGAACATGATCAGCCAGGAGCGCCAAACGAAGGGGTCGTTGCCGGTATGGGTGTACAGAAAGAACAGGGGCAACCAGGAGAGGGAGACAGCCGCTCCGACGGCCCATAGGGTGCCCTTGGCAGTTGGGCTCACCGGTCGAGGGATCCTGTTCTCTCCTCCGGCATGCTCGAAGCTGGCGCTACGTGACCACGAAGATCAAGTGCCGGTGAGGATCGGTCCATTGTCGGAGGCTAACTTCCCAGGCCAGTGCAGGGGGGTTAATGGCACTCCCGGCCCGGGAAGGGCCAGTCACTAGGATGCCGAGTGTGCTGATGGTGGAGGTCCTCACCCCCGCCAAACAGGTGTTCAGCGGTGCCCATTTGGGAGGTAGGTGATGAGTTTCAAATCGGTTGACCACATCGGGATAACAGTTACGGATCTGGAAGTCTCGGTCCCGTGGTGGAGCTACTTTCTCGAGTCTGATCCCTTCATGCAGGGAACTTGGGTGGCTGCGGAGATCGACGACTATGTGGGTGACATCGTGGGTTATCCCGATTGCGACATGTCGGGAGCGTTCTGGGCGCTACCCGGCGGCACCGTGCTGGAGATGCTTCAGTATCACAACCCACCGCCGGGAAGGGTTGACATGGCGACCTACAACGCCGGGAACACCCACTTATGCCTGGAAACCCACGACATTCACCGCGACTACCAACGGATGCGGGGACGAGCCGAATTCCGCTCTCCCGAGCCGGTTCGCTGCGCTTGGGGAAGGTATGAGGGGGCCCTCACCTGTTACCTGCGGGACCCCGATGGCATCTCCATCGAGTTGATCGAGTTTGGGCAGGTGGGAAGGCCGTTCCAGGTCGAAAGCCCCTTCGCCGACCCTTACGGATAGGGGCGGCCAAGAGCAGGCGCGTCAACTACTCTCCCCAGGCGTCCAGCACTGCCTCGGGTAGCGGCAGGAGAATCTCGGGGCCAACGTACTCCCCGGCCAGTCGTCCGGCCCAGCGGGTGGTGGAAGACAGGGGTATGGGTCCCAACAGAGCGTAGGGCTTGCCGGCTTTTGCCAGAATGATCTGTTCTCCGGCATGGGCGCGGTCCATCAACCTGGACAAGTGGGTCTTCGCCTGGTTCACGTCCACCATCACGGTCACCTCGGACCTCCTCTCGATCCACCGGAATATAGGCCTAGATCCCGGTGAATTTAGACCTTGAGAATGTCTTCCGGGCCCCGGAGTCCTTTTCCTTGAGGCGGGGCGATCACCCCGTCGTCGATGACGGGCGATCCGGTCGCCTTAGGCCGGGGTCAGCCTGACCCTCACCTCGGCGGGGGAGCGGAGGGAGTATCCGGTCATGGGGGGAGGTCCGTTCACCCACTCGGCCCAGCGGACCCGGTCCATGAAGCGGTTGATCACCACTTCCATCTCCATCAGGGCCAGGAGGGACCCCGTGCAGTGGTGCTTTCCCGCACCGAACGGCAGGATGTCGGCGCGAGGTGTGAACTGGCGGAAGGCGCTGTCGGCGAATCTGTGCAGTTGGAACTCATCGGGAGACTCGAACCAGGTCTCGTCCCGGTTGGCCGACGCCAACAGCACCATGATCTTGTCGCCTGCGCCGATCCCCACTCCGGCCAGGTCCGTGTCAACTTTCGCCTTTCTCACCAGGGCATGGGCGGGAGCGAGAAAGCGGAGGATCTCCGCGCAGGCCAGGGTCACCAGATCCCGGTCCTCTCTGATCTCCTCCCAGAGGTCCCGGTCCGAGAACAGCACCCACATCAGGTTGGACAGGCCTCGGGAGGTGGTTTCCACTCCGGCCGCCAGCAGTAGCGAGCAGGTGGAGGCGATCAACTCCGTGGAGAGGGGTTCTCCGTCGATCTCTGCTTGGCACAGTTCGGAGAGAAGGTCATGGGTGGGATGACGGCGTTTTTCGGCGATGATCGGCGCCAGGTACTCACCCAATGCCTCCCGGGCCTCGACGCCCTGGCGGGTGATCTCGGGATCGTTCCTGATGTTGGTGACGCTGGCTTTCCCGATGGCGTCGTACCAGCCCCGAAAACGCGCCACGTCGGGGATGCCCATCATGGTGGCCGTCACATCCATGGGAAGAGACGTGTTGAGGCCCTGATGGAGTTCAGCCGGGCGGTCCCAGGGCAACTGGTCCAGGAGCCGAGCGGTGATCTGTTCGGTCATCTCCCGCAACTCACCGGCCAGTTTGCCTCGATGGCGAATCCACCGGCTCAACAGACCGGAGTGGCGCCGGTGCTCCCGCCCTTCCATGTGCAGGATGACCCGTCCGTGTATGGCCGAAGAGCCCGGACCGCCCATCAGGGGCGCGAACCGGTCTTCGTCTACCAGCACCTCGGCCACCTCGGAGCGCCGGGAAGCCACCCACCCCTCGATTCTGGGACTCCAGAAGACCGGGGCTTGCCGGCGGGCCCGGGCGTAGAAGGGAAAAGGATCGGCCTCGTCCACCACCACCTTGGCAAACTCGGCCTGAAGTCCTGGTGAGGTGCTATTTTTCATTGCTCGAAGTGAGGATTCATGCAGGGCTCTGCAGATCAGGGGAAGCTGGTGCTGTATTATGGTATACAAAGCGGCTTCCCCTGTGTAGGCAGCATCCGGGATACCGCACCTACCAAAATCTATTCGCCAACGGAGGTAACCAGTGAGGAAGTTCTTAGCAGTATTAGGAGTTCTCGCTCTCTTGGCCGCGGCCTGCGGAGACGGAGACGACGAACCCACCGCCACCACTGAAGCAGCGGTGGTAACCACCACTGCCGCGCCGGCCGAGACTCCCGATGAACCCGCCGATGAACCGGCCGATGAACCGGCGCCGGCAGAGCCCGACTATCCCGAGATCACCATCAATATCGGGCATTCGGGCGCTCCTGACGGTTATGCCGACGTGGCGGCCGTCAAGTTCAAGGAACTTGTCGAAGAGGGTTCCGGAGGCCAGATCACGGTGGAGGTGTTCCCCTCCTCGCAGATCGGTTCCGAGCGTGAGTTGGTGGAAGGCGCCCAGTTGGGATCCATCGACGCGGGCGTGGTGTTCGCCGGGATTCTCGAGAGCTTCGTTCCCGAGATGGGAGTGGTGAATCTGCCGTTCCTGTTCGACGGACAGGACCACGTGAACGCGGTGTTCGACGGCCCGGTGGGACGCGAACTCCTCGGTCTGGCTGAGGGTGTGGGCATCAAGGCCCTGGCCATCGGCCAGTTCGGTTTGCGTTCGATGATGAACAGCCAACGTCCCATCTATACCCCCTCCGATGCGGCCGGTCTGAAATTCCGGGTGCCGGAGTCCGACATCTACATCAGCACCTATGAGTCGGTGGGCGCCAATCCGGTGCCGCTGCCCGGTCCGGAGATCTTCACGTCGCTCCAGAACGGAGTGGTGGACGGAACCGGCGCGCCGATCTTCGCGGCGGTCACCCAGAAGTACTACGAGACGCCCGTGCAATACCTGTCGCTCACCGAGCACATCTACGCGGCGCTTCTCATGTTCATGTCGGGTGAGCTGTGGGACAGCCTGACCCCCAAGGCCCAGGACCTGATCGAGCAGTCGGCTTCCGCCGCTGCCGCGCATCAGCGGGCCGAAGCAGCCAAGTTGGACGCCGGCTACCTCGCCGAGTTGCAGGACCAGGGCTGGCAGGTCAACGACGTCGACAAGGGCCTGTTCCGCACCGCGGTGGCGGGCGTCTATGACGCCAATCCCCACCTGGCGGAGTGGGCCGACCGGATCCGGGTTGTGAGCCCGAGCGGCGCCATGGACGTATCTCTCTTGCCCGAGATCACCATCAACATCGGGCATTCGGGCGCTCCTGACGGTTATGCCGATGTGGCGGCCGTCAAGTTCAAGGAGTTGGTCGAGGAGCGCTCCGGCGGCCGCATGACCGTGGAGGTCTTCCCCTCCTCGCAGATCGGTTCCGAGCGTGAGTTGGTCGAGGGCGCCCAGTTGGGTTCCATCGACGCCGGTGTGGTGTTCGCCGGACTCCTGGAGAGCTTCGTTCCCGAGATGGGCGTGGTGAACCTGCCCTTCCTGTTCGACGGCCAGGACCACGTCGACGCGGTGTTCGACGGTCCGGTGGGACGCGAACTACTCGGTCTGGCCGAGGAAGTGGACATCAAGGCCCTGGCCATCGGTCAGTTCGGTCTGCGTTCGATGATGAACAGCCAGCGGCCGATCTATACCCCCTCGGATGCGGCGGGCCTGAAGTTCCGGGTTCCCGAATCCGACATCTATATCCGGACCTATGAGTTGGTGGGCGCCAATCCGGTGCCGCTGCCGGGTCCGGAGATCTTCACTTCGTTGCAGAACGGGGTGGTTGACGGGACCGGCGCGCCGATCTTCGCGGCGGTCACCCAGAAGTACTACGAGACGCCGGTCAAGTACCTGTCGCTCACCGAGCACATCTACGCGGCGCTTCTCATGTTCATGGGTGGCGAGTTGTGGGACGGCCTGGGTCCGGCCGCACAGCAGTTGGTGCAGCAGGCTGCCATCGAGGCCGCCGCGCATCAGCGGGCCGAAGCGGCCAAGCTGGACGCCGGTTACCTCGCAGAACTGCAGAACCAGGGCTGGGAGGTCAACGACGTAGACAAGGACGCTTTCCGCGCTGCGGTTGCGGGCGTCTATGACGAACGGCCCGAGTTGGCCGAGTGGGCGGACCGCATTCGTGCGGCTGCTCCGTGAGCTCGGTAGCCGGATTAATTAGCAAAGGCAGTCGGAGCACCATTTCGGTGCTCCGACTGCTCCTAGCCGTACTGCTGGGTGGCCTGTCGCTTCTGATGTTCGTACAGGTCGTGATGCGGTACGTATTCAACTCTTCGATCGTGTGGTCCGAGGAGGTGCCCAGAATCATGCTCATCTGGCTGGTGTTCGTGGGGCTGGCCACCACCATGAAGGGCAAGCACCTGATCATCGACGTCGTGCGGGAACGTCGCTGGATAGCGGTGGTCTCCATCGTCTTCAAGTGGGCCATGCTGATCTTCTTCGTTTACTACGGGACGGTCCTGGCCACCAAGGTGTCGGGCCAGACCATGCCGATCACCAAGATCTCCCGCTCCTGGCAGTACGCGGCCGCTCCGGTGGGCGCCGCCCTGGCGCTGATCCTGGGAGTGGACGAGATCTTCGACTTGTTCCGGTCATCTGATTCCGAAGAGCCGTCCTCCGTGGCGGCTGCGGAGGCCTGAGCCATGCTGCTGCTGGCGGTGTTCGGGACGTTGTTCCTGTTGCTGCTGCTGCGGGTGCCGATCTTTGCGGCGCTGGGCGGCGCCACCATCGTGGGCGTCCTGCTGCACCCTTCGGCCTCCCTCATCGACGTGGTGCGCAACTCCATCAACGGGATCGACTCGTTGGTGCTGTTCGCGGCGCCCCTGTTCGTTCTGGCCGGCAATCTCATCCTGGCGGGAGGCGTTTCCCGGCGTTTGATCGGCTGGGTGGACCTTCTGTTCGGTTTCAGCCGGCTCCGCCTGGCATATGTGAACGTGTTCGGGTCGATGTTCTTCGGGGGGATCTCCGGTTCGGCCACCGCCGACTCCGCAGCCATCGGCTCGGTGCTGGTGCCGGAGATGAAAAAGGGTGGGTATCCCACTCCCTACGCGGCGGGGGTCACCGCCGCTTCGAGTTCAATAGGGATCATCGTCCCTCCCAGCGTGCCGATGATCCTGGCGGGGGCCGCCACCAGTGTCTCGATCACCAAGCTGTTCGTGGGAGGGTATGGCCCCGGAATACTGATCGCGGTCTCCCTGGCCACGGTGGCCTGGATAAGGCGCCCGCGTTCGGGCGTGAAGGCCGATCCCGAGAGGTTCAGCATCAAGCGCATGGGCACAACCACCTACAAGGCGTTGCCCGCCCTGGTCTTCCCGGTGGTGATCATGGGAGGGATCCTGGCCGGAGTCTTCACGGCCACCGAAGCAGCGGCGGTGGCGGTGGTCTATTCGCTTCTGGTAGCCATCTTCATATACCGGGAGATGGGATGGAAGACCTTCTTCAAAATTCTCAAGGAATCGGCCGAGTTCGCCGCGGTGTTGTTCATCATCGTCGCCACGGCCCAGGCTTTCGGGCGGTTCCTGACCCTGGCCAAGGTGCCCCAGCAGCTCACCGAGTTCATGCTGGGATTCTCGAGCACCCCGGCGGTGGTGATCCTGATGATGATCCTTCTCCTCCTGATCATCGGCACCTTCATGGAGACAGTCCCCATCGTGCTGGTGCTCTATCCCATCCTCGAGCCGATCGCCACCTCACCCGAGGTGGGGATGGATCCCATCCACTACGGTGTCACCTTCATGGGCGCCATCGCGGTCGGCCTCCTCACTCCCCCCTACGGAGTTCTCCTGTTCGTCAACTCCAAGATCGCCGGGATCCCCTCTGCCGACCTGATCAGGGCCGTGCTGCCCTTCATCGCGGTGCTCATCGTCGACGTGCTGATCATCGCCTTCTTCCCACCCCTCACTCTGGGGCCGGTGAATTTCTTCTTCGGCTAGCTTTCCATGAAAGGTCCTTCCATGTCCAGAGACGACTTCCGCATCCTCTCCTTCGTGAACCACATCCCCGTCCACCCCAGGGTGGATGAGTTCCTGGCCGAGACGGCCCGCCGGGGAGTGGACGCGGTGTGCTCGCAGGGCACCGGGATGGACTTCGGCCCTTACATGCTGGGGAGCGGCACCCAGTTCACCAGCGAGAACTTCCGTGAGAACGTCCGACCCTACATGCGCTTCGCCAAGGAACAAGGCGTTCCGTTCGTGTTCTCGGTGGGGATCGCCGGGGGGCGCACCCAGTTGGACGAGTGCCTCGACCGGGTGGACGAGATCACCTCGGAGGAGGACCTGTCTCTCCGGATCGCGGTGATCGACGGAGAAGTCGACCGGGAGATGCTGACCGAGCGGATCAGAGACGGGGCGAAAGCCCCCCGGGCCGTGGAGTCGCCGCACCTCTCGGAGATGCTGACCCCCGAGGACGTCGAGGCGTCCGAGCACATAGTGGCGCAGATGGGGCCCGAGCCGATCATGGCGGCCCTGGAGGCCGGGGTGGACGGCGTGATCACCGGTCGGGCGCTCGATGTGGGGATATACATGGCCCCTCCGCTGGCGGCCGGATTCCCTCGCGGGTCCACCACCCACATGGCCAAGGTGCTGGAGTGCGCCGGCCTGGCGCTCCATCCCGGCGACCCGTCCGAGCCGATCTACGGAGTTCTGGAGCCCGACGCCATCACCGTCTACCCGGTGTCGGACACCCAGGCCGCCACGGCCCGGTCCATCGCCAGCCACTCCATGTACGAGCGGGACAATCCCTTCATGGAGAAGAACCCGGGAGGGTATCTCGACCTGACCGACGCCACCTACACCGAGGTCCCCGGTTCCGGGGTGCGCTCGGAGGGAGCGATCTGGGTTGACACGCCCTACACGATCAAGCTGGAAGGCGCCCGGCGAGAAGGGTACCGCACCATTGCCGTGTTCGGAGTGCGGGAACCGGCTTTCATCGACTGCCTGGACTGGTTCCTGGACAACATCCGCTCCACCATTGCCGGGTCACCGCGGTTCGGGCACCTGGACGAGGGCAAGCACTACAAGATCACTTTCGACCAGTACGGGCGAAACGGCGTGCTGGGGCCCAACGAGCCGCTCCGGGGACGGACGCCTCATGAGATCGGCCTGCTGGTGGACGTCATCGCCGAAACCCAGGAATTGGCCGAGAACCTGGCCTACTTTATCTGCATGGAACTGTGGATCAAGCCCTACCCGAACCGCCAGACGTCGGCGGGAAACCTGGCCACCCGGTTCGCTCCTCCCACCATCAATGTGGGCCCGGCGTTCTCTTTCAATGTGTGGCATCTCCTGGAGGTGGAGGACCCGCTGGAACTCTTCCCCTACCAGGTGGTCGATTTCCCGAGGGGGCGCTGATGCCTCGGCTTCGCGACTTCGCCAAGACCCTTCGGTCCAAGAACTGCGATCCCTTCAACACCACCTTCGATGTTTTCTTCGACTCCGAAGAGGCTTACCGGCAGGTGAAGGACTCGGGACGGATCACCGCCGAGGTGCTGGCGCCGCTGTACGGGCTCACCAACGACCAGGTGCTGGGCATCTACTTCCTGGACAATGCCCTGGCCTTCAAGGTCACCATGGTGAAGGACATCGCCTCCTCCGACCCGGCCTGCAAGGACGTGTTCGGCGCCCACCAGCATCTGATGCTCGCCGATCTCGAGATACCGGAGGAAAAGAGATGAGACTGTTGGACCCCCGAGCCGAGGAGTACCGCCGGTTGGACGGCGCCGATCCCCTCAAACCCGTGGAAGCCGTGGAACTGAACGTGGGCATCCTCAACTCGCGCTGGGAGTCGATGACCCGTATAGCCGCACTGGTGGATGAACGCCTCCGGCGCCTGTCGTTCATCAGAGACGTTCGGCACTGGAAGATCAAGCACTCCGAGCCCACGCCCCAGGAGGTGATCGATCAGGTGGTGGGTTACAGCCATTTCGCGGTGCTGGGACTCGGCAACTGAGGGGCTTGCACAGCGTGGAGTTGCCACGACGGGACCGAGTTGAGAAAGCGGGGGCTGGGAACGGTGGTGCTGATCACCGAGGCCTTCGAGGAGTTGGCCAAAGCCACCCTGGCCAGCCGGGGAGTGCCCGATCTGCCCATGGTGATCTTCCCGCACCAGACCGAGGTGATGACCACCGAGGAGTTGCGGCCGTACGTGGAGTTGGCGGTCGACCATGAGATCGTCCCTCTCATCAAATCGGTCCGGGAACCCTTGGCCTGAGCGGCCGGAGGACTGCGTCTAGATGGAACTGTTGTCCCGGGAGCTTGACTGCCCGACCGATCTTGGCCTGGACGCGATCCAGGACTGGTTTCACCGAGAGGACCTGTCCGACGGACTGCCAGTGATACCCCCCACGCCCGGGCGGGTGGCCGCCATGGTGGCCGGGAGTGGACGCGACCCGGCCGAAGAGGTCGGGATCATCGACCCCAAGCGGGGCGTGGCCACCGTGGAGAAGTTGGCTATCAATGCGGTGATGGCCGGATGCCTTCCCTCTTACATGCCGGTGATCGTGGCCGCCGTCTCGGCCATGTGCGAACCCATCTTCAACCTCCACGCCATCCAATCGACCACCAACCCGGCCACGCCCCTGGTGGTGGTGAACGGGCCGATCCGCCGGGAACTCTCCATGAACACCGACCGCAACCTGCTCGGTCCGGGCAACCGGGCCAACGCCACCATCGGCCGGGCCCTGCGGTTGGCCATGCGCAACCTGGGGGGCGCCTACATCGGCGTGGACCAGGCCACCCACGGAAGCCCGGCCAAGTACAGCCTGGTGGTCCCCGAGGACGAGGAGTCGAGTCCCTGGGAGCCGCTGCACGTCCAGTTGGGGTACCGGCCGGATGACTCCACCGTCTCGGTGGCGGGCATCGAGTCGGTGATCAACTCCACGGCGGTGTGGTGGACGCCCGACTCGCTGGCCAAGATGCTGGCCAAGACCCTCCGCTCCACCGCCACCAGCCAGTTCTTCTCCCGGGGGACCCTCACCCTGTTGATGAGCCCTGCCCACGCCGGGGTGTTCGCCCGGGACGGGTGGAGCAAGAAGAGACTTCGCGAGCACCTGTGGGAGATGGCCAAGGTCCCGCTGTCCGACTACCCGCCGGAGGGCAATATCCCGCAGGGCGACTGGACGGTGGATGAAGACCGCGTGTTGATTTGCGAGACGCCCGACGATCTGCGGATCGTGGTCGGGGGCGGCACCGAGGGAAACGCCTCCCACTCGGTTTTCTTCTCGGGATTCTGCCTCTCCAAGGGCGTGACCAGGAGGATCGAGTGAACGGGGACCTGCTGGATCATCTTCGCTCCGAGGTGGAACCCCGGGTGGACGGCTGGGAGGAGGAAGGCCACGTCCCGCCCGAAGCGCTCTGGGAGGTGGGGCGCCGCTTCGGGCTGCTGGGTATGATGACTCCCGCCGACCGGGGCGGGAATCCCAGGCCGTGGGCGGAGATCGTGGCGGTGGCCGGCGCCCTGGGCCGTGTGTATCGACCCTTCGGGTTCCTGCTCACCAACGCACTGATCGCCGGGTACCTGGCGGAGGTCGCCAACGACCTGCAGTGGAACAGGCGCGGGCTTCCCATCGTGGAAGGCCGGGCCGCTTCGGTGCTGGCTCTGAACGAGCCCGGCTCCGGTAACGACCTGGCGGCCCTTGCGACCATTGCCGAAAGGCGTGACGGCGGTTTCCGGCTGACCGGGACCAAGACCTACATTCCCAACGCCGATCAGGTCGACTTCCTGCTGGTGGCCGCCCGGGAAGCCCCGGATGCCGATCCGTCGATCTACGCGGTCGATCCCGGCTCGCGGGGAAGCGAGGTGCGGCGACTGGGCCCGACCATGGCGTTGCGAGGAGTGCACCTGTGCGAGGTCGAGTTCGACGGGTGCCTCGTGGCCCCCGAGGACCGGATAGGGGAGATGAGAGATCTGTGGCCCCATCTGGGAAGGAGTCGATTGCTCACCGCCGGTCTGGCATTGGGATGCGCCACCGAGGCACTGGAGTTGGCTCTCGAATACACCGCCCGGACCCGCCGGTTCGGAAAGCCCCTCAACCGCCAGGGCGCGGTCCAGCAGAGCCTCGCCGGGATGGGAATAGCGGTGGAGACCGGCCGGATCTATCTGGATCACGCCGCGTCGCGGGTCGACGCCGGCGAACGGGCGTCGCTTCAGATCTCGGCGGCCAAGGTGTATGCGACGGATCTGGCGATGAGCGTGACGACCTCGGCCACCCAACTCATGGGAGGGTGGGGATACCTTACCTCCGGCAAGGTGGAGAGGCTGATGAGAGAGGCGAAACTCAACCAGATCGTGGACGGGGCAAACGAGATCCACCGCACCCTGATCGCCAGGGAGTTGTCCGACCGATACTCAGAGAAGGGAGAGAAATGAGCGATCAAGCTTCTTCTGTGGCCGTGATAACCGGCGGGGCCAGCGGCATCGGCTGGAAGACCGCCGAGGTGCTGCTGGAACGCCGGCCGGACGTGGCCTGCGCCCTGGTCGACCTCAACGAGGCGCAGTCCGCAGAGTTGATCGAACGCTTCGGGGAGGACCGGGTCCGTTTCGTGCAGTGCGACGTGACCGATCCGGCGGCTGTGAACGCCGCGGCAGCGGGGATCGAGGGGTGGAAGAGCCCGATCAGGATGCTGGTCACCTGCGCGGGGATCCAGATCGTGGGGGACAGCTTCGAGTTGCCGGTCGAGCATTGGCAGAAGGTAACCGGGGTGCACCTGAACGGGACCTTCTACTGGTGTCAGGCGGCGGGGAGGGCCATGAGGGACGGGGGAGGGGGATCGATCGTCACCGTGGGCTCGATAGCACAGGACTTCGGGTTTCCCGGCCGGGCCGCCTACACGACGTCGAAGGCGGGGATCGGGGGCCTCACCAGGGTGCTGGCGGTGGAATGGGCCCCGGCGGGGATAAGGGTCAACCAGGTGATCCCCGGGATGGTGGAGACCCCGCTCTTCCAGCGGGCTGCCGCCCAGGGAATCGTGGACGCCGAGGCGGCCGCTTCCGAGCATGCCCTGGGTCGGCTGGGGACCACTGGGGAGTTGGCCGAGGCCATCGTGTTTTTGTTGTCGGAACAGGCAAGTTTTATCACCGGGGAACTGGTGCATGTGGACGGGGGCTTCAGGGCCCAGCGTCTCGAGTAAAAGGAGCGCATTCAAAACATGGCAAAAGACAGAATCAACTGGGACAGAGTCAACGCATACATGGAGCGGAGCAAGACCCGCGCCGTGCTGAAGCCCTACGGGATGCCCGACATCACCAACCCCTTCACCTCCGCATACGCCGATGTGGACGTGTCGCCGCGCTGGCCCATCTCAGAGGAGGTGGCCATCTCGGTTGCGCTTACCGGTGGGTTCTTCATGACCCGCCACAACCCCGCGCAGCCCATCTCGGAGCAGGAGATCATGGAGGCAGGGAGGGCCTGCATGCGGGCGGGCGCTACGGCTCTGCACATTCACGTTCGGAACGAGGCGGAGTGGTCCATCCTGGACCTGGCCCGGTTCGTCACCATAATCGAACCGCTCCGTGACGAGTTCGAGGACCTGTATGTCTCGGCCGGAGAGGTGGCGATCGGTCCCGACGACTGGAACGAGATGATCAAGATCTCCAACTCGGGCCTGATCACCGGGTCGCCAGTCAACACCACCGCCACCTTCTGCGGCGACACCCTGTTCGCAAAGCCCCCGGCGGTGGTGATCGAAAAGACCCGTATCCTGATGGAGGCCGGAGTAAAGCCCGAGATCGCCGTCTACACCGACGCCGACGTGGACAATGCTCGCCGGTATCTGATCGAATCGGGCCTGCTGGAAGAGCCCCTCTACTGGGTGGTCCTGCCGGCGCTTCCCGGCGGCAGTCCCATGCACAACCCCCGCCAGATGATCCAGGGCCTCACCCGCATCGTCGATTCGATATTCGACATCAACCCCGACTCGATCGTCTCGGTGTGCGCGGCGGGCCGTCCCTCGGTCTACCTGGTCACCCTGGCCATGCTGATGGGACTCCACGTCCGCCTGGGAATGGAGGACACCGTCTGGCGCTACCCGCATCGTGACGAGTTGATAGCCTCCAACCTCCAGCAACTCCAAGCCGTGACAGCCATAGCCGAAAACCTAGGCCGCACTCCCATGTCCGGCGCACGCTACCGAGAACTTTTGGGAGTGAGCTAAGGGGAAACAACTCCTAGCACCCTCGGGGTATTGACGTGCGGGCCTAGTTCCTGGTTGTTGTACTCTTGTGTCTGTGAGGGATATGTCCGTTGATGAGATGATTGCAGTCCTGAATGATCCTGGCCAAAAACTGGGATGGAAGGGCGCCCCAGCCGGGCTTGAAACTGAAGAGCAGGTTCGAGAGTGGGCGTTTGGGCTCTTCGCCGGTTGGGAGACCGAGCATCAGGTGAGTCACCTGCTAGAGGTGGGCGCCGAGGAAGCGGCGGACATTCTCAGCATGGCTGCCGAGTCGGATAAGGCCAAGCTGTTGTCCCTTCTACCCCCCGATTTCCGAGTTAGAGTCGAGACCCTCCTGCCCGTTCGGGGTCCCTGAAGCCTACCTGCTGTGCCTATCTGGTTTCACGGCCAGCGTCTAGGTATTCATCCTGCTGCTTTGAAGCACCGCACGGTGGAGGACATCGAGCGCGTTCTTCGTAGGAATGTAAGGGTGGATACCGATCAGGTGCACGGCCGGCAGGATATCGTGGCGGTCGCTAGATGGGATATGCAGGGACTTCCCACCATCGTGCTCATCAATTCCAGCCAAGGTCTTATCTTCCATGCCAACAAGCCCTGTTCCGAGTTCCTATACATGTTTGAGGTATGAGTTGACATCGGACAAGGCCTCGGACTGCCTTTAGGTTGCCCGTATAGGGAAACTCGTTGTCACGCGGTCTTATGGCTGCCGGTGAAGCGAGTAGCTGAGGACGAGTAGGCCTGAGGAGCGGATCAGGGGCGTTCGAAGATGGCTGCCATGCCCTGGCCTCCGCCGATGCACATGGTGACGATGCCGCGGCGGCCGTCTATCCGCTCCAGGGCTCGCATGAGCTTGATGGCGAGGATCGCTCCGGTAGCTCCCACCGGGTGACCCAGCGCGATGGCGCCGCCGTCGACATTGGTTTTCTCGGGATCTAGGCCTGCGTCGCGGATCACGGCCACCGCCTGGGCGGCGAACGCTTCGTTGAGTTCGATCAGGTCGATGTCGTCGAGGGTCAGACCGGCTTTTTCCAGCACCTTGGGAACTGCCAGGGCCGGCGCGTATCCCATCACCTCCGGGTCGATACCGCTCACCGCCCAGGCCACCAGGCGCAGGAGGGGTTCGGCGCCCCGGGCTTCGGCCGTCTTCTGGCTCATCAGGACCACCGAGGCGGCGCCGTCGTTGATTCCCGACGAGTTCCCGGCTGTAACCGAGCCGCCCTTTTGGAACACCGGACGCAACCGCGCAAGGCGCTCCACTGTGGTGTTGGGTCGTGGATGCTCGTCGACCAGGAACGGGGTGTCCTTGGGACGATCCACTCCCACGATGTCTTCTTCGAAGAGTCCGTCTTTGATTGCGATGGCGGCGCGGCGCTGGCTCTCGGCGGCGAAGCGGTCTTGATCTTCGCGGCTGACGCCATAGCGTTCGGCCACCTTCTCAGCGGTGGCGCCCATCGGATACCCGCCGAAGGGATCGCTCACCAATGACAGGGTGCCGTCTATGACTTTTCGAGGGCCCAGTTTCCAACCGTCGCGGGCCTGATAGTCCAGGAACGGCTGGCTGCTCATATTCTCGTCGCCACCGGCGACCACGATGTCGGCCGATCCCAGCATGACCTGCTGGGCGCCGGTGATGATCGCCTGAAGGCCCGACGAGCAGAGGCGATTGACGTTCATGGCGGTGGTGTGTGTGGGAAGCCCCGCCTCGAGCGCGCAGCGCCTCGCGTTGTAGGCATCGGGTCCCACCTGGCCGATCTGTCCCATGACCACCTCGTCGACCTCTCCGGGTTCCACTCCGGCCCGGCTCAACGATTCCTTGATGGTTATGGCGCCGAGTTTGTAGGCGTCGATGCCGCTCAGCGATCCTCCGTATGTTCCAATGGCGGTCCGGGCCGCCCCGACCACCACCACTGGGTCTATATCAGCAGCCATGTCGCCTCCTTTTGGCCCTCGTCATCTTCGGCCCGATACCGGACCAGGCTGATACTACTAAGCGCGCCATAGGGTCTGACCAGGGCATTTAGGAAAGTGAGTCAGGAGGGATCGAGCCGCTATTTGGTGCCGAAGATCCGGTCCCCGGCGTCGCCGAAGCCGGGCACTATGTACCCCGAGGGGTCCAGGCCTTCGTCCACCGCCGCGCAGTAGATGGGGACGTCGGGGTGGTACTTGTGGAGGTAGTCCACTCCCTCGGGAGCGGCTATGAGACATATGAAGACCAACTCTTTGGGGTTGGTGCCCTTGACCCGGGTGATCGCCGCTTCCGCCGAGTGGCCGGTGGCCAGCATGGGGTCCACTACCAGGGCGGTGCGATCGGACATGTTCCGGGGGGCCTTGAAGTAGTACTCCACCGTCATCTGGGTCTTCCGGTCCCGGTACAGCCCGATGTGGCCCATCCGCGCCGAGGGGATGGCGTCTATGATGCCGTCGGCGATGGCGGTGCCGGCACGCAAGATGGAGATCACCACCAGCTTCTTTCCGTCCAGGAGCGGCGCGGACATAGCCTTGAGGGGAGTGTTGATCCGGGTGAACGTCACGGGGTGGTGGCGAGTCACCTCGTAGGCCAAGAGGCCCGAGATCTCCGAGGCGAGTCGGCGGAAGGCGCTGGAACTCGTCTCGCGCTTTCTCATCAGGGTCAGCTTGTGCTGGACCAGGGGATGATCGATCACGCGGACCTGGGTACCGAGGGTCTGGGAGGTCATGCTCAGAAGATAGTCCCGTTGCTGAGCACGTTGAGCGGCGGGCTGGCGTCGGGGCGGGCCGCGGCGGCCAGTCGTCTTCCGGCCGCCCATGTTCCGCCCTCGAGAATCTGGGCCATGGAGAGTCTTGCGCCCAACTCCCCCCGGACCATCTCGGCCAGACGGCTGAGCAGGGCGACGGTGAGGGCGCGCCACTCCACCACCAGGGACGAGGAGACCGGATGGCTGGTGGTCCGCCATCCGGGAGCCACGGGGGTCAGGGCACCTCCGTCGATGAGCAGTCCCCCGTTCCGGTATTCCGCCAGCGGAGTCAACCTATCCACGTCGGTGACGGTGATTCCTGCGGCGTGCAGAGGCTCTATCAAGGAATAGGCCAGCCACTGTGTGAGCTTGTGAAAGGGCACCAACCCCAGCGGGGCATACGGCCAGACGTCCCCCAGGTATTCGCCGTCCAGCCTCGTGGAGTCGGGCCACAGGGGCGAGAGTTGCTCCAAGAGGATCCCCAGCAGGACCACCGCCGACAGGCGCCCGTCCGGGGAGACTTGGCCGGAGAGCAGATCGTAGAGGCCTCCCACCCGCCGGCCGGGCCATCCGCATGACACCCTCCCCAGGGATCGCAGCAGCGCGGCCCGGTCTTCCGTTCCGACCAGGGGATTGTCCTCGGTCACCTGAAAGGCTTCGGCCAAAGATCCGGCGGTGAGGCCCGAGAGAGCTTCGGAGTCCGCCCGGGGAAGACCATGGTTGGAGAATGCACCCCTCTCCCAGGCCCGGAAGCTGGCCACCGCCAGCCCTTCGGACCTGCTCAACTCGCCGGGGATCCGCGTGTCGGTGTAACGCCACCGAGGCCCGCTCCCTGCGTCCAGCAACACCGAGACGACGATGAGTTCCACATCGGACCTGGCTGCCTCTGCCCGGTCGGCGGGGCGGGGGCGCGTCTCCCAGAGGTCGATGCCGCCCACCCTGAAGTGAAGACGGCGTCCGTGCGTCGGCACCGCCAGGTCCGGGAACCGGGCCCGGGTCAACTCCCCAACCATCCGGCCCAGTTGCGGGAGCCTGTCCAGGTCGATCTCCCACCTCTCCAGTCTGCCTTCCGTAGCCAGGGCGAGCATCCGCTCGGATTGGCGCCTGATGGTGTCGGGATGGCGGAGCCGGGCCACCTCGGACAGTGTCAAAGAAGGGGGCGTCCCTTGGTCTCGGCCAACTCTCCGGTGCTGGGAACGGAACTGTCGGTGAAGTAACCGGCCGCCACCTTGGCGTCCAGTTCCACCCAGGCGTCGGCGGGCACCAACTCCGGTGGGAGGGAGAGCCGTTCGCCCACCTCTATGCCCGAGCCGGTGATCGCTCCGTACTTGTCGTCGGACATGGACACCAGCTTGTCGATCCTTCCGATGCCCAGCCAGTGCAACGAATCGGGCATCAACAACTGGTGGCGGGCGTCCTGCACCCCCGCCACGCACTCGGTCCGTTCGAAGTAGGCGTCGGCGCGATCGCCGCCTTCCTGGCGCTTGCGGGCGTTGTACACCAGGAATTTGGTGACCTCGCCCAGCGCCCGGCCTTCCTTCCGGTTGTAGACGATGATCCCGGCTCCTCCCTCCGAAGCGGTCTGGATGCAGACCTCGATGCCGTGCACCAGATAGGGTCGGCAGGTGCAGATGTCCGATCCGAACACATCGGAGCCGTTGCATTCGTCATGGACGCGGGCCGCCAGGGGCTTGTCGGGATGGGCCAGGTTGGCAGGATCGCCGAATATGTACACGGTCTGTCCCCCGATGGGCGGCAGGAAGACCTCCAGGTCCGAGCGGGTGACCAACTCCGGGTACATCCCCCCGGTCTCCTCGAAGAGAATCCGCCGCAGGTCGCGTTCGGGGACGTCGAGCCTGTCGGCCACGCTGGGAAGGTGCCACACCGGTTCGATGGCTGCCTTGGTGACCCGGCAGGAGCCGTCGGGCAGGCACAGGGACCCGTCGGGGACGATCCGGCCCTCCTCTATGGCGTCCTCCAACTCAGGGATGAAGATGTGAGCCGTGGTCACGGCAATGGTGGGCCGGATGTCGTAGCCATCGGACAGCAGACCCGAGAAGGACTCTCCGGTCATCGCTCCCCAGGGGTCCAGGGAGACGATCTTGTCGGGCTGTCGCCAGGCGGGGTGCGGCCCGATCCGATGGGTGGGTGCGGTGTTGGTCAGGTCGGCCCGGTAGTCGCGATCGAGCTTTCCCTGGGCGATGGAGACCGCCCGGTAGACGGCGTAGGAGCCGCCGTGGGTTCCGACCACGTTGCGATGATCGGGGTTGCTCAGAGTAGCGATGACCGGACCCCGGACGGCTGCTGTGGCGGCTCCCCATCGGATGGGGGGAGGTTGGGGTCCGTGGCTGTCGATGTGAGAAGTTAGGCGGATATGCCGGGTCCTCATCGAATGACAGTTTACTATGAATGGAAAAGCATGCCATGAGGAAGCGGGCATGCCTATTCCACCGCTCTGGCTTCTCCTGCTTAGAGAGTTAAGGGAGTCAGGGGCTAGATACGTATGGTTCCCCAGAGAGGAGGAAACTATGGAACTCAATACCCAACGCAAAGTCGTATTGGGAGTTCAACACACGATTGCCATGTTCGGCGCCACCGTGCTGGTGCCGCTTCTGACCGGACTGGACGCATCGGTAGCCCTCTTGGCGGCGGGCATTGGAACCCTGATATTCCATGTTCTCACCAAGTTGATGGTCCCGGTATTCCTGGGCTCGTCATTCGCCTTCATCCCACCGATAGTCGCCGCCCTCAACGACGAGGGCTTCTCCATGTCGGCCACCGTGGGAGGCATAGCGGCCGCCGGTGTGGTGTACGCGATCGTCTCGGTGATCGTCCGGTTCATCGGATCGGACAAGATCAAGAGACTGGTTCCGCCGGTGGTTGCCGGCCCGGTGATCGTAATCATCGGAATCACCCTGGCGCCGGTGGCCGTCGACATGTCCAACGCCAACTGGTGGCTGGCCATCCTCACCCTGCTGGTGACCGTGGCCGCGGCCATATTCATGAAGGGCCTCTGGAAGATGCTGCCCATCCTGTCCGGCGCAGTGGTCGGCTACGTGGTCGGCGCCATCGCCGGAGAAGTGGACTTCGACGGGATCGCGGATGCAGACTGGTTCGGCCTGCCCGACTTCACCTTCGCCACCTTCGAGTGGGGCGCCATCGTCCTGATCGCACCGGTGGCGTTCGTCACCATGATCGAGCACGTCGGGGACGTCATCACCAACGGTCGAGTGGTCGGGAAGGACTTCTTCGAAGAGCCGGGCCTGGACCGCACCCTCATGGGTGACGGAGCGGCCACCTTCCTGGCCGGGTTGGTGGGCGGTCCCGCCAACACCACCTACTCGGAGAACACCGGAGTCCTGGCGGTGACCAAGGTCTATGACCCTGCCGTCCTTCGCATCGGGGCGATCGTGGCCATCATCCTGGGGATCATCCCCAAGGTGGCGGCGGTCCTGCAGTCCATTCCCCTCTCCGTGCTGGGAGGCCTGTCCATCGTTCTGTTTGGCATGATCGCCGCAGTGGGCCTCCGCACCCTGGTGGAGAGCCAGGTGGAGATGCACAAGAGCCGCAACCTGATCGTGGTGGCGGTGATCCTGGTGCTGGGTCTGGGGACTTCGGGTCTCGAGAACCTCCAGATCGGCGGAGTCGCCATCTCCGGCCTGGCATTGGCCGCGGTGGTGGGCGTGGTGCTCAACCTGATACTCCCCGCCGACGACTCCTGAGTTAGGACAAACCCTGGGAGGGGAACCCTTCGCTCCCTGATGTGATGTCAGGGAGCGAAGGTCTTTAAAGGTCCGAGCCGCAGTAGCGGCACTTCACCGCTTCGCTCCGGATCAACTCGGCGCAGTATTGACACTTCTGGTACGCGCCGCTTTGAATCGCTTCTATTTCGATTTTGACGGCATTGGACGGGACGACCAGGGACAGAATCAGCCCGAACGGGCCGAGGAGCGCTCCCAGCACGAGCCAGCCACACCCGCTGCGGCCTTTGTTCGAGGCAACGAAGGCGCTGATAGCGCCGCACAGGATCCAGACGGTGATGATGTCCATATTGCGACTCCGTAGACGCAGGCTGGTTTCCGGATCACGATAAGGCATGGGTGTGACAGCCCTGACTCCGGCTGGAGCGTCGTGGGATCGCTCTTGCCGATCAGTGCCAATCATGGGCGGCGGGCATCGAGACCGGGACTTCGACCGCTTCCAGGGCCGAGACGATCACCGACGTGGTGCCGTCCCATCGGGAGATCACGCCCCGCACCAGGATCACCTGGCTCCGGAGTTGCTTCTTGTATTGGGCGAAGACGTCCGGCCAGATGATCACCTGCACGTCCCCGGTCTCGTCCTCGATGGTCACGAACACCGTGCCGCCTATCCCGCGCGGGTGCTGTCGGGCGATGGGCCAGCCCGCCACCAGCACCTCTTCTGCTTCGGCGCGGTCCTCAACCTCGGCGGTGGTCAGCACCTCCTCGTCCAGCGTTCCCCGGAGGTACTCCATGAGGTGGCCACCCGGATGGATGCCCAGGACCTGGTAGTGGCTGGCCATCCGCTCGTAGTCGGTGAAATCGGCCAGGTCGGGCTTTCTTCCTCCCCGGGTCGTGTCCAGGACGGTCTGTCCGTTGCGGGAGGGGCGGACCGACAGCCCCGCGTCCCAGAGGGCGGTGCGGCGGTTGGGGGAGAGGCCGTCCAGGGCGCCCGCCATCACCAGGGAGACCACGGCCTGGGGACTGAGCCCGGTGCGTCGGATCAGGTCCCCGGCGCCTCCATAGGGACCGCGGCGCTTCCTCTCGGAGACGATTGTCTCGGCGGACCGGTCTCCCACGTCCTTGACGATTCCCAGGCCCAGCCGCACCGCGCCCTCTTCGGGTACGCACTTGACGTCGCTCCGGTTGACGCAGGGACCGAGGAACGGCACGCCGAATGTATTGGCGTCCTGTTTGAGGGTCTCCAGCGGGTAGAACCCCATGGGCTGGTTGTTGATGAGGGTCGTGAAGAACTCCAGGGGGTGGTAGCGCTTGAGCCAGGCCACCTGGTAGGCGGTGACCGCGAAGGCGTGGGAGTGGGATTCGGGGAACATGTAGTGGCCGTTGATCTTGGAGAAGATCTTCCGCGCAGTTCGTTCCGGGACGCCCCGCCTCCGGGCGCCTTGGAGGAAGTCTTTCCAGTGCATGGCTATCAGGTGCTGGTTGTTGGAACGAGCGAAGGACCTTCGTATCTCGTCGGCCTGGGCGGCGGTCATCCCCGCCACGTCCATAATCAACTGGACCACCTGTTCCTGCCAGACGATCACCCCGAATCCCCGCTCGAGGGCGCGTCTCTCCAGTGGATGGTCGTAATCCCAGGAGACGCCGTGGCGGTATCTCTCCAGGAACTGGGAGACGGCGCTTCCCTGCACGCCCACGCCCGGGCGGATCAGCGCCACCTGGTAGGCCAGGTCCAGGAGGTTCTCGGGCCGGAGGCGCCTTCCCATCTTCAACTGGGCGGGAGACTGGAGCAGGAACACCCCCTTGGAGCGGCCTTCGGTGATCATCCCGTACACCTCGGGATCCTCGGGGTCGATCCTGGACAGGTCCGGCCGCTCGCCGGTCCGCTCTTCGATCAGATCCAGGGATTCGTGCAACTGGTCGAGCGCCGGCAGGGAGAGCAGGTCTATCTTGGCGAAATTGGCGTCGGCGACGTTGTCCTTGTCCCAGTCCATTATGTAGCGGCCCTCGATGGCCCCTTCCCGGACGGGGACCATCTCCGGGATGGGGGTGCTGCTGAGGATCATCCCTCCGGGGTGCTGGCTGAGGCCTTTGGGCGCCCCCATCAGTTGGGGGGAGATCTCGATCAGGTTCTTCCACCCGTAGGCGTCCACCCGGTCCCGGAAGGCGGGAAGTTCCAGCATCTCTGCTCTCAGGTCCGCCGCATGGTGGGAGTGGATCTGTTTGGACAGAAGTGTCAACTCCCGGCCCGGCAGCCCGAACGCCTTGCCGAGGTCCTGGATGATGCCCTTGACGGTGTAGGTGGAGACGGCTCCGGTCAGCACCGCGTATTCGGGGCCGAAATGCCGGTGGATCCGCTCGATGAGCTTGTCCCGAAGGTTGCGGGGGAAGTCGAGGTCGATGTCGGGAAGGAGGGTGGTGTCGTCGGAGATGAACCGGTCCAGGGTGAGGTTCCACCGGAGAGGGTCGACGTGGCTGATGCCGATCAGATACCCCACCAGAAGGGCCACCGACGATCCTCGCCCTCTCCCGGGCGGCCGTTCTTCGAGGGGCGTCCCGGGACGCACCAGTCCCTCTTCTTCCATGATCCTCTGGGCGATGAGCACGATCTCCCGGTAGAGCAGCAGGAACCCGGAAAGACGGTGCATCCCGATCAATCGGAACTCCTCGGCGAGGCGTTCCCGGACGGGAGGAGAGAGGGATCCGTAGCGGCGGAGAGCGGCCTGGCGGCAGAGTTCTCGAAGGTAGCTGTCGGGAGTGTGCCCCTCCGGCACGTCGGGTTCGGGGAGGCGGTAGCCGAGGTCGGTGCTGAGATCGAAAGAGCACTGCTCGGCGATCTTCAGGGTGTTGGAGATGGCCTCGGGGAGGTGCCCGAACAGTCGCTCCATCTGTTCGGGAGACTTGAGAGAGAGGTGATGGTTGGGTCTGATGTACCGGAGGGCCTGGTCCATGGTGATGTTGTGCTTGGCGGCCACCAGCGCGTTCTGAAGGCGGTAGCGCTCCGGTGAGTGGTAGTGGACGTCGTTGGTGGCCGCCACCGGGACGCCTTCGGCGTGAGCCAGGGACTCGAGTTCCCGGTTGCGCCGGGTATCGCCCTCCAGGAGGTTCTGCTGCACTTCCACATACATCCGGTCGGGGCCGAACCAGTCCCGGTACCCACCGAGAAGATCCCGCGCCTCCGAATGCCGGCCGGAGATCACCAGTCGAGAGAGGTGACTGTCGCGCCCTCCGGCGAGGAGGACCAGCCCTTCCGAGTAGACCGGCAGGTGCGCGGGATCGAGGCGCGGGTTCTGGCGGTCCGCGCCGTTGGCCAGGGTGAACAGCCGGGACAGGTTGGCGTATCCCTGGCGCGTCCCGGCCAGAAGGGTAAGCCGCGTGCCGTCTGTGAGGGTCAGTTCTCCGCCGGTGATGGGCCGGATGCCCAGGCTGTTGGCCAGGCGGGCGAACTCCAGGGCGCCGCACAGGTTGGTGTCGGTAAGGGCCATGGCCGGGTACCCGTATTCTTTGGCCCGGGCCAGCAGTTCGTGGACGTGTGACGCTCCCATCCCGAAGGAATAGAAGCTCTTCGCGTGAAGCTCCACGTAGCCCGAAGCCATGCTCCCACCTCCCCGGCTAGCCGCTCTGTCGGTACCAGCATTCTGCTCGCTGGTCGTAGAAGAGGGTGACCCCTCGCCCGTTCTCTCCTCCCAGCCGGTAATAGGTCCGGGTGATCGGTTGCGGCAACCACCACAGGTCGAAGGTCCAGAGGTCGGCCACCCGGTCCACGGTGCGCCACCGGTCACCCAGCAGCACGGCCGCCGGCCGGCGACGGTCCCCTTCCCGGACGGAGACCTGGGTGGGCGCCGCCACCGGCTTGATGGCATAGTCGCCCGATCGGTCGACGGGCACCTGGACCGACCGCATCTCCGGCGCCGGATGCCAGGGCGCCACCTCCACCACCCGGTGCAGGATATGGTCTCCTCGCGTCCGGGACCGGAGTTTTCTCTCCGTGTCTCGGATCCGGCGCCACCTGATCTGCTTCGGGTCCGCCCAGAGTCCCAGTTGCACTCCCGAGGATCCGCTGAGACCGGTGAGGGTCAGCCGGATCTCTTCGATGGGGATTCGGGGAGGGTCCATCTCCAGTTGGCGCCTGACGATCGCAGAAGCCTTCTCCCATCCGTGGACGCCTCGCTTGAAGTGAATGGCTTTCCTCCACGACGGAGGGCTCTCCGCTCTGCAGTCCAGGGTCACCCCGGCCGCCTGTCTCCCCAGCATGCGGCGCCGGGAGAAGGCCCTTTTAATCAGGATGTCCACCGTCACCAAAAAGAGTTCCAGGGAGGCCGAATGGTCGGGGAAGGAGGTGTGTTCGGTGATGCTCTCGGTGACTTGCAGGGGAACCAGGGGACGCTCGTCTATGCCGTTGCAGAGCGACCAGGCCTGTGATCCCTCCAGGCCGAACTGGTCGGCCAGCAGTCCCTTGGGTAGCGCGGCCACTTCTCCCATGGTGTGGAGACCCAGAAGGTGCAGGTTGGCTTTGATCTCCGCCGAGACGGGAAGCAGGTCGACCGGATGGGGAGAGAGGAACCTCCCGGCATCGGCGGGCACCCGGTTCACTCCCATGGCCTTCCCGGTCCGGGCCGCCACGAAGGCGGGGAATTTGGCGTTCCCCACTCCCACCGCCGGTTCCAGGTCGCGGGGGACGGCGCCCAGGAGCATGCACACCAGGCGGTCCTCGCCGCCGTACAGGGCCGCCAGGCCATCGAGACGCGCATAGACCGTGCCGAGTTCCGGACCCTCCACGCGATGGCCGACCTCCATCAGGAACCCGAGCACGTCGTCGAACACCTGCCGGTAATAGGGCTCGTCGGCTTCCAGGACGACACAGTTCGCATGGTTGGAGATGGCCTGCTCCAGTGTCATCCCGGCTCTCGCCAGGAAGGCCTGGGAGGTGTGGTCCACGACCAGGGGGACCGTCCCGGTCCGGTCGACGATCACCGCCGGCCGGCCTTCCAGACCCGCGTCGCGCCGCAACTCGGACTTGACTCTCAGATGAGAGATGAGCAGGCACGCAACCCGCATCGCACCTCCTTTTCCAGACCGGGTTCAGTTGGGAATCCGTATAGGGTAATCGAACATATGTTCGATTACAAGTAAAAGAGGGGGGGATTAAAATCTGGTTTCTTCGGCAATCCGGGACCTGCTGTCTCTATTACCAGACCGAGGTCAGCAACGGCGCCAAGTGCGACGACTGCTCGTTGTGGACGCCGGCCGATCGGTCCGCCCGCTACGCCGAGATGCTCGAGGGAATCTGATCGCTACTCCCCAACAAATCGGACCACTCTCTGCGATTTAGTACACATAAATAACACGTAGCACCACGTATCCTCACTGAATGTCAATAATGCGGTACTCTGACAACGTTGCCTGGGCCATGAAGTGGCTCCGACATCGGGGTACGGCACTGGGCTTGCTGGTGGTTGCCACCATTCTCTTTTTCGCTGGTTTTGTCGTGGCGAATGATGAGTACCAAGCAGATCCGCTGGGTCTGATCCCCGGATACGATCTGACCACTCACTACAGCCTCGGTGACGACCTCTGGGAGGTGTGGGTCTGTGACTCTCCCGATGGCGATCTGGATATTTCCGCGCCTGGGCTTGTGGAGGTCCTCAAGTCCGAGTTGGTCCCCTATTTCGATTGGCTGTCAGGTGGTCGGTATCGCCCGGTGTTCAACGCGGGCGATCCGGGTGTGATTGCCGCGACAGGGTTTACGCCGTGTCTTGATGCGATAGCAGACCATGTCGAGTCCGCCACGGAGGGTGTGGTTACCATCGCCGACCAGGAAACGACCTTTGCCCGTGGCGATCCGGGAGGATTGGTGCGTTACCGGTCGGGGGAACTCGAGTGGTTGGCGTTGCGGGGCACTTCATTTCCCGACAATGGGCGGAGCGTGAATGCGGGCGGGAATCTCTTCTCCGCACCGTCCGATCAGGCCGAGGGCGCCACACCTCCGCAGATCTCGATTATTGCTCATGAGTTCGGTCACGCTTTGTGGTTCCCGCATTCATATCGCATCGACCCGGGTGAGTACGACAACCCGATGGACATCATGAGCGACGCCGAAGCCGCACCCGGTCTGCAGATCGGGACCATAGCCATCAATAGGTATGCGGCCGGGTGGATCGACCAGGACGAGGTCGAGGTGTATCCCGGTGAAGGGAAGTCACGCTACGTGCTGGCTCCTCCGGGCGATGACGGGACTCAAATGCTGGTGCTCCGGTCCAGTGAGGGTGGTTTCATGACGCTGGGAGCCCGGGTCAGGAAGGGATACGACACGGGGTTGCCGAAAGAAGGTGTCGAGTCCTACTTCATCGACACCGTAACCCCCCACTGCGGTCAAGGTGATCTCCCTCCCTGTTTCGGCCTTAGCCGCCCAACCCGAGCGGTGCATAACCCGACTGTTCCCCTCGATTTCGATGACGAACTGGCGCATGTGATGGGTGTGGGTGATGGATTCACCACCTGGAACAATGTCTCGGTGACCGTGGTGGAGCGCTCCGGTGACGACTTCATAGTCGAGGTCACTGACGGATCGGTGCAGGAAGCGCCCGAGGATCGATTCTCCGATGATGATGGCAATGTTCATGAGGCGAACATCGAGGTCATTGCCGAGTTGGGCATAACCCGAGGCTGTGGAGAGGGCTTGTACTGCCCCTCCCGGTCGGTGAAGCGCGCGGAAATGGCGGCCTTCCTGATCCGGGCGCTCGGAGAGACACCACAAGAGGTTGTTGCTGCCAGCCGGTTCTCGGATGTTCCTTCGGGCATCTGGTATGTGGGACATGTCGAACGTCTCGCTGATTTGGGCATAACCAATGTGGAATCCGGTAGCGCTTTCCGTCCCGACGATGCACTGACCCGCCTGGAGATGGCGGTGTGGATGTCCCGGGCGTTCGACTTCATTAACGAGGTAACACCGGAGGGGGTGTTTACGGACGTCCCGGCCGCCGAGTGGTACGCCGGGGCCGCGGAAGGCTTATTGGCAGCCGGTGTGACTAGGGGGTGTTCCGCCGATCCGCTTGCCTATTGTCCGCATGATCCGGTGCGGCGCGACCAGATGGCCTCGTTCATAGCCCGCGCTCTGACCAACCAACCGCGGCCCTGAGAACAGCCGCTGACTGAGATCATCGGAAGTAGGTAGGGTTGCCTACTCGTAGGCGATGGCGTCCAGGATCTTGATGCGGCTTGCGGACCGTGCGGGGAGGATGGCGGCTATGACTCCTGCCACTCCGGCCAGGGCTACGTAGATGGCCAGTTGAGTCACCGGCAGGCTGAAGACTTCCAGGCCGTCGTCGGCCAGGGCCAATCGCACCGCCCAGCCCAGGACGCCGCCCAGGAGCACCCCGAGCACGGCTCCGAACACCGCCACTATCACCGCCTCCCAGCGGACCATGCGGCGCACCTGGCGGCGGACCATTCCCACCGCTCGTAACAGCCCGATCTCCCGGAGGCGTTCGGTGATGGAGAGCGCCAGGGTGTTGGCGATCCCCAGGATGGCGATGACGATGGCCAGTGCCAGGAGTCCGTTGAATATCGTCACCAACTGGTCGATCTGGTTCTCGAAGTCGGCGACGAAGTCGCTCTTGCTCTGGACCTGCACCAGCGGATAGTCGGCCGCCAGATCCTGAACCTGTGCCTGTGCCTCCTCGAGCGCCACTCCTTCTTCCACTGCAACGAATACCACGGCGGGGGCTGTTATGTCGTAGTGCTGCAGGTACCGCTCTTCGGAGATGAGGATTCCACCGAACGCCTCCGAAGCCAGGGTTCCGGTGATCTCGAGTTCGGTGCTCTCTCCCGAGGGGAACTCCAGGGTGAGGGTGTCTCCCACGGCCCAGCCCCATTCCTCCATCTGGTTGGTCTCCACGATCATTCCCTCCACCACCGCCTCGATGCCGGGCTCTGCGCCGGTGGCCCACACCTGCTCCACGGTGGCCGGATCGATGGCCGCAATGTTGGTTTCAACCTCAACCGACTCGTCGGCGGTGGTGATCCGTATAAAACCAATCCGCACGGGCGAGACAGCGGCCAGATTGTCCAGTTGGGAAAGCTCGTCTACGAATTCGTCGCTCACCCCGGTGGTGAAGTTGACCGAGGTGATGTTCAGATCGGCGGCGAAAGTCTCCAGGAGAGACTGCTTCACCGAGTCCCGGATGGAACTGGACAACACCGCCACGAAAGACACCAGGGCGATGCCGATCATCAGCGCCGAGGCGGTGGCGGCGGTGCGCCGAGGCTGGCGGCGGGTATTCTCCTTGGCCAGGAGGCCCGGCAGGCCGAACAGGCGGGGGAGCGGCCAGCCCAGGAAGGACCCGGCGGGGCGAGCCACCAACGGCGCCAGAGTGGCAACTCCCAGGAACAGGAGCAGAGCGCCGGCGCCTACCCAGGTGATTCCCAGCCAGACCAGCCCGACCACCAGGCCCGCAACGCCCAAGAAGGTAACCGAGATTCCGATTATCGCCCGCCTGCGAAGGGAGGCTCGTTTGGTGTGGCCGGCGCCCACTCTCAGGGCGGCCACCGGGGGCACTGAAGATGCCTGGATGGCGGGTAGCAGAGCGGAGGCGATCGTGATCACCACTCCCACCACCATCCCCACCACGATGGTGCGGGTCTCCACCACCAGGTCGCCGCGGGGGAAGGAGAACCCAAACAGATCCAGCGCCTCTCTCATGCCGTATGCCAGGAGAATCCCCGCACCCACTCCCAACGCCGACGCCACCAGGCCCACCAGGGCGGCCTCGGTGGTAACCATCCTGACCACCTGGCGGGAGGTGGCTCCGATGGCCCGGAGCAGCGCTAGTTCCCGGAGTCTCTGCGCCACGATGATGCGGAAGGTGTTCTGGATGATGAACGCGCCCACCAGGATGGCCACCGCCGCGAACACCAGGAGGGCCGTGTTGAAGAACCCCAGGCCGGTCTCCAGTTCTTCGACCACCGACTGTTCAAGTTGTTCACCCGTGGCGGCGGTCAGGCCCTCGGGCAGCACGGCTTCGACCCTCTGCAGCAACTCCTCTGGAGAGACACCCTCTTCGGCGCGGAGAACGATGGCCGTGAGCTGTCCCTCCAGTCCCAGCAGGCGTTGGGTCTCCCGGTGTTCGAAAAAGAGCAGGGAACTGGTCCCGAAGTCGGTCTGGCTCACCGACGAGGCCAGGCCCACCACTCGGAAGCGGCCCTTCCCGTTCTCGAAGGCGACGTCCACCTCCTGGCCGACCGAAATGCCGTGTCTCGAGGCGGTGCCCGTATCCACCGCCACCTCCCCGGCGGTGGTGGGTGGTCGACCATCGGCTTCCAGGATGGAGAACCGGTTGACCGTGGAGTCGTCAACCCACGAGAAGCCAAACTTCGGCGGTCCTGAGATTCCCAGGAGATTGCCCTCCGCATCAAGCAGTTGAGCGAATCCGCTCACCGACGGCACCGCCGTCTCCACGCCGGGGACCGAGGCGATCTGATCCAGTAACCCCTCGTCGAAGGAGGGGAAGCTTTCCGCTCCCTGCTGTGCGAACTCGAGCACTTCGGCCTCCACCTGCACGTCCACACCGGCAAAGGCGTCTCCGAAGAGTTTGTCGAAGCCGTCCTGGATGGTGTCGGTGAACACGTAGCTCCCCACCACGAACGCCACGCCCAGCACGATCGAGAGAGCGGTGAGGGTGAGCCGCAGCTTGTGGGCCCACATCCCTTTTACAGCGGTTCGGAGCATCTACTCGCCCAGGGACTTCAGGTGGTCGAAGATGGCGTCAGCGCTGGGGTCGGCGATCCGGCTGGTGATACGGCCGTCGTCCAGGAACACCACCTCGTCGGCGAAGGCAGCCACCAGCGGGTCGTGGGTGACCATCACCACGGTCTGGTCGATCTCGTCCACGGCGCTCCTGATGAACCCGAGGAGTTCGTCGGAGGCCCGCGAGTCGAGGTTGCCGGTCGGCTCATCGGCACAGACGATGATGGGACGCGACATCAAGGCCCGGGCCACCGCCACCCGCTGCTGCTGGCCGCCCGACAGTTGACTGGGACGATGATTGAGGCGGTCGCCCAGTCCCAGTGTCTCCACTATCTGGTCGTACCAGTCGCGCTCGACATCCTCCCGAGCGATGGAGAGAGGCAACAGGATGTTCTCGGAGGCGTTGAGGGTGGGAATCAGGTTGAAAGTCTGGAAGACGAATCCCACCTTCTCTCTCCGAAGGAGGGTCAGTTGCCTGTCCTTGAGGGTGGAGAGAGCCGTGCCATCGATGAACACTTCCCCTTCTTCGAGGGTGTCGAGGCCGGCCAGGGTGTGGAGCAGGGTGGACTTACCCGATCCGGAGGGTCCCATGATGGCCGTGAAACGGCCCCGCTCGATGCTGAGGGAGACCCCCCTGAGGGCGCGGACCGCGGTCTCACCCTCCCCGTAGATCTTGACGCCGTCCACCATCCGGACCGCCGGGTGATCGGATGGAGAGGTGGAGTTAGATGATGACATGTTCAGGATTCTTGCCGGATCCGGTCGGTTTCGGTAATCGGCCACGACCCTTATCTGGCCGTTCAAGCGTGGCTGCGTTGCTCATGCCCTAACCATGGGGCCGCCCCGGTGCCTTGTCAATGGGGTGTCACCCTGGTTTCCATGGGGTATCACCCTGATTGACCCCCGAAAGAAGGTCGGAAGGGGCGGGCACCTATTTGCTGATAGGGTCCCGCCGGTGATAGGAAAGGACCTCGACCAGGTGGTCGCCGACTGACATGACGTGGTGGGTGATCAACCCGTAGAGCTTTTGACTGTCGCCCGACAAGAAGGCCGACATGATCGACTCGTGTTCCCGATAACCCCGTATCGCCCAATCCGGGGCCTCCTTCACGAAGTCGTCGGGAACGAAGGCGGTTACCCGCTTGAGGGCGGTGATGATCGGATTGGAGTGCGACATACGGTTGAGTTGACGGTGGAACCTCCCGTTCAGTTGCGCGCTGAGGGGCAGGTCTCCGTCCCGGACCGCCTTTCCCATCTCCTCGTGGATGCCCAGCAGACGCTTTCGTTCCTCGGGGGTGCCCCTTGTTATGGCTCGCACAGCCGCCAGGGCATGGAGGTGGGCGTTTACTTCGAAGGCGTCGAGGATGTCCTCGTGAGTGATGTCGGCCACCACCGCGTCGCGGTTGTTGGGACGGGTGGCCAGACCGTCCATCACCAGCATGTTGATGGCGTCCCTGACCGGCATCCGGCTGGTGCCGAACCGGTCGCAGAGATCCTGTTGCGTCAGGGGGTCACCAGGGGACAGGTGGCCGAAAAGGATCTGTCGGCGCACCTCTTGGGATATCTGAAGGCCGAGGGGAGTTCTTCTCAGTACGGTCTGTCCGGATGCCATAAAACGCGCTCTGAGATTATACCGACCGGGTCGCCACCCTGAGAGAGAAGACCCGCTCGTGTCGACCGGTGGCGCCGGTTGAATTACACCTCGGGCGGCGGCTCGTAGCGCGCGGAGACCGCCACGCCATCGACCACGCTGATCACCCAGATCGAGCCCTTCCGGCAGTGGTAGATGGAGTCCTGCAGTTCCATCCCGCCTTCGGCCAGCCGGAAGATGGTCGAGGGGATCACGTCTCCGTGGCTGGAGAGGGCCGCGTTCCCCCGGGAGAGCTCATCCAATAGTTCCAGGGTCTTCCGTCCGCCTTCCCCTTCGGTCAGCGCCGGATGCTCCTCCACGGGGATCCCCAGGACCTCCGCGAGGGGCTCGAGGGTCTGCATGCAACGAACGTAGGGGCTCGAAACCAGTCTCTCGATCCCCTCTCCGGCCAGTCGCTCCGCCAGGGCATGGGACTGGCGCCAGCCTTTCGGGGTGAGAGGCCGGATGTGGTCGGGTCTGGTCCAGCGCTGGCGGCTTCCCGCCGCGGCGTGGCGCACGAAATACAGGGTCCGGGTGGCGCTCAGGGTCGGATAGTCGGCGTCTTCCACAAGCCTTCGATCGAAAGCATAGGTGAGAAGCCGGGTGTCCGAAGCCGGGATCCATCGGATCTCGTCGACTTCGGTGTCGGGTTGGAACCCGGTATCCGAACGGGGAGTCATGGCGTAGTAGTCGACCTGTTTCCATCCTCCCACGGCGGGGTATTCGTGCCGACCGACCGGGGCGATCACCCGGCACCGGTAGCCGGTCTCCTCCCAAACCTCCCTGACGGCCGCTGCCCGGGACGTCTCTCCCGGATCATTCTTCCCCTTGGGAAGCGACCAGTCGTCATAGCGGGGACGGTGAACCACCAGCACCTCGGGTTGGCCGGTTGAAGAGAATCGGAACACCAGGCCTCCGCCCGCCCGGATGACCTCGTTCATCGAGGGTGTGGAAGCCCGAGGCGCTCCAGCACGACCCGGGCGGCCTCCGATACGGTGGAGACACAGGTCATCGCCTGGGGGTCGACGCCGAATTCGGCGATCATCAGCTCGGCCAGCCTCCGGAAGTTCTCCCCGACCGCCACGTGAGGTTTGCGTTGGGCGGGCGGTGAGAGGAGCGCCTCTCTCCAAGCCTCGCTGAACTCCACGATGGTGCCGATGCTGCCGGGAAGGGTGACGGTGGCCGACGCCATGCCCAGGAGAAACCGGTCGCGTTCGTAGATGTCGTGGGCGGGGATCTCGGTGCGCACGAAGCGGTTGGGTCCCGCCCGGTGAGGGAACACGTTCGGGGCGGTTATCCCGATCACCTCGCCGCCCCCGGCCGAGGCGCCCTCCGAGACCGCCTCCATCGTCCCGCCGTAACCGCCGGTCGCCACCCTGGCGCCCGCCTCGGTCAGGATCCGTCCCAGTCGGCGAGCCTCCCGGTAGGCGGCCTGGTCGGGGGTGATGGATGAGGACCCGAAGACGGAAATGACCGGGGAGTCGGCCATCACTCCGCCAGGGAGCGCAGGATGCCGGCGGTTACGTCCTCGGTCTCCAGCACCCCGTAGGACTCGTATGCGTAAGGCGGCATCGGAGCGTCGAATCCGGTGACCCGCACCACCGGAGCGGCCAGGTCGTATATGGCTTCTTCGGCGACCGTGGCGGAGATCTCGGCTGCCATACCGGCGGTGTGAGGCGGTTCCTGCACCACCACCAGCCGTCCGGTGCGGGAGACCGAGGAGAGCACTGCTTCGGTGTCCCACGGATAGAGGGTGCGGAGGTCGATCACTTCCACAGAGACCTCCGATTCCAACTGCTCGGCGGCTCTGAGCGCCACGGGAACCATCCCGCCGTAGGTGACCACCGTCACGTCGCGGCCCGCCCTCCGGGTGGCGGCCCGGCCGATGGGGATGGTGTAATAGCCGGTCGGCACCGACTCCCGGCCCGCCCGGTACAGGACCTTGGGCTCGGCGAAGATCACGGGATCCGGCGAGTCGATGGCCGAGGCCAGGAGGCCCTTGGCGTCGGTGGGCGTGGAGGGGCAGACAACAACCAGCCCCGGGAGGTGGCAGAAGAGGGCCTCGGGGCTCTCGTTGTGGAACTCGTGTGCGTTAATGCCCGCCCCGTTGGGGAATCGGACCACGATCGGCAGGTCCAGGCCTCCCTGCGTGCGGTAGCGCATCCGCGAGAGGTGGGTGGCGATCTGCTCGAAGCAGTTGTAAAGGAACCCGTCGAACTGGATCTCCACGATCGGGCGCGCACCGGCGATGGCCATCCCGATGGCGGTCCCCACGATTCCCGTCTCGCACAGCGGGGTGTCGATCACCCGTTCGGCGCCGTACTTGACCTGCAGATCCTCGGTGATCCGGAACACCCCGCCCGCTCGTCCCACGTCTTCGCCCAGGATGATCGCCTCCGGATACCGCTCCATGGCCTCTCCCAGGGCGGCGTTGAGGGCCTGGGCCATGTTCCAGCGCTCCGACGGCTCGGGATGGGGAGGTGTCTCCTCCCCGATGCGCCAGAGTTGGGTGGAGAGGTCGGGGGGTCCCGCGTCCCGGGCGTCCTGGGAGGATCGGAACTGGTCGGCCAGCGCCTCGGGGATGCGCTCGTAGACTTGCGTGATCGCCTTGGATCGCGGGGGGAGGGGTCTTCCCTCGATCTTCGCCATAACCTCGTCGATGGCCGCCTCCATATCCGTCACGGCGTCCTCTTCGATCTGATCGTCCCATGTGCCGAGGTTCTCCAGATGGGCCCGCATGCGGACCAGGGGGTCCAGGGCTCGCCAGGAGCGCTCCTCCTCAGCGGACCTGTATCGGCCTGGGTCGTCGGCGGTGGCGTGGGGGCCGAAGCGATAACACACCGCTTCGATCAGAGTGGGCCCCCCGCCGTCCCTGGCCCGCTCGGCAGCTTCCGTGACCGCGGTGTGGACGGCCAGGGCGTCCATTCCGTCCACCCGGATCCCCTCGAACCCGTAGGCGACGGCCTTCTGGGCAAGGGTCTCCGATCCGGTCTGGGAAGAGACCGGCATGGAGATGGCGTACTGGTTGTTGGAGCAGACGAACACCACCGGCAGATTCCAGACACTGGCAAAATTCATCCCGGAGTGGAAGTCGGAGGCCGAGGTCGCCCCATCCCCGAAAAAGACGACGGTCACACCCCGGTCGCCGCGGAGCGTTCCGTAATAGGCCTGACCTACCGCATGGGGAAGGTGGGTGGAGATGGGGATGGTGTAGAGGCCGATGCGGAGGCCGCGGGCATCCCAGTTCGCATAGCCGTGGCCCCGGTACAACTCCAGGAGGGCTTCGAGGGGGAGTCCCCGCCCCAGCACCGCCGAGTGCTCGCGGTAGGAGGGAAAGATCCAGTCCTCGGGGGCGAGGGCCAGCACCGACCCGACCGAGACCGCCTCCTGGCCCTCCATCGGCGCGAAGGTGCCCATCCGCCCCTGACGTTGAAGAGCCATCATGCGCCGGTCCAGGGTGCGCCCCGCCACCATCTCCGAATAGATGCGCGTGAGCGTTTCGGGTGAGTAGCGCTGGGCGACCTCGGGTAGGGCGACGGCTCCGTCGGGTTGAAGGACCTGGTACATAGTCTCGGCTATGACCCATTTTACAGGGTCGGGGTTACAAGGCCGCCGGGAGGAAACAGAACGTGAGCCCGGTGGTGTGGGCAGATTAACACACGTTGCGGAGTGCTAATGTGGGCTGGCGTGTCCGGACTGTTGTCTTTCCATGCTCATCCCGACGACGAGGTGATGTCCACCGGCGGCGCCTTGATCAGGTATGCCGAGGCCGGGGAGCAGGTGGTGGTGGTGACCGCCACGGACGGCGCGGAGGGGGAGGTGCACAACTACTCCAATCCCGAGGAGATCGCGCCCCGGCTGGCGGAGGTGAGAGCCGAGGAGTTGGCGGAGTCGCTCTCCATCATGGGGGTGAAGCACCATGCGTTCTTGGGTTACCGTGACTCGGGGATGATGGGATGGGAGGGCAACTCCCACCCCGACAGCTTCTGGCAGGCCGACTTCATGGAGGCCGTCGGCCGGATGGTGCGGTTGATCCGCCGTTACCAGCCGGAGGTGATGACCGTCTACGACGCCTTCGGGGGCTACGGCCATCCCGATCACATCAACGTCCACCGGGTGGGGACCGCCGCCTTCTTCGGCGCATCCGACCTGGGACGGTTCCCCCTGGAGGAGGGGGAGGAGTTCTGGGAGCCGCTCAAGCTCTACTGGTCGGTCTGGCCGAGGAGCCGGGTGGTCGCCTATGCGGAGCTCGAGTATTCCCGCGGGGAGATGAGCTCCGAGGACCTCGAGAGGGCCCACCACGCCGGCACCCCCGACCGGGACATCAGTTGCACGCTGGACGTGCGGGACTCCGTACACACCAAGATGGCGGCTCTCCAGGCTCACCGCAGCCAGATACCCACTGACAGTTCCTGGCTGTCCACGCCCGATGAATACTTGGTCCGGATGATCGGCTGGGAGACCTTCATCCGGGTGTTCAGCAGGGTGGAGACACCTTATCGGGAGGATGACCTGTTCACCGGATGCGGGGAGCGGCCCGCCTAAGATCGGCGCATGTACGACTCCACTTCTGCATCCGATCGTTGGAAGGCCGACTTGGAGTCTTGGGCGATACCCGAGAGCGTTCTTCAGCAGGCCGACGAGTCGCCGTACGGGTGGCCGCCGGAGCTGTGGAGACGCCGCACCCAGGAGAGCCGTACCCGGTCCGAGACCACCCCCACCACCTCGCTGGTCACTGAGATGCTGGGACCGGACGGGACGCTGGTCGATGTGGGGGCGGGGACCGGTCGGAGCTGTCTTCCCTATGCGCGGGCGGGGCACAGCGTCACCGCGGTGGAGAAGAACCCCGGTATGGCGGACGGTCTTCGGGAAGAGGCCGACTCGGAGGGGCTGGAAGTGGAGGTGGTGGTGGGCGCCTGGCCGGATGCGTCCGCCTCCACTCCCATGGCGGACGTCGTGCTGTCGAGTCACGTTGTGTACGACGTGGCGGAGATCGGACCATTCGTGAGGGCTCTGGGGGGTCACTGCCGCCGGGGGGCGGTGGTGGAGATGACCAACCTCCACCCCTGGACGAGTATGAATTACCTCTATCGGGCCATTCACGATCTTGATCGCCCCGAGGGTCCTTCGGTGGAGGACCTGGTGGAGGTGATCGTCTCCGAACTGGGCGCCGAGGTGGGGGTGGTGCGCTGGGAACGCGCCCCGGACCTGTGGTTCCGGACCTGGGAGGAGGTCCTGGCCTACTACGGGCGGCGGGTGGCGGTTCCCCGAACGAGACGGGCTGAGCTACGCCCGCTTCTGGAGGATCAAGTGGTGGAGAGAGACGATCGTCTCTATGTCGAAGAGGGCCCCCGGACTCTCGCCACCCTTTGGTGGTCGCCGGACCGCTGAGCGGTTAAGGACGGCGAGGCGGGGGCGGGCGTTGCCATAATCAGGGATATGAGAGAAGACCCTCATCCAGAGAGCATCCCCTCCGGCGGTGAGGAGGGCGACGCCCGGCTGGCCGAGGCGCGCAGGGCGCTCGAGGAGTTGACCGATGAGGAGGGCGCCGATGGGCTGGCGCCCGCGGAGCGGCTGGCCGACCTGCTGGAGGGGTTGTTGGAGGGACAACAGGGAGAGGGAAGCTGAATAGGCGGCGGCTCGACCAGGAGTTGGTGGAGAGAGGACAGGCCGGGAGTCGCACCGAGGCCCGGCGGCTGATCACCGCGGGCGGAGTGCGGGTGGAAGGAGTGCTCTCGCCGCGGCCCGCCACCCTGGTGGGGGCGGCGACCGCCATCTTCCTCACGACCGACGGGCCACGCTTCGTTTCCCGCGGGGGAGAGAAACTCGATCATGCCCTGGGTGTGCTGGGAGTCGATCCCGCGGGGAAGCGATGCCTGGACGTGGGGGCCTCCACCGGGGGATTCACCGACGTCCTCCTCCAGAGAGGGGCGCGTCGGGTGACGGCTCTGGATGTGGGTTATGGCCAACTCCATCCCCGGCTGGCCCGGGATCCCCGGGTGGAGGTGATGGACCGGACCAACATTCGCCATGTGAATTCCTCACGGCTGGGGCCCTTCGAAGTGGTGGTGGCGGACCTATCCTTTATCTCGTTGTGTACGGTGGTCGACCGGCTGAGTGAGTTGGCCGAGGAGGGAGCGGACTGTTTGACTCTGGTGAAGCCTCAGTTCGAGGCGGGCCGCCGCCTGGTCGGAAAGAAGGGTGTGGTGCGAGATCCCCGGGTGCACTCGGAGGTGATACGCAAGGTGGGAGCCTGCCTCCTGGGAGCCCGTCTCGGTCCCAGGAGGGTGGTGGCGTCCCCGCTGCGGGGCGCCAAGTCGGGGAATAGGGAGTTCTTCTTGTGGTCGGTGAAAGGGGAAGCGGAGATGGAAGGATGGGAGGAGCGGTGAGAATCGGAGTGGTCCCCAACCGGGTCCGCGTGACGGCGGTGCGGTTCACCCGACACCTGGTGGCCGAGGCTGGCAGGCGCGGGTGGCAGGTGTGGGTGGACGACGGGGAGGGATTGGACCTATCCGACCGGCCGACCGACCTGGTGATCGCCACCGGCGGAGACGGCACCATGCTGCGTGCGGTGAGCCTGGCCTACCGGGCGGACCGCCCGGTCCTGGGTTTCAACCTGGGGACGCTCGGCTTCCTGGCGGAGGCCGACCCCGGCCATCTCTCCCGAACCCTCGACCGCTTGGAACAGGGCGACTACCGGCTGGTGCCCCGGATGACGGTGATGGCCGAACTGAACGGGATTACCGACCTGGGAGTGAACGACGTCGTGGTGGAGAAGATCGACAGCCAGCGCCTGATCGAACTGGAAGTGGAGGTCGACTCCGAACCGATGCTCTCCTACCGGGCGGACGGGTTGGTGATCAGCACTCCCACCGGCTCCACCGCCTACAGCTTCTCGGCGGGAGGACCCCTCCTCGACACCCGGGTGGACGCGCTGGTGATGACCCCGGTGGCGCCGCACTCCCTGTTCTCCCGGTCGCTGGTGCTCTCGCCCGAGTCGGTGATCCGCTGCCGGGTGGCCCGCGACCGGCCGGTTCAGGTGTCGGTGGACGGCCGCACCACCGCCTCTCTGGGCATGGACGATGAAGTGGTGGTTCGCCGGGGGCCCCGGCCGGTGATGTTCGTGGCGTTCGAGCGGGTCGCCTTCTCCACTGTCGTTACCGAGCGGTTCGGACTGTGAGGCGATGCTCGACGAACTGATCGTTGAGAACCTGGGGGTGATCGAGAGGGCGGAGTTCCGCCCCGGCCGGGGTCTGGTGGTGATAACCGGTGAGACCGGGGCGGGTAAGACCCTTCTCTTGGGGGCCCTCCGGCTCCTGATGGGAGAGGCGGCCGACGCCGGGGCGGTGGGCCCGTTCGGACCCGAGACGGTGGTGAGCGGCCGATGGATCGTGGACGGAGAGGAGATGGCGGTGACCCGCCGCGTCCCGAGCAAGGGAAGAAGCCGGGGGTACCTGGACGGGATGGTGGCCTCTGTCGCTTCGCTCTCGGAGGCGGTGGGTGGCCTGGTGGAGATCATCGGCCAGCAGGAGCACCTTCGACTGCGGCGGCCGGCGCAGGTGCGGGAGACTCTCGACGCCACCCTGGACGAAGAGGGCTCGAAGGCGTTGGCCTCCTACGAGGAGGGTTGGGAGGAGAGGCGCCGACTGGAGGGGGTGCGGGCCGAGTTGGGCGGGGGCCGGGCGGCCTTGGAGCGGGAACTGGACATGGTCTCCTTCCAAGCCGACGAGATCGGGGCTGCGGGGTTTTCTCCCGGGGACGACGCCCGGCTGATCTCCGATGCCCGCCGCCTTCGGAACCGGGAGGCGCTGCGCGGCCACCTGGGGAGGGCGGGGGAGTCCCTGTCGGCGGCGCGTGAGTCCCTGGGGGAGACCTCGGGCGAGTTGAATGCGGCATTGGCGCTCGATCCGGGCCTGGAGGAGCTGATGGCGGCGGTCGACTCGGCGGAGCAGTTCATGGAGGAGGCGGCCTACCAGGCGGAGGGCGCCGCAGAGAGCCTGGACACCGACGCCGGGATGCTCGAGGAGTTGGAACGCCGCCTCTCCCGGCTGGGCGATCTGCGTCGCAAGTACGGATCGACGCTGGAGGAGGTGCTGGCGTTCGGGGCCCGGGCGGAGCAGCGCCGTGAAGAGATCCGGGAGATGCTGGGGACCGCCGACGACCTGGAGGCCGACGTGGCGGCCGCGGAGCGGGAGGTCCTCCGCTGGGGCGAAGCGCTGACGGAGGCCCGGCGGCGGGCGGCCCGAAAGTTGGCCGAGACCGCACTGGGGCATCTCGGGGGCCTGGGCTTCGGAAGGCCGGTGCTGCGGTTCGAAGTCTCCGCGGCCCCGGCGGCCGCTCACGGTTGCGACCGGGTCCGCCTCCTGTTCTCATCCGATGAGCGGCTCACGCCCGGCGAGGTGGGAAGGGTGGCCTCGGGAGGGGAGTTGAGCAGGCTGGTGCTGGCGCTGCGCCTGGCGGGAGGGACCGGGACCGCTCCCACGATGATCTTCGATGAGGTGGACGCCGGTCTGGGGGGAGCCGTGGCCCTGTCCCTGGGACGAAAGCTGGCGGCGGTCTCCCAGGGTACGCAGGTGCTGTGTGTCACCCACCTTGCCTCGGTGGCCGCCTTCGCCGACCACCACTGGGTGATAGCCCGGGAGGGCGCCGCCGCCTCACTGCGCCCGGTGGGCGGCGAGGAGCGGGTGGCGGAACTGTCCCGGATGATCTCGGGCGACCCCGCCAGCGAATCAGGACGAAACGCCGCCCGCGAACTGCTGGCAACGGCAGCTTCCGCACGGTAATTCCCGATCCAAGTGCCTGCCATAACCGAAAACCAGTGGTGGTAGTCAATCGGCTTCGAACCGAGAGTCAGGACATACCACCACTGGGTAAATGTCATTGTGGCACAAAGGCCCGGGTCTGTCAATTGCCCGAAGATCCAGCGCGCAATCTGAAAGTAGTACTTTCAATCTGCGCGGTTTTCTGGTATTGAGAAGGCGACGCCAAACAAGCAGGTCTCATGCGAACCGGACAGATATAAACCTGCAGTTGACATTGAGTTATCACTTTCCAGCTCCTCGTTGGGCAGACGATGGATCCCTGGTGATGGTGCGCCCGGACTGAAATCGTCTAATCTGAGGGAGATGAGCTTTGTTTTGGTAAAAGACGAGCCGCCGGTTACCCGGATCGTTCTCAATCAGGCTCGTCGCCGGAATCCCCTGGGCATGGAGACCATACGGCAGGTGATCGAGGCGTTGAACAGCCTCGATTCCGACTGCCAGGCGGTGGTGATCGCCGGGGAGGGGCCGGTTTTCTCGGCGGGCCATGACCTGAAGGAGATGATCGACCCCGAACCGGGCTTCGTGGAGGAGTTGTTCGACGTCTGCACGGAGATGATGCTCACCATTCACAATATTCCCCAGCCGGTGGTGGCTCGCGTGCAAGGCCCCGCGTATGCGGCCGGATGCCAACTGGTTGCCTCCTGCGACCTGACGGTGGCGGTGGACACGGCCACCTTCGCCACCCCGGGAGTGAAGATCGGGCTGTTCTGCTCGACTCCAATGGTTCCGCTCAGCCGGGCCGTGGGACGCAAGCGGGCCTTGGAGATGCTCTTGACCGGCGACCCGATCGACGCCCTCACCGCCCGGGAGTGGGGCCTCGTCAACCGGGTGGTGAGCCCGGCGGAGTTGGACGACACCATCGACGCGCTGCTCGGGCGGATCACCGACTCCTCCCCGGCAGTGGTGGCGCTCGGCAAGGCGGCCTTCTACCGGCAGGAGGAGATCGCCGAGGAGGACGCCTACGCCTACACCAAGGGCGTGATGGTGGCCAATGCGGCCATGAACGACGCCCAGGAAGGAATGGGCGCCTTCATAGAGAAACGCCCGCCGGTGTGGAGCGGCAGTTGAGCAACCCGAGCCGGGTCGACGAGACCCTTCTCACTCCTCTTCTCTACCTGGAACGCTCGGCCCAGGTGTTCGGCGAAAAGACCGCCATCGTCCACGGGTCGCAACGTATCAGCTACCGGGAGATGGCCGAACACGCCACCCGGCTGGCCAGGGCTCTGCAAGCTTCGGGGATCGGCCCGGGAGACCGGGTCGCCTACCTGTGCCCCAACATTCCCGAGATGCTGATCGCCCATTTCGGCGTGCCGCTCGCCAAGGCGGTCCTGGTTGCGATCAACACCCGCCTCTCGGGGCCGGAGATCGCCTACATCCTGTCCCATTCGGGCGCCAGGGTCCTGGTGGCTGACACCGAACTCCTTCCCGCCGCGGCGCCTCACCTGAGCGGCTGTCCCGACCTGGAGGAGGTGATCGCCGTCGACGAGGTGGGCATCGAACCATCGGTGGATTCGGTTCCCTACCCGGAGTTCCTGGAGCGGGGGAGCGACGATCCGCTTCCATGGCGGGTCGACGACGAGTTCCGGACCATCTCCATCAACTACACCTCCGGAACCACGGGCCGTCCCAAGGGCGTCATGTACACCCACCGGGGCGCTTATCTGAACGCCATGTGCGAGGTGGTCCACTCCGGCTTCGACCGCGACTCGGCGTACCTGTGGACTCTTCCCATGTTCCACTGCAACGGGTGGTGCACCACCTGGGGGGTGACCGCGGTGGGCGGGCGCCACGTGTGCCTCCGGGCAGTGCGGCCCGACCAGATCTGGCGCCTCATCGGATCGGAGCGAATCAGCCACCTCAACGGAGCGCCCACCGTGCTGGTGGGGATGGCCAATCATCCCGCCGCCCGTCGTCTCGACGCTCCGCTCACCGTCACCACCGCCGGCGCCCCGCCCAGCCCGACCATCATCGGACAGATGGAGGAACTGGGCGCCAGGGTGGTGCACGTGTACGGGCTGACCGAGACCTACGGCCCCTACACGGTGTGCGAGACCCAGGAGGACTGGGCTTCCCGTTCCGGCGAGGAACGGGCTCGGCTCCTGGCACGCCAGGGGGTGGCGATGGTGGGCGCCGATCCCATCCGGGTGGTGGACGCTGAGATGAACGACGTTCCCCGCGACGGTGAGACCATGGGTGAAGTGGTGATGCGGGGGAACATCGTGATGTCCGGCTACTTCGACAACCCCGCCGCCACCGAGGAGGCCTTCCGGGGAGGGTGGTTCCACTCCGGGGACCTGGCGGTTTGGCACCCGGACGGCTACATCGAACTGCGGGACCGGGCCAAGGACATAATCATCTCCGGCGGCGAGAACATCTCCACCATCGAGGTGGAGCAGGCGGTGGTGAGCCACCCGGCGGTGCTGGAGGGGGCGGTGGTCGCCATGCCCCATGACTACTGGGGGGAGCGGCCCAAGGCGTTCGTGGTGCTGAAGGAAGGCCAGAGCGCGCAACCGGAGGAGATCATCAACCATGTTCGAGATCGTCTCGCCCACTTCAAGGCGCCGGATCTGGTGGAGATAATGGAGGCTCTGCCCAAGACATCCACCGGAAAGGTCCAGAAGTTTGTCCTGAGAGAGGACCTCTGGGAGGGAAAGGGCAAACAAATCAACTGAATGTGGTATCTTTGCCTAGCGTGCCGCGAAAGCTTGTGCTCCGAAGATGACCCGGTACGTGTTCATCACCGGCGGGGTGGTCTCCAGCCTCGGTAAGGGAATCACGGCCGCCTCCCTCGGGCGGCTGCTCAAGAGCCGGGGTCTTCAGGTCGTCATCCAAAAACTCGACCCCTACATAAACGTCGACCCGGGGACGATGAACCCCTTCCAGCACGGAGAGGTGTTCGTCACCGATGACGGGGGGGAGACCGACCTGGACCTCGGGCACTACGAGCGGTTCACCGGGGAGCACCTGCGGCAACTCTCCAACGTGACGTCGGGCTCCGTCTATCTGTCCGTGATCAGAAAAGAACGCCGCGGCGCCTACCTGGGCGACACGGTGCAGGTGATTCCGCACATCACCAACGAGATCAAGTCTCGAATACGCAGGCTGGGTGAGGAGTCCAACGCGGACGTGGTGATCACCGAGGTGGGAGGCACGGTCGGCGACATCGAGAGCCTGCCGTTCCTCGAGGCCATCCGGCAGTTCGGCAAGGAAATGGGCCCGCAGAACATCGCCTACATCCACGTCACCCTGGCGCCGTTTCTCAAGACGTCCGAGGAGATGAAGACCAAGCCCACCCAGCATTCGGTGGCCGAACTCCGCTCGAAGGGAATCTCCCCGGATGTGATCGTGGTCCGCTCCGAACAGCCCATCGACGCATCCATCCGCCAGAAGATCAGCCTGTTCTGCGACGTTCCTCCTGAAGCCGTGATCAGCGCGTCGGACACCGACAACATTTACCGTATGCCCCTCCTCCTCCATGAGGAGGGCCTGGACGAGGTGATCTGCCGTCGCCTCTCCCTCCACACTCTCACCCCGACCCTGGACCGGTGGCGGGAGATGCTGGACCGGATGGATTCGGCGGCCGACCCGGTACGGGTGGGGATGGTCGGAAAGTACGTGGACCTACCCGACGCCTACGCCTCGGTGGTGGAAGCGCTTCACCACGCGGCGGCGGCGGTGGGCAGGAAGCTGGAGATCGAGTGGATCCTGTCGGAGAACCTCACCGGGATGCTGGTCCCCGGCGTGCTGGCCCACCTGGACGGCATCGTCGTGCCGGGGGGCTTCGGAGGGAGGGGGATCGAGGGGAAGATCTCGGCGATCGCCTACGCCCGCCAGGCGGAGGTCCCCTTCCTGGGCCTGTGCCTGGGTCTGCAGTGCGCGGTGATCGAGTTCGCCCGCAACCGCCTGAAGCTGGACCGCGCCAACAGCACCGAGTTCGATGCCGACACTCCCCACCCGGTGATCGACCTTATGCCCAGCCAGGAAGGGGTGGAGGACAAGGGCGGGACCATGCGCCTGGGTCTCTATCCGGCCAGCCTCGCCAGGGGGTCCCTGGTGCGCAGTCTCTACGAGTCGGACCTTGTGTACGAGCGCCATCGGCACCGCTGGGAGGTGAACCCACGCTACCGGAGGGCCCTTGTCGAGGGGGGATTGGTGCTGTCGGGGGTGTCTCCCGACGGGGTGCTGGTGGAGTTCATCGAGTTGCCCTCCCATCCGTTCTTCGTCGGTACCCAGGCGCATCCCGAGTTCCTCTCCCGCCCCGATCATCCTCATCCGCTTTTCCGGGGTTTCATGGAGAAGGCCGCGGCCCGGCGCAGCCTGCGGGATGACCAGGCTTCCCGAGCGGAGGTGGCGACCCCCCGGCACCGGTGAGCTTCCGGCTGCTCGGCCTTCGCAACGTGGGGCGGGGGAGGATCCTCACATACCAGAGGCTGCATCTTCGGACCGGTGAGGGCACGACGGTGGTCAGGGACGTGATCCGCCACCGGGGAGGAGTGGGAGTCCTTCCGGTGTGGGAGGATGAGGTGACGCTGATCAGCCAGTACCGGGTGGCGGTCGGCGAAGACGTGCTGGAGATCCCGGCGGGAAAGCTCGAGGAGGGGGAGGCATCCCCGCGGGAGGCGGCTTCGAGGGAGTTGTGGGAGGAGACCGGCCTCCGGGCGGGGCGACTGGTGGACCTGGGGGAGATACTGCCTTCGCCGGGCTACACCGACGAGCGGATCAGGCTGTTCGCCGCCCAGGACCTGGTGTGGGGCGAGAGAAGCCCCGATGGCGCCGAGGAGCGGGAAGCCCGGGTGATCACGGTGAAAACCAGCCACGCCATCGAGATGATCGAATCGGGCAGGATCCGGGACGCCAAGACGGTGGTGGCGCTGCTGCGGTGGATGGCCGGGATGGGGTCGGTGGCCTGACCGGACGGCCGATCTCCCCCTTGCTCTCGGGACCGGTTGGGGGCCTTCACAACTTGGCGGCGATCTTTTCCACGGTGTTCCAGTTGCGGGCTGTGGCGACCACTCCCAGCCGTTTCTCGAGGTAGGCATAGGAGAGGGTCATCCGCGCCAGGCCGTCGGGAGACCAGATGTATGCCTCCGAACCCTCGATGGCGATTGCCTCGGGACGGTGGTCCTCACCCAGGATCTCGGTCACCAGGTCGGGCTTGGGCTCCTCAGCCAGAAAGTTCACCAGGTAGCGGGAAGGGTTGGTGACGACTTCCCCCAACGGATCGCGCCTGAGCACCGCCCGAACCTGGTCCGCGGTCCTTGCCATGCAGCGCACGTTCACATCGAACCCTTCGCTGAGGAGGCGCTCCATGGCGCCGGCTACCTGGTGGGGGTCCCTGGACCGGGCGGTGACGATTATGTTCCCGCTCTGCAGAACGGTGGCCACGTCGGCGTAGCCCTCGTCGGCCAACATGGACCTGAGTTGCGCCATGGGTACCCGGTTGCCCCTCCCGACGTTGATGCCCCGGGGCAGCACGAGATAGCGTTCGGTCATTCCATTTCATAATCTAGGACGGCCGGGATGGCCTTAATCCTGGCCCAAGGGCGCCCCGGGCCCAATAATCAGGCGTATGGCCGAAGACGCCCGCACCGCATTGGAGAACTACCTGGCCTCCCTGGCCTACGAGCGAGGCCTGGCAGACAACACCGTCATGGCCTATCGGAGGGATCTTCGTCAGTACCTGCAGTTTGTCGGGGAGGATCCGGTCAGAGCCGGTGCGGTGGGCGCCTTTCTGGAGTGGCTGGCGGAACTGGGCCTTTCACCGGAATCGGTGGCCCGGAAGCTGGCGGCGGTGAAGGGCTTCCACCGTTTCTTGTGCGAAGAGGAGAGTGCCCCGACCGACCCCACGGTCGGGATCGCGCCTCCCAAGCGGCGGGCGCGCCTTCCCAAGGCCTTGACCACCGAGGAGGTGTTCGCCCTGCTGGCAACGCCGGCGGAGGACACGGTGGCGGGAAGGCGCGACTCGGCTCTCCTGGAGTTTCTGTACAGCACGGGCTGTCGAGTGAGCGAAGCGGTGGGTCTCGACCTGGGACGGCTTGACATCGAGGAGGGGACCGCCCTGGTCACCGGCAAGGGATCACGGCAGCGAATCACCCTGCTGGGAGGGGCCGCTCGCTTGGCGGTACGCAACTGGCTCCTCGACCGCTTGGAACTGGCCAAGGGACGGACCGATGCGGTTTTCCTGAATCTGCGGGGCACCCGCCTCAGCAGGAACGGCGCCTGGGGGATAGTGAAGAAGGCTGCGACCTTGGCCGGGCTGGCTGCCGACCGGGTCTCTCCTCATGTCTTGCGGCACTCGGCGGCCACCCATATGGTGGAGGGTGGGGCGGATCTGCGGGCCGTGCAGGAGATCCTCGGGCACGCTAGCCTCTCTACCACCGAAGTTTATACCCGTATTTCCCCTGGGTATCTGCACGAGGTTTACCTACTATCTCACCCTAGAAGCCGATGAACGATATTGATTTCACCCAGGCCAAGGCAGAATTGATCTCCCACCGCCACGGACTGGTGCGCCAACTCAACGAATTGGGCGCAACCGAGGCCGGGGAGTTACGACGCGGGCTGAACCAGGGCGACGGATTCTCCGACGCCCCGGCCGTAACCGCGGAGCGCACCGAGCGGCTCGGAGTCATCCTGACGCTGAAGAAGCGTCTCGACTCGGTGGACCGCGCCTTGTCGCGGGTGGAGACGGGCGAGTACGGGTTCTGCATGCTGTGCGGGAAGCAGATCGGCGCCGCACGCCTGGAGTTCCTTCCCGAATCGGTCTATTGCGTTTCCTGCAAGTCGACCCGGGACTGAGGGTCATTGCCGGGCACCTGGGGGCATCTGTTCAAGCGATATCGGGAAGGGATTCTCTCGTCTCCGCTCGACCCGGCCGAATGGGATTGGGTCGAGAGCTTCCTGGCCGACCCCGAGCGGTCTGCGTTCCGCGAACAGCCCACCGCCGATCAGCGGCACGGGTACCGGGCCGCCCGTGTTGCGGAAGCCATCCTGGGGGCCCACCGGAGTGGGATCCGCGCCGCACTGCTTCATGACATCGGCAAGCGTCATGCGCGCCTGGGACTGGTGGGCAGGGCGCTGGTCTCGGTCGCCATCCGCCTGAGGGTCCCGCTGTGGGAGCGGGCCCGCATTTACCGGGATCACGGTCCGGTGGGGTCCGAGGAACTGTCTGGATGGGGAGCCGAGCCCCTGGTGGTGGAGTTCGCCCGCAGCCACCACGGCGCCCGGCCTCCCAGCATCGAAGAAGCGGTATGGGAAGCGCTGTGCGAAACCGATAAACCTCATTAAAGGGCCGGTCTACCGATAGCATCCCGGCTGAGGTGACTTCCAGATACCAGATCCACACGGAGGCCTACGAGGGTCCTTTAGACCTCTTCTATGACTTGGTCGTGTCGGACCGGATCGACCCCGCCGCCTTGAGCCTGGCGCGGCTGGTGGAGGGCTTCCTGGCGGAGATTTCCGACGGAAGTTCGGTGGACCTGGAGCACGTCAGCGAATTCCTTCTGGTGCTGGCGCTGCTATGTCGGCTGAAAGCGCGGCGGGTACTGGGAACGGGTCTCGACCCGGGATCCGAGGATCTTCCGGAGAATCCGGACCGCGACCTGTGGTTCCAACTGGCCCGCCTGACCTTTGAGGAGGCGACGGAGGAGTTGGTTGCCCGTCTGAGGGAACGGGCCGGCTTCAAGCCCCGGGAGGCGGGTCCCGACTGGTCGAAGGTGGACTCGGCGCCGGAGTTGGCGTTCCGTCTCGACCCGGGGGACCTGGCCCGGGTGGCCACCCACATAATGTCGCGGGTCTCGGCCATCCCCGATCTGGATCACCTGGCCCTGGATGTCCCGGATCCCGAGCAGGTGAAGGCGGAGTTGTGGCGCCTGATAGGGGAGGTGCGCGAGACTTCCTTTCAGAGCCTGGCCAGCGGTTGCGGGGACCGGATCGAGATGGCCGCCTGGTTCATGGGACTTCTGGAGTTGGCCCGGGAAGGTAGGGTGAGCCTCTCCCAGCCCACGCCGGCAGGCAGGATCCTTGTTCAGCGGGGTCCGGTTGCCGGTACGTTGGTGGGCCGGGTGTGATGGAGATGACGACTGCCGCGGCGTTGGAGGCCATTCTGTTCGTGGCGGAAGCCCCCGTTTCCCCCAAACGGCTGTGCGAGGTGCTGGGGATCGAACCGCCCGAACTGGATCGGGAGATCGAGGCTCTCTCGGTTCGGCTCGAATCGCCCGAAAGGGGTCTGGCCCTGGAACGGGTGGCGGGCGGATGGCGTCTCTACACCCGTCCCGAACTCTCCGGGTTCGTGGAGAGTTTCGTGAGCCGAGGGTCGATCAACCGGCTCTCTCCGGCCTCACAGGAGGTGTTGGCGGTGATCACCTATCGACAACCCGTGTCGAGGAACCAGATAAGCGAGATCCGCGGGGTGGATTCCTCATCTTCGTTGCGGACCCTGGAGAGAATGGGCCTGGTGGAGGTGACCGGGTGCCTGTCGGTCCCCGGCTATCCCGCCCTGTACGGGACCACCGAGCTGTTGTTGGAGAAGCTCGGCCTGGACAGCCTCGAGGAGTTGCCTCCGCTCTCTGAGCGGGTTCCCTCCCCGGAGGTGATGGATGGCCTTGCCACCCGAACGTTCGTCTCCTGAGGGACCCGTCCGCCTGCAGAAGGCCATCTCCGCGGCCGGTCTGATGTCCCGGAGAGCGGCGGAGGCTCTCGTCGTGAAGGGAAGGGTGACCATCGACGGGCGGCCCGCCCGTCTGGGTGACCGGGTGGACCCCGCCAACTCGGTGGTGAGGGTGGACGGGGCGCAATTGCCGCTGGCCCCGCACCTGGTCACATATCTTCTGAACAAGCCCCAGGGCGTGATCTCCACCACCTCCGATCCCCACGCGGTGGAGACGGTTGTGGACCTGGTGCCCGACTACCCGCGGGTGTGGCCGGTGGGAAGGCTGGACCGCCGGAGTGAAGGGCTGTTGCTAATGACCAACGACGGGACTCTCACCAACCTGGTGACCCATCCCCGTTACGGGATTCAGAAAACCTACCGGGTGCTGGTGAGGGGGGTGCCCCGGCCGGCGGTGGTTCGCAGGCTCACCGAAGGACTGGTCCTGGAGGACGGTCCGGCCAGGGCCCTCCGGGCGCGGCTCGTGGACCGCACGGCCCGGGAGGCGCAGTTGGAGGTGGTGATGGGCGAGGGGCGGAAGCGGGAGATCCGGCGGATGATGGAGGCTCTGGGCTTTCCGGTGCTGCGGTTGGCGAGGGTGGCGATCGGCCCACTCCGGGATGCGTCGCTCCGGCCGGGCAGGTGGCGCAGGCTGGCCGGCGGGGAGGTTGCCGCGCTTTACCGGGAGGCGGAGACCGAATAGTCTCGGCGCTCATGGCAGGCGAATTTCCCCCGGTGATGGAGATAGCGGCCCGTAGCCGGCCGGTCCGGGCGGTTGTGCGCCCGCCGGGTTCGAAGAGCATCACCAACCGGGCGCTGGTTGTGGCGGCTCTGGCCGGAGGGGGCGTCAGCCGCTTGGGGGGACCACTGGAAGCCGACGACACCGATGTGATGCGAAACGGGTTGCGTCGTCTGGGGGTGTTGATCGACGACGCCGACGATCCCTGGCTGGTGCTGGGAACCGGAGGCGAGATCTCGACCCCCGAGGGGGTGTTGGACGTGGGAGCCTCGGGTACCACCGCCCGCTTTCTGACCGCGGTGGCCGCCCTCTGTCCGGGTGAGGTGACCATCGACGGCACCGAGCGGATGCGGGAACGTCCCATCGGCGACCTGGCCTCCGCCCTGGGCGAGGCGGGAGTGGAGGTCAGGACCCGCGGCGGGTTCCTGCCCATGCAGGTGGGAGGGGGAGGCTTGGCGGGCGGGGAGATCACCGTGGATGTCTCCCGGTCCTCCCAGTTTCTCTCCGCTCTGCTGATGGCTTCCCCCATGGCCCGGGGAGAGACGGTCATCCGCCCCCGCGGCGCGTTGGTGTCCGCTCCCTATGTGCAGACCACCCTGGAGGTGATGAGGGCCTTCGGGGCGTCGGTGGAGGTGGACGGCGGGGCCTATCGGGTGAGACCGCACGGGTACCGGTCGTCGGCCTTCGAGGTGGAGGCGGATGCCTCCGCGGCGGTATATCCGATGGCGGCGGCGGCCATCACCGGGGGAGTGGTGGGAATCGAGGGTCTTTCCGCCGGATCAACCCAGGCCGACATGGGGATGCTGGAGGTGTTGGAGGAGATGGGGTGCTCGGTTCGCCGGCAGGGAGCCCGGTTGGTGGTGGAGGGTCCGCCCGGCGGCGCCCTTCGGGCAGTGGACCGGGACATGGGCCGCATGCCCGATGCGGCGCTGGGTCTCTCGGTGATGTGCCTGTTCGCCGAGGCGCCGAGTCGGCTGCGGGGGCTGGGCACGTTGCGGGTGAAGGAGACCGACCGGTTGGCGGCCCTCGCCACCGAGATCACCAGGGCCGGCGCGGAGGCGGTTGTGGAGGGAGACGATCTGTTGATCCGTCCCGGCCTGCTTCGTCCCGCCCGGTTCCGCACCTACGACGATCACCGGATGGCCATGTCGTTCGCTCTGGTGGGGCTCCGCCAGGAGGGAGTGGAGATCTCAGACCCCGGGTGTGTCACCAAGACCTGGCCCGGTTTCTTCACCATGCTGGAGAGGCTGTGAGCACGGGGGCGGACCGGTCGTGGGGTGTGATAGCCATAGACGGTCCGGCGGCTTCGGGGAAGACCACCCTGGCCCGGCGGTTGGCAGAGGAACTCGGGTTGGCCTGGCTTGACACAGGGGCGTTCTACCGGGCGGCCGCGCTGGCGGTCCTGCGGGCGGGGGCGGACTTCGGTGACGAGGAGGGGGCGGTGGAGGTGGTACGGCCGAGGGTGATCTCCCAGGAGGGAGGCCGGACCCTCCTGGACGGCGAGGACGTGGAGACCGAGATCAGGACCCCTCGGGTGACGGAAGCAGCCAGTTTGGTGGCGGTGCTCCCCGGTGTGCGCAGGATAATGGTGCGGATGCAGCGGCGCTGGGTGGAGGAAAGAGGCGGGTCGGCGGTGGTGGAGGGCCGTGACATCGGATCGGTGGTGTTTCCCGACGCGCCGGTAAAGGTCTTTCTGACCGCCGACTCCGACGAGCGGGCTCGCCGGCGGCTGGCCGAGTTGGGTGACGCCCCCGAGGCGTCCGCAGTGCGGGAGAGCCTCAGTCGTCGGGATCGAACGGACGCCACCAGGACGGCCTCTCCCATGCGGCGGATGCCCGATGCGGTGGAGATAAACACCACGACTCTCAGCCCCGATGAGGCGGCGGGGCGGGTCCTGGCCTTGGTCCGGGCCGCTCGGGCGGCCGAATGAGGGCCACCGAGTTCTGGTGCGGCGCCTCCCGGGGGATCGGGGACGGGAGACCGTGAGCCTGGTGCGGATTGTCGGGGCGCTCGATCCTCACGTTCACCTGCGGGGGATGGAGTGGGCGCACAAGGGGGACTTCGCAACCGAGACCGCCGCCGCTCTGGCGGGCGGGTACACCGCCGTTCTGGATATGCCCAACACTCCTCCTCCTACCACCGACAGCCAGGGTCTGGAACGAAAGCTCGAGGATCTTTCAAAGAACGCCCGCTGCGACTACGGGGTGTGGCTGGGCGCCCATCCGTCGGGGGTCAGGCCGGAGGCGGAACTGGCCCGGCTGTCCGGGCGGGTGTGCGGTATGAAGCTCTACTGCGGGCACACCACCGGCGGGTTGACCGTCACCCCGTCGCAGATGGACCGCCAGGTGGCTGCCTGGCCGGGTCCGGGCGTGCTGGGCGCCCACGCCGAGGAGGAGTCTGTGGGGGTATTCCTGGCGTCATTGGCCCGGCACGGAAAACGGGGGCATCTCTGTCACATCGACACTGCCCGGGCGGTGGCCGAGGTGGCCGAGCACAAGAGCCGGGGGACCAAGGTAACCGCCGGGGTCTGTCCCCATCACCTGCTGTTCTGTGACCGGGACCTCCCTTCCCTGGGCCCCAGGGGGATTATGAAGCCTCCGCTGGGCACTTCCGCTGATCGCGAGGCTCTGTGGGAAGGGATCCGGCGGGGAGTCATAGACGTGGTTGAGTCGGATCACGCTCCCCACACCTGGGATGAGAAACTTGGCGTCCCCACGCCTTTCGGGGTGCCGGGGTTGGAGACCACCATTCCCCTTCTGTTCACCGCGGTGAGGGAGGGCCGAATCACTGCTGACCGGGCGGTCGAACTGGTGTCGGTCGCTCCCCGCCGCATCTTCGGTCTGGATCCCCGCCCGGCCGGGACCTACACGTTGGTGGATGTTGGGGCTCGGTGGACTATCACCCCCGAGACCCTCTACACTTCATGCAGGTGGACACCGTTTTCCGGAATGGAGGTGTCTGGAATGATAAGAAGAGTGGTTATCCGGGGTAGGGTGGTCTTCGAGGACGGTGAGGTCCTGGCCCCGAAGGGATTCGGGTCGAACCTGTATGACGACGTCTGCTGAACTGTCGGCCGGTGAGGCCACCTATAGGGCTCTACGCCGGTTCTTGTTCGCTCTCCCGCCTGACGATGCCCACCGGATGGTCATCGGGCGGCTGGCGGCCCTGGACCGCCACCCCGGCCTCTGTGATGCGGCCGCCCGTTACCGGGAGCGGCGTTCCCTCCTGTCCGGGCGCGTCGGCCGGGTCATCCTCGACTCTCCCCTGATTCTGGCTGCGGGGTTGGTCAAAGGGGAGGGGTTCCTCACCGAGGACGAGGCCATGAGGGCGGTGGCGAGGGGTCGGAACATCATCCCCGGGTGGCGGTCGGCGGGGGCGCTCCTGGGCCCTGTGGAGATGGGTACCTTCACCCCACGGCCGAGGCTGGGCAACCCGGGGCAGGTGCTTTGGAGACACACCGAGGCTCAGAGCCTGCTCAACCGGGTGGGTCTGCGAAACCCGGGAGCGGCTGCGGCTGCGGCTTTTCTGGGTGAGCGTTCGGAGGATCTTCCCGAGGTCTACGGGATCAGCATCGCCTCGGATCCGGATCAGGCCGATCCCGCCCGTCGCGTGGAGGAGGCGGCGGAGGCGGTGCGCTACTTTGCAGAGGCCGGCGTTCGTCCCTCTTGGACGACGGTGAACGTGAGCTGTCCCAATGTGGACCAGGGGTATGACCTCGAGAATCTGCCCGACGAGGTGGCCGATCTTTGCCGGGCGGTGCGGGGGGAGCTTTGGGGGGCGAGTCCCCTGTGGGTGAAGGTGGCCCCGGATGTGGGCCGGGGCCGGTACGGTTCGATCGCCCAGGCGGCGGTGGAGGGGGGAGCAGAGGCCATAGTGGCCACCAACACCGCGCCGGGGCGACTCTCGGGCACCGAGATAGGGGTGGGGGTGGGGGGAGCCTCCCTTCACAGCCTGGCTTTGGAGGTGGTGGAGGAGTTGGACTCGTTCCGTACCGAGTCGGGAGTGGAATTCGAGATCGTCGGCTGCGGGGGAGTGCTGGACGGTCAGAGTTATCGCGATTTTCTCGATCGGGGGGCGGCGGCAGTCCAGTACTGGAGCGCTCTGGTGTTCCGCGGCCCGACCGCTCCGGCGCTGATCCTGGCGGAGTCGGAAGAGATTACGTGACGGCGGTCCGGTCGGCCGCGGGCGGTCTGCGGGAGGACGGGGTCTCCCTCCGGGCGCCTGGGGGCGCGCGGCGGTGGTGGCCCGAGGCTCACCACCGGGCTCCTGGGTCTTAGATGGGCGGGTTCTCCGACCGGCTTTCCGAGCGGATCGAGGAGTCGGGGAGCCTGCTTTGTGTGGGTCTGGACCCTGCTCCGGATCTGGTGTTGGACGATCAGTCGGCCGGCGCTCGTGACCCCCTGTTCGAGTGGGGACGACAGGTCATCTCCCAGACCCATCCCTTCGTGTGTGCGTTCAAACCCAACCTGGCCTTCTACGAGGCAAGAGGCTCCGGGGGAATCGCCTCTTTGGAGAGAATCATGGAGTATCTGGGATCGGAGCATCCTCGCATCCCGGTGATCGGGGACGCCAAGCGGGCCGACATCGGTTCGACCAGCGAGGCCTATGCGGGATTCCTGTTCGACCGGCTCGGATTCGACGCCGTCACTTTGAATCCCTGGCTGGGAAGGGACGCCCTCCAGCCCTTCCTGGACCGGCCGGAGCGGGGTTGTGTGATCCTCTGCCGCACCTCCAATCCGGGGGCGGACGATCTGCAGGCTCTGGAGGTGGGAGGAGAGTTGCTGTGGCAGCGGGTGGCCCGCATGGTGGCTGAAGATTGGAACGACTTGGGCAACTGCCTCCTTGTGATGGGAGCAACCCGCCCCGAGGACCTCCGCACCGCTCGTGGGCTGGTCGGCGACATGACCTTTCTGGTGCCGGGAGTGGGCCCCCAGGGCGGGAGGCTGGAGGAGGTTCTGGCGGCGGGGCTCAACCCCGACGGGAGGGGCCTGATCATCAACAGTTCACGGGGTGTCACCACATCCGCCGACATGGCCGGGGCAGCCTCGCAGCTGGCAGCGGCCATCAACCGGGCCAGGGGGACTCGCTAGGCGTCTCCCGGGAGGGTTGGCAGGGTTGGAGAGGGGGGTCGCGAAAAAAAGTCCCAGGAAGGCCGGACCGGAGCCTTGAAACTGTCCCTGGGACCGCACACACTGGTGGTAACAAACATCGCGGCCGTCCGGACAGGCCTCGATCACTACCAAGTCTTGTCCCCGGCGAGCGCCCATCGACAACGCTCCAAGGGGAAGAGCATCAAGCCGACGACCGGAGTCCTCGGTTCGGATAGCCCTGTGCCCATCCGAAAAATTCGACCGGAACGGTGGTGGCGGGTCGGGAGGGGAAACCCAAAAATTAAGAAATCGGGTTGGCTGCCGGCGGCGGACTGCCGAGGGGATGGCTCAGGGTAACTTGGTTTCCTCGGGAGGTAGGGAGGGCATCAGGAGGAGGGGCCGCTCACACTCCATACCGACCCGGGCGGTGACCGATGCCCACACCTCGGCCTCGAACAGTTGGCGAGTGGCGCCCATGACTATCAGGTCGGCCTGCATTTCCTCGGCCTGGGCCATGATCGCCTCCGCCAGGTCGTGACCGGACACGTAGGAGACTTCCGGGTCGATTCCCGCGGACCGGAACCCGCTGGCCAGGGTTGCTACCGCCCGCTGGCCGCGCTCACGGACGTAATCGGCCTCTGCGGCGGAGTGGTGCCCTGATGAGTCCTGGGGGTCCTCGGACAGAAACGAACGAGGTTGACGTTGGAATTGGTCCAGCAGAGATTTGGGCACCTGAACCACTGTCATGATCACGACTTTTCCGCTGTCGCCCACCAGGGGGGCACAAAAATCAATGACTGGCGGTGCCTGCAGCACACCCGAGGTGCAAACCAAGATGCGCATGTCTGCCAGAATACAGGGGATGCTGGAAAACCAACTCGTAAACAAGGTCACTTGGAAGATTCCGAACGCCTTGGCTTTGGTCGGCTCCGCCTCCGGGGAAACTTGGAACGGGATGACCACGTCCTGGATTACCCAACTTTCCATGGAACCGGTCCTGATAGGGATCGGGGTGGAAAACCACGCGGTGACTCACCGGCTGATCTCCGAAGGTGGGAGCTTCACGCTCAACCTTTGGGATCCCGATGACAAGCGCGTCTTCGTGAAATTCTCAAAACCGGCCGTCCGACAGGGGATGACCCTCAATGACCGGGCCGTGCGCTTAGGGAAAACCGGTGCTCCGGTTTTCGAGGATGCCATCGCTTTCATGGACTGTGAGGTACGGAGGGCTATTGACTTCGGTACTCACACGCTCTTCGTGGGAGAAGTGGTGGACGCAGGCATTCGAGACGACACGAAGCGAGCAGCGGCCATGAGCGACACCCGGATGAAGTACGGTGGCGTAAAGCGTGGAGGTATGTAACCCTCCTCAAGCCTGTCTCCTGACCGGCGGAACCGATCAGTAGGTGGTCATCTGTCTCAGCGGATGGTCTCGGCCAACGCGAAGTCCTCGGGGAACGTGAGCTTGAGGTTGTTCGGGTCTCCGGACGTGGCTCTTATTCTCAGATCGGAGAATCGCTCCACGGTCTCAGCGGTGTCCACTCCCTCGAAACCAGCCTCCTGAGCGCGGCGATAAGCGGCAAGGAGCTCCGGCGCGGAGAAGACCTGAGGCGTCTGTGCCTTGTGGAGCTTTTCCTGGTCCAACAGGGCGATCTCCCCTTGCCCGGTTAAACGATGGGTGGGCGCATCCACCGGCATAATGGGCACGGCGCCACCGTGACGGCCTGCGTCATGGAACAGTTGGCTGAGCAGCGAGGGACTGACGAAGGGTCTGGCGCCGTCGTGGATGGCCACCAGGTCGATTTGTCCACCTGCGATCTCGTCGGAGAGGGCCTCCAGTCCCTGGTGCTCGCTGGCGTGGCGTGTCTCGCCCCCTGCAACCATCAGCCAGGGGGTGGTAATCCCCACCCGTTCCACCACCCTCTCGGCTGCTTGGCGGTCCTCTGGTCTGATGACCAACACCAGAAGCGTCACCCGAGGAGAACGGTCCAAGGTCCGGAGCGAATAACTGATCATGGGCCGCCCACCGATGGGCACATACGCCTTGTTGGCGGAAAACCCGGCGCGGGAGCCCTTTCCCCCGGCCAGAAGTATGGCCCCAGCATTGCCGCCGTCGCTATTCATAGGTGACGGGTAGGGTAGGTGACTCTTGTCCTCCAAGCCAGTTTCCTCCTCGCCGCAGCCATCGGCCCGCGTTCATGTTCTGGGACGCACCGCGGTGCTTGCTCCACCGGGGGTCGCCAGCCGGGGCGGAGGCTTGTTGGTCTCCACCCGTGACGTGAAGGAAGCCCTTGGGAGTTTGCCGGCCACGGTTCGGACGATTGCCATCACCGGAAGTGGGGAGCCGCCATCCATAGACGATCTCGATGCCATGGCGGTCGATCTTGAGACGGGCTGGGACGCGGTGGCGTCTGGTCGGCCCGTCACCGAAGCCGTCAAAGTCGTGGAGGCCGGTTGGGTAACCGGGAGTCTTGATCGGTCGGGGCTGATCTCGGTCTCTCCTCCGATTCTCATCGACCGTGAGGTGCTGGGGAGCGTACTTTCGGACCTGTCCGAAGACGCTTGGATCGATCCGATCCAAGCATTGGTCGCCGGCGGAGGCAAGGTCCGGATCCGCCCCTAGCAGATACATCCGCCCCTTCGCGGAATGCTCTTTCGCGGCAATCATTTTCGTTGTTTGGTGGGATACCGGCGGCGTAGGTTGTTGCGTTTTCGGAGTGCATGACGCAGGTGTTTGGGCGGTGGTTTGAGGTAGTACTCACCGGTTGGTGTTTTGCGTACTTGCCATCGGTCGTCATGCACTTTGTGGTGGCAGCGGGAGCATAGGAGGACCATGTCGTCGATGTCGGTGTTGCCATGCACCGCCCAGGGAATAATGTGATGCGACTGACACCAATTAGCGGTGGCGCCACACCCCACACATGCCTTGTCCCGAGCGACGAGAGCCACCCGTTGGGCGGGACTGGCGGTCCGTCGTGACCGTCCCATGTCCAATGGCTGTGATA